>JBMFWW010000046.1:0-506 GCA_049964835.1 Candidatus Micrarchaeia archaeon | reverse complement strand
ATAAAACTGCCTTACTGCTTATTTTTTGCATTTTGGTACTCCTCCAGAAGCTTGTTTATTGCTTCGTCAAATGTTTTTATGTCCATAGTTTCAATGAGCTTCTCTTTAGTGGCCCTTTTGATTGCAATGGTTACATAGTCTCTTGTTTTTTCCATTTGGAGTTATAATTATTATAACTAATATAGGAAACAGCAGTATTTAAGCTTTTCGCTTTCTGCAAAAAACACAAAAGCGAATAGAATCTAAATAGTATTTAAATATTTATTTTGGCGATTTACCACTTTCGGAAGTACTGTGTTAACAAATCTATTAAATAAATAGTTAACTTTTTCTTTAACCGGAAGTTTATAAGGCAGATTTGCCAAAATCTACTTGGCAGGATACTGAAAGAGTTAGAAAGCTTAAATGGAGTCAAAATTAAGGATATTAAGATAAATAATCCGAATGCGCCTGATGAAAAACTGGACGCAAAACTGATTTCATTCAGATTCTAAGTCTGACCTTAT
>JBMFWW010000045.1:0-510 GCA_049964835.1 Candidatus Micrarchaeia archaeon | reverse complement strand
TTATATATTTATATACTTTGCGGTTCGCTTTCATCCCACCTCTAAAGAGTGTGGGATTTCCCGCTCACGTTGTTAAATATGGACATTTTATCAACGTGAGTTTGAAATCCTAAATATTATGTAAGTTAATGGAAAACATAATATCCATATTAAAAATCTTGAAGCTATTCCAAAAATATAAACATTCCAGAAAAATGGCAGTATAGATATAAAAAAGACTGCAGCTATAGTTATATTTGCTATTACTAATTGGACATAATGTTTCATAATAGATATTGCTTTTTGTTTTATTACAATGTATGTAAGTATTCCCAATATAAACATTATTGCGCCCATGTCAAAAGCATAAAGGGATGAGCTAGTATTCAGTAAATTATTTGACATGGATGGAGTTTTTAGTAGGTTAAATAGATAAGGTTCTAATGAAACAAAAAAAAGAAGTAAAAGATTTAAGAAAACTATTGTTCTTGTACTAAACTTTATTCTTGAAATTATTGCGGTATATCTAAA
>JBMFWW010000044.1:0-514 GCA_049964835.1 Candidatus Micrarchaeia archaeon | reverse complement strand
TTATTTAGTTTTAAATCTAAAAATGTTGATAATACAATATCAACATTAGCAAATGTTATGTATAATGGATCAACAATTAGTACAATTAATTTTTGATGATATAATTAAATTTTATGATAATTAATACAATAATAAAAAATAAATATAATTTAAAAATCTAAAATTTTGAGGTGATTAAATATGGCAGCAACAGTAGATTTTATTGTTGGAGATAGTTCTCCCGTTGTAACACAAGCCGCTCAAACAGATTCAAATGGTAATTTTTTAATGAATTTCTTAAACGTCGACGCATATCCTGGAGACCCAGTATAGGATGCTATAGTCGCAGGTACAAATTCTTTTGAAAGATGGTTTTACATGAACGTTGTGTCGTTTGCAGGATCTTCTTCAATATCCAATGTAAGATTTTATCTTGCGTCTGGTACACCGGCACCGTATACGTCTTGTTATTTTGGAGAGACTGCGACATATTCTTAGCCAACAAATTAGGTGTCAACAGTAGCATCAGCATCAG
>JBMFWW010000043.1:0-517 GCA_049964835.1 Candidatus Micrarchaeia archaeon | reverse complement strand
ATTGAAGTGTATGGATATGTTCCACTTGCACCTGTTGATGCTAATTCAGTTCCTCCATTATCTATTTGATAGAAATTTCCAGGGATATCTCTCCTGAATGAATATGCTCCAGTAGGGGGATTACCTGAAGTTTCAGTTGATGTATCTGTTGATTTATCAATTATCAATCCTTCTTGAAAATTTGAAGAACTTTGTGAATTTTGAGCTGTTATTAATCCTTGAAATGAGAAATTTCTAATCCGTTGTTTTGTGTAAGCGTTACACCTGAAATAGTAGATATTCCACTCCATAACGTTGTTCCTGCAAAATTTTGATAGTTATTAAACACACTTGCTCCATCATCGTATTGCGCGTAACCTGTCTGGAAGCATCCGTTTGTGCACCACAACTGCGGCGCATAACCAGTGTAACCTCCTGTAACAGGAACATTACTATTTAAGAAGTTCATGTAAATCGTAAGCGTATTTGCTCCGCCTGCTGCTCCTATGGTGTTGCTTCCGAGGTTTACCCATACGAC
>JBMFWW010000042.1:254-536 GCA_049964835.1 Candidatus Micrarchaeia archaeon | reverse complement strand
CTCTGACATTTATGTCATAGCACTCGTACATGTTTTTTTCAAATTCGACATTAGATGTTATTGCCGCAAGATGTATTACATAATCCGAGCCATTCATTGCTTTGTATATGCTATCTTTATCCCTTATGTCTGCTTTAGTAAATTCTACACCTTTTATGCTGCAATCTTTGATATCGATTCCCTTAACATTATAACCACGTTCTAATGCTGCTGCCGCCATGTGGCTTCCAATAAAACCAGAAACTCCTGTTATGAAAATGGTCTCGGTCATACACATCCCAT
>JBMFWW010000042.1:0-244 GCA_049964835.1 Candidatus Micrarchaeia archaeon | reverse complement strand
TTTGCAATTTTTTATCTCTTAGATTTTGAACTTTTGGCTTTGTAAAATTCTCTATTCTTATAAGGATGGAAGATATAAAAAAACTTCCGTTTATTTAGGCTTTGTTGATTTAGTCAGATTTTATCAACATTTTTAAGACTTTATCAACAAAAATAATTGTGGATGTATAACATACAATTATTGAATATGGCATTAATAAATAGATTATAAACCAAAATATATATAGAGAAAATGGCTGATAAAA
>JBMFWW010000041.1:0-563 GCA_049964835.1 Candidatus Micrarchaeia archaeon | reverse complement strand
ACAACGACCTTTACCAAAAGACAGGGATAAGCGGGCCTGTGATAGGTCGTAATGCAAATTTGAGCGCAGCATCGAAATTAGCTCTGGCAGACCCCCTTGATCCTGACAGCAATGTAATGTTTGAAGCCGTCAAGAAATTTGACAGTATGAAGTCAGAAGGCTTTGATGTTGTTGTCGCAACAATAACAGGTGCTGAAAAGGAAGGATATTTTGCAGATATAGAAATATCACGGCAGATAGACAAAGTGCTTGACAAGTTCAAAATAGATTCCTGCATTCTTGTAAGCGATGGCGCAAGCGACAATCGTGCGATACCTCTCCTGAAAACACGAGTGAAAATAAACAGTGTAGACATTGTTGTGATAAAAAGTGCAGACAAGTTTGAGAATACATATTTTACAATACTCGAAAAGCTAAAGGAGCCACATTATGCAAGAATTGTATTTGGGATTCCTGCAATACTTTTAATGCTTTTTGCACTGAGTTATTACTTTAATTTCGGGTGGCAGCTTCCTGTTGCGCTTATTGGAATATATCTCCTCATCAAAGGATTCGGACTTGAG
>JBMFWW010000040.1:0-586 GCA_049964835.1 Candidatus Micrarchaeia archaeon | reverse complement strand
ACTCGCAAAAACGTCATTCATGTTGTACTGAATGTACTCTGGCGTTATCTTGCCATGCTCATCAGTCCTCAGTTTCTTATGTTCAACGTTAAACAGTTCACATGCACTTTCAAGAGAATGGCTTTCGTTGGTTAAAGCGAAGGATAGCGTTTTCAGGTCAACGAATGTGCCTCTGTACCTATTCACTTTTTTATAATTTTTGAAGTTTTTAGAGTATGGCGTAGAGAAGTTTATCAAAGCCCTTTTGGAATCGATGTGTTTTATGATAATTCTAGGCATATAGACACTATCAAAAAGCTTGAATGAGAAGGCGTTGTTATCTCTTCTCGATATGCTGTAGTCTATGGCTATGCGTGATATATCAAAAGGCAAGTTAAAGCCAACACAAATAGCCCTTCTTTTATAGACATAATCGATAAACATGTCTAGAAATTTGTCTTTTGTTATCAGTTTTATATGTTTTTTATCCACATAATCGGATAACGTTTTGACGTCGTTGTTATCCAGATTGTTATCATAAAACAATCCAAATTCATCGAGTTTATCGTTTTCCCATATACCATAAGAACCAAATTTTAAGCTCTGG
>JBMFWW010000039.1:0-591 GCA_049964835.1 Candidatus Micrarchaeia archaeon | reverse complement strand
GGCACAACAGGATGACGCCCAAGGGGACCCCGAGCAGGAACCCAACCTATTGCCTGAGCCGGATGCACAACCTGAGCGAGTGCAACCACTAAGAAACCGTCAAGCACCGGAAAGATTGACATATGCTCAGTAAAAAATAAAAGAAAAGCATGTACAGTTTGATATTACTGTGAATCCAGAAAATGTTGAGGAATACAATCAACAGTATGCAATGCTGATTGCAAAGTGCATGGCAGAGATCAATGCCAAAGCTGCAATTTACGGATCAAGCTATGGTCAGCAGTATATATTGAAAAAAGGTCTGAAGAAGTTAAAAAGGCTGGAGAAGATGCAGCTAGAAAGGAACTTGAGCAACTGCACAAAAGAAATTGTTTCACACCCATGGATGTGACAAAGCTGTCTCTTGATGAAAAAAGAAAAACAATGGAGGCACTCATGTTAATCACTGAAAAGAGAGACAAATCAATTAAAAAAGGGTCTATAGTGGCAAGCCTACTCAAGAATGGTTATCAAGAGAAGATGCCGCGAGCCCAACTGTTGCACTTGAAAGTATAATGCTCACTGCAATTGTGGATGCAAAAAAAGCGCGAC
>JBMFWW010000038.1:0-591 GCA_049964835.1 Candidatus Micrarchaeia archaeon | reverse complement strand
TCCTAATGTACCTATTGAAAATAACTGGACAAAGGAAAAATATCTTGACAATCTATGCATAAAGGCAGGATTAAAGGAACATATCTGGAAAACAGGTCAGGCAAGGCTTTACACCTTCACAGCACAGATCTTTCGCGAAAAGGAACCTCGTGGTGAGGTTGAGGAAGTAAATTTATCTAAATAACAGAAAAACAACTTTTTATGAAGTTGACGAAGTAAACCTCTCTAAATAACTACAAAACAACTTTTTATGTAATGTTATCATCCCACCATTCAAAAAAATACAAACATTTTTCTATTTCTACTAAAAAGATTCTTTGACGGTGAGTAATCGCAAAAATTTTCGTGTCCATCAAAAACCACAGGAAATTTAGATCAAATTAAAAATGAAATTGTAAATACTATAGATGTTAGAAACAAATAGTAGATGGTTGAATAGTTTGAGTATTTATACCAGTGGAGCTAAAAAATGTTTTGCACTTATAAATGGATTTGTTTATAATGAAGATTATTTTGAAAAAGATATACTAATAGACATTAATAGAAAACGGATTAATTAAGGCATTTGTAAAGCAAGCTGTTTTTATATCT
>JBMFWW010000037.1:0-599 GCA_049964835.1 Candidatus Micrarchaeia archaeon | reverse complement strand
CACACATCCCAGTCTACAGCAACAGTGGTCCCATGTATCCCAAGAACTTTAGGGGGATCAACGGGTCCCCAGACATTATGGCCGTTGTGTTGCCCTACAACTTTCCTCTTTGATGCAAATGAATCATCTATGGGCATTCTATTAATAATTACCTTATTCTATATAAACTTTAGCTGTCTTTTTCTTTTTATGCTCCCGTAGTCTAACTTGGATAGAACACAGGCCTGCGGAGCCTGGTATCTGGATTCAAATTCCAGCGGGGGCAATCTTTTTTGAGATGTATATAATCACGAGCATTACTTTTTATAAGATTCCTTGTATCTCTTTAAATGTTTAAATACACAAATATCCTCATATTTTTATAATCATATTATAAATAAGGAGGAAACATGAAAGCAAAATTATTGAGTGCGGCTAAGAAGTTAGCGGCAATAGCAACCAGTGCGATGTTCCTAGGTGTCACCGTAGGAGCAGCGAGTGCATATTCTATGAGCAGCCTACCGTCTCCATTCGTGCAGAATGGCCACGTGAATGCGACCTTTGTCGTCGGCGCCAATGCAGCTCCCGTCGATATAATCGGCGCAATAGCGATAGCAACT
>JBMFWW010000036.1:0-600 GCA_049964835.1 Candidatus Micrarchaeia archaeon | reverse complement strand
TTCATCTATAGTTAGTATGTTGAACTGAGGACATGAATAATTTATGGGTTTTTTTGAAATAAGCTCATCTAAGTAAAAAAGCATTAAATCTTTTGATGCTTTTTTTAATATTTTTCTGTCCAATGAGTTATCTATATAATCTTTAGCAAGTTCATAGTGATTTATATAAGCGTAATATGGCCAGATATTTATATTGTAATTTTTTGCAAAATTTAATGCTTGATTATATTCTGCAATGTTAAACGATAATGTCAAGTTTTTTGTGTAAATTTTTTATTTTTTAAAAAATGGTAAATTAGCCGTTTAACTATAAATTGCCGATAGAAAAGTTATAAAAACAACAAAACCCCTTTATTTATCTGCATTTCAGTGATATAATTATTAATAATTATATTCACCCGTAAGGTGAAAAACAAAATAAATAAGGGGGATAATAAATATGTTAAAACAATTTGAATTAAATTTCAAGCTGGGGATTACGAAAGAAAAAATAACTCCGAGGTCGGGCACTGTAATTTATGCGGAAATTCTTAAAAAATTAAATATAGATTTATTAGTAGATATTGGGAGCTTGGGGTCCACACCCGAAGGGCAGCGAAG
>JBMFWW010000035.1:0-621 GCA_049964835.1 Candidatus Micrarchaeia archaeon | reverse complement strand
TTTTCCTCAACAACTTCTGTTCTCAATACGGACTTTAATTCTGTAGACTGTTTTCTTGTTTCAATTTTTTTTCTGCCATAATATCACATTCTTTTTCTGATTTTTCAGATATATACTGTTACATATCCAAACTATGTTGTCTTATCCCGAAATAAGGTCCTCACGACAAAGGAATATGTCTTTTCGTTTCGGAAATATATGTACTTTTGTTGCTCAATCTTAAACTATGTTAGAAATACTAAAAACATCAATCCGCAAACAAGTGTTCTTCATCACGCTTTCTAGCCTCAAGTAAAATCTTGCGGGTTTTAGGATCAGCAGTAGTATTATCTAAAATTAAGTTAGATGGCAATATGGTCTTATTTAAATATATGCCCGTAAGGTTTGCGTTTGTGAGGTTTGCGCGTGAGAGGCTTGCGCCTTTGAGGTTTGCGCCTGTAAGGTCTGCGCTTAAGAGGCTTGCGTAGTTGAGGTTTGCGCCTGAGAGTTTTGCTCGAAAGAGGTCTGCGGCGTAAAGACCTGCGTGTGTGAGGTCTGCGCTTAAGAGGTTTGCGCGTGAGAGGTTTGCGCGTGAGAGTTTTGCTACGTAAAGCTTTGCGCCTTTGAGGTTTGCGCCTGTAA
>JBMFWW010000034.1:0-622 GCA_049964835.1 Candidatus Micrarchaeia archaeon | reverse complement strand
CTTTTATTTTTCTAAGTATGGCATCTAGATTTCTTTTAGTTTCTAACTCAGTCGATTCAGGTTTGTGGCCACCGCTTATGTTTTCCGGCCCAGTGAAGTGACTTTTCATAAATTATAAATGAATAAGACTGATATATAAACATTTATTTACTTAACAATAGATAATTAGTATTTGATAAGATGAATAGCGGAAATCTATAGGTATTAGTATGAAACCACACCAGAAGCTTAGGCGGCATCTCACGAAAGGGGAATTCTCGGCAGATTAGTTAAAGAAAAGACATTGAATAGAGTATTTTAATTTATACAAGAGCGACATTGACTTCCTGCTGCATCAGATTTATCTCATTATTTTGTATTACTGCACCCTTTAGAAATTCTATCATCAGAACATAATTGGAATTTAAAACCAATATAACACTCTGGCCCGGCTGTGAACTAACTACTTCGTATCTTAAACCTTTATAGGTACTATAATTTACTGATTGTGCATTTCCAATGAAGGAATTATAATCCTGAGTCGCATTGCCGGCTGTGTTAAATTTATCGAATGTTATAACTATCTCACTGCCGGATGGACCGAAATAAGATTTACTGTATGTACTCTCATAGTTGTTCACAG
>JBMFWW010000033.1:0-654 GCA_049964835.1 Candidatus Micrarchaeia archaeon | reverse complement strand
TTGTAGTTCTTATAATTTACCCTATTAACATTACGATTAATATCACAGTAGAGATTTTGTTGGCTGGTACAAAAGGTATGATTATTAGAGACGCGCTAGAGATAGTAAAACAGCATGAAAAATATAAAAACAAAATATCTGATAAGTAAACTATTTTTTATCTTTAGGTGTAGTCATTGGTTTTCCTATAACCTTAAATGTTGCTGTTCCGTCTGGACTATAAACTTGTGATACAGAAGGTGTATCTATGCTAACTACTTTGTCAGAATACCCTATAGTTACCTTTATCACATTTTCTGTTTTATTTTGTGTGGTGTTAACATTTTGATTAGCTTGTTTATTTTGACTTGCACCTTGACCGTATATTTTTTTTGTTATTTGCTGCTCTGCCTTGCCTTGAATACCGCTTTCAATAGTGCTTCCAATAGAATCTAAAAACCCCATTAAATCATAATAACTTTAATTTAACAAAATATATTAATATGTTGTTTTTGCCCAGTATATAGAAAGCTTTTTTAAAATTTAGGTTTATATAATAATGTGATATTTTGAATCTTAATATTGTATCAAGACTTAAGAGTTTCTATTCTAATTCGAAACATGTAATGAGTGTTAGTTATAAACCAGATATAGACACATTCAGAAAAACAATAA
>JBMFWW010000032.1:0-711 GCA_049964835.1 Candidatus Micrarchaeia archaeon | reverse complement strand
CAGATTCAGCAATGGATGCAGCATGGATAAAAGATGAACTGAAAGAAAATAATATGATTCCAGTAATTGCATCAAACTAAAGAAGAAAATTTAAATCTTCAATACCAAAAGACAAAGATTATTGAAAGCGATGTGCCGTAGAACGTTTTTCTCAAGCTTAAAAGAAAAATTTGGCCTTAGAAACAATAGAGTTATTGGAATAAAAAATGTAAAAGTTCATGTGTTTTCTTGCATTTTCGGTTATCTTCTTAGTTATTGAGGGTAATTTTTGAAATTGACGAGGTGAATGAATGTAATTGCCAAGTTCTATTAATAACTTTAATACAAATATTTAATAATATTAAGTTTCACAATAATATTACTAAACTAAGGATTTTGTGATTAAATGGAAAAAAAGGACTTTTTATTAATAGTTTTTGGATTCTTAATCGTTGCGGTTATATTGTATGCTGGAGTTATCTATTTTACTAATAGCAATATAACAATATTCAATCCTACTGCAGCAGGACTGAGTATAGCATCAGCTTTATTTCTTTCATTTATATTAGGTTTAGTTCACGGAGTTACCCCTGATGAGCATACGTGGCCAATAACATTTAGTTATGCTGTTGGAGCTATGAGCACTAAAAAAGGAGCAAAAGCAGGTTTACTCTTTTCATTAGGATTTACATTTCAAAGAGCAGTTATGTCAGAACTTGCATTTCTGTTCCT
>JBMFWW010000031.1:0-719 GCA_049964835.1 Candidatus Micrarchaeia archaeon | reverse complement strand
TGTCGGATAAACTCGTAAATTCAGGATATACATCGTTTGCAGTGGAAAAACTCAGCATAAACAACATGGTAAAGAATCATAGACTTGCGCAGGCGATATATGCTGCTTCGTGGAATAAATTTATTCAATTCCTTTCATACAAGGCTGAAAGTGCTGGTATGAAAGTGATAAATGTAAATCCAAGAGACACAACACAAGAATGCAGTATGTGCGGGCATATAAAGACAAGTGAAGAAAGGTTAGGGCTTTCAGAGCGGCTATACTGCTGCAATGCATGCGGCTTGACAATGGACAGGGATGAAAATGCGGCAAAGGTAATACTCAAAAGAGCGAAACTTTTAGAAAAAGTTTCATCAAAAGCTACCCTCGGGCAGAGGGGAAGTTACGCTCAGGGAGAGAGTGTAAGACCTCAACAGGAGGCAGTTCTCGAGGAACTGAGAACCGATAAAACACATCCTTTGCAGGATGCAGTGGTTGCATGAATGCAAAGGAAGCCCACGCCGTTTACGGGTGGGAGGATGTCACATCTTATATAGTCCTTTATAAAAAATTCAGTTTCTTTTGAATTCAAGTGCCAGTAGGTACTGTTTTATTCTTTCTTTTATATTCTGCATGAATGGCTCTATGTCAAACTCTTCTGCGTTGTCTCTCATCTGCCTAAGGAGAAGTATTGACTTGTAAGGGTTTTTGTGTTTTATGCTATCAACAATAAATTCCTG
>JBMFWW010000030.1:0-944 GCA_049964835.1 Candidatus Micrarchaeia archaeon | reverse complement strand
AAAAAATTTTAAAAATAATAAGTTAAAAAAATTAAATTACTATTTTTTTTTACAAACTTTTGAAAAAAGACTAGACACAGTTTTATTTAGAGCTAAATTTAGTAAAAGTATAAAAAATGCAAGACAACTAATAACCCATGGAATTGTATTTGTTAATAATAAACAAATAAAACATCCTGCTTATAGTTTAAAAGAAAGTGATTACATTAATATAAATCCTAAATACTCATTTATGATAGAAAAAAATTTCAAATATTGTCTATTAGGGAATTTAAAATTAGGTATAAAAAATAGACAACTTTGGCCTTTACCTCCAAAACATTTAATAATAAAATACAGAACTTTAGAAATTATTTTTGGAGACATTACTACATCGACTTTTTCAACTGATTTTTCTTATAATTTAGATTTAGAAAAAGTATTAAATTATTATTCTAAAAAATAAATTTCTTTAATAGCTCAGTGGTAGAGCGAGTGGCTGTTAACCATTAAGACGTTGGTTCGAATCCAGCTTAAAGAGAAACAGATCTATTTTTGGAGGTAATCGGACTTGAACCGATGCTTTATGCTTGCAAAACATACACTCTACCTATTAAGTTATACCCCCATTAAAATACTACTTTTAAAAAGTAAGTTTTCGCGAATAATCTGATTTTGTTTTAGAATTTTTTTTAAAAATTTTGTAAAAATTTGATAAACTTATTTTTTTTATTCTAAATTTTTTCGTTCCAAAAAAGTCAGGAATTAAAGTTTTAATTGATAAATTATAATAAAAAAATAAGATAACTGTTAACGAACAAATTAAAGGAGAAATAATTAAAAAGTCAAACTGTGACATAAACTAAAAACTCGTTTGGTGGAATGGTATACACGTCAGACTTAAAATCTGATTCTTAAAAAGATTATTGGTTCAAGTCCGATAACGAGTATTTCTTAATTTAAAC
>JBMFWW010000029.1:0-1174 GCA_049964835.1 Candidatus Micrarchaeia archaeon | reverse complement strand
GCTTTCTTAGGATTATGTTCATTTATATAAGCCAGAAGAGCTTCAAGTTTTCTTGAACCATCTGCCACAAAGTACAAGTGCTTTATTTTTTTTACAGTTAAGCCCTCCTCCTCTCCTATGCTCAACATTGTTGGTTGATGCATATAATTATGCGATATTTTTATTATTTTGTCTGGCATTGTAGCTGAAAAAAGTAATGCTTGTCTATTCTTAGGAGTTTCTGAAAGTATATACTCTACATCTTCTATAAAACCCATATCAAGCATCGTATCCGCTTCATCAATTACTACTGTAGAAATTTCATAAAGATAAAGCGCATTTCTTTTCATCAAATCTATTATTCTTCCTGGAGTGCCTATTATTAACCTAGGGTTCCTAGAAAGTGAATCTATTTGAACATTCATAGATGCTCCTCCGTAAACTGTTGCTATTACAAAACCTTTGGGTTTAAGCTTTTCAGCAACTGTAGATATCTGCAAAGCAAGCTCTCTCGTAGGAGCTAATACTAATGTAGTACCCTTATGTCCTGAATACGCCTTATTTAATGTGGGTATCAGAAAAGCCAACGTTTTACCACTGCCTGTTTTCGACCTTACAATTACATCCTTACCTGAAAGCAAAAGTGGTACTGCTTTCTGCTGAACCTCTGTCGGAGATATTATACCATTTCTCTTTAATACTTCAACAAAGGTAGCATTTAAGGATAGTTCCTCAAATCCTGACAATTTAACACCGAAACAAGAATTAGTTCTTGTTATACTGCTTATTTATTATGTATTAAGGTATATTAATGTTGGCATTGAAAAGTATCTTTACATCTGGATTTTTTTACTCTAAATAATACCTACAAATTATTACTTAAAAAAGAAAAAAACAGAAAAAGAAAGAAAAGCAAAAATCATCTTAATATTACTGCTAGTGTTAATACAAAAATGATTATGAAAATAACTATCCAACTAGTCATTATAACCGCCAAGGACATTACTCCGCTTATCTTTTGGAATCTTGCAAGCCAAACTATAGCACTTACTAAGCCCCATATAATTACTATTACTTCTACTATAGCTCCAATTATAGGTATTTCAAGTAGAAATAAAGTTAGAACACCTATCATTGTTGTATATACCATTGCATTAAATGTTGCATTGTATCCTTCTTTGAATTGCCGTAATAA
>JBMFWW010000028.1:0-1462 GCA_049964835.1 Candidatus Micrarchaeia archaeon | reverse complement strand
AGCAATAAAGCTATTGTAAATGCCGAGGTTGATGGAAAATCAGTCAAGTTTGAAGCGGCCATGATTCTCTTTGCTACAGGAAGAACCCCCAACACAAAGGAACTGAATGCTGAAAAAGCTAGAATTAAAATCGGTACTAAAGATGAGATAGTAATAGATTCGGAAATGAGGACAGAAAATCCCAACATATTCGCTGCTGGCGATGTGACAGGAGAACCTATGTTAGAATCGCTGGCAGCCAGGGAAGGCACATACGCAGCTGAAAACGCGTTACATGGTACTCATAGGAAAATTGATAAAAATGTTGTACCAATAGCCATATTCACAGATCCACAATTCGCAAGTGTTGGTATAACTGAAAGGGAAGTGCTTGAAAAGTTCAAAGCTTGCACGTGTAGGCTAGTTAGATTTACCGATGTACCAAAGGCCATCATAATGGGTGATACTAGGGGCATGATAAAGATGGTTGCACATCCAGAAACGCATGTCGTTCTGGGAGTCCAAATACTTTCGCCAATGGCAGCGGAAATTATTCATGAGGCCGTTATGATAGTAAAAAATAGGTATAAAGTAGAGGATGTAATAGACATGGTGCATGTATTTCCAACTATGTCTGAGGCTTTGAAAATGGTCGCCCAATCCTTCTTTAGAAATGTTAAAGATACAAGTTGCTGTATATGACTATTAAAATCCTGTCAGAGGTTCTATCTATCACTCAATCCTCAAGGGAATACCCAAAATGAGGCGGGTGCCGCGCCGTAAGGATAAAGCGCCTTGGCCGGGATTCGAACCCGGGTCACAAGCGTGACAGGCTCGTATGCTAGACCGCTACACTACCAAGGCAATGCATTATTTATTGTTGCGAAAGATATATATATTTTTAAATCAAAATATTACCATACATATTATAACTGCTGTTGCTTTCTATTTTTAAGTTGGTTTACGGCGAGTTATAATATTTTGGAGGTAAGTTAGATGAATGCAAATAAAAGTAAAGGCACTTCGAGTAAAAATAGAATGGACATTGGTCATGTTGAAGGAGAGTCTAAGGTTCACAGAAAATCTGAATTGATATCTCAACTTAGGCCATCAAATAGAAAAAATAAACGTTCAAAGGGAAGTAGTAACGTAGAACGTTTAGATTATTTACCAAACAGTGATGAAATAAATGACGTTTAATAATGCAAAGAACATGGTAAAATTACTAAAACACAATATTTATTAAATATTACTCTGTAATATTATCCTTACTAGTCAGCATATAACATGCTTAACTTTAACGATTAGGTTTTATAATGGAGTATACAAGATTTGAAAAAGCGAGAATTATTGGTGCAAGGGCACTTCAATTAGCTTATGGCGCGCCACCATTGATAGATGTACCCGCTAATATTACAGAACCCCTTCAATTAGCCGAAATAGAGTTTGAAAAGGGAGTAATACCTATTGTTGTAATAAGAGG
>JBMFWW010000027.1:0-1542 GCA_049964835.1 Candidatus Micrarchaeia archaeon | reverse complement strand
CAGAAGATCAACAGTCCCAATACGCTCAACACGGAGGGTTTCCGGCGCGCATCGTAGCCGTCTACGTAAGAATCAGTACCGAGAACGAGCGATAAAAATTCAAACTTCAAGGCCATTGCATCTGCTGCAACAGAGAAGCCGAGGACGATAGTATCTCCATCAATACAAAAGCAATTTCGACCAGACAACTTGCTACAGTCTCGTATTTGATAAGAGGAAGACAGTTGTGAAAGAAGCAACAAGATCGAAGAAGAATTCATCGAGTTATCCCGTGCCTTCCGGTTTGATTTCATGTAATGTATACATATTTTTTCAAATTCTTCCAACAGTGATGAGCCAAAACAGGACAAGGACAAGGCCAAGTTATTTCATACTTTCGTTGCAAAGGGTCTGTTTGCCTGCAAGCGAGCACGCCCTGATATTCACACAGCTATTGCATTGCTGTGCACAAGAGTCAAGTCCCCCAACCAAGATGATTGGAATAAGTTGGTTCATTTGATTAAGTATTGTAATGGGACACGTCAGGACAAACTGAATTTGTCAACTGAGGATTTGCACGTCATCAAGTGGTACGTGGATAGCGCCTTTGGAGTGCATCCTGACCTCAAGAGCCACACCGGAGCCGTCATGACATACGGAGGTGGAGCAGCTCAATCAATTTCGCGTAAGCAGAAATTGAATACAAGAAGCAACACTGAAGCTGAAATAGTTGCTACAGATGATACAGCCACTATGATTTTGTGGACAAAGTTATTTATGGAAGCCCAAGGACATGCAATTGAAAAGAATATTTTGTACCAGGACAACAAGAGTACAATTTTGTTGGAGAATAATAGGAAGCGCAGCACTAGCAAGCGCACCCGAGCGTTCAATATTTTTTTTCTTAACTGATCAAGTAAAAAAGGGCAATTTGAAAATTGAATACTGTCCCACCACAGAGATGTGGGGCGATTTTATGTCAAAACCACTCCAAGGAAAATTATTTCAAAAATTCAAGAAATTAATCATGGGGCATTAGGTTTTGGCCAAGGTATTGGTCGACAGGAGTGTGTTGGAAGAATTATTAAAAAAAGAAAGAAAAAATTACTGTACTATTCATGAACTTGAACCAGAGGATACAGAGGGTCACAAGACAGGATTTAGAATTCGGATTTCTTCGATGACAGAGCGATGACTCTTCGCTTTCCCCTCTCCTCTCACTTTCTTTAGTTAACTGATGTAGTAGTAACAGGTTGTTGCTCATCATCTCTTAAAGTGTAATACCAACATTAACTATAGAAAGCATGATTTTATTGTTGTTGAATCTGTCTGAGGTACAGGCAGAAGCAAAAGCAGTGTTTTCGTGAAATAATGAAATTAAGCGGTGAAGGTATCACCCAGAAGATCAACAGTCCCGATGTTGGAGAAAAAAGAAAAATGAAAAAAAACAATTAGTATATGGTATATGAAATCGAACCGGAAGGCACGGGATGACCAGTGAGGACCCGTGACCAATACCAAGAGTGATTCAGACACGTGTCTGTACTTCACACGTGTTTCCGA
>JBMFWW010000026.1:0-2000 GCA_049964835.1 Candidatus Micrarchaeia archaeon | reverse complement strand
ATAGTGTTTACTATTTCTAATATATAAACTTTGTTATAAATTAAGCAAAAGGTTTAAATATAACCCAATTCAAAAAAAAGCCTTGTTGATTAAGTCTGACTTTATCAACAAAATTTGACTTTTTCAACAAAGCTCTATTCAAAGTAAGATTATTAAATTGTAACATTTATGTTATATTGATTTTATGAGTTATAAAGGAGATGTTCTTATAGTTCTGGGAGTTATTCTTATAGTTATAACTTTTATTATGGGTTATTCTTTATATAACTCGGCAAAGCAGATACAACTGACACAGCAAAATAATATATCTGGGAATAATATAACCGAGTCATTTAATCAATTTGTAAATAATCTTAACTACACTCTTACAGGTCCTATTTCAGATGCAATACAAATAATAATTCTTTTCTTGTTTGGAAGCATAGGATATAAAATAGCTGATCTTGGAATACGTATAAATTCATTAGATGATAAAGAAGCCATACAAAAACAAAAGGCTAAATAACTTCAGAAAATCAATTCAATGACTCTATTTATTTTTGGTTTTTAAATATTGTTAATGCTTTTATTTGTTTACTTTTAATAGTAATATGTTAAAATGGTACAAAAAAATAAACTCATAGATGATATATTCAAACAAGTGTTAAAAGATATCAAACCAACTAAAGAAGGGTATGCAAGAACTATATCAAAGATAAATATGGTTACTTCTAATCTTAAAGAAATAGTCCCAGATAATGTAGAGATAATGGTTACTGGCTCAGTTTCAAGAGGTACTAATATCAAGGGCAACTCAGATATTGACATATTTCTTCTTTTTAGGAGTGGAACTACAAAAGAAAAATTAACCTCCTTGGGATTAAGTTATGGTAAAGCTCTCGTTAAAAACAAAAACGATAGTTACGAAATAAAGTATGCTGAGCATCCTTATGTGCGTGTCTATTTAAACTCACTTGGAGTAAAAGCAGATATAGTTCCTGCACTTAAAATACAAAATCTTGAAGAGATGGCAACATCAGTAGATAGAACGCCTTTACATACAAAATTTATAAATGAAGAACTTACAGAAAAACAAAAAGACGATGTTCGTTTATTAAAGTACTTTCTCAAAGGTCATTTAATATATGGTGCTGAGAGCAAAACATCCGGTTTTTCAGGATATCTCTGTGAACTCTTAATTTATAATCTGGGTTCTCTTAAAAATCTTTTTGAATGGTCTACAACTCTTAAACTTCCTTGTTTATTAAATAAAGGATATGAAATAAAAGAAAACGAGAAAGAGTCTATATTCAAAAAATTTAATTCAGATTTTGTAATAATCGATCCTGTTGATCCAAATAGGAATGTAGCTGCTGTACTATCAAAGGAATCACTTTCAAGATTCATACTTGCTTCAAGGAAGTTCATTAACATGCCTTCTAAAGAGTACTTTACAGGACTAAAATTCTCTTCTATACAAGCAAAAAATTACATCGATAAATTCATAAAAAAGACAGGTCTGGACTTATACCTAATTAAATTTAAGGTGCCTAAAAAAAGTGAGGACATAATATGGCCTCAGATTAAAAAGTGTTCTAATATAATATCAGATTATTTAACAAAGAACCAATTTGAAGTTTATTTTTCGTTACAGTGGATTACGGATAATAATGGAGCTATACTATTAATTTCACCTAAACAGCAGAGGAACTCGCGATTAGTTACTGGTCCGGAAATAACAAATGATAAGGCAGTATCAGAGTTTATGGCCTCCCATAAAAGTTCAATGGCATTTATCTTTTTAAATTCTAGAATACAATCACTTGAGAAGGCGCAGTTTAGAGGTATTAAAGAAGCACTATACAGTATTAAAAAGAATAAACAGCTTTATCTTCATAAGGATATAAATCTCTCAAAATCTGATATATACGTAAATAAGGTTCCAAAGGAGTTGCGCTTTGATTCGTCTTACGAGTTAGTTAAAAAATTTTTCATATAAATTTTTATAAAATTTTTATAAA
>JBMFWW010000025.1:0-4071 GCA_049964835.1 Candidatus Micrarchaeia archaeon | reverse complement strand
ACAAAAAAAGACTAATAAGAATACCTAATTTTTTATTAAATATAGCTTTGGGAGAGATGGCAAGGCTTTTACTTTTCTCAAGCCAAAGAGTGATCCCTAAAAAAGCGGCGGATTCTGGGTTTTTGTTTAAAAATAAGGATCTAACTCAAAGTCTGTTAAAATATTTAAAGCATTCAGAGTTTTAATTTTTTGATATCAGTTTTTTATCTTATCTTTTAAAATTGTGAATATGCTTATCATAGACGGGAAATAAAAAGTACGGATTATAAATGTGTCTATCAAAAGAGATATTATAAAACCTATCCCCAATTCTTCTAAAAATGCTACTGGTATAAATGCAAGAGCACCTAATGAAAAAGCCAATATTATACCTAATGAAGTTACTGTCTTAGCACTGCTTACTATCCCTTTACTTAAGCCCTCCTTAAATTTATTTTTAGCCGTTTCCTCCTTGACTCTTGATATTATAAGAACGGTGTAATCATTACCTATGCTGAATAATATTATAAAAATAATTATTGGTATCAGGTAGAGAAGTTGTATATGCAATATATAATTAGATATGATGAAAAGAATAGAAGAGCTCCAAGCTACGCTGAAGAAGGTTCCACTTATAGCTATTATTGGATAGCGTATTTTCTTGAATGATACTAAAAGTATGGAAAATATCATTATTACAATTAGTAACTCTAATTCTGAATAAGCCGTCTTATTATAATTCATCTGATCTATTATTGACGATGTTAAACCTCCTACTAAAAAAGATTTGTTGTCTCTTAGTTTATTAACCACTGTCATTGCTTTGTTAGAGTATGGCCCAACAGACAATACCAAAGTGTAGAGATAGTAATCGGTCCCATTTATCTTAAATAGTCCTGGGGATGAGAAATTGTTCAATTTAGAATTATATACTAAGGGGCCATTTAATGATTTAATATACGGGTATTTTAGAAGATTTGATGAAACAGAGTATAGACTAGAGGAATTCTTACTTGAATTAACTAATACATAAACTGGAAATAGATTAGAACCGAAATTGCTTTCAATAGCGTTTAAACCTTTTACAGATGAAAGGCTTTGCGGGAGCCCTGTGTTGAAATTATATGTTGTTGGCAGAGTAAAAAATAGATAGCCTGCTATAGCGCCAAGAATAATAATTATGCCTGCTACTATGTATCTCCTCTCATAAGAGAAAGTAGTTGTCCTATGGAAAAGAGAGTCCTTATGGTAATCTGCCACTAGTTTTTTAAGGCCTATCTTTAATATTATTCTTTTCCTTAAAAAATAAATCCCTATAGGCAGCAGAGTGATGTTTAAAAGCATAGTGTATATTACTGCTTGGAAAAGTACAATTCCCCAGTCCCTAAAGTTTGGAATAAATGAGAATACCAGCAATGTAAAAGCAACTATTACTCCGCTTATAAATACTGCTTTGCCTGCCTTGGATATTGATATGTTCAAAGCTTCTTCTGGGGATTTCCCAAGTCTTAATTCCTCCCTATATCTTGCTATTATAAATACCAGGTAATCTGTAGCTATACCAAGTATTACTGCAGTTAATGTATAATTAACTATAAAACTTATCTTGCCTATAATTAAACCTGCTATAAATATCGAAACATAGCCTAGAATTAGCGAAAATCCGACAAAAAGCAATCCTAATATTGAAGACCAATAAGAAACTAGCGTTATAAGTATTATTATCAAAAGAACTATGAATATCAGGCCAAAAGCAAAACCAGATTTAGAAGTAACCTGCTGTGTTTGATATGCAATTGCGCTATTGCCTGTTACATATGCTTTTTTACCGAAGTAAATTGAGGACAAGTTATTTATTTTTGTAAAAGAAATTTCGGCAGGAGATGAACCATTTGAATATTGAAATCCGCTTTTTACATTGAAATTTATAGTTATTATAAAACTTTTGTTATTTTGTGCTATATATCGATCTGATAAATAAGAAGGAACTGAAAAAGGAGAATCAACTGAAGATATAGCTTTTATGTTTTTAAGCGAAGAAACGAATAGGTTTGTTAAATTTTTTGAATAATTACCGACTGACATATTTACAAAAACTGTTAAGCTTTGATTTTGTGGTACATAACTTGATAGAATATTTTGCGCGTTAGCGGATTCGCTGTTTTTTAATAGAGGTTGGCTTGATGAATAATTTATAAAATGGGAATAATTGAAAACTGCCGGGATAGACGCTATAATAATTATTATCCAAGCCAGAACTATCAATTTTTTATGATTTATTATGTTCATTTAAAATCTAAATTTCAAGTATTTAAATATTGATATGTGTATATAGATATGTATATTAATATATATGGAAGATAGTTTTAGTTTCAGCGGGAGAGCAGGAGTATTACCGGTTTTTGTATTGCAAAGGCTAATCGAAAAAGACTGTTCTGGATACGATTTAATCAAAGAAATAACCCTTTTGACAAAAGGGGCTTGGAGGCCAGGCTCCGGTTCGATTTATCCTCTGATTAAAAAGATGGTAAATAAAGGCTGGATAAAAGTTAAAAGCAAAGGAAAAAGAAAGCTAAAGATTTATTCTATAACAAATGAGGGGAAGAAAGTTTATAGTGAAATTAAGCCAAAATATGATAATTTTGTAATAGAGAGATGGAATACTATAAAAGGCGTGATGATGGATATTATAAATCCGCTAACTCAAGGAAAAATTCTAAATGAAGTTATTGAAATGCAGAGAAGATCATGGGAAAAAATATTAGATTCAAATGAATTAAGTGAAAAAGATAAGTATTTCCTTTTAAATCAGAACAGGATTCTTACTAAAAGGCACATGGAATGGTTAGAAACCAAAATAGATAAAATGATTAGGGATAATTAAATCAGTTTAAGTTTTTTTGATATATAAACATACTATCTCATTTTAAAAGGATGGGGCAGCTGGGATTTGAACCCAGGACCACCAGCGCCCTAGGCTGGTGTCATAACCAAGCTAGACCACTGCCCCCTAGCAAATAATTATTGTTTTTTTGTTATTATATTTGCCCCTGCTGGAATTTGAATCCAGATATCAGGCTCCGCAGGCCTGCGTTCTATCCAAGTTAGACTACAGGAGCAGTCTTTCATATTTATCTTTTCAACCTTTATATATAAGTTGCAATCGAATCTATGCATGAAGTCGTGGCGTAACCTATATTCATTGCTGAAAGATTCAATTAATAATTTAAGGGAAGATTTTCCAGAATTTAAAGAGATTGGGGCATTTAACATTAAAAATTATTACTTTGTTAATATATCTACAGTTATATGGCTATTATAATCCAAATTCGAATAATATTTACATAAATCCCTCTTTTTATGGAGGTGCTAAGGAATACGAAAAACAACTTTATGATACAATTGTACACGAAGAAGCCTATCTCATAGAAAGAAAGTTTAACTAATCCGCCGAGAATTCCCCTTTCGTGAGATGGGGAACCTTCCAGTATGCTCGCAGAGCTTAGACCTCTACGGCAGAGAAAGCTGTTGCAAGCCAGGGTGTTGAAGCGAGAAGCCCCATGCAAAAGCTTGGTGTAGTTCACTATGTTGTTTAGCCTATATATTGTTCTTTATGTCCTTGTTTTTCCTTCTTCTTAAAGTATTCAAGCGCACCGCTTATTATACTGTTTAGCTTTTCTCTAAGCTTATCTAGCCTTTCCATCGTCTCTTCGTGTATTTTTATTAAATCCTCCACGCTGTAACCCTTTAGGTTTGTAAGTATTTTTAACAGATAAAGAATATTTTCAGTGCATTCATCCGAAATCCCTAATATTTCCTGCTGTTTGTTTTCTTCCTTTATGTATTTGTTTATTATTATATTTTCTTCCGAGGAAGGATTTGAGTAGACTGCAAATATTATGTCATTTATGGCTTTTAAATCAATGAAGTCTCCGTCTATCAGCCAGTTCATGAAAACCTTTTCGTTTGGAAACACATTGTATTTATGTATAGAGTTCATTGTCTGTGAATAATACTTGTCCTTGTTTAGCCCTTTCTCCTTAAGTTTTTCAAAGTAATAATCTGCGTCTTTTTCCTCGTTCATTCTTTTTT
>JBMFWW010000024.1:0-4412 GCA_049964835.1 Candidatus Micrarchaeia archaeon | reverse complement strand
CTTGATAACTGCAGAATACCCTTTAAGCAAGATGACACACCACAAGGGGGTTATGGTACTATGGGAATCGGAATAGGGCACCCTGGTGAGCATCAACCATATATACCTAAAAAAGATAGAGTACTAATTCATAATGCTCCTGCAGGGACTTTTGCCGGGGGAGAACAGGATAGGGGCAGTATTAAGGATTATAGAGAAAACACGAAGGGCAGATTCCCAGCTAATCTTTTAGTAAGCGATAATGCCCTTGATATTGAAAGTAAAGGTGCGTTAGCCCCTGTAAAAACTGGTCAGAAAGGGTTCGGTGGTACCATTTATGGTAAGTATAATACAGCAGGAGACGATGGTAAAACATTTTATTCAGACAAAGAGGCAGATAAAGCATTAAGTCGTTATTTCTCTCTTGACGCTTGGTGGGAGCAGAAGGTAAAAGAACTGCCAAATGAAATGCAAAAGATATTCCCATTTTTATATGTGCCAAAGGCAAGCAAAAGCGAAAGAAATAACGGGCTTGATAATTTACCTAAAAAACAAATCGATTTTGACAGCTTAACCAGAACAAATAAGGAAACTGCAGATAAATTTGGTGCTGAAAGAAAAGCGCAGATGCAAAATCATCATCCAACAGTAAAGCCAATTAAGCTAATGAGCTATCTTATAGCCTTAACTACAAGAGAAGGCGACGTAGTGCTTGACCCCTTTATCGGCTCAGGCACAACTGCCATTAGCGCATTACTGCTTAACCGTAAATTTATCGGCTTTGAACGTGAGCCTGAATACTTTAGGATAGCAGAAGAAAGAATAAAGTATTCTCAAGCCCAAATGGGGCTTTTAAACCATATGGAGGAGGTAAAACATGGAAAAAGAAGAGTTTGAAAAGAAATTTAAGGAACTACAAGACAGATATATAAGGGAAATTTATGTCCATTTTAAGAATGGTTTTATAATTGCAAATAAATACAAGTTATTACGGTTTAGATATAAAAAGGGTTATTACGTAGAATTGTATCAAAATAATAGGCATGTAGGAAACGTTGACCTAAGAAGGATAAGGCTAGTGGCCAGTTGGTAAATAATGGAACTTGAAGAATTTGAAAAGGAGTTTAAAAATAGACTTGATTGGCAAGAACTTCATTATTCTAGATATGTTCATATTTATGTGTCTAAAACTACATTTTTTGTTGCTAATGGCTATGCAATTTTTAATCTAAAGAATGTAGAAATGTTACGGCTTAAATTGGACGATAAAATAAGTGGAGTATTAGATTTAAAATCGGTTAAAAGGGTATTTTAAGGAGGTAAAAACATGGAAATTGAAAAGTTTGAGAAACAATTTAAGAAATGCCAGGATCGCAATGGAGATTTATTTATAATTTTAAAAGGAGTTGTATTGATTGCTGATCAGTATGAGTTAAGCAAAAGTGTGATTTTGCTAAAAAGAAGAGGGCTTGAGGTTGCTTTTGTGGAGTCAAAGCTAATAAAAAGGGTAAGTGGTGTATAAAACATGGAACTTGAAGAATTCGAAAAGAAATTTAAAGAAATGCATGATTATTGGAAAACAGCAGAGTATAAGTGGGTTCATGTTTATATCTCTAAAACTACATATTTTGTTACAGATTATTATTCAATTGAGCGTTTAGGAAAGAGTGTAAGAGTATGGCTTTTTTGGAAGAATATGCTAATTGGGGTCGTAAGTTTAAAATTAATTAAAGACCTAGATTAAGAATGTAAAAATGGAATACGAAGAATTTAAAAAGGAATTTAAGAGAGTATGGGCAAAGAAAAAAAGGAGAAAGTACGGAGCGGTAATAATATACTTAAATAATAAAACCTGCTTTTATGCAGATTATTATAATACTATACAGGACTATTGGGATAAGAATAGAAAAGTTTATGTGCCTATCTTACTTTTATTTAGAAATGATGTTGATATAGGGGAGGTAAACATAAAAGACATTAAAAGATTAGAGTAAATGGAACAAAAGCAAATAGACGAAATGATTGATTTGATGATAAGCATACTTTTTAAATATACCGGATACTACAAAGGCGGTGAAGACGGAAAAACCTACATCCAAGTCTATGAAAGAGAAGTCCAGTATCTTTTGGATATTTTCGTTGAGCTGGGCAAGGCAGAGAAAGTAAATGAAGTTTTATACAGGTGCCCATGAAATCATCTCTTAAAATCGCAGTAATACTCCTTAGCATTGGTACGCCTTTGGCATTTATCCCCATGGCCCTTCTTTACTTATTCGGCTTTTCCAGGCAGGATAAACTCGCAGTTTTTGTTTTATTTCTTACTTTTTCAATTCTTTTTGGCAATGTTGATTATCTGGCTTTTATGCTTCTATTTGTATTTGCGATAATTGTGGTCACACGGCCCCTTGAATTTATTTTCCTTACTCTGTCTTTATTTCTCCTTATGTTCCAGCCTGTAAATGTATTAACCTACCAGCTTATCCTATTTGTCATTGGCGCAGTTTTACTTTCTGCCATGCTCCTCCCTGAGGTTATTCCGTATTTTTTAAACAGGCACCGGGAAGTGCCTAGATCGGAAGCAGAGAGAAAGCTTTATGAGAGGCTAAGATGGAACTGAATATTTTTGGATTTAGGGTTGTGCTTGACAGGGCTAACTGCCCTTTCTGCATGTTTGTAGATGCATTTGCTATTGTGTCATTAGTTCTTGCTGCTTTGATTCCCCAGATGATTCCAGTTGATGCAGTCGCATTCGCTTTTGCCTATTTTGGCATTACCGATGAGCTGTATTACCAGGCGTCTGCAGTAAACTTCTTTCCTTCAAATGAACTGTATATGTTCAGGGGAGTTCAGATCCCCATAGCTGTCTTCATTTCCTTGATTTATTTCTTTGCCGGGGGGTTCCTGCCAATGATTTTATTCCTTATTTCCTCCAGTGCAATGCTGGCAATTGATTTATTCAAGTATAAAAATATATACAGCCTCAAAGGAGACTTTGTTCTTTTCGCTGCGTTTCTATTGCTTGTCCTATTGGCTTATAGCCTGTAGGCTATGTTATATAATCTATAACAAATGTTATAATTGCGCTTAAATATATGGAAAAGCTAACATTTTTAACGAAGAGGTGCCAAAAGCACCTTAAAAAATAAGGAGGTAAAAAAATGGCAAAGAAAAGTTTATTTGAGGCGAAGTTCTATAAGCAGGGTGAGACCGGTGCTATAAGAGCAAGGAAACCAACGACAGATGTCAGAGGTGGGACACTTGTAGTCATGGCAGGTTTCTCAAAAGTAATGGAACACAACAAGATGTCGACCGACTGTAGTGACAAGCTTGATAAAGAAGAGATAAGGAAAGGTTCTAGGGGTAGGCTCATGAGAGCATGCCTTAGAAGCGCAGGCCTTGCAAAACAGGATGCATTGAAGCAGGCTGTTAAAATAGGAGGATACTAAATCCTCTTTTTATGCCACTGGGGGTAAAACCCCTGTGGTATAAAACAGTGCCTTAATACTATTTATAAGATATAGCTCTCTAAAGAAAATTTTTACAACCGTTTTTCTTAATTTTTATGTATTTTAGGCTTTACTTGGCAGGATACTGATGAAAACGAAAGGTTTATAAAGATATCCTCATTCATAAAAGTATAAAACTAAATGGAATCATTAAATAATATGGAAAATAGAAAGACTGGTTTTGAAATTGTTAAGCTTGTAAAAGCAGAAAAAGTGGATTTTAAATTATTTAGTAATGTAGACAAAAGAGCGAGAAAAGTTATAGGATCTTCAAAACCAAATCAATTGCTTTTATTAAGGATTACAATGAATTCTCCACTTAGTTTAGTCGAAGCAAAACTATTCGACAAGATCGTCTTTGAAGATCTTCTTAAACAATCAGTATCCTGCCAAGTAGATTTTGGCAAATCTACCTCATAACCATCCGGTTAAATAAAAAGTTAACTATTTATTTAATAGATTTGTTAACATTATTGACTATGATGACAGAAAAGCCGAATGCTGTAGTGATCACAGTAAGGGACAAGAAAAAGAACAAGAGCAAAAGCAAGACTGTGTACAATACAACGTTAGGAGATTTATGCAAGGAACTTGAAAAGGTGGTTGGGAAGTTTGAATAATATGGAAAAAGCATTCACTGTCATTTCATTGTTCTCCGGCGCTGGAGGCTTGGATCTTGGGTTTGAAAACGCAGGATTCAAGTTAGTGTATGCAAATGATAATTGGAAGGGTTGCTGGGAGACTTTTGAAAAGAACCATAAGATTAAGATTGACAAGAGAAGCATCGCAGATGTAAAGTCTGCAGAGATACCTGACACCGACGGCATTATTGGTGGGCCGCCATGCCAAAGCTGGAGTCTTGCAGGATCCATGCGTGGGATAAATGATCCAAGAGGTCGGCTGTTTTATGAATATTTGAGGATCTTA
>JBMFWW010000023.1:0-8051 GCA_049964835.1 Candidatus Micrarchaeia archaeon | reverse complement strand
TTGTTATTCAATAAGCAACTTTACCGAAAGCAACATACAATCATTTGAATTGGATAAAACAAATTTCACTATACTCAATAAGTATGATTTCCCTAATTATGTTGATCTATCTGTAAATGGGTCATATCTTGCAATAAATAAGAATCAAACATATATTTTGTCAAATAATTCGGGAAGCGGTTTTTCAATAAAAGTAGATAACATTTCAAATATAAAACCAGTAAACTATACAACCCCTGTATCTGTGGTATCATTAAATCTATGCAGTTATCAGCCAACTCCTAAAACGCCTCCATTTAAAAAACCAACGACCCCTGTTTTTCTTAATATGTCAATAGTTAATTATACAATAACTGCAACAAGTACTCAGAAAAATGATACTGTAATAATAAAGCTAAATGGCAATACAGTCTCACAAGGAGAGGGAAGTGCATTTGTAGATGCAAGTTGGTTACCTGCTGGCAAGTACTTGGTAGAAGGTAAGGATATAAATTCTGGTACTTACATAAACCAAACATTGTTTAAGCCCCTATTCAAATCAGATATAAAATTCACAAAGATCTGCGAAAATAATATTGTTGATAATTATACTTGTACAACTACAGCAGAAATAATCTCACATAACAATGTACTTTCAGGAAGATTATATGTTAATGGTTTGTATGTTGGCTCAACAAATACCATTATAAACTATACTACATATAGGACAGGATACTACACATTTGTTTTTAACACCACTGGAAATTCTTACTATGGAAACGCTTCAATAACTTATTACTATAACAATGGCGTTAAGACAAATAACTACATGTTGCCAATAATCTCAATAATTCTGGTATCATGTGTTGTACTTCTTTTATATAGAAGAAGGTGGATTACAGCAACTAAATAGTAATAAAAAAATAATAAAAATTATGATAATAAAGGTGTATATGAATGAATAAAACCGGCGAATATGTTGTGGCAATAATTGTTCTATTGGCGCTTATAATGGCAATAGCATCAATGGTGTTAAACAATAATATGTATGGAATAATAGCAGCAGTAATAGCAATAATAGCTGTTCTTTACTCAATATATTTAATTCACACTGAGATAAATAGTGTTGATGCAAATAAAGAGTTAAGTACAGATGAGTATTCATCAACAGATCCTGTTCCTGAGGAGGAACCTATGCCTGAAGAGTCTACAGATTCTGATAGCACAATGAAGTTTAATGATGATGAAGAAAGCAACATGAAAGAAAAAACAGAGTCAGAGGATTCAGATTCAGAAAACGGTTGGTTATTAAATAGTGATTCGGAGTCTGAAGAAGATGTACAAGATACAAATAAGGTTGTTGCATCAAAAGAAGACTTATCAAATCTATCTTTGGCAATATCTGATTTAGAGGATAAATTAGACGAGATTCAGCAGAAAATACAAGAAATGTCTTCAGAAAGTGGAGAATCAGAAGTTGAAGAGGAAGAACAACCTAAAAAAGTATTAGACAAAAAGAAACAAAAGCAAATGCCTACAAAAAAGCAAAGAAAATAATAATTTCTTTCTAATACGTTTATAATTTATTTTATTTTTTAATTTTTATTTATTCTTATTTTTATATTTTTGAAGTTTTTTCTTTATTGTAATAAAGTGCTGATAAATACTCTCTGACGTGAAGTGCGCACTTTACTCCGCTTGCGCTTGCAGTAGCTGCCTGTCTATAGAATTTATCCGCAACATCTCCTGCAATATAAACTCCTTCAATATCCGTTTTAACTTCATCTATCGTTTCTATATATCCTTTTTCATCAAGTTTTAATTGGTCCTTAAATATATCTGTATTTGGCTTATATCCTATTGCTACAAAAACTCCATCAATTTTCATCTCTGTTATTTCTCCAGTAATAAGATTTTTTATCTTAACTCCACTTACTTTCTGATCCCCTAATATTTCCTCTATGATAGAATTCCAGATAAACTTTATTTTTTTATTAGACATAGCACGTTCTTGCATTATTTTACTTGCTTTAAGCGTATCCTTTCTATGTATAATTGTAACAGAGTTTGCAAACTTGGTAAGAAATATTGAATCTTCCATAGCAGTATCTCCGCCACCAACAACAATAACATCCTTATTTTTAAAGAATGGACCGTCGCATGTTCCACAGCTAGAAACACCCTTTCCTATAAATTTAATTTCAGATGGTATACCGAGCCATTTTGCATTTGCCCCTGTAGCAATTATTAGACTATCTGAATAATACTCTTTATTACCTGAAATTATCTTAAATGGTTTTTGTGATAAATCTACTGCTTCTACATCTTTATCTAGAAATCTAGTACCAAACTTTTCTGCTTGTTTTTTTAAAAGCTTAACTATCTCTGGACCCTCTACTCCGTCTGGGAATCCTGGAAAGTTTTCTACAACTGTTGTTAATTCTAACTGTCCGCCACCTTTAGAACCAGCAATTACTAACGGGCCAAATCCCTCTCGCGAAGCGTATATTGCGGCGGACAGGCCCGCAGGACCTGAACCTATAATTATTACTTTTTCTATTATTTTTTCTGGCATTTTTATCACATTAGCTCAAACAGAAAATAAAAATCATTTACTGTTTATTAATATTTATTTATAAACAAATATAAATATTTATTGTATTAATTTCTTTTGGCGACTTAATGGGCTTACCAGTTTCTGGAATAGAGATAGCATTAGACGGAAGAGATTCAAATTCTGCATTAAACTTTGTATCACACGCTCACTCAGACCATACATCCGGAGTAAACAAATCAAAACCTACAATAGGCAGTGAGCTTACTCTTGATTTAATTGAGGTTAGAAAGGGCATCACTATAAAAAGGCAATTAGAAATGAGCAATATAGAACTACTTCCATCTGGGCATATTTTTGGTTCGAGGCAGTTATATGCAAATTCAGATAATGGCTATTCTGTTTTATATAGTGGCGATTTTCAAACTCAAGCGCCGATACTCGCAGAAAAATTGGTAACTAAAAGCGCAGATGTTCTTATAATAGATTCTACATATCCAGATCCAAATATTGTCTTTGAAGATAAAAACGAAGTTATCGAAGCGATGCGTAGTTATGTGTCATCTAAATTACAAAAAGGTATAGTTCTTTTTGGAGCATACTCTCTAGGCAAGGCACAGGATATAATAAAAATACTTAATGATTTTGACATAGTTCCAGTAGTTGATAAAAAAATAAGCATTATAAATTCTATTTACAAAAAGCATGGGATTTCACTTAATTATTCATCAATTCAAAAGGATGAAAATGAATTTGAAGAGTTTACAAAACACAATTTTGTAGGCATTGTAGAGAACTCGCGTTTAGGTGATCTTGCTGTTTCATTGAGTAAGGCTTATTCAAAGCGAGTTTTTACAGCGGTAGCAACAGGTTTTGCAAAAGTATTCAAAATAGGTTCAGACGTGCAGTTCCCGTTAAGTGATCATGCAGATTTTTGCCAAAGCAAAGAGTACATAGATATGTGTAATCCAAAAATAATCTATACTTTTGGAAATGGTTCAAATCCCTCAATAATGGCAAGAAATCTAAAGGAGTGTGGCTACAACGCACACAGATTTATAAGTTATTCTGAAAGTCTTTCTTCCGAAATAATGTGGCGCAACAAATTACATTATTAACTAAAAGTTAATCAAAAATTTATCTAATTTTTTAATATCTTTTGTAAAACATTAATCAAAAATTTAAGCTGCCTTTAAATCTTTCTTTCAGAATTAAATTTTACGATGAGAAAAATTAGTTAAAAATTAAATTTTTTATTCAAGTAAATGCTGCTAAATAGACATCCTTTATACTGGTTACGCTATAATATATTTGGTGGGAATATGGGAAAGGAGTATTATGAGTTGGGCGACAAAGCAATAGAGAGTAAGTTTGATAGTTTGGCGGGAGTTCCAAAAAGAGATCATAATCTTGATTATAAATCAATGTTAAAGCATGTTTTATACAAAGATGAAAAAATACTTCTTGAAATTGCACAAAGTAGATTAGAATCATTGTCTCCTGTTCTATTAGTTGCTACAAACAAGCGCTTAATAATAGTTTATCCTTCATTTTGGGGCAGAGTTCTTGGCTTTGGCCTTTTGAATCCAAACACATTTGCAATAATACCATACAAATACATAATAGGAGTTTCAATTTCAAAGGGTAAGATATTATCCTCTATAAAAATACATACTAGTGGTGCTGTAGATTCCACTTCTCAAGTAAAAGATGTAGATGAAGTGCACGGCATACCTTCAAAGAGAGCCATAGTAATGACAAACTTTTTAGGCGAGCTTTTACAGTTCACTGAAGAGGAGCACAAGATACTATCTACAAACGATAAGCAGCAGCAACAGAAAATTCCCGAATACGCAAGTAACATAAACGTTCTTAGGAGTACTGCTAGAAGCGACGCATCTTTGTCTCTTATACCGCAAATTGATTTTAAGAGTGCGAAGGCGATAATACATAAGAACAACGTCCCTTTAATTTGGCTTGGTGCAGAATCAAATATTTACATAAGCAAGGTATTGAAGTTAGAATTAGAGTATATTAAAAGCATAAATATACATGATATAGAGAAATGGGACAAGGATGAAATACTTGGAAATGAAGGTGCTGTAGTGTTAAGCTACGATGGTGTAATGGCATCTCATATATCGACACTTCTAAGAGATAAGTATGGAATAGTTACTTATACAATACGAGGGGGACTTTACGATATAATGGAGAGCATAAGCAAAAGTAATTAATTATTCGAAATAGATTGAATTTAAAATCTAATACTTTTACAGAGTCGAAGATGTTACGAGTACAGAATTTCACTTAATAACATTCTGAAATTTTGAATATTCTTTTATTCTTTCTTTTATTACTTTCTTAAAAATATTTTTGTTATACTTTTTTATGCCTCTCTCATCTAACGCTTTCATTCCAACGTCAATAGCCATCTTTTCAGTAATCTCTCGCATTACCTTTTCATCAAGCGGGCTAGCTATTATGTCATCTCGTTTTGGTTTTTTGGTGTAGCTTGCAATAGTTATAGCTGCAGTTTTTAGCATGTCCATACTTACTCCCTTTGCTCTAGCATTTAGTAAGCCGCGCATTATACCTGGAAAAGCAATTAAGTTGTTAACTTGATTAGGTGCGTTGCTCCTTCCTGTAGCAGCTATAAATGCACCAGCATCAATTGCTTGTTTATACTCTATTTCTGGTTCAGGATTTGTCAGAGCAAAAACTATCGGCTTTTCAGCCATATTCACTATCCACTCTTTTTTAAAGTAGCCTTTTTTACCTGATACGCCTATTAATACATCTGCATTTGATATGCATTCTTCTATCGTATACTTTTTATTTTCATTATTCGAGATATTGGCTAGCTCCTCTTTGAACTCGTTCATGTCTTCTTTTCTATTCTTTTTTATAATTCCTTTGCTGTCAAAAACATACAAGTTCTTAAAACCTGAAAAATAAAGCAGCTTTGTTATTCCATAACCTGCAGATCCTGCCCCAAAAATAACTATCTTAACTGAGTTGTCTTTTTTTACAATCTTAAGTGCATTAATTAGTGCTGCCAAGGTAACTACGGCGGTCCCATACTGATCATCATGAAATATTGGTATATCTACAGCTTTTGATAATTTTTTAATTATTCTAAACGACTTAGGAGATTCTATATCCTCTATATTAACTCCGGCTATGCTTGGGGATATATGTTTTATAGTGTTTATTATTTCATCTTCATTAGTTGTTCCAAGGCATATTGGTATTGCATCGATACCTGCATAACTCTTGAAAAGTAGAGATTTGCCCTCCATTACTGGAAGACCTGCCTCTGGACCTACATTTCCCAATCCCAATATTCGTGTGCCATCAGATACTATTGCGATTGTGTTGCCCTTGTTAGTATATTCATAAGCCAATTCATGATTATACTTTATTGCCTCTGAAACATACGCAACACCAGGCGTATAATATATTGATAAATCATTCTTGTTTTTTATGATTACTCTGCCAACTATCTGCACCTTTCCCTTGTGCTCTTTATGTTTTTTCAGCGCGATACTTTTATCTACCATGCTTAACCTCTACTCTTTCTCTCTTAAACATTAAAATATATAATAACAATCCAATTATCAGTGTAGAAAAAGCTACTATAATTAGTGCATACTCTCTAAATAAGTCTATCTTTCCCAAAGCAACATTTGCAGAACTCTCAGCTTCTTTTGCATAAGCTACAGATATATTCGGAGAATAATTGAGTGCTTCTTGAGATCTATTCATATACGTATAAGCTTGGGTTAAATTAGGGTTTATAAAAAGATATCCGCTTTGGTTTATATTGTATAAGTAAGTTTCAGTTTGATTTATAATTGCTTTAGCTTGCGATATATTGTAACTTTGAAATCTTATAGATGAAGTAAAAATGCCGTTGCTATAGTTAATAAAAAATACAGAAATAAGTAAAAATAAAAAAATAAAATAAGGCAACCTTATATATGCTGACATATATTCAGGCTCAAAGATTTACATCTATGTTTAGTTCATGCTTTAGCTCTCTGTACCTATTTCTTATCGTTACCTCTGTTACTCCTGCTACATCAGCTACCTCCTTCTGAGTTCTTCTTTCTCCGGCTAATGCTCCAGCTATATATACTGCAGCAGCTGAAACGCCCGTTGGGCTCCTTCCACTTATCAAGCCTTTTTTCATCGCCTGTTTTAGTAATTGCATGGCCTTTTCTTGAGCTTCGCCGCTAAGCTTAAGCGCAGCTACGTATCTAGGGACATATGCCGATGGATCTGTTAAAGGTATCTTCAAGTTTAGCTCGTGTGCTATTATACGATATGTTCTCCCTATCTCTTTCTTTGAAACATTAGATATCTGTGATATCTCATCTAAGGTTCTTGGCATTCCTGCGCTTCTGCATGTTGCATAGAGTGCTGCATTAACAACTGTTTCTATAGGCCTTCCTCTTATCAAGTTATTCTTTACACACTGCCTATACAATAATGCTGTCTGCTCTCTTATATTATCTGGCAAACCTAGATAACTTGCAACTCTGTTTAATTCTGGAAGAGCAACAAGATAATTTCTCTCACTCGAGCTTGCTATACTTGCTCTCTTGTGCCATTTCCTCATTCTATATAATTGTGCTTGTCTTTTTGATGAAAGTTTAGTACCCCTAATATCTTTGTTGTACATATCTATTTCAGTTACAAGTCCTTTGTTGGGTTTCATATACTTTATAGGTGCACCTGTTCTTGCTCTTGCATTTCTTTGATCAGAATCAAAAGCTCTCCATTCTGGACCTGAATCAGTAACATTTTCTTCTATTACAAGACCACAGTTATTGCATATATACTCTCCACGTTCATTATCAAAAATTATATCCAAGCTTCCACAAGCAGGACATTTTTTATTTTCTGTTCCTAATCTGACTGACTTTGGTGAAGATTTTTTACTTTCTGAATCTGAGCCTTCAAATTCTCCTTCATCTTTTTCCATTTTTATATTTTTAGTCATAAAATCACTTTGAATATCATAAAAACATAGTAATAATACCATAGTTAATAAAACCAAACACTTTTAAATCTTTCTAAAACAAGTAATATAATTATGAAGGAAAAGGTATATAAATCTTTCCATTGATTAGACAACGTTTTTAACATTTTAAATACAATATTAAAACAAGTAATTTATTTATCATTTAATATTAATTTGTAAATCCGTTTAAATTCAATAAATTAGACACAAACATAGGAACCTGACAAATTAAATAACTTATGGCTTTATAGAATTTGGAGGTTTTTCTCTTCTCTCTTGTCGTCGTAAAGACGGATTACTGTGAGTCTCCTGAGCAATAGATGCAACAAGTGCATCGGTCGCCTGCCAGGAGATAGAAAATATGGAAATATATGAGTTAAAGAATAAAATAGTAGAGGTTTGCGCCGCTGCACGAGTAATTGTGCAGAAGTATGGGCATACGCGTAAGTTTGCAAAACATCTTGTTGCTCTTGCAATAAGACAAATAGAGAA
>JBMFWW010000022.1:0-8768 GCA_049964835.1 Candidatus Micrarchaeia archaeon | reverse complement strand
GTGGGAAGTGTAGGCAATATTGTACTAAATTTTCTTGTTGAAAAACCAGATGTGGATGAAAATATATCAGAGGTTTTAAAGATAAAGCTTAATGAAACAAGAAGAGTATTAAATTTGCTTAATAGTTACGGTTTGCTTAAATATAACACAAACAAAGATGCAAATGGATGGTTAACTTTTGTTTGGTATATGGATTACAATTCTGTAGATCAATTTCTAGAAAAAGTAGAAGAATTTAATAATTCAAAAGTAATATATTTACCAAAAGATTGTAATGACTTTTTTATATGTAATAATTGTTCAAAAACACATACTATGATAGTTTCTTTTGAAACTGCCTTTGATTCTCAATTTAAATGTGTATGTGGCAGTAAGTTAAGTATGATAGAAAGGTCAAAAGCCGAAGATTTATATAAAAATATATATAAATAACAAGCATATTGTATCTAATTTATTCATAGCGAGGTAGGGTAGTTCGGAGTGCCCGCCGGGCTCATAACCCGGAGGTCGGTGGTTCAAATCCACCCCTCGCTACTTTAATAATATGACCCTACATTTCCACTATTCGTGCATTTTAAGTATATATAGTAAGTAATTCAAAGAACCTTATAATATATAAATTAAAAAATCAAATATATAAACAAAATATTAGTGGAAATCAACCCTCATGAATATTAAAATGTGAAAGAATGAATAGTAATAATAGTAATGAAGAATTAGAAACTCTGTTTAATAAATTTGCAGAAGAAAAGAAAACAAGAGAATTAATTTCATTACCTTATGATTTTTATATAAAAACAGAATCAAAAATAAAAAAAACAGTAAATGAAGAAAACGAACAAGAAAATAATACTACAGAAAAAAATATTAAAAAATTATTAGAAAAAATTAAGAAAATACGCATACAAAAAATTTTGATATATATAGCTTATGAAAGGAAAGTTCCTTCACCGTTGCCAAAAGAAGAAGAAAACCTTTATATAACTATAAAGAATATATTAAATGGGTCTTCTATAAAACTAAAGACACAAAAAATATTGATAAAGAATGATACGCCAGAACTCATAACACCAGAAGGTAAAAAACTAGGTCCTTTTAGAAAAGATCAATATATTGATATTCAAGACATAGAAAACGGAAATGAACTTGATTTTATATTAAAAAACAAAATAGGAGAATTGATACAAGAGTGATTTTATGAAAATAGAAAAGCAGTTTAATACATTCTGTCCGACTTGCAATAAGCATACGCTGCATGCTGTAAAAAACGTATCTAAAGGAAAACAAAGAGGTTTAGGAAAGGCTACAAGGAGGCACAATAGAGCAATTAAAGGTTATGTTGGTAGCGTAGAACCTAAAATACATCCAAAGAAATTAGGAAAAGTTCAAAAAGTTTTAATTGAATGTACAATTTGCAAAAAGAAAGCAGAAAAGGTTTTTAGCAGAAGGACAAAAAAGAAAATAGAGATTAAAAGGTGAGTTTAACGATAATACCAAAAGATATTCCGGAAGAAAAAGAGCTTGTTCTAGTAAAAATAACAAAAATAATGCCGTATGGTGCATATTGTGAACTTCAAGAATACAAAAAAGACGCATATCTCCCAATATCGGAAATAGCCTCTGGATGGATAAAAAATATTCATGAATTTATAAAAGAAGGGCAAAAGACAGTTGCAAAGGTATTGTCTGTAGATAAAAACAAAGGTACAATAGATGTATCATTAAAAAAAGCAACACAAAAAGAAAAAACAGATAAGCAAAATGAGTTCAGCATAGAAAAAAGATACGAAAAACTTTTTGATCAAGCTATACTGCTATCAAAGCAAGAACAAAAAAAGGAAAAAATAAAACAGGAATTAGGAGAAAAGTTTATTACATATACAAATCTTTTCAACTCAATTCTTCAAAATAACGGAGCAATAGATTTTTTAAAAAATAAGCAGTTCTCTGATTCACTAATCGAAATAATAAATAAAAATATAAAACCTAAAAAATATGAGGTTTCTTATACAGTGGAACTAAAAATAGCAAATCCAAAAACAAGCATTAAAAAATTAAAATCAGCTTTAGTTGAGATTAACAAAAAAGGAGTAAATGTATTGTATTTGGGAGCTCCAAAGTATAGATTTACATCAGAAGGAAAGGATTATATTTCAGCTGAAGAAAAGATTAAAGAATCAAGAAAAATACTAGAAAAAAACAATGATTTCTATTTCAACATGAAAAATGATAAGGTGTAATTACGGAAAAAACAATGATCTTTTATAATAAAAAAATAAAACTTAAGAATCCAATATTAATTGTTGGTCTGCCAGGTATAGGTAGTGTAGGAAGCTTAGTAGCAGAACATATTAAAAATGAAACTGGGGCACAGAAGTTTGGTGTTATATACTCCCCATTCTTTCCACCGCACGTAATAATGGAAAAATCAGGCAAAGTGCGAATGCTTAGTAATAGATTATATCATTTTAAGAATAAAAAAGGAAATAGTATACTAATTTTATTGGGAGATACCCAACCCATGAACACTAAAGGTCAATACGTTGTTAATGGCAAGATAGCTAAGTTCTTCAAAAAAATAGGTGGCAAATATCTATATACAATAGGCGGATATAGCATAAGCAATACTTATATAGAAAAGCCTAGAGTTTTTGGAGTTTCATCAAGCGAGGAGGTAATTAAAACTTTGAAAGAAAGCGGTGTCATATTTGGCAATGCTACTGGAAGCATATTTGGAGCAGCCGGCCTACTTCCGGTCTTTTCAGCAAAATATGGCATAAAATCAGCATGTCTAATGGGTGAAACGGGTATGTTAGAAATAGATGCAAATGCAGCAAAATCAGTTCTGGAGAAGCTTAACAAAATACTTGAAATAAGTATAAATCCATCAAATCTAGATAAAATAAAAAAAGAAACTGAAAAGTTAATAAAAGAAATGGAGGAAGCTTCAAAGGCCAACCCTGAAAGTATAAATCAAGGGCATCAGCATAAGGATAACCTCACTTATATAAGATAGAAAATTTAATTATATTTTGCTATATTTTGCAGTAGCAAAAGAAAAGTATAAATAAGCAATTATTCTAAGCTATTCATATTCAATATGTTTCTGGCACTAAGTGAGGAAGAGGCCAGTGCAACTTAATGCACCGGCAAGGCGACCAGTTACCCTTCCTACATAGAATTCGTGATATTATAACTGAAGTTAGATTTATAAATCTTTGTAAATAGTGGAAATATCTAAAACATGATGAAATGAAATCCTTTTTAACTCTTGATAAAGAAGGCACAATATCTGCATTGGCACTGGGTATACTTTTAATACTTCTAGGAGGATCTTTATGGTGGTATTTTCTCATATTGATACTCATCTTCCTAATTTTTTCAGCTCTGGTAACCAAATTTAAGAAAAATCAAAAGGTAGCTTATGGTATATATGAAGGTTCAAGAAGTTGGGAAAATGTCATAGCTAATGGCTCCATACCTCTTTTCATAGTGTTGCTATATGCTTTAGCTGGAGTTTTAGGTATAAATAGCATATTTCTCATATTTGCTTATGCATCAAGCGTCGCAGCAATAACTGCAGACAAATTCTCAAGCGAGATAGGTGTGCTTCAAAGAAAGGCAGTCATGATATTTGGCATGAAGAAAGTAAATGCCGGAACCTCTGGAGGCGTCTCAACGCTAGGATTCCTTGCCGGTTTTATAGGTTCATTAATAATAGGAATAGTAGCATTCTTAATTACTGGTAACATATTACTTTTAGCAATAACCACAGTTTCAGGATTCTTTGGAGATATAGTTGACTCTATTTTCGGTTATTATGAAGAGCAAGGAATAGGCAACAAGTTCAGTACAAACATGCTATGTGCAATATCAGCAGGATTATTGGCAGTACTTTTACTTTATTTGTAAATTTTGGCAATTTCTAATAAAAATTCAGATAAATATATATAAGAACAGGTATATTATATTTATAAATAATTCTATTATGTTTTTCATTATAGGATCTACTTTAAAACTTCTCCGTGGTATTTGAATGGCAAAGGACAAGGGAATTAAAGAAATTGAAGATCTTCCTGGAATAGGTCCGACCACGGCCGATAAACTAAAAGATGCAGGCTACGGGGATCTTGAAAAGATTGCTGTACTCTCACCACATGAACTATCAGAAATATCTGGAATGAGCGTAGAATCGGCAAAAAAGGCCGTAGAAGCCGCAAAGCAGGCTACAACCCTTGAATATAATACTGCTTCTAAGATTTATGAAGAAAGAAAGGCCATAGGAAGAATATCAACAGGTTCAAAAGATCTGAACGAACTATTAGGTGGCGGGGTAGAAGTTAAAGGCATAACTGAGGCTTATGGCAAATTTGCATCTGGCAAATCTCAATTAGGCTTTCAATTATCAGTTAATACACAATTACCAATAGAAAAAGGAGGGGTTGGCGGCACAGTTCTCTTTGTTGATACGGAAGGCACATTTAGACCTGAAAGAATAGAAGCCATAGCAAAAGCAGCAGACCTAAATCCAGAAGAAGCGCTTAACAATATATTTGTGGTAAGAGCCGAAAACACAAGTCAACAGATACTTACAATAGAAAGAGCAGACAAACTCATAAAAGAAAAGAACGTCAAGCTTATAGTAGTAGATTCAATGATGTCGCTTTTTAGATCCGAGTTTGCAGGAAGAGGGGCTCTAGGCGAAAGGCAGCAGAAGCTTAATGCACATATACACAAGCTTCAGAGTCTTGCAGACACACACTCCTTAGCGGTTTACATAACAAATCAAGTTATGGATAATCCGGCAATACTTTTTGGAGATCCAACCACTCCAGTAGGGGGTAACATAATCGCACATGCAGCTACAACCAGATTGTATATGCGAAAGAGCAAGGAAGACAAAAGAATAATAAGACTTGTAGATTCTCCTAATATGCCCGAAGGGGAAGCGGTAATAAAAATAACAACCAACGGAATAAGAGATTAGTATACTTACACGTGTTTAAATGCTTTTTTTGATAGGATTAGGAATATCAGAAGGGGAAATATCAATAAACGGAATAAATAAAATTAAGGAATCTGATAAAATTTTTCTTGAACAATATACTACACCAATATCTGATAAATACATTGAGTTAATAGAGTCATTTGGCAAAAAAGTAACAAAGATTAAAAGATCAGATTTAGAAGAAAACGCAAAGGATTTATTATCAAAAGCAGTTAAAGAGAACATTTCTATTTTAGTTCCTGGCGATCCACTAATAGCAACAACGCATCATATATTATTTTTAATAGCAAAAAATCTAAATATAAATATAGCTGTACTTCATTCCTCTTCGATATACTCTGCAGCAATAGGGGAAAGTAGATTAGATCTTTATAAATTTGGACCAACAACTACAGTAACCAAATGGACAGAAAAGTACAAACCTACCTCTTTTATTGATGTTATAGAAAGAAATATAAAAAATAAATTACATACGTTGGTTTTATTTGATATAATAAATAACGGTGAGAGGACATTAAACATTCAAGAAGCATTCAAAATAATAAAAAGGGCATCTTTAGGCAAAGATGTAAATTTAATAGAAAGAAAGATGCTTTTGATATGTGATTTAGGTTCTTATAAACAAAAGATAATATACAAAAAATTATTTGAATTGAATAATTTAGATATGAGCAATAACAGCAGACTATGCATGGTAATACCTGGCGAATTAACTTTTGCAGAAGCCGAGTTGATAGAGCAGTTTTCCTAATTACCAATATTTTAAGGTATAGATTAAAGAAGCAAATCCAAAACCCTCTACAAACCATAAGCTAACAATTCTAAATAAGATTGTTATTAAAGACGCCATTCCAAAATCTATTCCTGAAGAAGAAAAAAAGACAAGAAGATAACTTATCAAAGCTGTATCTGTAACACCTAGTGCCCCAGGAATACCAGTTATGACACCTATCAAGAGCGATGATGTATATATAAAAACAACAACAGGTATGGCACTTATGCCTAATGTTATTCCTGTACTTAATATTACAAAATATAATGCAAGCCCATTCATAAACATTGATGGTATAGTATAAATCATAGAATACAAATATACATCAAGACCCAAATAATGCACATTTTTAAAATATAATAATCCCTCTTTGAAAAATCCCCTTAAAAATCTAATATGTCCGAATCTTGATTTTACGAACTCAAACGGTTTTTTGTTGAATAGAAACAAGAAAGGTATGAGTAATAGAAAGGTAATAAATAATGACACATCAAGGTACTTGTTAACAAGAAAGGCCATAATCAGGGAAAGTACAGCAAAACCCAAAAAATCAGTAAAGTTATCTGCTATTACCGCTGGGAGTACCTTTCCAAACTTCGTTTTTGTTATTCTATTTACAGTATAAGCTACTACTCCACGACCCCATCTTCCGGGAGTCATATCCATAGAATACATAGATAAATAAATCATAAAATTTGTATTTCTTTTTATTCTTATTCCTAATCTCTTTAAATAAAGTTCCCATTTGGGATATCTCATAACATATCCCAAAAAAATTACTAAAATAGAGATTAAAAAATAAAAAGGATTAATAGAAAGTATAGATAATACAAATTTACTAAGTCCTTCATTTAAAACAGCCACAAACGCAATAACTAGAAAAATAAGTAGGCTTATAGACATCATTAATATTATTATTTTTTTTGCCTTAGCAAACTTAATCTGATTTTCATCAAGATTTAAATCTGTACGCCTCTTTTTCATACTTTACTTTTAGTTATACTACTTTTTAAACTTTATTATTCTTTCAGAAGCGGATTTCTTATCTATACATAAAAGAGCAACAGCACTTTTTTCATGGTAATCTGTAAGCATATACCCTGTTTTTTCAGCTATCATTTTTCCAAATTCTTTTATCTCTTCAGTTCTAGGCATTTGCTTATAAGACAAGCCACGTTTTTCATTTCTAGCACCACCAACATATGAAAAACCCTTTACCTCTACGTAATGAGGTTTACCCTTTTTTATTAATTCAGTGTATCCTTCTACATCTTCCATACTTAGTTCTTTTACAAGGGTTAGTCTAAATACCCTTCTCGTCTCCATAGTTGAAAAATATTCTAAAAATTTTAGGAAGTTATCCCAGGTTGCTGTAAGATTTTTTGCTCTTGTTATCTTTCCATAGAGTTCTTTGTTTGGTGCTTGTATAGAAACATAAAGCTGAGTTGGCATAACAGTAAGTGCTTTCAAAGCATTTATCATAGTTCCATTAGTTACAACAAAGGTGCTTATTCCTCTTTCATGGAAAGCAGATAGCAATTCATTCATTTTTGGATAAAAAAGAGGCTCACCAGTAAGACTCAAAGCGACATGTGCAGGATCATTTGACTCTTCCCACCTTTTCATATCAACCTTTTCATTACCTTTATATCCACTCACTATCTTTTTATGTTCATTAACAAGGCCCTCTACTATTGCTTCAGGAGCATCCCAATTTTGTATAGCATTTATCTCGTTCCATTTAAAACCTACTTCTTCAGGTATTATTCTCCAACAAAATGTACATGCAAGGTTGCATCCGATTGCAGGAGTTGCCTGTATGCACCTCCAACTTCTTATTCCATAAAATCTGTGTTTATAGCAGCTCTCACCGCCCTTAAGGCTATCTGAGGTGTAATTGCATATTTTTGTAGCAGAATGTTTTCCAACAAAATGATAACCTTGACCTTTCATCATTGTTGCTAATCCTTCTGGCATGTGGGGTTCTTGCCCCTTTTTTAATATTTGTTCGGTTTGTTCCTTTTCATGCATAAAAACACGTATAACATTACATTATATATTATTAAAGAAAGGTATATAATTTTACATCTTTTTATATAAAGTATTCGGTGAGCACTTGCATAATCTAAAACTACAATCATCTATAGAGTTTTTAAGTACATATGGTTGGGCAATAATAATTATAATCATAGTTTTAGGTTTTGTAGTTTATTTACTATCGGCGCAAACAAGTAGTATACCATCTATATGCAGCTTTAGTTCAGGTTTCTCCTGTTCTGAATTTTTATTAGAAACAAACTCTATTTCTTCTACATACTTCTTTTTTCTTTCAAATAATCAGCAGTACCCTATAAAAGGTACAACTGTTACAGCTAACGTTGGAAATCTAGGCCAGGTAACTGCTCCATGCTTACCTTCGTTTGTTCTACCTGGTGGTGATCTAATTTGCTCTGGAAGTACGTCTTCAATTGTAAATACTGGAGAAACATTAACTGGATTTGCAAATATAAACACAAGCGATTGCACAAGCATATCAAATCCAATAGCATGTACTCAAAAATATAATGTAAATTATACAGCAAAACTTATAACAGTTACAACAAATTATGCACAGAATACTTGTTCAATAATGATAAAATATCCAACAATATATCTTGGTGAAAAATATCCAATATCTGCCGAGGTTCTTTTAAACGGAAATCCGTTAACTGGAGCAACTGTAAATTTCACAGCAAACTCTCCATTAGTAACATTAGAACCTCAATACACAAACTCTCAAAGCAATGGAACTGCCATAACCTATTTTGAATCTCAGTCTAGCGGTCCGTACAATATCAAAGCATCATTTTATACCTGTTCTGCTCAAACAAGCATTCCAGTTTCAACACCACAACAAATTTCAAAATTATACTATGTTCCAATTACATTATCAAACCAACAATCTACAGGAACATCGGCAAACTTCCAACAGATGATTTACTTCAATCC
>JBMFWW010000021.1:6477-9705 GCA_049964835.1 Candidatus Micrarchaeia archaeon | reverse complement strand
TGCATGTGCATCTGGAAATATTCAAACGGGCGTTAAATTTGGGCAATAAAAAAATAAATTCTGAAACAAAATCTTTTGTTGGAATTGATAAAAGAAAGCAAATAAAAATAGATGGCAAAATTAAAAAATTAATAGAGCGTGATAAAAAAGTAATGCTTACTACTACAAGATCTTCATATCCTTTTGTTCCAGACAAAGGTTCTGGAGATTTAGTTATTGATATTTCAGGGAATAAATTCATAGATTTTTCAAGCTTTATATCTGTATATAATCTCGGAGTAAACGGGAACTATGAAATAAGAGAAGCAATTAAGAAACAGACTGATAAGTTGATTCATGGTGCATTTACTGATTATTATGGAGAGCTTCCGGTTGCTTTTGCTGAAAAATTGATAGAGATGTTTCCTAAAGGCTTCGGAAAGGTTTTCTTTTCAAATTCAGGTACAGAAGCAAATGAAGCAGCTTTAAAATTTTCAAAGATTTTTACAAAGCGACAGTATACACTTTCATTTTACAGTGCCTTTCACGGAAGGACAATGGGTTCTTTAGGTCTTACGGCATCAAAGTCATCACAGAGGGAGCGTTTCGGTCCTTTTAATTCAAATATTCATGTACCATATGCTTATTGTTATAGGTGTCCTTTTGGTAAGGAGTATCCTTCTTGCGGAATGGCATGTGTTGATTATACCAAAAAAAATGTACTTGAAAAAGAAACAAGCGGCAAGGAGATATCTTCTATTTTTATAGAACCAATACAAGGAGAAGGTGGTTATGTAGTTCCTCCTAAAGAGTTCATAACTGAGATAAGAAAGCTTGCAAGTGATAACGGTATACTTTTAGTTGCAGATGAGGTTCAAAGTGGTTACATGCGCACTGGAAAATTTCTTGCTCTTGACAACTTTGGCGTAGAGGCAGATATATACACAATGGCAAAATCTATAGCAAGTGGCATTCCAATGGGTGTTACAATAACAAGGAGCTCATTAGGTGATATCCCTTCAGGTTCCCACGCAAACACTTTCGGTGGCAATCTTATAGCTACTGCTGCAGCAACTGCATCTATAAACTATCTAAAGAAGCACAGTTCTGAAATAAAAATACAAATAAAAAATAGTTCAGAACTTATAATGAAAAGGCTCAATGAAATGAGCGAACTTTATAGTATAATAGGAGATATTAGGGGCATAGGCTTAATGATAGGCATTGAATTAGTAATAGATAGAAAAACAAAAGAGCCCGCAGTAAAAGAAAGAGAGGCAATACTAAATAGATGTTTTGAAAATGGTCTTATACTACTGCCTGCTGGACAATCAGTAATTAGAATAATACCTCCAATAACAATTTCTAAAAAAGCTCTAGAAGAGGGTCTTAATATTCTAGAAGAGGCAATAAAGTTAGAAAATAAAAAGCTACATAAACTTGCTTAAGTTGAACTGTTTTTGTCCATCCGCATTTATACTTTCTCCTATAAAAAGTTCATCTATCTCTTCTTTTACAAGATTTAATCTTTGTTTTATATAAAGATCAAGATTATATCTGTCTGCAAGGTTTATTGCCATATTCAAATACTTTTCAATTCCTCCTTTAGATATAGTCAATATTAATTTACCTCCATCTTTTGTGCACTTTCCAGATAGCGGTATTCTTCTATACTTAGAATTACAACTTGAGCACCTTAGAGTTTGCTTTGAAAATGAATGCAAATTTCCTATTAAATCAGGTATGAAATGGCTAGTTATTACCCTTCGTGCAGCATCTGGTTTATTTATCGAGTATATCTTATCCATCAAGGCAAATTCGGCATCGACTTTTTCTTGCATACTCTTGAACTGAGTGTATGCAGTTCTATGTGGTGATCCATTGACAGCTTTAAAAGAGGAATGATGGGTAAAGTATATTTCCTCAGCAGGTTTATCTGTATTTATCTTATCGGATACTCTAAATATTTTTATCTCTGAAGGGCTTGCATATTTCATACTTTTTTCATAAAGTTCTATAGGGTAACTCTCTACTGCTTCCATAACATGTACTTCATCATCAACTTCTTCAATTTTAACATTCACAGTTAATATTAAAGGAGTGTCCATTGTACCTCCTACAGTTACTGGCAAAAATTCTTTAGAGAAATTTATTAATGCATCAAGTAACAACATAGTAGTGTCTTCATCTCCGTCACAATTTCTTCTTCTTGCACATATAGTATATGGGTGTGCAAAACCAACGTACGCATCTGTGAAGCCTATTATTCTTCCTAATACTGCACATGAGGTGTGTGGCGCAAGAGTTATTACGAGTTTACCTACTAAATCATTTATGTTATTTGCATTGTAATAACTATCAATTTTATATAATTTTTCCAACATTTGATCTACAAATTTAGAAACCTTTAGCATGTACTCTGCGCCGTTTTTGTTAAGTATTACATCTTGGTGTCTCATTTCTACAAGCTGATCTTCGGATAAAAGTTCATTACCTTTGTAATCTTTAGTGTAACCTAATGACCTAAGTTTTTGCACAGAAACTCCTATTTCTGCAGGATAAAAATGTGTTATTGGTACATCTGTAGCATCAAAACGTGCAGTCCCATCCTTGAATATATAAACTCCATTCTGCACTCTCAATATGCCTTTTTCTAAGGTTTCCATTACTCTATCTTTATTGGAAAGACTTTTTACGCCTTTTATTACATTAGGCAATTTATTTATTTCCAATCTTTTCATCGATTCATTAACTACCTTTACAAGCGTGATATTTTTTTCTACATGCGCTTCTGTTTTACCATTACATTTATCACATATTTTTTTAAGTGTAATAATATTACATTTAGAACATTTTCTTTCTATAACTGCGCTTTGTCCACAATCATAACAATAAGGTGTATCTATGTTTCTCTTACATTTTAAGCATCTATAATTCGCAACTTCTATATTTAAACCAGATTTAAACTTTTTAGAATCAATAAGATAAGCTTTAGTAATATTCCTATCTTTACTTGCATAAGATCCTATTGGAAATAAAACTGACACTGACGGTTTCATAAGTCTCTCCTTGGCCTTTTCAGGTCTTCCTATCCTTCCTCCTATGAATGTAGATCTTTTCATTAATTTTACTGCTGAAAAAAGATTCAAAAATTCCAAAATACTTAATCCTCCCCCATAGCTTGTTTTTAAATTTTCATTATTAAACTTCTTTACATTTGAGGTTTCTTTATCGACAAACCCCAGTGAA
>JBMFWW010000021.1:0-6377 GCA_049964835.1 Candidatus Micrarchaeia archaeon | reverse complement strand
CCCCATAGCTTGTTTTTAAATTTTCATTATTAAACTTCTTTACATTTGAGGTTTCTTTATCGACAAACCCCAGTGAAACAATTAGAGATTGGGCGTACTCTTTTTCAATTATAATATTATCCTCTTCAATCTTGTGCGGTAGGGTTATCAACTCAAGTGTTCTTTTAATCTTCTTATCATTTTTAAGTATTATTTTATCAATAGAAAAAAGATTTGCGCCAATAAAGGGTTCAATCGCTTTTGAAAGTACATTAATAATTTCTAAAATATCAGGAATAGAAACCATACTAAACTCAAATAAATACTTTGGATATAACGGCAAGTCGTATTTAATTGACAGTTCGTAGAGTTCTTTAAAGTTTTCATTATACGTGTTAGAGTAACCTTTATTTTTCAGTTGAAGAGCCCATAACTCCTCAACATAACTGGTTGGTTGAAGTGGCGTATTTGTTTTCTTGAAATCTCCATATGTTATTAGTATGTCCCCCAATGTTATTATTTCTTCAACCTCATTTTTAAGCAACTTTGCAAGAGTTGAATCATTTATTCTAATACATTCTCCTGATTTTAACTTTACAAAAGGTCCTTCAATAGAATCTACCGGTACAGCAACACATCCTTTTCCAGGTAATTCTACCTTCAATTGCGTTCCTATTGCTATAAAATTATCTACAATAATCATAGTAGCTGGGCTGAATCCTTTTGCTGCTATGCCTGTAAATCTACTTCTTCCATATCTCAAGCGTAAGCCACCATTTGTATGTGGATACGCTATAACTGGCCTTCCAGCAACAAGTTCTTCAAGGAACACAGCTACGCTGTCATCCTTTTGCTTTTTTTCTGCTGGACCCTTGAGATTTATCTTTATTAGTTTAGCAAGCCATGGCCAGTCAAGCCCCGCATTTTTAGTTTCTTCAACCATCTTCTTTGCCTTTTGCGCTATTCCTTCACAGCTAACTAGTGCCATACCTCCTCTTACTCTGTTTGTTATAGCTACTTCTTTTCCTTCAGCATTAATTCTCTTCATATTTGCGTGTACACCAACCTCTACCTCCTCTGTTGGAACACCATCTATGCAAACAGGACAGCTGCTGAAAAGCGTTCTTATATCATCATCGCTAGGTCTGTATTGCAATCTAGCTGCTCTTGTATGATACAACTCTATTTCTTCAACAGCTCTTTCTACTTCATCCTTAGTTGGTTTATACTCTCCAATATTCATCAGCTTTCTTGCATAGTCAGCTAATGCTACTGAAAGTGCAGCGCTTGTTCCCCCAGCTCCTCTTATAGGTCCTGCATACAGCACAGCTATGTAACTGCTACCATCACTATTTCTAAACTCTTCTACTGTGCTTATTCCTTCTGTTGGTGCTACAAGAACCCCTTCAGTAAGTATTGCCGTACCCACCTTTATTGCAAGTTCAATTCTTTTTATTTTTTCATAATTGTCGAACTTTTTATCTGTACATATTTCCTTTGCAACAGCAAACGCCAATGCACTTCTAGTACCTTCTTTGTAATTTTTTCTTATAATTTCAGATAAACCTTCTATAGACATTAAACCTTCTACTCTTTTTGCAAGATCAGATGCTGGGATTATCTCAACATACTCTTTAGGATCAAAACCCTTAGATCTTGCAACTTTCGCAACTTCATATGCTTTATCAAAGTCATCTGAAAGAACTTTAAAATATTCATCAAGATTCATTCCAAACCACCAAAATTAAGTTCTTGCATAACCGCTTTCTTTGTTTCATAAACCGGGAGTATTGTCGGTGTCGGTAAATGCCCAAGCTTTATCTGATAGTTTGTTCTTGCCTGCCACGTACCACTATTGACTATTTGTGTTCCTCTATACTCTACAGAACCATTTTTATGCACATGGCCCATATGTAGTATGTCTGGCTCTTCGGATATAACTAATGGATCGGTCTTTCCAGGATTTATTGGATTTTCACCATAAATTGGAGAAATATGTCTTCTTTTTAGTATTTCCAACATTGCCATTTCAGGTTTAAAGTAGCTGCAACCAACTATGTTATGTATTACTGAGTCAAGGGAGGTACCATGATATGCAAGAACCTTTAATCCATTAATTTCTAAAAATGAAGGGCTAGTAAGAAAATTAACATTGTCCTTCTTGAAATCACCTATTATCTCATTACTCAAACTAGGCTGAGGATCAGCTCTTTGAACTGCATCATGGTTTCCAGGTATCACGAAAATCTTTATGTAATCAGGTATCATCTCAATATACCTAAAAAAAGTAGAGTATTGTTTGTATATATCCAGTATATTTAACTCTTTATCTTGTTCGGGGTAAACTCCTATTCCATCTACAACGTCTCCTCCAAATACAACATACTTTACCTTTCCTGCAAGTTCTTTTCTATAATCTAAATTGCCATTAAGCCATTCTATAAATCTTAAAAATTCCTTTTCAAGAAACAGCTTGCTGCCTATATGTAAATCTGATGTAAAGGCTATTGCTAAATCCTCCTCTGTCTGTTTTTTAGTTTTTATCTGAATGTCTGGAAATATTATATTTGTTGCTATTATAAAAGGTGAGGATATTCTTACTTTTATTGCTATTATTTCATCATTTATTATTTTTTTTGCAGATTCAAAGGTCTCTATCGATTCCTTTTTTGCAAATCTATCTGGAGCTATAAAAAGGATTTTCATTTCTCCTTCTTCATCCTCTATATTAACCATCAGATTTCCTTTTTTTGTTATGAATTTATTATTTACTATACCTACTACTGTAATCTCTTTTCCATTTGCATAATCAGAAATCTTGTTACTTGTTATTACCATTCCCATGTTAAATCTATCTGTCAAAATATCCTTTATTTTTCTATATCTATCTCTAAAATAACTTGCAAAATCAGTAACACTGTTTCCTGTTTTTTCAACTTTCGAAACTTTTATTTTATACTGGGCATCATACTCTTTTGCTATGGGCTTAAATGATAAAGGTTTAATAATTTCAACTTTTTCAGGCATTTTTTCCTCTTTTTTATCCATTATCTTTTTAATAAGCTCTTTATTAACTAAATTTAAACTTTCAGAACCATCAAAATAAGAAACCAATCTCGAATATATCTCTTCTATGTTATATCCTTGTAGATCTGATTCTTGTACTTCATTCGATAAGACAGCTATGCCACTTAGCCTTGCCGCAAGCTCAACTACTATTTTCTTATCCTCCATAAATAAAACAACGCAGGCGAATTTATTTAATATTTCTATGCAAAGGCTTTAACTGAATAAATAAAATTTTAAAAATAAAAGTAAAAATTCAATTGTCTTTTATTGATTCTAACATACTTAAGATGTTCCAAATTACTGTCCTTGCATAAGGAGGTAAATTTATGTCATTGCTTATCTCATCTATCTTGTATGTTGCTGATGACGATCTTACAGAATAACTCTCAGTCTTTTTATCAAGAGCTTTTTTAGCTTCATCTATCGCTGCCTTTACATTCCTTGGTACACTGTTATCATTCAACAAAACCTCTATTTGCTGCATTATTTGTGATATTGTTTCTTCAAATTTTTTATCTTCTGCCATAACTTCACCTTATAACGGGCCCGGCGGGAAACTCAAAACTATTATCAGATAGTTTTTTTGAACCCGCGGCCATCAGATTAGAAGTCTGCCGCTCTATCCAAGCTGAGCTACGGGCCCTTAATATTATATATCAAAGTAAGCTTTAATAGTTTCTGTTATATTCTCTCCTACTTGAGTAACTTCCCTATTTTTAATTTTAGCAATTTTTTCTACAGTTTTTAACACATCACAGGGGGTTTTTCCAACAGCTGGCATGTCCGTTTCGCAAACAATACTTTCCAAGTCTACTGTATTAATAATCCTCTTAAATCTAGAGTATTCTAATGGAGGTATTGAAATTAGATACCCTTTTTTTTCAATTCTCTTCGCATCAACTTCATTTCCTTCAAAAAAATGAAACATTACCTTTTTCACATTTTTCTCGTATAGTATCTCCTCTACTTTCTGCAACATGTTTCTTGAATGAATTATTACTGGCAATTTTAGCCTTTCAGCAATCTCCAACTGTTTTTCAAAAACCCTAATCTGTATTTCAAGTAGTGTATCTGTTTTATTATCTAGTCCTATCTCTCCTATTCCTACTATTTTGGATTTACTTTTTTTAAATATATCGAGAAGTTTTTCAGTGTTACTCTCTTGAATCTTTGCAAAATCAGGACTTATACCTATAACTCCATAAACTCCTCTAAATACATCATTAGAAACAATACTTGCGCTTTCAATATCTACTCCTGTATTCAAAAGCAATCCAACATCACATTCATCGCATCTTTCTAATAATTCGTCTTTATTATCTACCATATATAAATGGCAGTGCGAGTCAGAAAACATAAAAACCATCATCTACAATAAGTTTTATATATTAAAAGTTAATACATATATATCATAAAAGTATATACTTAATTATTCCATTATTAGAATAATTAGAGTAAAATAATAACTATAATAATATATCTAAGTATAAGAAAATTGTGTGTGTAAATGGCCAAAAAGTTGAATAGTCAAAATACAAATAAATCAAATATAAAGACATTAAATTATATCACCTTAGCCATAAGTTTAATTGCTTTAGCATTTGCTGCATTTTCATATACTCATTCAAGTACAAAGATAATATATGAAAATCAGACAAAGTTAGTTTATGTTAATTCATCTACATCGCTATCAAATATTAATGTAACAAAATTTAATATTACATCAAGCACAATAACCCCCCCATTATTTTTACAATCAAATCCAATAATAAATCAATCAGGAAGTTTTGGTGACAGATTAACTAATATAAACAAGCCTTTAAATGCAACTGAACTTTCAATAATAAACAACGCACCAAACTCATACTTCGAAACTGCGGGAGAAATGCTAATAAATAATAATATAGTTAATACCGTTTCTGCCAAGGCTAACAAGGTACCTATATTTATGTTGAACAGAAAGCCTAGCGTGATATATCTAGGTTCAATAACTTGTATATTCTGTGGAGAAAACAGATGGGCAATGGCACTTGCTCTTTCACGTTTTGGCAACTTTTCATCACTTTTTGAAGGCTATAGTTCATTAGGTGATGGCGACATTCCAACACTCTACTGGGCTCCTGCTCACTACTCAAATTATACTGTAGATTTAGGTTCTTTCTATACTAGCAAGTACATAAACTTTCTACCTATAGAGGATACTGGCCCTATAACCGGAGGCTTTGCGGTACAGCCTATCGCAACAATGCAACAAGAAATAAATAGTACAGGAAATCTAGCATATATTGATGCATTCAAATTAATCGTACAACTTAATAACTTCCAAGGAACTCCTTATACTATTTGGGGTAGCGATCAGATAAGCGGTGCAGACGCTATAGACTTTGGAAATACTCCTCCTACTTCCTCAACTGATCTTCCTTTACAAAATATGACTCATGCGCAAGTATTAAGACAATTAGCAAACTTCAACGATCAATTTGCTCAATCTGAGTATGCAGCTGCCGATCTATATGTTGCAATGATATGCGGTGCTATAAACAATACCGCACCAGTATGTTCATTACCTGCAATAAGCCAAATAGAGAAGCAGAATAATTACTAATCATAAGCTAAAAAAAACAATAAATATTTAATCTTGTTTATTTGTTATATTCTAATATGTCAAATAAAGATAAATCCAAAGAAAAAATTAAACATTTACTTACCGACTCTATGATTAAGTATATAACTCCTTCAAAAAAACACATCTTCAAAGCACAGTCTGCCATGGAGTATTTGATGACCTATGGTTGGTCAATACTTATTATTGCAATAGCTCTCGTATCTCTTTTTGAACTCGGAATCTTTGGCAGCGGCTCTCTGTCTGGGAGTGGAAGTTGCATTGCACAGACACAGTTTCTCTGCACAAAACCACTTCTTGCGAGTAATGGAATACTTGTAGCAACTATTGGCGAAACATTAGGGCAGATTACCTTGACCGGTATTGAATGTCTTAATAATACATCTCAGCCGTCGTCTTTCAATTCTGTTTCTCCATCAGTTAACTTGTATAATGGAGAAACTTTGCAGATAGGATTTTACTGTCCTCTTCCGAGCAATGCAATAGGCACCTCATTCAATGGAAATCTTTGGATGCAGTACAATACTCCAACGGCTTCTGGACAGATAATAAAGATCGGTTCTGTATCTTTGAAGGTAACTGTTTCAGGTACCTCAAGTAGTGGTGGTTCTGGCAGTGGTCAGATATATTATGTTCCAATTACATTATCAAACCAACAATCTACAGGAACATCGGCAAACTTCCAACAGATGATTTACTTCAATCC
>JBMFWW010000020.1:1701-9929 GCA_049964835.1 Candidatus Micrarchaeia archaeon | reverse complement strand
CCGAGAATTCTTCCAATCTTATCGTTCATAAGAAAATGAACAAGTTTAACGTCGTTGAAGTTCTCTATTTGTCTTATTGCAAAAGCAACAAGATGTTTTGCAAACTTACTCGTATGACCATACTTCTGCACAATTATGCGTGCAGCGGCCCAAACCTCTACTATTTTATTCTTTAACTCATATATTCCCATGTTTTCGTTGTCCTGGCAGGCGACCGATGCGCTTTTTGCATCTGTTGGGAGATTCACAATAATCCGTCTTTACGACGACAAAAGAGAAGAGAAAAACCTCCAAATTATATAAAACCCTAAGTTATTTAATTTGTCGGGTTTCTAGTTATTAACTATTATATTTTATAGAAAGTAATAATAAGTGTATTTTTTAATAAGTATTTGAGAGAATGGAGATTCTTAGCTTGTCAATAGATGATAAAACACTAGAAAAATTAAATGAAACACAGCGTTTACTTAAATTTAAAAGCAGGTCAAAACTTTTAAGAACTGCAATAATGAACATAACTATAGATTACAATGAGATAAATACAGCTTCTGGCAACATTGAGTGCGTTTTTGTACTTACTTATAAGGAAAATGAAAAGAATCATGTCTCTGATTTAGTACATAAATATAAAGATATAATCAAGACAGAGGTTCATCATCATAGCTACGGTTCTGGAGTTGATATAATAATAAGTAGTTCAGATGCAGATAATATAAGAAAGATGTTCTCATCTCTGAGAGCTAGCAAATGTATCTATTCGGTTTCTTATTCACTACTTGGCAAAGAGTAAAATGCTCTTGAAAATCCACTGAAAAATTATTTTCCCGTTGGGGAGAGTCGAACTCCCAACCTATCGGTATCCTCCTTGAAAACTCCAAGAAGTTAACAGACTACAGCCGATCGCTCTGCCATTGAGCTACAACGGGTTAAAGGTATCTATATATAAGCATTAGATAACTATAAAAATTATGCCTGAAACAAAAAAAAGTCAGATAAAAAAGGTTGTATACAAAGGAAATGTAGATAAAATTACTGTGACATCAAAAAATTCAAATCAAAAGTATAATAAAAATGATAATATTCAAAATAAAAAACAAGATAACGAGAAAAACAATAAAAAACAAAAAAAGGTTCATGAAGAAAGCATTTCTGTACCGATAACATATTATGCAATAAAAGAGCGTTTAATAGAATTTTCAAATAATAAGTACTTCCCAGACTCAGTGATATCCTTTTTTGCATTATTAAGTATAGCAATAGCATTTCCTTTCTATCCAATAATTATTTTGATACCGCTGCTTGCCATAACCTTTATTCTTTCAAGGTATCATCCTTCTGCAGGATTAATAGCCCTTCTATTTATTTCGCTGCCTATTTTCATGTATCAAGCACCGCTTTTAGCCTGGTTCTATGTCTTCTTTATGACAATAGCATTAATATTTGGCTACAAGCACTATCGAGCAATAACCTTCGCATATACCTTAATAGTACTTCCATTTTCATTTATAGGTTTATTTATAGAAATACCGGTATTTGTACTAGGTATTTTATACATAGGTATGAAAAGAGCATTAATAGGTACAGCAATAGCGATAGTAGCAATACCTGTAATAGCTGGATTAACTGGCTTAACTCCTTACGGGCCTATATTATTTAATATAGCAGGATTTAGAGCTACTTCTGGCGCATCATTAGCATTTCAGTACTTTGTACCAAATAGCCAAATATCAACCCTTTCTACTTTTGGTTCTAATTCAGTACTAGCACTATCTAGATTTTTTGAAGCATCTCCATATATAACTCCTGGAATATATTTGGCATTTCTAGCTTTGGCATACGGCTTAATTTACATACTAGTTCAATTAGTGATATGGTTGATTGTTGTCATATCTATTAGCTCTTATGTAGTCAAAAGCAGATCTTCTTATAAAGGAACTGAATCTACATTATACACATTAATTATACTAATTTCATTTATAGCAATTAGCTATTTATCTCGAAGTAATTTTTCTATAAAAATAATAAGTGGTTTCATACTAGCACCAATATTTTTGCTGATATTAGAATTCAATGATATTTCGGTAGTGAGAGTTTTAGATGTTATGAAGCAAGACTTTCTTGGGACGTTAGGCAGCGAGTTTGAAGAGTTAGGTCATGGTGTGAAAGAGAGCTTGAATGATATAGGCAATTATGAAGAGACTAAAAATGAGCTAAAACAAGCAATAATACAACCAATAGAAAACAAAGGCATATCAAAAGCTTATCATGTTGTTCCATCAAAAGGAATTCTTCTATTTGGACCGCCGGGCACAGGTAAAACAATGCTTATGCGTGCAATATCACAGGAAATACGCGCAAGATTTATTTATGTTAAATCCTCTGCTATTTTAGAATCAACATCTGGTGATAGCTCTAAGAAGCTATCTAAAATCTTCTCTGAAGCAAGAGCGCATACTCCTACTATACTGTTTTTCGACGAGTTAGACAGTATAGCTGTTAAAAGAACCGGCTCTTCTGCAGGTTCAGAAGGTGAGCTGCTCTCTGATTTGCTTGTTGAGATGGACGGTTTTCAAAAGGTAGAAGGGGTAGTAATTGTAGGCGCAACAAACGTTCCTAATATTATAGATCCTGCAGTATTACGTCCTGGCAGGTTTGATCGTATAATCTACATGCCTCTACCTGACAAATCTGGAAGAATTGAAATATTTAAGAAGTACGCCAAGAAGTATCCTACCAGTTCAAATCTAGATTATGAGAAGCTTTCTACATTAACTAGTAGATTTTCAGGTGCAGACATAGCAAATATCTTTTCAATAACTGCAACAGATGTTTCGTCAAAAGCGATTAAGACCTCTTCTCCTTTAAAGATTCAAACATCTGATTTAGTAAATACAATCTCTTCAATAAAACCATCTACTTCATTTTCCCAGTTAGAACTTTATGAAAAATTCAGGGCAGATTTTGAAAGAAGAACAAATCCAGAAAAACTAGAGAAAAATACAGATGTAACCTTAAACAACGTCGTAAATATAAAAGAGGCTAAAAACGCACTCAACGAAGCAATAAGAATACCATTAGAACATCCTACTCTTTCTGCAGAGTATAATATAAACAACATAACTGGAATTTTGATGTTTGGTCCTCCTGGTTGCGGTAAAACAATGCTCATGAAGGCATTTTCAAATGAGTATCCTGACATTCATTTATTTAGAATAATGGGCTCTGATTTGATAAAAGAAGGATATGAAAAGTCATTAGAAACTATAAAGGAGTCATTCTTTAGAGCAAAAGAGAATGCACCTTCAATAATTTTTATAGACGAGATAGACTCACTAGTTCCAAACAGAGATGATGCATCTGAGTTATCAATAAAGATTACGTCTGAATTTTTAAGAGAGTTTGAGGAGTTAAAGTCAACAAATGGCATAGTTGTTGTAGGAGCAACCAACAGGCCTGAAAAAATAGATCCTGCAGTATTGCGTCCAGGTAGAATAGAGAAATTAATATATGTTACATTGCCTGATCGCAACGCAAGAAAGGAGCTTTTTGAAAAATCCTTGCCAGAAAAAACTACAAATACAGGTATAAATTACGACTCTTTAGCATTAGCAACAGTCGGTTTTACTCCTGCAGAGATAGTAAATATCTGTAGAGAGGCAAAGCTAAAAGCCTTAGAGCTTACAATAGAAAAAAATGATGATGACAAGCCATCAAGTGATGAGGTAAAAATAACAGAAGATCTTATTCTTTCAATAATTAAGAAAATTAAGCCTCAGACAACCAAGAGTGTACTTTCTAGATATGAACTTTTTTCTTCCGAACATACTACTAATAAAAATTAAAGGATTACTATTAACTTAAATTGAATTAAAAAAGAAATAATTAATTACTCTTCTTTATCTTTTTTACTACTCTTATTTTTAACTGTAACTCTTAAAACAACAAAAATTATTGCAGCTACAATAATAAGATAAATCTCTATATTATATTTAGTATAAATTCCCTGAAAATAACTTACGACTTCTGCTTCTGGCGACTCAGTAATTACATACTGGAATGCAAATTGTGAGAGTGGTTCTCCAGTAAACCAAGAAAACTCAGTATCATTAGTATAATTGTCTATTAGATTAGGTTTTGGATAATCCGGCAATGGGTAAATAGTAGTTATCTTTGCCCCAGTAGGCATAATTATATTTAAACGTATGTTTGTGGGCAGTATCTGACCACTCTGTTCTTCTTGGAAATTAAATATGCTATCATTTAATGTATATTCAAATTTTCTAGGAGCTATATTTTTTACAGTAGTTGCGTTTTTGATATAATAATTCATTGTTAATGTCGCATAACCTCCTCCAGGAACATTCACTATTGGTCCCGGTAAGAACTCAAAATTATAAAAACTGCTACCGCTTCCGTATATATGTTGCACCAAACCCCCTCCATATATTATTTTTTGCCAGTCGCTAAGGGTTATTCCTATAGCATCCTTACTTTGCTGATACGATGCTATTGATGAATTACTTACATAAACAGTAAAAAGTTCTACAACTCTTGCACTTTGATTAGAATTAAGTATAATTGTGGTATTTACATTTGTTATATTGTAATAAGCATAAGCATTAGAAATAAAAAAAAACACGGCAATAAAAGTTGAAAGGTAAAAAATTTTTTTCATTATACCATCTTATCCTAAAGTAAGTATAATAACTTAATATTTATATACTTTCATAATTAATATTATACGTGTTATTTATACTGTTATTGCAGACTATCAACTAATATGGTGGAACTGCAATTTAGAAAGTAATAAATAACTTAATAAGTAATATCTTAAATTAATCTTAAGATCTTTAAATAAAAGAAGGCAGGTCTTTTTTATGAACTCAAAATTAGAAAACAAATTGCTTGCAGTAGTAAGAGTGAGAGGCAGGGTCGGAGTACGTCAGAGTATATCTGAGACGTTATTAAGAATGAATCTTAAACGTGTAAATAACATGACCATACTTTTTGGCACCAAGTCAAATTTAGGTATGATTGAAAAATGCAATGACTTTGTTACTTATGGCGAATTAGATCCTAAGGTATTTGAAAAGCTAATAAGCAAAAAGGATATTAAACTTTCAAAGGAACAAATTAACGAATTATTCACTGGCAAAAAAAGCTTAAGGGTATTAATCAATTCAAATATTACTCTTCATCCACCAAGACATGGTTATGAAGGAATAAAAGCGGGTTATTCTTCAGGAGGTGCCCTAGGATATAGAGGCAATGACATTAACGATTTGATTAATAGAATGTTATAGAGTTTAAAAGGTTTTATATATGGTATTTAGAAGAGCAAAAAAGAATAGAAGAAATTTAGGCAGAAGAACTTGGGCAGCAGGAAACAAAAAGAATAATAGGGGAGCAGGAAGCAGAGGAGGAACAGGAAGAGCTGGCAGAAAGCACAAGTGGACAAAAATTGTGAAGTACGAAAAAGATAGGATAGGAAAGCCGGGGTTTACAAGATGGAACGCAAAGAAATTAGACGAGATAACCTTAGACATGATCTCAAAGAAAGCTGATTCTATAAAAGAGGAAAAGCCTAAAGTAGAGCTAAGAGGTTTTAAAGTTCTAAGCAACGGAACATTGACAAAGCCAGTATCAGTATCCGCAACATCATTCTCAAAAAAAGCTATTGAAAAGATAAAGGCTTCTGGTGGAGAAGCAATAAAGTTATAAATACTACCTTCTTAATTCTTAAGGAATTGATACCTTAAGTGAAGTTATGGATAAACTCAGCGTTGCTTTTTATACAGATACTTACAAACCAGCTATAGATGGTGTTGTAAGCTCTATAGTCAACTTTAAAAAAGAATTAGAATCAAGAGGACATACTGTATATATTTTTACAAGTTCAAAATTTCTTTCAAATCTTCCCAAGGAAAAAAATGTTTTTTATTACCCTGGTGTTGAATTTAAACCTTATCCTCAATACAATGTTGCACTTTTTCCATACAACTCCCTATTAAAATTGGTAAAATTAGATATCGATCTAATACATGTACATACCCCTTTTTTCATGGGTATTTCTGGTCTTATGAATTCAAAGTTGGGCAAGTATCCAATTGTGGGATCATTTCACACAATGGTAAATAACAAATCAGTTATAAAAGATTACTATCCAAAGAATCCTCAATTAAGAAAGGTAACCTCCATATATCTTTGGAAGTATGTTTTATTCTTCTATAAAAAATGCAATGCAACTACTACGCCATCTGATACTATAACAAATATGCTCCTTAAAAATGGAGTTCCAAATACGTATACCGTTCCAAACAGCGTTGATTTAAAAATATTCAATAAAAAAATATCTGGTTACAGGCTTAGGCAGTCTTTAGGGATAAAGGACTCGGAGAATGTAGTTTTATATGTAGGAAGACTAAGCAAAGAAAAGAAAATAGAGGTACTATTAAAAAGTGCAAAGTATCTTAAAAATAATAAAAAATTAAAGTTTTTAATTGTAGGATCAGGTCCCGCAGAGCTTCATTATAAAGCAATGGCGAACAGGTTGCACCTTGAAAATGTGAGCTTTTTAGGTGCAATCCAAAAAGAAAAACTACCAGAAGTATATGCAGCTTCAGATGTATTTTGTATACCGTCTACATTTGAAACTCAAGGTATAGTTGCGTTAGAAGCAATGGCTATGGGCAAACCGGTCGTTTGCGCAGATTTTCTTGCATTAAAAACACTTGTATCAAATGGAAAAAACGGTGAGAAGTTCAAACCTGGCGATTATATTGGCTGTTCTAAAAAAATAGAAAAAGCTTTAAATAATACCGATGCATATATAGATAACGCATATAAAACAGCAATGGATTTTTCACCAAAAAAAGTAACGGATAAGCTTCTTGATGTTTATAGCTCTGTGCTTAACTCAAATTAGCTTCCTATACAAATATTTAAATTAATTGTTGTACAAAATATTATATAAGAAAGATTAATTTTAGTAAATTAACAATGTTTATATTAAAATAATTTAGGAAAGAATTAAGGCGATTGACTGGAAGAAAAGGTAAGCGAAATAAGTATAATGAAAATTGATGGAGATTTTAAGAAAGACTCAGAAAGTGGTTCTACTTCTGCAAATGAAAAAACCTCTAATAGTAATGCTGTTAAGGCTGATAAAGCAGAAAAGAATGGACATACTGTAAGCAAATCACAGTCTCAGAATCAAAGAAGGCCATTTGATTATTCTGTAAAGCTTCCTGAAGGAGCTACTGAGAGGCAGAAGGAGCTAGCAAAGCAAATAGAAGAAGAGAGAAAAAGGAAGGCCCAGATAATTTTTGATATTAAAAAATTCAAAAGAAGGTTATTATATAAACTTGCAGAGCAGGACGCAACAAAGAAGTTATCCGAGGTTGCAAAGCATAATACTAAGAATATAGGATATCTGAGGAGAAAAAAAGAAAGATTAGAATTCAGAATATCAACAGAAGCTTATACGTTAGATGCTGAAAGAGATTTGATAAGAAAGAAAAACGAGATAGATAAAGAGCTTCAAGAAGCAATTAAAAGCTATAGAGCAAGAAGAAAGGCAGAGTTTATAACAAGTGATATAGCTGAGCTAAATAAAAGTATAGATGAAGCAAATAAATCTTTAATAGATATAGAGAAAAAGTTAGATGATCTTTATAACGAGTTAAGAAAGTTGACCGGTCAACAAAGAAAACCCTCAGTAATACACAAGAAAGAAAAGATAGTAGAGCAGAAGCCTATGGAGGTAAGCTTTGGAGATATAGCCATAATAAAAGGCAAGTCAAAACAAGAAGACAACGATTACGACGGTGCATAATTGAAAGTAAAGTTTTACGGGGCAGCCTCCGAAGTGGGAAGGAGCTGTATACTAATATGTAGCAAAGAGGCTAAGATTCTTCTTGATTGTGGCGTAAAAATGTCAGAGCCACATGAGTATCCTCTAATACCAGATGAGCTTTTCAGTTCAATAGACGCCATAATAATCTCTCATGCGCATCTTGATCATTGCGGATACCTTCCACATGCTTTAAGTGTTGGTTTTTCTGGATATATTTATGCAACTAAGCCCACCTTCGAGCTATCAACTATTCTCATAAATGATTATGTCAAAATATCTAATCCTTCAAATATCACTAAAGAAGGTTTATCAAAGCTAAATAAGCGGTTTAAGCTAAAAGAGTACAACGAGCTATTCAATATAAAAGATATGA
>JBMFWW010000020.1:0-1603 GCA_049964835.1 Candidatus Micrarchaeia archaeon | reverse complement strand
ACTAAAGAAGGTTTATCAAAGCTAAATAAGCGGTTTAAGCTAAAAGAGTACAACGAGCTATTCAATATAAAAGATATGACTATACAGTTCCTTCAGGCTGGGCATGTTCTAGGCAGTGCAATGATAGAAGTAGCGGCTAACGGAAGCAAGCTTCTATATACAGGAGATGTTAACTTCAGAACAACAAAGCTTCTTGATGCTGGTTACTCTAACAATTTAAATGAAACTACATTAATAACAGAGAGCACTTATGGAGCCGATGAAGATATGTTTCCTGCTGAAAAGATCACTCTTGCGCAGATGGCATCAAGCATAAAAAGTACATTAAACAATAATTCAAAGGTTCTAATTCCAAGTTTTGGAGTTGGTAGAGCCCAAGAGGTTGTTTTAGTACTAGACGATTATATCCGTTCAGGAGTTCTCCCTAAAGTTTTAATCTATATGGATGGCATGGTAAACAAAGCCATGAAGGTTCATAGGCATAATGTCATATACTGCAGAGACGAGCTTCAAAAACGTATTCTTATGAATGATGATGATCCTTTTAAAAGTCCAAACTTTATACATATAACGAGCATAAAGGAAAGAAAGAAGCTTATGCAAAGCACAGAGCCTTGTATAATCGTTACAACTAGCGGAATGCTTTCTGGCGGTCCCATACTAAAGTATCTTGAAAATCTTGGGCATATAGAATCAAATAAATTAATCTTTGTTGGTTATCAAGCTGAAGGTACACGTGGAAGAGCCCTTCTTGAAGGAAATCGCACAATTCTTATAGGTAAAAAACGGATTAATATAAAATTAGTAATAGAAAAATATCATTTATCCGCACATGCGGATAGGCAGCAACTACTGCATTTTATAAGCAAAATACAAAACCTTAAAAATATTTTTATAGTTCATGGCGAAAAGTTCAAATCAGAACAGCTTAAAGCAAGCATAGGCAAAAAGTACAATGTTGTTGTGCCTTCACTATGCGATGAATTTAACGTTTAACTGTCTTTTCAATTATAAATCTATTGTAGTTCTTCATAAACTCTTTTGAGAGTTCATTTTCATTATGTCTTTCTATTTTTTTAACTTCTATGTTACCTATATTTATGTTTATGTTTTTTTCAAATTTATCGATTTTATCCTTATCTCCTATAGCTAATATCTCAACGCTTCCATCACTTGCATTTCTAACAAAGCCACATATCCCTATCTTTTCAGCAATGCCTGCAACATAAGCTCTATATCCTACACCTTGTACAAATCCATGAATTTCATATAATATTCGCATAAACTCATTCATATTTTATTTTTATATCTAAGTATACTGTCCTAACATAAAGCTTGGCATAATATTATTTGGCGGAAGTTGTCTTGTTCTTATATATTGCACGAACATCGCATTATTATTGGCTGATCCGGAAAATAATGGATTAAATCCAACATAACCTGAAGTGTAACTTGTATCTGTTGCACTAATTGTATAACCATCATCAATAGCTATTATATTTGAACCGTCTTGTGTAAATGTTTCCATTGAAGTGTATGGATATGTTCCACTTGCACCTGTTGATGCTAATTCAGTTCCTCCATTATCTATTTGATAGAAATT
>JBMFWW010000019.1:0-12152 GCA_049964835.1 Candidatus Micrarchaeia archaeon | reverse complement strand
GACATGCTTGAAATAGAGGTACATAACAATCCCGAAAAAGCGCTTAGCGATAAGGAGCAGCAGCTTAGCATAGAGGAGTTCGCAGAATTTATGGATGATGCAAGAGTTGTAGCACAAGCAGTAGGAAGAAAGATTAGAAAGAGATAATCTGAAATTTACTATAATAAAATATAATGTAAAAGTTAAAAGAAGACTATAAAAAATTAAAATAACCTAATTATAAATTATATAAACAACTTAAAAGATACAAATCCAGTTATGCGCCAGTCGGGATTTGAACCCGAGCGTCGAGCTTATTCCTAGATATTGGGAAGCTCGTATCCTACCAGGCTAGATGACTGGCGCAGTTTATTCTTTGCCTTTGTTGTTGTCTCTCGATTTTTCTAAAAGGCGTTTTCCTAATTCAGCCCTTGCCTTAAGATCCCTTTCAATATTATCTAATTCTTCTTTTTTCAAAACACGCTCAAGTATATACTTAGAATAATCTACTGATATTTCAGAAAGAGAAAGCATAACTGATTGCAATTGCGATGTTTTAATTACAACTTCATTTTCTGGTTTTATAATTTCAATTCCTGCAGGCGCAAAATTAAATACTACATTAATCAAAGCACCGATATCTACAAAAAGAACTGTTAACGCTGCGCTTGTTGAAAATACATCATCTAACTTTATAGTTTCATCAACGCTTCCGAAACAGTAAATAACTCCTGCAGATTTAAGCAGTTTATTATTTATGAGATCTGTCATTAATGGCTGCACCTCAGATTCATTTTTGCTTTGAATATCAAAATAAAGCTTTGTTAGTAAGCCCCCCTTTCTAACCGTTTTTTCTGTTAGCTCTTCAACTTCATTCTTACTCATTTTATCACATTTCCAACTATATAATTTATTAAGGAATTAGTATCTAATAATTGCTCTTCTCCAGTAATCATATTTTTTAATGTAACTTTATTTTCAGATTTTTCTCTGTCTCCTATTATTGCAACATATGGTATTTTTAGCGAGTTAGCATAGTCAAGCTGTTTCGATATGCCTCTTTCACTCATATTCATATCTACTTTTATACTCTTTTTCCTAAGTTCTATAGCTATTTTCAATGCATACTCTATACTTTCTTTACCAATATATGCGACATAAACATCTGCATAGGTTTTTTTATTATTTTTATTTAATAATGAGAAGAGTCGCGTTATTCCTATTGATGAGCCTACTGCAGGTATCTCTTTGTTTAGGTAAATTCCTATTAATTTGTCGTATCTACCTCCTGATGCTATTGTCGGTAAGCGTCTATCTTCCTCATAAGCTACAAACTCCCAAACAATTCCAGTATAATAATCCATACCTCTTGATAAAGATGGATCTAGAAATACATTTTCTATATTATAAATTTTAAGCAACGAAATAAGCGTTTCAAGCTTTTCAGTTTCTGAAGTTGAATCTGGTACTCTATTTTTTAATACAGCTAACCATTCAGCATTAACTTTATCAGAACGCAGGAGATCGAGTAGTTCTTGCGCTGTTTTTTCATCAACACCTTTTGCAATTATCCGGCTTTTTGTTTCTGTTAATCCTATCTTATCTATTTTATCTAATATACGCATGACATCTAATTGCAGTTTTTCCTCTATTTTAAATACAGTCAATATCTTAGACAACAGCTCCCTACTATTTAAATATATTTTGAAGTTATCTAATCCAAAGTTTTTTAGTATTAGAAAAGTTGCAGATATTAACTCTGCTTCGGCAATTATCTCTGTGTTTCCAACAATATCAATGTCAGCTTGAATAAACTCTCGCTCACGCATTCTTTGCGGTTCATCTAGGCGCCATACTCTCCCAATTTGATATCTTTTAAAAGGCAAACTAATATCTTTGTTGCTCGCTACATACCTAGCCAATGGAACAGTCAAATCATATCTTAAACCTTCTTGTTTTCCATCAATTAAGAATATTCCTTTGGTGTTCTCTTCACCATAAGCTTTAGCTGTAAGAGTACTAGTTAGCTCTAAAGAAGGGGTTTCCAAAGGATAAAAACCATAACTCTTGAATACAGTTTCAGTTAATTTTATTAATTCATTGAGCTTTATTGCATCCTCTGGTTTAAGATCCGATGTTCCACGTGGCAAAGATAAGTCCATTTTACCAATTTACATGTTTTTCTCTAACCATTTCTTCAATGATTCTTTTTGTAGAGCTCCAACAGATGTAGCCTGTACTTTACCATCCTTAAAGAGCAAAAGAGTTGGTATACTCATAATATTAAACTTTCCAGCAGTTTCCTGATTCTCGTCAGTATTGAGTTTTGCAAATTTTACCTTTCCGTTAAGCTCCTTTTCTACTTCTTCTACTATAGGGGAGAAGATTCTGCAAGGACCACACCAAGGGGCCCAGAAATCAATCACTACAGGTATTTTTGAATTCTTAACTTCCTCATCAAAATTCTTATCTGTTAGTTCTAACATTTTTACACCAGTTATATTTTGTTTTTCGTTTATTTAAAGCTTTCTAAAATTTTTATATTTTATAATTTAAGTTTTTTATTTAATGTTACATTAAAATATTTCTTTTACAAAAGCCTTTAAATATATTAATACATTAAAAATAATGATGATGAGCTTAAAGCTTCTGATATAATGTGATGAAGATCTTGAGTACTGATAAAATGGCAAAGATACCTAAAAATTCTATAAAAAAACTTGTGAAAAATTATTTAGGTGCTAGTATAACTGACGATGGGGCAGATGAGCTTGCACAGATATTAGAAAAGAAAGCAAATGAAATATCAAAGTTTGCAGTAAATAACGCAAAGACTAAGGGCAGGGAAAAGGTAACTAAAGAAGATATTAAAAAATATATAATAACTGAATCGGATGCCTAAACTTATTTATAAGTATATTGAAGGGAGATACCTTTCTCAAGAATATACAAAAGACGGCATAAATATAATCGATATTTATGAAAAAACAAATAAAGGCATTCTAATGACAAAGTTTTCAAAAACTCATGGAGTCATATCACAAATTTATATGAAACAGGGTACAATTCCAGAATTGTTTTATAAAGAATACAGAAATGATTTTGTAATAGAAGAAAAACAATCTAAAGAAAAAACAAGCATAGATAAGAGATGTGATAGCTGCTCAGGTATTTTATATAGGGAATTAGAATATACTGAACCTTGGAACATAACTGATGTGCCAGTAGTGCCAATATTTAGATGTGGGTCATGCAGCAAGAGATTCTACTCAATGACTAAAGAGTACCTAGAAGATTTAGTAGTTAAAAACAAGGACCTTTTTGATGATAATGAAATATCAGAATTAAATAAAAATAAAGAGGAGTTCATTAACACATTAAATGCGTACATAATAAGAATTTTTGCATCTAAAAAGATAAGTAGACTTAATTAAAGAAGGTTTTAAAATGGTAAAGATATCAGAACTCTATGGGAAAAAAATAATATCAACAGAAGGTAAAATAATAGGCAATGTAAAAGGGCTTATGCTAAATTTTGAAGATGGTTGTGTTTCACATTTATTAATAACTGAGCCTGAAAAGCTTCTTAGGAGTGCCGATCCAAGATCAGAATTAAGAACAGGAAGCGTAGCTTATAAAAGAATAAAAAGCGTTTCAGAAAATATAGTAGCTGGAAAGTAGAAATTAAAAAGTAATAGAAGCAAAACCATTACTTTAATTCTTTAAAAAAGAAAAATTAATCTGTATTTACTTCCTTAGTTAGGCTTGATCTTTTTTTAGCAAGTACTCTGTAACCACAATAAGGACATCTTATTGTATTTTTTTCAAGAGTTTTAAGCTCTTTTCCACAATGCATGCAAACATATGCCATTCAATCACTTTTTAATACCTTTTAACCATTTTACAACTTCTCTATGTAGGGAAGACTTTGAAGTGTCAATAACACGAATATTCATAGTAGCTTTATATTCATCTTCGTTTAATGTTAAAATTTGTGTGTACTTTTCATTTAATGCGTAATGTACCTCAAGCCAATGAACTCTTCCTTTAAGATAATCGCTAACTATTTCATCAGTCATAGGTACTGATGAAAAGCTAAACAAGACATTATCACACCAATAAAGTGGCATAGTGCCGGCTGGAGTTACTCGCTCTCGCATTAAATCCTCCTTTTCTATTTCTACTGCCTCGTGTATTACGAGTTCATTTATAGGTGAAAATGTTATCTTAACCATTAAATCTATACTCTATTAAGAATTCTATTTACTATTTCTCCGCTTGAAGTTTTCATAGTATACGCTCCGCCAGCATAAGTCGCATTACAGTACTTACAGTGCCATATACCTACATTCTTTCTTCTTACAGCTTCTTTACCACAAAGATCGCATTTATACAAAGCATTTTTCTGTTTTATTACTGATGCCTCTCTTTTCCTTAGATTAACTCCATATCTTATACTTTTATTTGCCAATTAATCACCTGTATTATTTTTGAGTATACTTCTTAATTCTTTAGATTTATCAAATGTTACATCTATTAGTTCTTCTATTTCCTTTATCTTAAATGAGCCGCCCATTCCTTTTTGCATAGCTCTTATTACATTTTCATCGTTTGCTATTGTTATTCTTGATTCGGCTAACGATTCCTCATTAGCTGTTGGATCTAAAACTAATTCATCCAATATCTTTGCAAAGGTGCAAGATGTAACTATATTTTTTGTATTTAATTTTTCAGTGCTTTCTCTTATTATCTGTTCATTCTCATATTTAGGCATTCTGCATGTCATTAAAGCGGCCATTGCTGCAAGAGTTCCAGCATCAAAGATATTACCATCATTGTTTAACACATATAAGTCTATGAAAATACTCCACACCTTTCCTTCTTCTATAAAAAGTTTTGAAGTATCTATTATTCCTGCTGCTCTTATACCCCTATCAACCACCCTTGCAAATTCTACACCAAACGGTGTAGGTGGGCCGATATCATAAGAGTCATCTGCCATAGGCAAAAGTTCTGCAGATGTACTTATATTTCCATCTTCTGGAGTATCTCTCATAGGCTCTGCCAAATCTATTTTTATTCCAGCGAGAACCTTCGTATTACCTAAATCTACTAGTGCAGAACCTTCAGCATTTGGTATCTCATTCGTTTTTATCTTTATATCTCTGAATGATTTAATGCCTCTATCGTCATCTCTTTTATTCATCGGAAATCTACTTTTTAAATAATTATTTGTTATTAATTTCATATAATGACCTTATTCTTTTTCATCATAGTACTCTATAATGGCATCCCTTTGCTTCTTTGATATTGTCTTACCGGCTTCTACTATCAATGATATTGCATCGTTGTACTGTTTTTTTGTAAGAGAGCCATCCATCTGTAATAAAACAACCTCATTAGTTCTTGGAAGTATAGCTACTGGAACATCTGCATCAGAATAATTATCCTCTACTTTATTCAAGTCAAGTATTACCGTCTCTCCAACTTTACCGGCAGAAACTGAAAAAGGCAGATCCTTCATAGGTATTCCAGATGTTGCAAGTGCAACAGCAGCGCATGTTATTCCTGCAGCTCTTGTGCCGCCATCGCTTTGAAGCACCTCAATATAAATACTAATTTCTGTTCCTGGGAACTGGTCTAATAAAATTACATTTTCAAATACCTCACCAGTTACCTTTGAAATTTCAATAGCACGCCTATTCATACCGCTTCTTCCATGCTCTTCACTTGAGGAAAAAGGTGCCATCATATATCTGCACTTTATAACTGCTTTGTCAGGATTTCCAGTATGTCTTGGAAGCGCCTCTGTGGGCCCGTGTATTGCTGCTATTATCTTGTTATTTCCCCATTCAATATAAGCTGAACCCTGCGCATTTTTTATTATATTTGTTTTTATCTTTATTTCTCTTAAATTTCCTGGCAGTCTTCCATCTAATCGTTTGCCATCCTTTATTAATTCAATAGTACCTTTCATCAAATCATCTCTTCTTCTACCTTATTTTTATCTTGTTTGCTTACTGCTTTTTGCGCACCATTAATATTTACCATCTTTCCAATCTTTTCAGTTAAGCCCGAAGTATGTGCTTTGCTGCAAACGGTTTCTATGGCCTTTATAGCAAGGTCTAAATTGCCACCATTTAACCAAATCAAACCATTTAATCCTACAATTATTTTTGTTTTTGTACCTTCGCTTATCTGATTTATCATAGTATTATTTTTACCAAGTAATCTGTTGACCTTTGAAGGTTTTATCCTTATTACCTTTCCATCGCGAAGCACTCGCGGTCTTGTTAATATTACTGTGCCTGTTTTGTCTAGCTCCTTCACATTTGCTTCTATTACGTCTCCTGTTTTCATATTTCCTTCAGAGTACTTTGATATGATTAAGCCTTTATAAGGAGCATTAAGTATTACAATATCTGTGTTTAATTTTGACTCCTCTATAATACCTATTACTAAATCATCTCTGTTTGGATACCAAAGTCCTTCTAAGGGTATAAGTGTTTTCTTTTCATCATCAAAAAGACCGATAATAGTTGAGTACGTTTTATTATTTTCAACTATAGTGTCTAATATTCTTAATGGAGTTTCTGATATCAGCTCTCCTGGAATTACTATTCTTCTCATTTTATCACTCTTCTATTTTAATTTCTATTTCTCCCTTTGTAAGTGAGTTTAATTTATCAAATACCTCATCTCTTAAACCTGCAGGGAACTCAAGTTTAGCCTTTAACGAACCGTTAGAGAGCCATTCTTCAGATTTCATACCATAATGCTTCAATGTGCCAAAGCATCTATTTGCATAAGATGCAGGTATATTGACCTCTATTTTTGCTGTTGCAAATTTCAAAGGTAATTTAATTTCAATCTTTTTAATTACTTCTGGAACCTGTTCATTTGCATTTTTGAACGGATCTATATTTACTCTTGACTCTTCCATCGCCGTTTCTATTCTTTGTGTTGTGTGTGGCGCGTTTGTTCTGGGATCTATAGAGTTTGTTGCTATTATGTTTATTATCTGTCTCTTTTTTTCTTCTATTAGTTTTGCTCTCTGTTCGGTTGTTATTGGTACGTGGCCCTTTTTTAGTATTATGTCAGTTACTTGAGCAACATCTGTTGTATTAAATATCTTTTTGATTTTATCTTGTGTTTGCCGTTCTCCCTTGTTTGCGTCTTTGAAGATTTCTTCAGCTTGTAGAACCTTTATCGGATCTTTTATCTTTCCTGTAATATACTCATATGCTAAATCAGAATCTACAAAGATCTCAAAGTTCTCTCCCATTTGTGAATACTTAGCAACAACGGTCTTTGACATATCAACCAGCAGTAAATCAGAGATAATTCTTAAGCTCCTCTGTGTCCATTAGCTCATACTCATTTCCATCGCGTATGTAGCCTATATCTAAACTATCTACAGTCAGCTTATCCTCGCTTATCTTCTTTATTATCTTTACTCCTAGCGAGACAGCATCATCAAATGCCATATTGTCTTTGTACTCTTTCATTAACATCTCCGTAGCAGTTTTCTTTCCTGAACCTATAGCATCAGCCTTATAACCTAAAAATGATGCGCCCGGCTCTATTTCGAATAGCTTAGGTCCGTTGTCCATTCCTCCTACAAGCAATGATACTGCATATGGTCTTAAGCCCCCATATTGGGTAGCTTGCATCATATATGCAGAAGCCTCTCTTGATAAAGCTTCTACCGATTTAACATCATCGTATATTAATCTATGATTCTGGGCCCTTCCTCTAGCGAAGTCTATAAGGTGAAGACCGTCTGCTACCATTCCACTGTATGTAGCTCCTATGTGCGAGTCTATTCTGAATACCTTCTGTATTGTTGATGCTATTGCTAGCGGTTCGTTTATATTCTTGTGTGCCACAAAAATAACACTATCCTTTGCTATTAAACCTATTGATGTAGCGCCTTTCCTAACCGCTTCCTTTGCATACTCTACTTGAAATAATCTTCCATCTGGGTTAAACATAACCCCTCTGTCATAAGCCTGTACATTTGGATACATATAGATACCTTTTAAAATTAAATATAAATAGTCAATAATATATAAAAATTAAAGTTTATATAGGTTCCTTTTAAATACGTTTATATAACCTAACTTTTAGCAGAGCTTTTCGTAAAATATACCACAATTCATATGACTTTCTTTAAAAATGCCCTCAATATTGCCTAAGAAGTAATATATATCAAAAAAATATAATATTAGTGGTGGTGTGGTGATAAAGTTCTCAAAAGCTGAAGATGAGGGCGCTTTTAGACTGTTGTTTAGACATGATGAGGAAAAACAACAAAGAGATGAAGAAAAGCTAACAGCACTAAAAGATACCTTAAGAGGAATTGCAGAGCCGAAAGCCAAAGGAAGCGCATTAAGGATAACTAACGAAGTAAGCGAATTACTAAACAATGGACAGATGAATGTAGTACTAACAGAAAGCATAACACCAACAATAATTGGCGGTAAAGTTCTACTGCAAGTGGGAGTAATCTCTCTTAACGAAGAAACGGTTAAACAAGCTCTCGACGCATCTGCCTAGATTCTGCTATCTAACTTTAGTTTTAATTAATAGCCTATACTTTCCTAATAAATATTTTTAATAAATCAAGGACAAATTCCTTTTTATTTCTTATAGTATCCTCTGAAGCCGTGCAATAGGAATATTTAAATATCCATAAATATAAACTTATATTGAAGTAAAACAATATATATCTGAAAATGCAAATTACCTTTGATGACATGGCAATAAAATTTAAAGATTTAAGAAATGGTTTGTTAGGAACTGCCGCTGGAACAGCAGGGGTTGCCGCATTTAATGAATATTTAAATCCTACAGTAACAAATGTACTGCCTGAACTAGCATTTTTCGGTTTAGGTTCTGTTTTAATTGGGAAAACAACGTTCGAATTTATTAAGAGTGCAAGATCAGATCTTAGAGATAAATCAGAAACAGATAAAATGAAGGAAAATTTAAAAGAAGGAGTTAAGAACATAGTTTTTGGAGTGGCATTGCCAATAGCTTTGGGAGTTGCTACTTCAGCAAGTAACTTTTTATATGATAATGCAGCAAAAGGAAATTTTGCATTAAATCATGTGGTAGAAACACTAAACAATACACAAGTGGTTTCAATTACTAATGATATAAGCAGTATGCTTACTCTAACTGGATGTGCTCTATGCTTTGCAGCAAGTACAGAGTACTTAGTTAATGAATGCAAAGACTTATTCAAAAGAAATGATCGTTTTTAAGCAAACACTCCTAGCCAAGAATAGTTTTTAGAGTTTATTACATTTATTATACTTCTAATTTTTATTACAAAAACAATATATTAACAAAGGACGCATTATATTCGGTGATATAATAGTCGACGAAGCGCAGATTGGCGAAGCTAAAGTCAATGTTGCACATCCTTCAATATTAAAGGTAATAGAACAAAGAAAAAGACTAAAGGAGAAGTTATCTTCTATTAAAAATAAGATAGGTATTTACAGTGCTAAAGGTGGTGTAGGGAAAAGTACAACAACTGTAAATTTAGCATATGCACTTAAAAGCATGGGATTTAAAGTAGGTATACTTGACGCGGATATAGACTGCCCAAATATCTGCATGTTTTTAGGGATAAATTACGAAGCGCAAGGTGAATATCCAATAAAACCTTTCAATAAAGATGGCATACTTGTTTTGTCTACTGCAATGTTTGTAGACGATAATAAAAAACCTATAATCTGGAGAGGTCCGATGATAGGTAAAATGGTTAGCGAGTTTTTAGAAAATACCGAATGGGGAGATTTAGATTATTTGCTTGTTGATTTACCTCCAGGTACAAGCGACGCACCACTTTCTATAATTCAATTACTTGATTTAAAAGGTTTTATAATAGTAACAACACCACAGCATATACCTGCTATAAATGCAATAAGATCTGGCATGATGGCAAAAAGGCTAGGTGTATATATTCTTGGAGTAATAGAAAACATGTCTGAAGGAACTCCGAAAGGAGGCGTAGAGGTTTCAAATGCACTTAACGCGCAGTTCCTAGGTTCAATAAAAATGAATAAGAATATGAGTGAGTTAAGCGATAAAGGAGAAGTGCCATATACTAAAGATAAAAATATTAGCGATGAATATAACATAATATTAAAGAAGATTGTGGGTTGAGTTATGCCAGAGCCATTTGCAGATTTATTTAAAGATTCTGATATATTTGCAAACAGAGAGGTACTATCACCACACTACGTTCCTAAAAACCTGCTTTTTAGAGACAGGCAAATATCAGAGATAGAAAAGGCATTAACACCTTCTCTGAGAGGGGAAAGAGGCAGAAATGTATTTATTTATGGTAAAACAGGAACTGGAAAAACCTCTTGTATTAAACATGTAGTCGATAAGGTAAAAGAGTTACCAATAATAAAAGCAAAGATAACCTATGTTAATTGTAGGATTTATAACTCAAGATATAGAGTTCTTAATAAAATAGCAAGCGATCATATGCCTAAGTATGCAAAGAGAGGCTATGGTATAACAGACATATATGAAAAGCTAATAAACTGGATAGAAGAAGACGGAAAGATACTTGTTGTTGTACTTGATGAACTTGACATAGTAAGAGATTTAGACGATTTAATATATACTCTAACACGTTCTAACAGCGACATAAAATCGGGAGGCTTAACAATAATAGGCGTTTCAAATAAAATATCCTTTAAAGAAGTATTAGATCCAAGAAGTCTTTCTACATTATATGAAAATGAGTTTGTATTTCCACCTTATAACTCTTCTGAACTTGCTGCAATAATAAAAGACAGAATTGATTATGGCTTTAAGCCGAACGTTGTAGATCCAGCGTGCATAAATCTTGCTGCTGCAATAGCAGCAAAGGATAGCGGAGACGCTAGACTTGCACTGAAAATAATAACAAAAGCAGGAGAGCTTGCAGAGTCGAAAAATCAAAAAACAGTAACAACAAATGAAATAAACGAAGCTTCAAAATTTGCAGAAGAGGAGATAGCTTATGAGGTCATAAGCACTCTTCCAGAACATCAAAAACTTATAGTTTATGCAATAGCTCTAATGTCCATTACTGGCGGAAGATACAAAAAATTAAATAACGATAATGAATCATTTTTATTCAGCGGAGAGATATATGATAGATACAGTTCAGTAGTATCATCTCTAAACAAGGAACCAAAAACAACTAGATTGTACAGAAGATATATAGCAGATTTAGAGATGCAAGGTATAATATCAACTCAAGAGTCAGGCAAGGGAATACGGGGACATACTAAGTTGATAAAGCTTTCTTATCAGCCTGAAAAAATCAAAGACATGATAGAAAAAAGTATTTTCAAAGAAGAGTAATACCTAATAAAAGATAAAAAGATAAGAAAGAAAAAGAAGAAAAATAAAAAGAAGATATTATTTTTAAATATAAAAAATTAAAACGGTCTAAATCTTCTGCCATAGTTCTGATTTGAATCGTCACTCCTTCTTTTTCTGAAGTTTCCACGTTGTGGTCTTCTTTCATCGCCTCCTCCTTCTTTATTGTAACTTCCTCCTGATCTATTACTACGTCTAAAGCCTCCTCCATGACCACGATTTCCTCCACCAAAACGCCTACTTCCACGTTCATCTCCAAAACTTTCTCTATTTGTGCGTTCATTCTTTAAGAATTCCATGACTATGTTTTTGTAAGAGTAAGTGTCTAGGTTAATCAAGTCTATATTTATCTTAGCGACATACTTTATATCCTCGATTATATTTCTTTCTTGTCTATTAACTATGGTGAAGGCTTTACCCTCCTTTCCCATTCTTGCAGATCTTCCTACTCTATGTATATATACATATGGATCATCTGGTACATCAAAGTTTATTACATCTGTTATATCATTAACATCAATTCCACGTGCCGCAACATTTGTTGCTATTAAAAAGCGAACACCCTTCCTAAAATTATTTAACGAGTGCTCACGTTTTGATTGTGTTAAGCCTCCGTGTAAAAGCATTGCATCATAATTATTTTTTCTTAAGAAATGATGTATTAAGTTTGCTTCGCGTTTTGTCTTAAGAAAAACTACAGCTTTCTTAGGATTATGTTCATTTATATAAGCCAGAAGAGCTTCAAGTTTTCTTGAACCATCTGCCACAAAGTACAA
>JBMFWW010000018.1:8646-12529 GCA_049964835.1 Candidatus Micrarchaeia archaeon | reverse complement strand
GCAGCAGGCGGAGCAAATACGCTTACGATTTACATGAACTTTCTGCCAAATAACTCTCCAGTAACCTCTGGTTACACAGGATATGCACCACAGTTGTACTGTGCATCAGGATGCTTCCAGACAGGTTACGCGCAATATGATAATGGAGCGAGTATGTTTAATCTTTATAGCGACTTTAAAGGAACCCAACTAAGCAATATATTTAGTAACCCACAAGCGTGCTCTCCTGGACTTACTATAGATAATGGTTATACAATGAATACAATAGGGTGTGGTAATAACCAGTATGAAGGTTTACTATCAATAAACAGCAGCATAGATACAAGTAACGGAATTTTACTTTCTTATGTCCCTACGGTTTCCGGTCCTGGAACAGTGATCTGGTGCTGGATAACTACAGTTGGTAGTGAGTGTAATCCTGATCCAGGGGTTAGTGAGGGTCAATTACAAATGATGTCACTACCACCCAACAATAATTCGGCTCTTGATACCATAGACAGCGTAAATGCAAATTCTACAACTACTTATGTAAACTTTACAGTAAGTTATCTAGCATTGGCAGATTTCCCGCCGAACGGAGTAATGCCGAGCTTTACTATAAGTTAAAACACTCTATTTTATTTAATAGCCTTGAGTTAGTACATTATAAACATAATCCATCATATCTAAAAATTCTTTACTTCGTTTTTCCCTAGGTCGTTTCAAAAAAAGTTTTTTATTGTTAAGAACTACCGATGGCTTATCTGAAAGTATTACTATTCTATCCGATAGTTCGACAGCTTCCTCGACATTATGTGTTACCATTATTACTGATTTTACTGTAGTTTTTTCATCCTTTAATTCTTTTAATACATCATATCTTAATGTATTGGCCGTAAGTTCATCTAAAGCACTAAATGGTTCATCCATTAATATTACATCAGGATCAGAAGCCAAAGCTCTAGCAATACCTACTCTCTGTTTCATACCGCCGCTTAGCATATTTGGATATGAATATTCAAATCCGCCTAATCCAAATTTTTTAAGTACCTCAATACCTCGTTTTTCTTTTTCTTTATCTGATATTTTTAAAGGCATATATCCTATCTTAACATTTTCTATGTTTGTAAGCCAAGGCATCAATGCAAAATCTTGGAAGACAAATGATATCTTACTATTCGGTTTTTCAATTACCTTATCTTTATACAAAACTTTTCCATTAGTAGGTTTAATTAATCCTGCAATTATCCTAAGTAATGTGCTTTTACCACATCCACTGGGACCTATTATAGAAACAAATTCATTTTCAAGTGCACTAAAGGAAATCCTTTTTATTATTTCTTGTTGGTTATCAAATGAAAATGATATATCCTGTACATCAATTATTGACATAAAATTACCTATAAATTACAGATACTTTATCATAAAATCTCCTCCATACTAATTTATTGATTATTATTATCATCGCAGTCATGTTTATTAATGCTATACTCATTAGAATTAAGTTATTTGAAGATAATGATAAATCTAACAAATAACCTAAACCCATTGAAACATGAGTTGCCTCAAAAGATTCTGCAAGTATACTTGCATTCCATTCTGCAGCTATTGCCGTTATTGCTCCGGTTATCATTCCGGGTATTATTGCTGGTATATATATTTTTTTCCACGCCTCTAATTTTCTAATTCCAAAAACCTCTTTAACTTCTAACATTTCAGTATTGATTGTTTTTGCAGTACCTAAAATACTAAAAATCATATACCATACTCCGCTCAAGAAGAATATTATAAATGCCACAACCTCCGGGCCATAACTTCCACTTCTGAATATTATTACAAGTTCAGGAAGAAGTATTGTTGCAGGTATAGAAGCTAGAATCTGAAATAATGTAGTATATTTGCCTTGTTTTCCTGATATAAAAATTATATAAACTGATATAACTATAGCAACAATTGCTAAAACAAGAAATGCAAACCAAATCCTAAGAATCGAAGCAAAAAGCGATTCAAGAACAACTATTTCATAATTTAATGTATTTGTTAAAATTAGAACTAAAACAGAAAAAATTAAGATAAACACTAAGATATAATACTCATATAATGGAGAGTTTTTCTTAATTTTTAAATCCTGCTTTACAGAAGTTTTTTTATTAAAGAAATTTACTTTAAATCTACTAACAATCTCTTTTTCTTCATTTTTAGTGTAAGTTACAAATTTCCTTAATTTTAATCCCATCTGTATTTCTTGTTTATGTATATGTTTTTTAGATGTTTTATTTACATATCTTTCAAGTGTACCAAACAGGGCAAATCTAGTAATAATGACAAAAATTAGAAATATCAACAAAGCCAAAACATATCCAAATGTATTTCCTGAGGTTGCAAGCTGTGTTATTGCAACTCCTATACTGTATTTTACCTGATACGTTGCACTTCCTGTAGAAAAGATCTCACTACTTACTAGATAAAAAAGGCCTATAGACCATGAAAGCATTGATTGCTCTACAACTCTTGGAAGACTTGCAGGTATAAAAATATTTTTTACCTTTTGTAAAGTACTCATTTTGTAAAGTTTAGATATTTCATAAAATTCATTAGGCAGCGTCTTAATTGCTTCATAAACACCAAAAATTATATTCCATAACATACTTGTTATTATTAGAAATATTACAGCGGCGTTTATGCCAATATATCCTGGGAGTATTCCTACTATTACATATATTGCAAAGGGGAAAAATGCAAGTATGGGTATTGTTTGTAAAATATCTATTATGGGCATCAGAAGAGTTTCAGCCCTTTTTGATAATGCCATATAAATTCCTATGAAAAATGCAAGAATAACAGAAACAAAAAGAGCAATAAGCATCCTAACCCAAGAATAAGAGGCATCTAATATTAGAGATAAAATCAAAGTAATAATCTCTTGCATAGTATGCTATTAGGAGTACCATTTATTATTTTTTATTACTTTATAGAAAAAGATCCTGGAGGTAGATGTTGCATTATGTAATCTATATTATCATACTTTAATTTAAACGAGATTTTTTTAGCAGCTTCAGATTTTTTGGTATTGCCTATTGAAATTGACACAAATAATTGCAAAGAAAGTTTTTCAAATGTTAACTTCGGCACAACACAGAAGATCTTGCGGTTTTCTTCTTCTTTTACAAATCCCATCAAACTTAAAGGAATATTTCTGTACCACTCCCTTTCACCTACAATAAGAAAACTGCCTTTCCCCAAAGAACCATAATTTCTAGATTTTGTGACCTGATCCTTTTTAACACAATAAACATCTGAACTCATCTGCCCACTTTCCCATGCCCTTGAAAATGAAGCTGAAAATTGCGCTACTTCTTCTTTAATATCATTATCTGCATTTACCCCATTTTTTAATATAACCACAGATGCGCCAAAAACATCGGCATGAAAGAAAAGATCTGAATCTTCAAGGTGTTTTGCGTAAAGTTCTTCGTTCTGATCTGCACTTCTACCCCCTATAACTAACAAATTGTTGCTTGTGAAAAACCAGTTGTACTTTTCGTACCATTCCCTTTTTTCAATTTCTTTGATTTTTTTATGTTCTTCCTTTTGATTTTGAACATTTTCAAGTTTTTTATTTAATTCTAAAATGCTTTTGGCTGCGCCCTCAGCCTTGGCTTTTGCTTTCTTAGACATTTCAAAATAAGATTTAGCATTATCTTGCGCATTTTTCGTAAATTCTATTTCAACTTCCATAGAAATAGACTTTATGTTATTATTCCTAATATTATTGATATTATGAAACCTATGGCCCCTAGAAGAAGCGTTCCTAAGAGAACTACCTTTATTGTTTTTCTGAATGTGTCTATATCTGGTTTATAACTAACACTCATTACATGTTTCGAATTAGAATAGAAACTCC
>JBMFWW010000018.1:7535-8150 GCA_049964835.1 Candidatus Micrarchaeia archaeon | reverse complement strand
CATACCTTTTGTACCAGCCAACAAAATCTCTACTGTGATATTAATCGTAATGTTAATAGGGTAAATTATAAGAACTACAAATCTTATGATAAAAGAAAGGAGCCAAACCACCAATATCATGGGTGATCTTTTATATACGACCTTATCTTTTTTCTGAAAGAACTCAAGGTCTTTGAAAATTTCATACCTATAAAATATCCCAACGCTAAAACAACAACTAAAAGTACAAATACGAAAAATAAAGAAGAATAAGGTATTGAATTCAAACCTAAAAGCAATAATATAAGATAAATAATTCCAGTTCTATAAACGAATTTTTTATTGAACTTTGAACTTTTTAAGGTACGATATACTCTAAGAGCTACAAAAATTCTATAATTAAAAGTATAACCAGTAATGAGTTTTCAGATATATCTAATCCTGATATGTTGTAATGGTAGTTACTTGCTGTAAGAACAGTTACATAATTCATTAAAATCACAAAAATAAATTTTTATTCATTTCCTCAAAGCTTTTTTCAAAATTATTTTTTGAATTTTCAATTATATACTTAGAAGGTCCTACTGCTAGTTTTACTTTATTATTTTTATACCTTCTATGACACCACTAACTAAC
>JBMFWW010000018.1:0-7520 GCA_049964835.1 Candidatus Micrarchaeia archaeon | reverse complement strand
ACTATCACTTTTCTACAAAGGTTTTCCTTTCAAATAAGTATCATCGACCATTGGTGGTATTATCTCTATAACTTCAATTTCGTTCTTTAACTGTCTTCTTAAAGACACTGTAAAGAGTGCATACCAGCTTTAGTTGCACAATAAATAGGAAAAGTTGCAGAGGGAATAAAAGCTAGCAGACGATAAATTTATTATTGCAGCATTTGGATTTTTAGATAAAATCTCAGTAAAAAGTAAGGAAAAATATATTGGTACTTTAAAGTTTATTTCAATTTCATTGTTATCTTTTATACTACTAACTCCTATCAATAAGTTAGCTGGTTTTGTATTACTGCATTATTTATTAAAACCTTTGTTTTTTCATGTTCTTTTGATATATACTCAAATAGCTTTAAACAGTCTTTTTCATTAGAAATATCACATTTAAATGTATAATGTGAAGGAACAATACTTTTAGCTTTTTAAAGTCCTTCTTCATCTCTTCCACAAATTATAAATTCATTATTTTTGGCAAAGTATTTGCTAGAACAAATCTTATAAATACAGATTCTCCAGTAATAAGTATTGTATTATTTTCAAGTTTCATTCAATCACAGTATATTACCAGAATAAGTAATTTATATAGTTTCCAAGATTAATCAATAAAAAATATTTATGCAATTATTCATTTTCTCAAAAAAGACATAATATATTTACTGTTGTTTTAATATTGGCGATCATTATGAAAAGTCTTGAGGATTCTGAGGCTGATATAATCTCATTGCTTAATGACAAGCAGGAGATAACCTTTAACGAATTAAAGAACTTTGCTTCCGATGCTGGAATTGAAGAGGAAATATTAAAAAGAAGTCTTACAGAATTAGAAAAAGCAAATGCAATAGCTTCAAGAAACAGCGGTGGAATACCTACTTACTACGTATTACAAGAAAAACAGCTTTTAAGACGTATAATGATAGTAGAAGATGATAAAAATATAAACCAGCTTATGGCTTTATCCATGGGAAGAGGATTCGATATTACTCAAATTAATGATGGTACAGAGGCAATAAGAAGAATAAAATTCGAAAAACCAGATCTTGTAGTACTAGACTTAATGCTTCCCGGTATGGATGGTCTTGAAATATGCCAAAAGATAAAGAGTGATCCGCAGATAAAAGACACCATAGTAATAATAGTAAGTGCTATGGATGCTACATCAAACAGGTTTAAAGGGATAAAGTATGGTGCAGATTATTACATTCAAAAGCCGTTTGATCCTTCTGAACTTAGAAGTTTAGTGACAATATTTTTGAAAAAGAAGGGAAAGAAGTTTGATCCTTTGATAGATTTGCCAAATGAAGAAAAGATATCAGATACAGTAGAAAAAGCATTGGAAGAAAAAGGAGATTATGAAATTGGTAGATTGATGGTTGATGGGCTTGCCGAGTTTGCGAAGAAGTTTGGAAATGAATCTGGTATAACTATATTACGTTTAGTCTCACAACTACTTCAAGATAGTGTAAAAGAAAACAAAGGAGATGTTTTTGTAGGTTTTTTGAATGGTGATGATTTTGTAATAGCAGGAAACAAACCCAACGTTTCAAATGTACTTCAAAATATCATATCTGAATTTAATGCTGTTGAAAAGTTTATCTACCAGGGTGAAGGTTACAAACCAATAGAGCTTGGAATTGAAGATATATATGGGGCAGAAAAGCCAAAACTTACCCTAGTTTACACAAAAATTGAGAAAGGAACATTAATAGAGAGGCGTGCAGAGGTTCTTAAAAATAAAGAAACAAAAAAAGATGCACAAGACATCGGTTCATATACTTATGAGGAATTAAGGCACATGTTAGGTAGTGATGAGCTTGATATAACAATAACAAGAGATCCTAATGGGGTCAGACTTTCCGTAGGCAAAGGTAGTAATCAAAAGGATGAATAATACTATTGGTAACTTTGATGTCGAGCAACAGCAAAAAACACAGGCTTTTCATTGATATCTTATTTGTTATCTTAATTTTATTTTTACTTTTTATTTTTATAATTAAAACAGACATCTTTTCAAATATTAAAAACAATATAGTCAATATATCAATACAAAATACCTCAAGTAATTATATATTAAATTCTTCATTAAATAATTTAGTAATACCTGCAAACAAAGTGAATATAACACAATTAGATAACTATACATTAGGTTTAATAAATAAGGATAGAGAGAAGTACGGACTTAATCCAGTTTCAATTTCAAATATACCTTCTGCGCAGCAGCACGCAGAGAGCATGTTGAATTATTCATATTTTAGTCATTGGGATTTATTTGGCTTAAAGCCTTACATGCGATATACTCTTTTAGGTGGCAACCAATCTGTTCAGGAGAATATAGCATATGAAAAAAGCAGCGTGTGCGAAGGAAGTGTTTGTAAAGGAGACATAAATGTGACTAAAGCAATAGAGAATATGGAGTATCAAATGATGTATAATGATTCTAAATGCTGCAACAATGGCCATAGAGACAATATTCTAAATCCATTTCACAATATGGTTAGCATAGGTATAGCTTATGATGCTAGTACCGTATACTTTGTTGAAGATTTTGTAAATCAATATATAAATTGGAGTCAAGGTTCACCAAGCTATTCTAATACTGGCGAAGTTTATCTTTATGGAATATCAAGCGTAGGTACTGCAGTAAAGCAGGTGTATATCACTTACGACCCAATACCTTCTAATTACACAAAAAGTACCGTACCAGATACTCCGTATAGTTTTGGCAATGAAATTGCAGGAGTAGTGCCTCAAAGTAACTATTATTTTACTAATATTACTACAATAGTAGCAGATCATTTCTATACAAAAAATAACATATTCCAAATAAATTTTAATATTAAAAATCTAACAAAAAGATATGGTGCTGGTGTTTATACAATAATGCTAGAGCTAGAAAACACAACAACAAACAAAACGTTTTTGGGCACTGATTACAGCATATTTATAAATAAGAATCTTTCCCAGTATATACCTGAAAATGTTTAACTATCTCTTCTTTTTCTTACCTAAATTGTTTTTCTTAACTGGTTTTTTATTTGTTTTACTCTTTTTTAATTTTGAATTATTATTACTCTCTAAAAGCTCATTTATATGTGATTCATCTTCAGGTCTGTCATCTCCACTACTTTGAAGAGCCTCACTTTCCATTATACTCTTTTTAAGCAAACTGTCTATTTCCTGAGATCTTCTTAAAGCCTGTATTTTCTTTGCGTTACTCTTTACCAACTTCACACCCTGCTCATACTTAAATATTAACTTATTTATAAATGTTAATGTGTGTTGTATATTTAAATATAATATTTTATTATAAAACAAGAGCAAAATAGTATAATATTTATATTGGCTTTACTTAAATATAACCTGTATAAAACAACTGATTTTTATGATAGAATTCAAGGACAAACCATACACTATAGAAGAAAGTCTCTCATGCTTAAATGTATTTATCAGGAAGTGGTTTGAATCAAAATATAATACCTTAACTCCTCCACAAAAATATTCGTTTAAACTTCTCAAAGATGGAAAAAATATGCTTATAACTGCCCCTACAGGAAGCGGGAAAACTTTCTCCGCATTTACTGGAATATTAAGCGATCTTATGGATCTTTCAGTATCTGGAAAATTAGAAGATAAAATATACTGTATATATATTTCGCCATTAAGAGCATTAAATAATGATATATATAGAAATCTTAACGAACCACTTGATGAAATCTTCTCTAAAATGGCAATACCGTTAAAAAAGATAACCGTAGGTATAAGGACAGGGGATACATCTCAAAAGGATAGGCAATCAATGCTTAAAAAACCTCCAAATATTTTAGTAACAACGCCTGAAAGCTTAGCAATTCTAATAAATTCACCTAAATTTGTAGAGAATATGAAAGAAGTTAAGTACATAATAATAGATGAAATTCATGAACTTGCAAATAACAAAAGGGGAGTTCACCTTTCACTTTCTATAGAAAGATTGGCAAATCTCTGCGCTCACGACTTCATAAGAATAGGTTTGGGCGCAACACTTTCTCCGTTAGAAGAAGCAGCAAAGTTTCTTGTAGGTTACAAAGAAGATGGCGCTGAAAGAGATTGTTACATAATAGATGCAACATGGGATAAAAAAATGGAGTTTATAGCAATGAGTCCTGTTAAAGATATAATAAATTCAAAAGATGAAAAAATAGAAACTAATATTTACACTATACTTAACGAGATAATTAAAAAGAACAAAACAACGTTAATATTTACAAATACAAGAAGTGGCACAGAAAGAGTTTCTTATAATCTTGAGAAAAAATTCAAATATGGAGAAGACAAGATAGCTGCACATCATGGTTCACTATCAAGAGAGACTCGTTTGGGCGTAGAAGAACTTCTTAAAAAAGGCAAGTTAAAATGTGTAATATCATCAACAAGTTTAGAGCTTGGTATAGATATAGGTACTATTGATAATGTAATACAGATAGGTTCTCCGAAGAGTGTAGCAAGAGTTGTACAGCGTTTTGGCAGAAGCGGTCATAGTTTTAATGACGTAGCTGTTGGAGAAGTTATAGTTACAAACCGTGATGACTTAGTAGAGTGTTCTGTAATGCTAGATGCTGCAAAGAAGAGGCATATAGATACTTTCAGAGTACCTAAAAATGCTCTTGATGTTCTAGCACAACACCTAGTTGGTATGTCGCAAAACAAAAAGTGGGATATAGAAGAAGCATATTCGGTAATAAGAATGGCTTATGCATACCATACTTTAGAAAGAAGTGATTTCATTTCACTACTAGAATATTTATCTGGCATGTATGTTGGCTTAGAGAGCAGAAGAGTTTATGCTAAAATATGGTACGATGAGAAGGAAAAGACAATAGGTAAAAGGGGTAAGCTAACACGTTTAATTTATTTCTTAAATCTTGGTACAATACCTGATGAGGTTGCAATAGATGTACTAACAAAAGATAATAAATGGATTGGTAGTATCGAGGAGGAGTTTCTATCACGATTAAAGCCTGGAGATATTTTTGCTTTGGGAGGCAAAACCTACCGTTTTGATTATGCAAAGGTAATGAAGTGTTACGTTTCTCTTGCCCCTGGTGAGATACCTACAATACCTCCGTGGTATTCAGAGCAGCTTCCATTGACTTATGAATTAGCTATTGAAATAGGTCGTTTTAGAGAACTTCTGTCAAAAGCAATGTTAATTAAAGAAGTAAAAAGTAAAAAAACAAGCAAAAAAACAATATTGGAACTTTTAGCAAAAAATATGCTAAAACCAAACTCTGAAAGTAAAAAACTTTTAGATTCTATGCCCATAGATAACAACGCAAAGAACTCCATATACAATTATTTTGCAGAGCAACTTTTTTACACTGGCATAATTCCTAATGATAAACTTATATTAGTAGAAATCAGTTATGATAATGAAGAAGAAAGGGATCTTATAATTTTTCATTGTTTATTCGGCAGAAGAATTAATGATACATTATCAAGAATAGTCGCAATCATACTAAGCGAAAAAGCTGAGATAGACATAGGTTTAAGCATAAATGACAACGGCTTTGTTATAGGTCTTCAAAGAGGTAAAAGCATAAGTAAAAAAATAATAGAAGAAGCAATAGAAGAAATGACAACAATCGATTGTTTTACGTTATTAAAAAATCAAATTAAAAAAACTGAGATGATGCGAAGAAGATTTAGGTACAACGCAGCAAGAAGTTTTATGATTCTTAGAAATTATAAAGGCAAAAAAATAAGTGTAAGGAAACAGCAGATAAATTCACAACTTATTCTAAAAGCAGCAGAAGAAATAAGTCCCAGTTTTCCAATCATAAAAGAAACATACCGCGAAATATTCGAAGATTTAATGGACTTACCTAGAGCAAAGTCAATAATTAATGATATAAAAGATAAAAAAATATCATATAAAATAATAAAAACAGATATACCTTCTCCATTTTCACATATGATGATAACTATGGGTGAGGCAGATGTCATTTTAATGAAAGACAGAAGAAGACATCTTAGAGAATTAAGAAATCAAGTTCTTAAAAAAATATCTAAGAGTGCATATTTGTGAATATAAATAACGACGTGGAAATAATAGAGGGCTTGCCAGTAATTTACATAAAAAGTATATCTTCAATAGTTTGTTCTGATTTACATCTTGGCTATGAAGGAGTTCTTGCAGATAGAGGAACATTCTTACCAAAAACAAACTTAATGAACATATTAAAAATATTAAAAAAAGCAATTTCAAATCATAAACCAAAAAAATTAATAATAACTGGCGACATTAAGAATGATTTTTCAAAGGTCCATTTAGAAGAACTAAATGAGTACAGCTCTTTTATAAATGCAGTGATAAATGAACTAAAAATAAATGACATTCGTATAATTAAGGGAAATCACGATAACTTTTTGGACTCGTTAAAAAAAGACAATGTAATAATATATTCAAAACAAGCAAAAATAGGAAAGTATCTTTTCATTCATGGATCAGAATTACCTACTGATAAAAGAGCTAATTTTATAATAATGGGACATATACATCCATCTATACTTTTATTTACAGATTCAGGAAAAAAAGAAAAACTCCAATGTTTTTTAATATGCAGAAATCTACAGCATCAATCTTTAATAGTTTTACCAGCAATGAGTTATTTTGCAGAAGGCATGAGTATAAATATAGAAAGTGTTGAAAGAATGGCGCCGATATTCCAAAAAATATTTAATGTAAATGATTCACAAGTAATCTGTATAGGTGAAGGTGAAACTCTAAATTTTGGTAAACTAGAATATTTAAAAAGATATATTGGCTGATTTAATGGAAAATATAATAATATACACTGACGGCGCGTCAAGATCCAATCCTGGCAAAAGCGCATCAGGTTATCTTATAATTGAAAATAAAAAAGAAATAAGTAATTATTTTTATAACGGTATAAAAACAAACAATGAAGCAGAATACATAGCGGTAATTTCAGCTTTGAAATACTTATTAAACAATAAAAAAGAAAAATCATCATTAAAATTATATTCCGACAGCGAAGTCATAATCAAACAACTTAAAGGTTCGTATAAAGTTAAGGGATTAAATCTCATAAAATTACATGAAGAAGCTTTAAATTACCTTAAAAAGTTTTCTTCTTATGAATTAATAAATGTGCCAAGAGAAAATAAGTATATTTCACATGTGGATAGAAATTTAAATAGAGTATTGGATGAAGTAGAAAAAGCAGAAAAACTTAAAAATAAATTAAAAATCTGTTTTTACTTTTGATTGCGTCCATAATGGCACTGTCCCTAAATGCGGTTGATAATAAGTAGATATCTTTCATAATAGTTTTGGCGACTAATAATGAAAGACATCTGTGTATATTGTAAATCAGAGAATATAGTAAAGTTTGGGAAACGTAAGACAAAAGACATAGGATTTATTAAAAGATATAAATGCAAAAGATGTAGTGATACATTTTGTAAAGATGATGGCTTCAGAT
>JBMFWW010000017.1:0-12786 GCA_049964835.1 Candidatus Micrarchaeia archaeon | reverse complement strand
AGAGATTGGTGTTTAAAATGGCAGAAGAGGAAAAAAATGTTGAAGTTTTGGATAAAGTTACTGAACTTAAAGATCAGACTGGTGTTGTAGAGTTACCTAAAGAAACACTTGATTTTTTTTATGGGGATGAGATAAGAGCTAGGGTTTTTTACGAAAAGTATGCATTAAAGGATTTAAATGGAAATGTTACAGAAAAAACGCCTCCGGAAATGTGGAATCGCGTTTCAAGTGAGATAGCTAGTGTGGAAAAGACAGATGAGCTAAAGGCACAGTGGGGAGAACGATTCAAATGGCTTTTAGATAACTTCCGATTCCTTCCTGGTGGAAGAATAATGTTTGGAGCGGGTCAAAAAAGAAAGGCAACACTTCTAAATTGTTATGTAATACCAATAAAAAACGATTCTATAGAATCAATATTTGACTGGTGCAAGGAAGCAGCAAGAACATACAGCTATGGTGGCGGTGTAGGCACTGATATTACAGTACTGCGGCCAAAGGGCGCTCCAGTTAATAACTCGGCAGTATTTTCAACAGGTTCGGTATCATTCATGAATATTTTTAGTGAAACAACACACACTATAGGTCAAAGTGGAAGAAGAGGAGCATTAATGATAACAATAAGTGTGGATCATCCTGACATTTTGAACTTTATAAATATCAAAAAGGATCTTACAAATGTAAGATATGCAAATATAAGTGTGAGAATAACTGATGAGTTTATGCGTGCAGTTGAAGAAAACAAGTCATTCGCATTAAGATACTCTGGAGAAACCATAGGAAAGATAGAAAAAATGGTAAATGCAAGAGAGTTATGGAATCAGCTCATAACATCAGCAAGAGACTGGGCAGAACCAGGATTAATATTTTGGGATACGGTAAAAAGGTTCTCTCCAAGCGAGTACAATGGAATGGAAGTAATAACAACAAATCCTTGCTCAGAGCAACCATTGCAGCCTTATGGTGCGTGTGACCTTGGAAATCTCAATTTAGCATCATTTGTACTAAATGAGTTTACACAAAAGGCATCATTTGACTGGGAAAACTTTGAAAAGGCGGTAAGATACTCTGTAAGATTCCTTGACGATGTGCTTGATTATAATGATGGAAAGCACCCATTAGAAGCACAAAACTTAGCCGCAAGAAACAGTAGAAGAATTGGTGTTGGAGTTACCGCCTTAGGTGATATGCTAATAAAGCTAGGAATAACCTACCACACAGAAAGAGCATTGGCATTTGTTGACGATCTATTCAACAAGCTAAAGACTATAGCATATGATGAAAGTATAGAGATAGCAAAGGAGAAAGGCTCATTCCCTCTTTTTGATAAAGAAAAGCATCTGTCTATGAACTTCATAAAGACGCTATCTCCGGAGCTAAGAGAAAAGATAGCAAAGTTTGGACTTAGGAATGTAGCAATTCTTACCGTTCCTCCTGTAGGAAGTGGTTCAGTACTATCAGGTACCTCTAGCGGCATTGAGCCAGTATTTGCATTTAGTTATACAAGAAGATCAGAATCATTAAGCCAAGGAACCTTTAAGGTTTATCATCCTTTGGCAAATAGATACATGCAGATGAACAACATAGTTGATGAGAAGGATCTTCCAGATTTTTTTGTACCAGCACATAAAATAGAGGCGGAATTCAGAGTAAAGATGCAAGGCGTAATACAAAAGCACATAGACAGCGCAATATCCTCAACAGTCAATCTCCCTAGGGAAACAACTGCAGAGCAGGTTGGAATGATATACATGCAAGCTTGGAAGGCAGGATGCAAAGGTATAACTGTATACAGAGAAGGATCAAGAGAGGGTATTCTTATAACAAACGAAGAAGCTAACAAGAAGGAGTCATCAAATAAAAAAGAAGAGACAACGGTAAAAGATGAATCTATTACTACGTACCCTACAACATGGGAAAGGCCACGTATGGTCTCTGGGCATACACTAAAGATGTCATTGCCTCAAGGACCACTTTATGTTACTGCAAATTTTGATGAGAATGAAGTTAGAGAAGTATTCATTAATCTTGGGAAGACAGGAAGCGATGAAAAGAGTTACTGTGAAGCCATCGGACGACTTATAAGCAAGTATCTTCAAGTTGGTGGAAATCTACAAGAAGCAATCTCAAGTCTTAAAGGCATAAAGGCAAACTCATCTATATCTTGGGATCATGGCATGAAGTTATACAGTATACCCGACGCTATAGCAAAGGCTCTTGAAATAATGTCTGGAATATCAAAGCCAATGTTTGCAGAACCTTTAGGTGTACAAAAAACAGTTATAGCTGAGCAAACATCATCAAAGAGCAAAGGAAAAGATGATAGTAAAGAGATAGAGATGGAGATGTGTATAAAATGTAGCGAAAAAGCAGTAGTTCACGAAAACGGTTGTTATACTTGTCAATCCTGTGGTTATACCAAATGTGATTGATTTCAACCACATAAGTAAGCAAATACATCAAATACAATAGTAAGCGGGCCTTTACTATAAACATCAAGTAGTTTCATAATTTTTTTCATTTATCAAGTAAATAGAAACTATATGATAGTTATAAGTAGCACACTGTCACTCAAAAGTTCTAAATTATTTACCTGAGTATTAATTATTGATTTTATGTCTGAATTTTATACAGGAACTGGAGATGAAGGTAAGACTGGTATACTTTCAGATAAGCGTTTATCCAAATCTGACTCTATAATAGAAGCAATAGGCACCGTTGACGAATTAAACAGTTATTTAGGTGTAGTTTACATAAATACTACAGATCCTTACATCAAAGAAGCTATATCGACAATACAAAATGATCTTTTTGTTATTGGGGCTAATCTTGCTTCTTTAAGTGATGGAAGAATAGAAAAGGCGGATCTCCAAGACTCAAAATTAAAGTTAATTGAAGCGTTTATAGAAAAGCTAGGTAGAGAAATACCTCCATTAAAAGAGTTTGTTATACCTAATGGATGTTCTGGAGCTGTGCATATGCATGTAGCAAGATCGATAGCTAGAAGAATGGAAAGAAGCATAGTTCGCGCAAGTTTGCAATATAATCTTGACAAATCTCTAACAAGTTATGCAAATAGATTGTCTTCTGTTTTTTTCACTGCAGCATTATACCTTAATCATAAAGAAGGGATAGTAGAAAAACATCCTACTTATTAATTACTTTTGTGTTTTCTTTCCTTGTCTTCTAACTACGCAGTTTTTTGAAGATAACTTATTCAAGTAGTAGAGTATCATAAACAAAGTTAAAAGTATTATAAAAATAAATATTTCTATAATATAACTATTTAAATAGTAAGCAACAGTGCTTGTAGTTCCAAGTCCTAATCCTAAAACAGAAATTCCATATATTATAGGAGCCGCGCAACCACAACCCCCCACCACACCTCCAAACAAAACGGCAATAGCACTAACAGTTGTTCCGGATACTTTAGCGATGTTCTTTTTAGTATTTCTTATTGAATAAATCGATATAGTTAGAAGAATAGATGAAAGCATTATTAATAAGTATAACAAATAAACAGGACTTTCTATAAGAAGAATTCCATAGTTTTGATATTCTACAAGAAATGTAAAAATAAGGTAGTATACAAATGCAAAAATAATATTTAAAATTATATAAAATGGTCTTGAATATATACTCTTCAACGTTTCAATAATATTTTTTAATGTCATATTTAAATTATCCTATAAATTAATATAAATACTTTTACAAATTTAGGTTTGAAACTTCAAGGAAAACTAAGTTACATAATAGCGGTAATAAATATTGCTACTAACGCAATTGACATTGCAACAAGTGAGATATTTCTAGAAAAATCATAAAACTTCTTACTCTTTTTTATTATATATCCTACCGATACGTAAATTAGAATTATGTCAGTTATTGCTATTAAAAACAGGTAAGCAAAATTTTGAAACTGATTTAGATTTAAGAAAAGATATGCGCTTATCAAAACTGCAATTAGGTATAATATTGCTGCAATAACTGCTGATGGCTTTATACCTATTAAATGTGGTAACGAGACAACATTTCTCTTTCTATCACCTTCGTAATCTCTTATTGTTCCATGTATCTCTCTTGCTACTCCACTTAAAAATATCATTATACTTACTATATATATACTTAACACAAGAGTGTTTTTTACTACAAAGTCACCATAAATAAATGGTATAGCCATAGAAAATGCTATGTATAAATTACCTAGAATGGGCAGTTCCTTTAATTTATAGCTATAAAGCATAGCTAAAGCTCCAAATATAACAGCAATTAAAAACGCATAAATATTTATGAATAAGCTAGTAAAAACTCCTATAAATAAGCATATTATCGTTATATAAATGGCTTCATTTTTTGTAATTTCTCCAGTAACTAATGGTCTTTTTTTCTTATTTAATTTATCTACTTCAACATCAAAATAATCGTTTATTGCAAAAGAAGCCATACTTATGAATATTGGTGTAATCAAACTAAACGCTAGTATTAATATGCTAGGCAACTTCCCTAAAGTAAGTAACTCACCAGCTAACACCGCAACCACAAGCATAATGCTATGCTCTATTCTAGTAAGCCTCAGTACTCCTTTCAATCTTCTTGTAAAATTCATCTTAACATCAATTACCTGTAAATTCAAATAAAGAATTTAATTTTTTGTAAATCTAAAAGTATAAATATCTATTTTTTAGTAAATAAATATTGATCAGATGCCTACAAAAGTGGCTAATACAAATCCTGTTCCACAAAGGTCAGCTCAAATACCTAAAAATGTAGCTATGGAATTGGAAAAAGAAAAGATAATGATAATAAATTTATGTAACTCTTATTCTAAAAACAAAGACGACGTCGTAGCAAACAAAATAAATGAATTAAATTTACATATGCATGCGAAGATTGCAGTAATATCAGAGAGTCTTTCACCTGATGATATTAAATCATTGGATAAAATCCAAGGTGAAGCGAATAAAGCAGTAGAAGCAGCAGCAGGAGCACATAACTTAAAGGTAAATTATGTTGATATAAAGCAAACTGATGTTACAATTAATGGAAAAACAGAAAAATTACATAGACATCTACACCACGCTCTAGAAAACTCAAACGGCGCAGAAAATTTTGTATCTGTTTTACCGACCGAGGTTGCTAAAAAATTAAAGGAAATAAATCTTGACGTAGACAAATTTCTAACCGGAGACCAATCATACAATACCACTGGCATTATTGGTTTATACGATATACATAGAAAGTCAAAAGATGAGGAAACGCCACCCCCTGCGCCTATAGTTTTAAACGATCGGCAAAAGGACGGAATAAATGAGATAATTAAAGGCAAGAGTAATCCTATTAGAGATATTGCAATATCAAATTTTTTAAATAACGATGTTATCGCATCAGCAATAACAGGTGAAAATGCGTTACTTCTTTTAATGTCAAGTAATAAAAGAATAAAAGAGGCAACAGCTTCAAGTAAAGCTATAAACAATATATACGCGGAAGATTTAATTAAGATATTAAATACTGGAATGGTAAACAGTGTAGAACTTTCAAGAGAGGTTATTAAGAACCTATATTCAAATCCAGCAATAATAGAAAAGATCGGAGAACATGAGTACGAGCACTCAAAAAAGAAAGAAAGGAAAAGTCTTGATCTTATAAAATCATTAGCAGCAGATAAACTGTTTTCTGTACTTTCTAGAGCGGTATCTGATAAAAAATTATCTATAGGTGGAAAGAATACAGTTGCTGCATTAGAGGGTCTAGCAGGAAATGAAGCGGCAATTGAATTGATGCTAAAAGAGGGTAAAAAATTACATGATTTAGTGCATTCAGGTTCATTAACTACTAATAATAAAATGCTTAGTTCTATGGCTAAAGTCGTTATAGATTGTGCTACAAGAACAAATGCATTTTGGAAAGATATAGAAAGCAAGAAGCTTCATGAAATGCTCGCAGTTCCAATTCTTGAAGATGCGATATCTAGAAATCCATCTGCATGCTTAAATCTAGATAAAAATGATGTACTCGAACTACTTAAGAAAAAAGGTAGTGAGGTGGTAGTTGCAGCTAATAACGTGTTAATAAGATTAGTATCTCCAGAGGAAATAAAGGCACTAGTAGCAAGCAACAAAATTAACATAGATGGATTATCAAAAAATACATCATTGGCAGTACTTGGTGATAAATACCTAAATCCAAACAAGAACAATACAGAGTATATTTTTAGGAATGCATCAAATACCGTACTTTTGAGTCTAGCAGGAAACGAAGGTCTATTTTCGTCAACTGATGTTAGCGAAAAAACCAAGAAGAGGCTTGTAGATGTCGAGTTACTTAGATTTTTCGGAGCAAAAACCGCAAATACATCTACTTGGAAAGCAAAAGAACTTATAATAAGGACAGCGTTTTTAAATCCAGAACTTGTCAAGTATGCAGGTAGCAATAAGGTTGCAGGATTTCTTCTAAATTACGAATCTCTAGAGGTTCTTGATAAAAATCCCGAAGTTATTAAGAGATTAAATAAAAAAGATCTTAAAACCATAATAGAAACTAAAAATACTTTATCAGATAAAGTTGGAGGCTTAGAAAAATTACTATCAATGGAAGAAACTGTAAACAAATTGAGCTCTAAGAATATTGATAAATATATAGATGAGTTTACAAAAGGTAAAAATATAACAAGGCAAACAGAAGAAATTTTTTGTGGCATAATTAAAAATAATGGAATTATTATAACTGATGTTGAGGCGGAAGCATATGCAAAAAGTGGTTATACTTATGTAAGAGCCGCAATAGCTTCGAGACCTGGAGCTAATTTTCTATTAAAATCTCAAGATATAATTGCCTTATTTAACGATGCAGATGTAGGGGTAAGAAGCGCAGCAATTCTAAATGAAAACCTTCTTCTTCACTATCTTAATATTAAAGCGTAAGCATTAGTTTTAAATACTATATATTCGCATAACTTATTATGGAAGTTAAAAAGAAAAAAGCAGCAATAATAGTTTTTAAAGGAATGGAGAATCCATTTAAAAAATTAAATGCAACTAAATCTGGCAAAAAGAAATCAAAAATAAACTAAATCTAAATATAATAAATAGTTATAAATTATTTTCCGTTCCAATACTAATGGGGAATTGGTAAAAATGGTGGGTTAAATGGAAATGAAAATTATGCCAGTTAAAGTTGTTGGTTCAAATAAAGATGTAGAAACAAAAGATGAACTTCTTACTAAATCTTTAAGACAGAGTATTGATGAAGAAAAATCAATATCAAATTTTAGTGTTATTGCAAAGAAAAAATACTATAAAGACGCATCATTAAAAATTTATAAATCATTAGAAAAAAACTTTTATCTCGATAAATATGGTCTCTATAGACTAAACGGACAAGATGATTCTTATATCTATTCAAATGCATTAATAGGAGTTTTATCTGAATTGTGTTCTGATAGTAAAAATTCAACTAGAGTTTTAAATTTAATCCATGAAATCAAAATGGAGGGTGGTACTTATCCATTAAGTTTAAATAAAGATGTTAAAAATTCTGTATCGGATGTTACTGTAGCTATTCTCGAAAATTTAAAAAATAACAAGAAAGAATCTGAGAGATTATTAGCTCTAAAGGGCTATACTAAAAAGGATGGACTTTATACCAGTACAAACGATCAGTTAGTTATACAAACCTTTATGAATTCAATGAAAGGTGTAGCAGATTCTATGCTTGGTAACGTAGAAAAAGGGAAAAAAACATTGCAGTTACTTTCATCACGAATTCCAAAAACAAAAGAAGGCATATTTTATGTATCAAACGATAAAAAGATAATAATGCCAGAAGCAATAATTTCAATTGCAATGTTAAAATTATTTGCAGAATCATTTAAAGCAGCAGAAGAGTATCTTAAAAATTTGGAAATATCTCTAATAGATTCAGGTAATGTTTCTGTACTATATGGAATAGTTGCTGCCCTTTTTTCAAAAAGTTAATACAAAAAGAAAAAAGAGTAAGAGACTAAAACGCAAATAGTTTAAATACAATTTAAATAAATTAAATAAAAATATTTTAAAAAATAAAAAAGGAAAAACTCGGAAGGAAAGATCAAAAAATTAGATCATTTCAAATTTGAAATGGTATGTGATAAGACCTTCTTCTCCATCTTGATACATCTTTCTAAATACCTGTTTTACTTTTGCTCCTATCTTCGGTTCATTGCCACTCTCAACAATATGGCCTTCTACCATAGGGCCTTCTTCAAGTTTTATTACTCCTACAACATAAGGCGCATTTTCCTTGAATGCTTCAGCAGGTACATGTATCTTTGTAAATGAAAAGATTTCGCCGTTGCCTGAAAACTTGATATCCTCCATTTTTGTATTTCTTCCGCAATTCTTGCAGATTATCCTTGGCGGAAAGTACTTTGCGTTGCAATTTTTGCAAAGCGTTCCAACAAGATTATATCTAGAATTGAACTTTCTCCATGCGCTTGCAGATGCTTTTTCCATTTTATCACTAATTTATACGTTTCATTATGTGGACTACAGCTGTAGCTCCACTTCCTCCAACATTATGGGTCATTCCTATCTCAGCATTTGTAACCTGTCTATCCTTTGCTTCACCTCTTAACTGCATGGTTATCTCAACAGCCTGCTTTATTCCTGTTGCACCTACGGGATGTCCACAGCCTTTAAGACCTCCACTCGTATTTACTGAAAGCTTAGAATTAAGTTTTGTTTCTCCATTATATATGGCAGATGCTGCCTTGCCCTTTTCGTAGAAGCCCAGATCCTCCATAGCTAGTATCTCCGCTATTGTGAAACAGTCATGTACCTCAACAACATTTATGTCTTTTGGGGTAAGCTTTGCTGTTTTGTACGCATTGCTAGCCGCAATCTTCGTCGCTTTGAGCTCAGTTAGCGACTCTCTTTCGGATAAGCCTAGCGTGTCGCTAGCCTGCGAACTAGCCAGTATCTTTATTGGAGTGTCGTTGTACTTTTTAGCTATATCTAATGGCGCAAGTATCACAACTGCTGCCCCATCAGATATTGGCGAGCAGTCAAACACTTTAAGTGGTTCAGCTACTATCTTAGATCTTAGTACATCTTCTATTGATATTGGCTTTCTAAATTGAGCATACTCATTCTTAGAGGCATTTTCATGATTCTTAACTGCTACGCTTGCTAGTTGCTCTTCAGTAGTACCATACTCATGCATATGTCTTTTAGCCATAAGTGCGTATAATCCTGGAAAGGTTATTCCTTGGCTTAGCTCCCATTCTTGATCTCCAGCTCCACCTAATGCTGTAGTGGCTTCTGATGTAGTTACATCTGTCATTTTTTCTACGCCACCAACAACTACTATATCATGCATACCACTAGCTACTGCCATATAACCCTGTCTTAAAGCACTGCCCCCACTTGCGCATGCATTTTCAATTCTTACTGCTGGTATATTTTTTAATCCTAATTGATCTGATAGTAATGCTGCCATATGCTCTTGTCCTACAAATCTGCCAGATGCCATAGTACTTCCATAAACTATCTCAACATCCTTGCTACTTATATTTGCATCGGTTATTGCTTTTATTCCTGCCTCTGCCATGAGCTCACGCATTCCGTGCTCCCAGCGTTCTCCAAATCTTGTTAATCCTACTCCTATTATTGCTACATCTCTCAAACACTCACCCTTTTTTAATTCCTCCTCTATTCTTAAGGTATATTGAGTAATTAATGTAAATTTTTCTATCATTAATTATACTCCTTACGAGTTCACTTCTAACTCTTTTTTCAAGTATTTTATCATTTACTTCTATTGCAAAAGAATCGCTGCCTGCACCAGATCCGAAACTTGTTAAAAGTATTTTTTCACCTGGTTTTGCAACATCAAGAACTGCAGCGAGACCTAACATCGAAGCTCCAGAATAAGTATTTCCTATCATCGGTGTTAACAATCCATCTTTAATTTGTTTCTCTTCGAATCCAAGTATCTTTGAAACATTTATCGGAAACTTACCATTTGGCTGATGAAAAACCGCGTAAGTAAAGTCAGATGGTTTAAAACCTGTAATCTCAAATAACTGTTTAGTAGCGCTTGTTATATGCTTAAAGTATGCAGGTTCTCCTGTAAATCTACCACCATGAGACGGAAATGATGCACCCTCTCTTCTCCAAAAATCTGGTGTATCAGAGGTATAACTTGTTGTTTTAAGTATCTCTGCTACATACTCCTCTTTTTTATTTCCTATTATGAACGCTGCACCTCCTGCGCTTGCAGTATACTCTAATGCGTCTCCCGGTCTTCCTTGCGAAGTATCACTTCCTATTGCCATACCATAATTTATCATCTTACTATCTACAAGACCTGAACACATCTGTATTCCTGCAGTGCCTGCCTTACATGCAAACTCTAAATCTGCCGCTGTTAATTTATTTCCTGCGCTTATTGCTTGGGAAACTATTGTTGAGGTAGGTTTTACTGCGTATGGATGCGACTCCGAACCAACATATATGGCACCTAGTTCCTTTGAATGTATGCCACTATGTTTTATTGCCCTTCTTGCAGCCTCAACAGCTATTGTTGCTGCATCCTCATCTATAGATGGAACACTTTTTTCCGTTATGTTTAAGCCTTTCTTAATGCTTTCAGAATCCTCATTCCATACTTTAGCTATCTCTTCTACCTTTATCCTATAGCGTGGTATGTGAACTCCGTAACCTATAATACCTGCCATATAAATCAAATAAAACTTTTAATTAAGAATATTAATATACATATACCCTAGTTAGTTATTTGTCTAATAAACCTACATCAACTTACTGACTGTTTTAATATCGCAGAAATCAAAATTTCTATTTTATTGAATCTAATTAAAATTAAGCTCAACAATCTTTTAAGCTTTTTTTAACCTTCTTCTTTTTTCTCTTCTTCTTTTTTTCTGTTCATGACTCAAAATTTTTTAGACCTCTTTTTATGCATGCAAAACAGCGGTTCACGTTTGGATTTGAATCAAAATATCTTGCAGATTCAGCAATGGATGCTGCACGGATAAAAGATGAACTGAAAGAAAATAATATAATTTCAGTAATTGCATCAAACGGAAGAAGAAAGTTTAAATCTTCAATACCAAAAGACAAAGATTATGGAAAGCGATGGGCTGTAGAACGCTTTTTCTCAAGATTAAAAGAAAAATTTGGTCTCAGAAACAATAGAGTTATTGGAATAAAAAAAGTGAAAATTTATGTGTTTTCTTGCATTCTCGGTTATCTTATTAGTTATTAAGGGTAATTTTTGAAATTGACGAGGTGAATGAATGTAAAGGTCAAGTTCCTAAATTTTTGTTTGTTTACTACTTTACTACTATTATAAATAATAGTTAGTACATAATACTAGTGAATAAGGATTAACGTTTAACAGAATTTAAGTACAGCTTTCATAGCTTTTTCTTAAGGCCGTTTTATTAAAAATAAAACATACTTGATCTAACAATTGTTTAAGGATTTAAAAATTTACTTTTTAAGAAATTATTTTGAGATCTTAATTGTTTTTGCGGCTAAACAAACATTCTTATTCTTATTATTTCAATGCCTTTTTAAAATTAGATTTAATTTTTTATCTTATCAAAGAATTATATTTTTGATATTAGAATTTTGATATCAAAATCAACATACTTATTATTTAGATATTAATGTTGTCTAATAACTAAATTAAATGAGATATAGATTTAATGGATAAACTAAATATTAGAAACTTTAAATTAAAAAATTATCCCGGAATAGCAGCAATAATTATAAATAATAAAAACAAAAAAATTTTATTATTAAAGAGAAGAAACATTCCAGTAATACAAAATCCCGGATTGTGGTCTTTTCTTTTTGGTGGTAAAAAGAAAAATGAAAAATACATCGATGCAGCATATCGTGAAATTAAAGAAGAAACAGGATTAAAAAAAGACACCCTTATTCTTTTAAAAAAACCAATAAAAATTTTAATCTTCGAATCAAGAAGTAAAAAATGTTGGTATAATTATCTTTTCATATTCTTTTCAAATACAACTCTAATAAAATTAAGTATTGAGAACAGTAAATATCGTTGGGCAAATCTTAGCGATATTTTTAATGAAAAATTGTATAAAAATATATTCATTAATAAGGGCAAAATAGAAAAATTAATAAAAAGTTCAATAAATACTACAAAAAAAAGAAATTAGATTAAGTATATATATATATCTAAAAAATACATACCTTACTCTTTGATGTTATTATGCCAAATTTAGTTCAGAATGCAGTGCAAGAAAAATCCAATATTAATATAAAGAGTTTCTTAAGGGATAATGGAAAAAGGGAAAAAATAGCCAGTAGTAATTTCGATAATTTACAATATATTCAGTTAGCAAAAGAAGGAAGGTTAGATGAGGCGATGACTTCAGCAGACATGATAAAAAGTGTTGTTAATCGATCAATAGCACAGTTACATGTAACCTTTAATCTTGTAAATTCAGGAAGATCGGAAGAAGCAAATAATTATTCACAAAAAATAAAGTTATCTCTTTATAAATCTGCAGCAAAATCTCATGTAGCTGTTGGTCTAGCAAAGGCAGAAAAAAAATTGAAACAAGAAAACAGTCTACAGAATTAAAGTCCGTATTGAGAACAGAAGTTGTTAAGGAAAAGGTATACAGAAGGAAAGAAATAATAGAATTATACAAAGCAGGCGAAAGAAATTTTGCAGAGTTTAATCTTTCAAACGCAAACCTCTCAGGTGCAGACCTAACAGATGCAAATCTCTCAGGCGCAAATCTCTCAG
>JBMFWW010000016.1:0-13819 GCA_049964835.1 Candidatus Micrarchaeia archaeon | reverse complement strand
TATCGCAAGTGTTTGTTTATTCATAACTAATTCTTGATTCGTGTTTGCTATTACTTCTATAGTTTTAGTATCGAAAGCTATGGTATCAGACATCGGATCAAATAGATTAAGATCGCTAACCGATATTTTTTTTGATATCAAACCAGTCTCTCCATGTATGGTGTTAGGTAAACGCACCATATGTGAAGGATCGTTAGTAACATTTTGATCTATCTTATCACTTTGATATATAGACTGTGTTTTTAAAATATCTTCCCAGAACTCTTTCTTATTTTTAATATAAACCATATCCCAATTGCCATTGTTTATGCCTAATTCTATTAATGATTTTTTCTTATAAAGATTCTTTGCTAGAGTACTTTCAAGACCTAGCTTGATTAAGCTTTCTGGACCCGCTTCTAATTGCTTTATGAAGTTTTTTGCTATCTTTCCAGACCAGCCACCATCGCTACTCTTCGGTCCTTTTAATTTTTTACTGCTTCTTCCTGTTCCTTTACGTAGCTCTTCCATCACAAAAAAGCTATCAAAGTTTATTCCGTTTCCAGTTATATAATCACTTATCTGCTTTCTAGCATTTGCGTCTAGAGAGTATACACTTTCTTTTTTAATATGAACATGATAACCTCGGTTGCCGCTGAAGTTTACTTCTATTTCATTTTTTGAAAAGCCAAAATCAGGTATTAAAAATTCCTCTATTAGCTTTAATGTTTCTGACTTTACAGAATCTAAGCATATATCACACACCCAAGAGGTAGAATGTTTTTTCTGGCATTCCAAATTCATATCTGTAGCGTCAAGATCAAACACTAGCTCAGAACCAAGCCATTCTTTATTTTCCATTGGTCTAAAAGAGGGATGTTTATAAAAAGCGGTTGAACAGGAAATAAATGGTGGTGCCTTTTTAATTAAGTACTCTTTGAAATCATTTTTATTTATAAAGGAAAGATGTCTTATTCTTATCTTTGTATCAAAATCCCCTGCTCCAAACTCTCTTTCTGGTATTTTATCAGGATAAAAATTATCTGATTTTGAATAGTACTCCGCAATTAATTTTGATATGTAATCCCTTGTTTGGTACTTGTTTAATTCCACTAAAATCCCTTATTCTTTAAAAAATTAACGTGTTGCTTATGCCTTTTATATAATTATATATAGTATAGTTTATAATAGCAAATAATATAGATATTTATATTGATAATTATCTAAATAAACTGAGTAAATGAAATTTAACAGAAATAATAACAGGAACAATTTTGTAGGAAGTCAAGAAAAAAAAGATATAGAGAGTGAGGATAAAATTAACAACGTTGCAAACTTTTTATGCAATAATGTTGCTATATCTTTTGGAGTTTTATCCACAACTATGGATATTATAATAAAATCAAAGGATAAAGACTTCACAAAGTTTACATATTTAGATGCGGTTTCTGTTGCTCTTTTTTCTATACCTATTGCAAAAAAGGTTCTAGACTCTTCAGTAAAAAGATTTTATGAAGGGATAAGTACTCAAAATAAAAAAATTGAGAGATTGTCAAATATAAGTATACTTTCAACTGCAACGTATATGGCTTTGGAAGGTTGTGCAACATATAATGCTTTTTTAAACGGTGCTTTTAACAATTCTTTAAAGAATATTGATAGCAGTAGTTTTATACCGTTTGCACTAGGCGTAGCCGCATTAGGGGTAGGAATAGGTACAAATGTATTAATGAAAAGATCAGAACTTAAAAAGTATAGAAGGTAGGGGATTAATTGAACTTTGAAAAACTTTCTTTGAATGATTTAATAAAAAGATTTTACGACTCAATAAAAAGTTTTGCTAGAAGCATGGAAAAAGTAACTGAGATTAATAAAACTGTTAATTATGGAGAGATAAAAGAACTAAAAGAACATATAACCAAAAGATTAGATTCTGGTGAAAATTTAGAAGATAATAAAAAATTAATTTCTGCACTTGATTTGCTATCAAAGGATCAAAGTATATTAAATATAATAAAAGACGATGCTGAAGATTGGATTGATATGTTAGAAGCAATAGAGAGAAGTATTGCAGAACCTGGAAAAAAATTAGATAAAAAGGAAATGTCAGAAGTTAAAAAAATAGAAGAGTTAAGTGGCTCTATAAAGAAGTTTCTTAGAAAGGATTGATTAATATATGGAAGAGATAAAACAGGCAATATTAGTAAGAAATGATATCGTAATGGGCAAGGGTAAAACTGCTGCGCAGGTTGCTCATGCATCTTTGATGGCTTATTTTGAGGCTGAAAAAAAGGACAAAAAAATAGCTAAGGAATGGCTTGATACCGGAGAAAAAAAGATAGTTCTTAAAGTAGACAACGATGCTGTATTAAAAAAACTATTTCAAGCATTTAAATATAAAGACATACCTTGTGCACTTGTAGCTGATGCTGGACATACCCAATTGCCCCCAGGAACTATAACCACATTAGGAGTAGGGCCATGGAAAGGAAAAGAAATAGATGAGTTTACATCTTCTTTTAAACTCTTGTAAATTAAAATATAATATTAATGTTTAAAAACTTATAAGATATATTGATAGTATGGAAAAAAATGTTTTGCTTAAAGCAGTAGTAGTAATTTTGGTTGTGGCTTTAGTTTTAGAAAGCATATTTTTGATAACTAATAATAACAGTAATAATTCATCTAAATTGAAAAATAGCACAGGAGTATCTTCTGGAGCTCAATCTAACACTAATTCAAATATAAGTAAGTCATTAGGTACGATAACTATAAAAAGTACCACAACTGTAGTTGTTAATTCAACACCAGTAAGTACTACTCAAACATCAAAGAATAACAATGCGCAGAATACTTCACAAAAAACAACCTCGTTAACTTCAACAACTACCCCATTAACAAGCATTACTACACAAACTAATACAATACAACAAACAAGTATCGGTATTCAAAACAATCTGACATTGTTAGATAGATATTTTGGGGGAACATGGAACTTCCAGAACTCAAATGTTCTTATTAGTATACCAACTAATGGCATAAAAAGAGGAATAACATACAATTACAGCAACACTACAGGTTATCAACTTTCAATTACGAAGTTAACATTTAATAGTACTATTAATGCAAGTGAATTTTATGATATAGAAAGTACTAATATTAGAAATATACCTAAAATAATAACTCTGAATTATACATTAAATAGTGACTCCCCGATTTTTGGATTTCAGATCCCATCTACAAATAATCAAAACATTTCTATAGTAGTAAGTCCATTCAACAACTATGTTCTTGAAATTGCAGTTTATAAAAATAATAATATTAATATAGCACAGTCTATGCCGAAGTTTGTAAACGTTATGAATTCTTTAGAAAACGCTACTGCCACATTACAAACGCCTTCTAATGTTTCAACATTATTTTTAAACAATATTTACGGAGGTAATTGGAAGTTATTAAACACTTCAAAGATAAATCAACCTAACGTAGAAAGTAAATATAATGTGAATTATTCATTTGCTTTTAACTTTTCTAATGGCAGTGGTTACAACTTAACATTTGGTTATCTTTACTTTAAGAATAAGGAGAACGCTACGCAATTTTACAATAGAGTAGTTAGCAATCTTTCTGGAATAAATGGCGCTTTAGACAATGGACATTCAACACACGTAATTTCTAACGGTATTCTTGGATTAGAGTCTTTGTATGGGAATTATATATTAGGAATTAATTTTTATAGTAAAAAGGTAAATACTACAACTACTGACGCTATTCCAGGACTTATTAGTTTGGCAGAAAGATTTGAAAATGCACCAATATTGATAAGCAACTCGAGCACTAAATTAAGCAATGCTTCAGGCGCTCAGACTATAAAAACAAACGCAACTGAAAGCTTGATAAACACAACAACGCTAGATAATTACTTTGGAGGTTCATGGAGATTTTTGAATGGATTTAACTCAACATCAGGAACTATGCCAACAGGCGCAATAAAAGATATGGAAGGAAACTTTACAAATAATAATGAAAACTTTACAATAAGTACAATGATTTTTAAAAATGGAAGTGATACTGCAAACTTTTATAATGGGGGTTTATCTTCATTAAGTAACTCTGGTTTCAATATAACATATGGCTCATTTTACGGTGGTCTTTCATATACTGAAGTTTTTGGAAATATACTAAACGCAAAACGGGAGAGCGAAGAACTTTTAGGTGAGATTAGTCCTTTCAATAATTATAGTATACAAAGTAGTCTTTATACAAACAAAAGTTCAATAAATTTAACTAAATACAACTCTGCTTTGACATCACTACAAAAAGGAATAATGAGTAAGTTAGGCAGTATATCAATTCCTAAAAATGCAACATTCTTAACTACGCAGGAACTTTCAACAGTGTTTGGTAGTAATTGGACAACAGCTCCAAAAGTTTATAAAAGTGGTACTTCAAATGGAAATACACAAATAATAATAGAGAATTATACTGGCTCAGAGGGTTATAATATAATTCAAGTAAATAGCGTCTTTAATACAGATTCGAATGTAAGTATTAGCTATGAAAATATAAATTCGGGACTTAGATCCTTGGGTCAGAATCTGACATTAATAACAGGAGCATTAAACAATGATTATGCAGTTACTTTAATCAATAATACACAAGTATCACAGAATAGCGCAAGAGGAATAGGTGTTGTTTCTCCATACGGAAACGAAATGGTCGAGGTAGTAGTATATCCTCAAAACAAACAGCCAATTAGTATAAGCAGCTTTGAATCTGATCTGTTTAAGCTAATTAATTATACTGAAGACTAAGGACATATAGTTTAGATTAACAGTAGCAAAGCATTGAATAGTTTTTAAAAACCTTCATAGAGAAGGTTTATTAATTTTAAATTTAATAAAATCTTATATATAGCTGATTTAATGGTAGATGGATTTAAGGTTGAGAAGCTTAAAAAACTCTTAGAGATTAATGTTAATCCATATCCTTATTCTTATAAAAAAGAAAATGATTCTGCATATATAATAAATAATTTTGAAAAGCTTGAAGGAAAAAATACTAGCGTTGCAGGCAGAATAGTAGGAATAAGAAAGATGGGAGGTATATACTTTATTGATCTTTTAGACAGCAAGGGAAAGATACAGATAGTAGTTAAAAAAGATTCGATAAATGAGAAGTATCTTAAAATAATAGAGTTATCGGACGTTGCAGATATTTTAGGAATTACTGGAAAAGTAACAAAAACATCACGTGGAGAGATAAGTATTGAAGCTGTAGAAATAGAGATGCTTGCGAAGTCGTTGAGAACACTTCCTGAAAAGTTCCATGGGTTAAAGGATACTGAACAACGATATAGAAAAAGGCATTTGGACTTAATAGGTAATCCTAAAGTTAAAGAGTTCTTTACGACAAGAGCTAAAATACTAAAGTACATGAGGGATTTTCTTGATAATAGAGGATATATAGAGTTTGAAACTCCTGTACTACAAGAGGTATATGGTGGGGCTAATGCAAAGCCGTTCATAACAAAACATAATGCCTTAGAAGAACAACGATTTTTGAGAATTTCAGATGAGCTTTATCTTAAAAGATTGATAATTGGGGGCTTTGATAAGGTTTATGAAGTTTCTAAAGATTTCAGAAATGAGGATATAGACTCAACACATAATCCTGAATTTACACAAATAGAATGTTATGAATCATATAAGGACTATGAAGATTACATGAAGATGGTTGAGGAGCTTTTAAGTGGTATGGTAAAGATGCTTTTTAATACTTATAAAATAGAGTACCAAGGCAAAGAACTTGATTTTACGCCACCATTCAAAAGAATTTACTGGGTTGAGGAATTAAAAAAGAAAATAGACGTTGATGTTTCTACAATGAATGATGAGGAATCAGTTAAAATAGCAGAAAAAGAAAAACTTGATGTGAGCATAAAAAATAACATGCATGTTGCAGATGCACTTTTTGATAAGTATATAAAACCTGAGTTGTTTAATCCCACATTTGTAGTCGATTTTCCAGCATATATGTGCCCATTGACTAAGGATAAAAGAGGCAATCCAAAATTAAGCGAAAGATTTGAGTTATATATTACGGGCAGAGAAGAAGCAAACTGTTACTCAGAATTAACAGACCCAATAGAGCAAAGAAAAAAGTTCGAAGAACAAGAAATAGAAAGGAAAAAAGGAGACGATGAAGCTCCGCCATCTGATGAAGAGTTCTTGGAAGCAATAGAGTATGGTATGCCACCGACAGCAGGATTAGGAATATCAATAGATAGATTGTCGATGATATTAACAAATAATGTTTCAATAAAAGAGGTCATAGCCTTTCCGGCTATGCGAAAAGAAAAATAATTATCGTTTAGGTAGTTTTTTGCCTCTTGCTAGCTTCAAGGCGTCTCTTCTTACCAAGGCCTTCCACTCATCAGTATGTATTTCGTGCTTCTTATCTTCTTTCTTTTCGTCTTTTGTATGTTCACCAGTACTTTTTAGGGTTGGCGCATGATTTTTGACTATTGCTGCCGCTACTTCTATTGATACTTGCATTTCACTAGATTTTTTAATTTGTTCCATTTTATCACACAAAAGTAAAATTTATACAAATTGATTAATATATGTTTCTATTTGTTTTGTATTTTTTACAAATGCATCTATACAAAAATTTTTGGGGATTAATTTATCAATAAAACTTTGTTTGGTATTTTATTGCCATATGTAAGTATAAAAGCAAGTTTTAAATATTAATATGAACAAATCAATATGTAATAACAGCTTTAAATCTTGCTAGAGTATATTATAGGAAAATGCCAGGGTGGCAGAATCCGGTAACGCGTACGCCTGGAAATTGAACCTGTCAGCGTATGGCTCCTCGAGCCATCTGGGTTCAAATTAAAGCTTTTTGAAAAAATCGAAAGGTGTTATGAAAATCCCAGCCCTGGCGTTTTTATTTCATATTTACAATTTAAACGGTGCATGAATGGATCAAAAGGACCAGAAAGGCAAAGAGCCTAAGCAAAAGGAAAAGGTAGAGGTCAGCATTATTAGAATGGCTGGAAGAGACATCAACGGTAGTTATAGCATTGCTAGAGGACTTACCCAGATAAAAGGCATTGGCTACAATATGGCAAATGCTATGGCAAAGATTTACAAAGACAAGTATGGCATTGAACCTAAAACAGTTATAGGTACATTAAGCGATGAGCAGCTAGCCCAGCTTGAAGAGATAATAAAAGAACCTTCTAAATATAATATTCCTAAATTCATGCTTAATAGAAATAAGGATTCGGAGATAGGACAAAATATACATGTAGTAGGTACTGATTTAATAGTTAAAACAAGATTCGATGTAGATAATGGAATAAAACTTCAAACATGGTTGGGTTCAAGACACCAATACGGACATAAGGTAAGAGGACAGAGAACAAGATCTACCGGCAGAAAGGGCGCAGCAATAGGAGTAATGAAGAAGTCGGCGCAGCCTGCAACCGCACCTGCAAAGAAAGAGGAAAAGAAGTGATATTATGGGAGCACCTAAACGTAATAAGAAAAAATATGAAAGACCAGCTTCAATGTGGAATAAAGAGAGAATTGATGAAGAGCATAAGATAAAAAAAGAGTATGGTCTTAAAAAATTAGGAGAGCTTTGGAGGCCTGCAAGTGAAATAAGAAGAGTTAGAAGAAATGCACGTGAAGTTCTTTCTGGAAATGCTACAGAAAAGGTAGGTAAAGAGATAATAGCAAGGCTAGCTTCATATAATATTGTTAGTGAGAATGCAATACCAGACGACATACTAGTAATAAAACCACAGTCTTTGTTAGATAGAAGGTTGCAGACGGTAGTTTATAAAAAAGGCTTAGCTAAAACAATTAAACAATCAAGGCAATTAATAACGCACGGCTTCATATCTATAAATGGAAGAAAGATAAAGTCCCCTAGCTATCTTGTCAAGAAAAATGAGGAGAATGCAATAAATTATTACAAAAAGTTTTCATTAGATACACTTCCTCCTAAAACAAATGATGCTATAAATGAGGCAGCGGACAAAGGCTCCGAAGCCGATGTTAAAAATGAGTGATTAGATGGCAAAAGAAAAAAAATCAGCAGCAAAAAAGCAAGTAAAGAATGAACAGCAAAACACAAGCAAGAAAAGAGATGTTTCATACGAAAGTGATATGGCTGCAGCACAAGAAAAGTTTAAACAAAAGGGCATAAGATGGGGCGTTGCACACATTCTTTCATCTAAGAATAATACAATAATAACACTCACAGATCTTTCAGGTGCAGAGACTATTGCAGTAGGAAGCGGAGGCATGGTTGTAGATACGGACCATGAAGAAGGTTCGCCTTATGCTGCAACACAGGCTGCGTATAAAGTAGCTGCTATAGCTATAGAAAAAGGAGTTACGCATATTAATATAAAAATAAGGGCTCCTGGTGGACACAACTCTAAAACTCCAGGACAAGGAGCACAGGCAGTAGTAAGGGCATTAGCAAGAAGCGGCTTCAAAATAGGAAGCATAGAAGATGTAACGCCAATGCCAACAGACTCTACAAAAAGACCTGGAGGTAGAAGAGGAAGAAGAGTATAGTTGATTTCTTGAAAAAGAAATCCTTATTTCTTTTTATTATTTTAATTGTTTTAATTCCAATTTCTTTCTTATTACTTTATTATTTGAATTTACTGCCTTTGAACTTTTATTATTCAAGTGCATCTATAGCTATATTAAATTGCAGCAGATGCAATGGCACATCTAAAATCGTATATATTGCCCAGAGTTATACCCAACAAATTACTGGAATGATGTACAGAAATAGTTTTGATGGAGCTTACGGCATGCTGTTTGTTTTTAACTCTACACGACAAGCATGTATGTGGATGGAGAATACAAAAATACCTCTAGAACAGGTATGGATAAATAGTAATGGAAGTATAAGTTTTATAAAAAATGCAATCCCGTATAGTACAAATATAACCTGTGCTCAAGGAAAATATGTTCTTGAAGTACCATATAACACAATAAATAGTTCAGGAAGAGTTATTATTTAATGTAATGTCTCCGACATTCTTTCCTTACACGTACCTTCCCAAACCTATATTATTAATTTTATCGATACTTCCAACAACTCCAGCTGCAGTACTAGAACAAGGTGTAATTGGTATTAGTCCTATGTTTTGGTATATGGCACTAATATTAGTAATAGGGAGCTAGTATATTTTGCAATTGCAGGATACTTGACAAAGTGGAGAGGCAAATGATAATGACTTAATGAAATTTTATCAAAGTAGGCGTAAAACCGCATGCTTTAGCTGTAGGAGGATGTTACAATGGAATTAATGTGGATAATATAAAAATCGCAAAAGGAACATCAAAGTTGTCATCAAGTGAAAATGGAAGACTTTCTACTATTGCAGCTATCGCCGCTATTAAAAATGCGTAATTTCCGATCAAAATGTACGAAAGAATTAATCCTGTTAAAAAATATGAAGCTGTTCCAGCATAGCTTTTTCTCTTGTTGTAGAATAATTTAATACCTCCATACTTCATTCCTATTATTGGAGATACACAGTCTGCTATGAAAATAAAACATATTGCAGATAGTGCAACGTTATAGCTAAGAAATGATACTGCAAAGCATGTGCCTAATCCAAGCCATATTGCGCCATGTCCTAATGTGAAATTGTCTCGCTCAAGAATTTGAAAAAACCTTGATACGATATTATTTTTTGAAATTAATGAGGTATTTAACAGAAGAATTCCTACCAGAAATATTACGCTTACAACTAGAAAAATATTTAATTGTAAAAACAATACAAGAGCTAAAAGTATAAAGCCAGAAAGTATTGTAAAGGTGTTTCTTCTTAACTCTTTTTGATATGTTGTTTTCTTTATGTTGTGTTTTTTTCTAGGATATATATTGTAAGAACTTATGCCTCCAAAAAAGATTGATGTCGTTATAAGTAATAAACCGTTGAAATAATTTATAAAGATAAAAAGCAACGCTGCAAGAGTGAAAAACTCAAGCTTCTTTGTTCCATAGGATGAAATAAGCGCATTGAATATTATATAACCAGAAAGCAGATTAAGAGGATCTATTAATTCATAATTTGCTATTAAAAATACAATTGTAAAAAATAGTATAAAAAGTGATATCTCTTTAATATCTTCTATTGAAATAATTTTGTATATAAGAAGTATGAAGGCAATTGCGTAGAGTATTAATTCATATTGCATTTATTGACCTTTCATATTTATTATAATATGATACGTATGCATATTTATAAAATTGTGCTTTTTTATAGATTTATTGTGCACAACGATGCTTATTTTTATACAGAAATTAGTAAGACAATAAAAAATAAAGTCATACGAGATATATGCTCCAAGCGGCTATTACAAAACATGCTACAACTATAAATGGAACTATTTTTTTGCCTCTTTTTATTATTTGTCTTGTAGTGTTCATAATAAGCTCTTCTGAACCCTTGCCCCATACTTTGAAGTTTTTTAATGAAAGTTTGTAAAACAAGTAAGTTACTTCTTCTTTAGATGATATTGCATTTTCAATTGCTTTATCTATATATGGAACAAGCTCTTCGTACTTTGTATATCTACCTATGACATTGCTTGCTGAAAATGCCAATGTATTTACTGCATGAGTATCTGTAGTGAAGAGTTCTGCGGTTAGCTTATATTTTTTGTATATGTGGGAAAGAAGCTTTGACCTTAACTTAGGATCCATGTTATTTGCATCTAAGTATATCATACAAAATGACTCTACTTTGGATGAAAATATACCTACACTCATATATCCTGGGCCGATGTCATTGTTTTTTATAAAATTCTTTAGTTTTATATGAGATGCACCAAAAATTAGTTTCTTGTTTTTATTTTTATTGAGTTTATTTAGTATTTGATCTATGGCCATAGAGTACTTTTTAACATACTTGCTGCCTTTGTAAACTCCTTTTAGCTCATCAGCATTTGCCGATTCAAAACGTGAGTTGTGAGCATCTATAAGTATGCATTCAAGGCCGTATTTAGAAGGTAGCGCTTCATAGTATAGCCCTATATCGCTGTCTATATCTTCAGTTACGTAAGGTGCTTTTGTCAAGCCTATTATCACCATAGATCCTATTTTAATACCTATTGCTTTGCACTCATCTACCTTGCTTTTTGAGATCTGTAATGTTCCCACAGTACCAGATGACTTTGAATTTGAATCTATTTTATTTTGAACCTCTTTCCATATTATACCAATATCCGAGGAGTTAATTGGATTGTCTTCTATATTTACAGCTCCATGCATTATGAATGGCGTGGCTTTATAGGTATGTTCTATTCTGCTGCCAAGATACTCTGTTGCCATGCTTCCACCCAGACCGTATATTGGTCCATAATGTATGTTTGGCTTTATGAATATGGCTTTGTAGCCTTTTGTGCCTTTAATTGCAAGAACAGAAACCGGCAGATCTCTTTTTATGCCCATTTTATCAAATGAAATTGCATTGTTTTTTGAACCGTATAGCCACTGGCCTATCATGAAGCTCATCATATCTACTCCGCTGAATCTTGCTAATTTTTTAGATGGTCTGTCCATTATGAACAAAACGATGTAACCGCATATCATAAATACTATGATACCTGTCCATAGTTTAAAGAGCACATTTAGATAACTTACTTTAGCTGCAAAGATTGAGTAGCTTACGGGTATGAAGATTAAGGCATTAAGCGTTGGCTGTATCGCTGCTGTTATTACACTGCTCTTTTTTTGATTTAATACGATTCTATTGATTATAAACCAGTATCCGTATATGCCAGCATCACTAAGGAGAATTGGTATGTATGCTATAGCGTAGCTATGTGTTAAATTATATGTAAAGATGGTTATTATGAAAAATGCGGCGTATGTAATAGTTATGACTATTACTGCTATTAACGCATGTTTTAGCTTAAGATTTCTTTTCATTGCTTTTAGAAGAAATGCTGTTAGTATTCCTGGAAATGTTATTACTGTTACGCCAAGGCTAAAGCCCGAAGCTAGCACATAAAATAAGCCCAATGGCGTATTTAATATTAGCTCAGCTATTATTCCTGAAAAGGCTCCTAGAAGTATTAGGAATATAGTAAGCTTTCCCTGTCCAGGTACTGTTAATCCAAAATATTTTGTAAAATGGGTTACATCCCTTTTTTCATCAGGCATATGAACACGTTACCTTCCGAATCTTCTTTGCCTTTTGTTGTATTCCTGCAGTGCCGCTTCCAAATCCTTTTTAGTAAAGTCAGGCCATAATTTCTTTGAAAAATAGAGCTCAGAATAAGAGGTCTGCCAAGGCATAAATCCCGATAATCTTTCTTCTCCAGATGTCCTTATTATTAAATCTATATCACTAATTGAGTTCGATATTAAGTATCGTGAAAAAATCTCTTCGTTTAGCTTTTTTATACTATTAACCTCTGAAGATACTTTTGTAATTACTTCCTTTACAGCATGCATTATATCATCCTTTCCCCCATAAGCAATAAGCATATTTATTACACGATCTTTGTACTTTGACGTTTCCTTTTCCACCTTATTTAGTGCGGTAAGAAGATCCCTTGGGAGCAATTTTTTATTGCCTATTATTTTAAGCCTTGTTTTGTTCTTGTGTAATCTTGAGATAAGCTTTTTGTCGTTTGCTACCTTTTTGTATATAGAAAATAATGTTTTGATCTCTTTTGAATCCCTTGAGAAATTCTCTGTTGAAAATGCCCACACTGCTATATTGTTTATGCCGTATGAAACACACCACTCGCTAAAGTCTATAAACTTTTTAACTCCTAAATCGTATCCTTTCATTATAGAAAATGTATGACTTTTAGCCCAGCGCCTATTTCCGTCAGGTATTATTGCGATTATTTTTGGAATATTCTTTATTTTCATTTAATCGTTTCTCAATCAATTAATAACAGAACTGACCTTATGATTACTAATATGTAAATATATAAATATTTATATTGTTAACCATTTTGTATGGATTCTATTGGCATAAAAAAAATAAGAGATAGCATACGTGATATACCAGATTATCCTAAACCAGGAATACTTTTTAAAGACATCACACCTATATTAAAAGATCCTGTCCTTTTTAAGCTTTGTATTGACGAGCTAACTTTCTTACTAAAAGACCTTGATTTTGATTACTTTGCTGGAATAGAGTCTAGGGGGTTTATATTTGGAGCTGCGCTTTCATATAAAATGGGTAAGGGCTTCATACCTATTAGGAAAAAGGGCAAGCTGCCTTATAAAACAATAAGCGAGGAGTATAAGCTAGAATACGGCTTTGAAACCTTAGAGATGCACATCGATGCGATGGAAAAAAACTCACGTGTTGTTATAGTTGATGATCTTCTTGCTACTGGTGGCACTATTGAAGCCGCTGCAAAGCTAGTAAATAAGGTAGGTGGCGTAGTAAGTACTACAATATTTGTAATAGAACTTAACTTCCTCAAAGGAAGAGAAAGATTAAACGACATTGACGTAATCTCTTTGATTAAGTATTAGAACCTAGTAGTTTGAATCGGGATACTACATAAAATAAAGCTAACATATGTATTATTATAGCTTAAATCCTAAATCAAAAATGGTGTTATAATGGTTTTTAGAAGATCCGGTGTTGTTTCAGTTTTGATATTTGTAACTTTATTGATAGGATTGAGTTATGCAGGTTCACTTTCTGTAAACTTGAATGTGCAAAGGCCTGCAATGGATGCTGGACAAAATACAACCATAAATGCAAGCATAACTGGCGGAACAGGAAACTATATATGCTCATGGTCTTACTTTAACC
>JBMFWW010000015.1:9969-16372 GCA_049964835.1 Candidatus Micrarchaeia archaeon | reverse complement strand
GCAAAAGCAGGTTTACTCTTTTCATTAGGATTTACATTTCAAAGAGCAGTTATGTCAGAACTTGCATTTCTGTTCCTTGCTCCATTTTTAAGGGTAAATTCAATAAATGGTATAATATACTTAATAGTAGGAGCAGTTATGGCCATATCTGGCTTTTATATATTGAAAAAAGGTCTTTACAAACACGTACATATATTTTCACATTTTATTCATAAAATTTTAGATCCAGAAGGTAAAACTTATAAAGAAAATACAGTGCACAGCCACAATAATATTAACACGCAAAATCTTGAAGAACCGAGACCCATACCTCTTAAGCTAACAGTAATACATGGATTAGTTGCAGGATTTGGATTTGGAGCATTTGCAATAATATTGTATACAGTAATATCTCCACTTATGCCAAATGCATATGTAGCATGGATACCTGGAGCTCTTTTTGGAATAGGAACAATGATAATGCAGGTTCTGTTCGGAGCTGCAATAGGAAAATGGATGCGTATGAGAAAGTACACTGAAAAGGAGATAATTTTTATAGGTAGAGAAACATCAGGAAGCATGCTCTATTATGGAGGAATAGCATTTGTATTAGGAGGAATATTCTTACTTTCATTTCCAAATATTGCTAATTTTAGTATAGGCACAGGAATAGGCATACCAAATCTAGATTCAATAAATATAGGGATTATACTAGTTATGATAACTGTAATTATAGTTTCAATACCATCGTACTTTCTTGCCTTGAGAAAAATTAAAAGAATTAGAACTTTAGGAAATAATAGCAATAAAAAAGAAAAAACTATAAAAAATAAATAGGTTATTTTGCTTTTTTACTTATTTTATTATTACTCCCTTATTTTCTAGAATTAATGATATTTCTTCGATATTTAATTTTTTAAGAACCTGAATTTTAACTATATTTAAAGATAAAACCAAATCCTTAGCATCTGATTTTTTAATTATTACATTTTTGATATTGGCTCCTCGTAATAATGTACTTTTTAGATTTGAATCAGAAAGATTTGCTCCTTTTATATCAGCTCCGTTTAAGTATGCACCGGATAGATTTGAGTGGGATAAATCAGAGCCACGTAGAAAGGCTCCCCATAAATATGCATCTGAAAAATCAGTATTTCTCAACGAATTATAAGCCATATAAGCTCCAGATAATGCGGCTCCGCGAAAGGTTGCGCCATCAGCCTTTGCATATGGCATATTTATTCCAGAAAGATTTGCGCACTCGAAATCTGCATTTTTAGCTTCGCAGTAACCAATATTAGATCCACCGAGATTAACACTTCTGAAATTAGAGTGATTTAGATTAGATTTTATAATACTGACACCGCCAAGATTTGAGAAAGAAAAATCTATTTTAGATAAGTTAAGATTTGATAAATTTATTCCGCTAAGATCATTGTGCGAGAGCTCCTTATTTAGATTTGCCTTTTTTATAAGTTCATTTAATGATCTTTTAGTATAGCTACGAGTTCTAAGAATATTTACAATGTTTATTTTTTCTTTAAACATTCCTTCCTCATTCATTTTATCATTATTATTAGATAGGAAAATCTTATAAAGGTATTAAGATAAGTATCTGTATGGAATTTTTTAATTGTAGATTAATTAAATTCACCGCTTCTGATAAAGTAAAACTTGAGGGCATTTTATTAGGAACAAATAAAAAAACCTGCTTGATTTATTTGCATGGAATGAACGGTAATTTTTATAAGAATAGTATACCTTTTGAGCTTTCAAAGCAGGATAAATTTTCAGTATTTTCTATAAATACAAGAGGACATGATGTTATATCTACTGCACGAAAAGAAAATAGTACAAGAAGCTTTTTAGCAGGAACTGGAGCTGAGATTTTTACCGATTGCATAAAAGATATTGAAGGCGCAATAGGAGTATTAGAAAACTTGGGCTTTAAAAAAATAATACTTTCAGGCCATAGCACAGGCTGCCAAAAAGCAACATATTATGTTTACAAGAAAAAAGATAAAAGAGTATCTGCAGTTATGCTCTTTGCTCCTGCTGATGATTATTCAATAATGAAAAAGGAGCTTGGAAAAAACTTCAATAAATTTTCCAGAAAAATAAGGAAGAATTTAAAAGATAAGAAAAACCTGCCATTAATTGATTTTAATCTTTTCACTTCGCAGAGATTAAACTCTGCGTATAACAATAAAAGTATAGAAGCTTCAATATTTAATTATGATGATAAGATGGAGATATTTTCAAAAATAAAAGTTCCAGTATTTGCAGTTTTCGGAAGTAGTGAAGAGTATAAAGACAGACCAGTTTCAAAATATATATCTATATTAAAATCAAAAACTACTTCTCCATATTTTTATGGTAAAGTAATAAAAAACGCCAAACACTCTTTTTACGGATATGAAAAGGATCTTAAGAGCAATGCTTTAGACTTTATTAATAATGTGATTAGATGAAATTAAAGTTAATAATAGTAGATCCAAAGTACCAATTAAATGTAGGATATATTGCAAGAACTGCAAAAAACTTTGGAATTGATAGATTATATTTTGTAAAGCCAAGAGCAAATATTAATGGAAAAAGGGCCATAATGTATTCAAAACATGCCAATGAACTAATTAAAAACGCAAAGATTTACAAAAACTTAGAAGAAGCGATGGCTGATTGCGATGTCTTGATTGGGACAACAGGAGTGCATAGAAAAAATCCACGTTTAGGAAGATTTTATACTCCAGAGGAAGCTGTTAAAAAAATAAAAAAAGAATACAGAAATGAAACGACTGTTGGTTTGGTTATAGGAAGAGACGATACTGGACTTAATTCTGAAGAATTGGCATTATGTGATATTCATGTTCACATAAATACAAACCATGATTATCCAATACTAAATATATCTCATTCAGTAGCTATCTTATTATATGAATTTAGAAAGTACTCTTTCTTGAATGAACAGGTAGAGTTTGAAAATGCACAAGAAGATGAAATAAAAATGCTTTTCTCAACGCTTAGAGAATTAATAAAAAATAAAAAAATAAGAGATAAGGAAGCAGTAGTTAAGGTTTTTAGAAAAATGTTGCGCAAATCCCAATTAGATAGACACGAAATACACGCAATAATTTCTGCTTTAAAGTAATAGAATTATGCAAAAATCGAGGATAGATGGGCGGAGTTGCTTTGAATTAAAAAGTATGAAGAGTTTATTATGGTAGATATATCTCCGGTTGGTATTAAACGCAAACTTATTAGTGTAATTGCTGTTATGATGCCTATTTTTTTAAGCATATCCTCATTTTTACGTATATCATTTAAAAGTTTTTTAAGATAAGGTCTGAACTCGTTGTTTATTGAATAAATATGTGTCTTTCCATCTACTTTTTGATTAACAACCCTTAACCCCAGTAACGAGTTAAGCGTATGAGAAACATTTGTTTGCTCTATTTTAGTTGCATTAACTATCTTATTTACTGATAGCGGACCATCTAAAATAGCGGATAATATTTTAACTTTGCTCTTGCTGCTTATTAACTCGTATATATCTATTTGTTTAATAGTTTTCTTTTTTTCTGGCATAACATCGTCAAATTTTTCTTATATAAATTAATACATTAAGTTATTAAAAGTTATCTAATAATAAAATGAATAAATATCATATGAAATTATTACATATGTTTATATAAGTTTTGTGATAATATAAATATCGGTGAAAAAATGCCAACATATAAGATATCAGCAAAGAAATTAGGAAAGGCTTGCAACTTTGAAGCAAGCGCACCGGAAAGACAAGAAGTGATAAAGAGAGCAGCGGAACATGCGAAGGTTTGCCAAGTTTGCGCTGGCTTAACTGAGGAGCAGGCTGCAGCTGCAGTTGAAGAAATTCAATAGCAAGTTAGAATTTTTGACTTTTTTATTTTTTTATGATTTTATAGATGCTTTTCTTTGAGTGCAGTTTAAAATAATATAAGAAATATTTTCTAAAATAGTATATTGATTAATAAACTAATGTAATAAAAAATTAAACAGAAAAAAATAGATAAAAATAGATATCTAAAATAATAGATAATTAAAATAAACTTTTGATTACTTACTTGATTTCTTTCTCTTTATGATCTTTACTTTTGAAGGAGTTATGAGTACTCTGTTTTCGTCTATTTGACCTATATCTCCATTTATTTTATCAGTATAAGATTTTAACTTTGATATTATGTTGCTCCTTGTTGTTGGTCTCTTGTTCAACTCTGAAATGTCAAGAAGTATTATGTTGCCCTTTGATATCTCTTCCTGTATCAATTCTGCATCATTTTCTGTACTTGCAGATACAGGCTTTATGTACATATCAGCAGGTTCATGAAGAACATCTACATCTTCCATTTCTGCAGAGTTCATATAGTCCTCTATGTTTATGCCTTTTGACGAGCTGCTGCCCATCGCATTTCCTAGTTTATTAAATAATCCCATTCTTATCGCCTTTTTTAATATAGTTGATATTACATTAATTATTAAAGTCTTTCGGAAATATATGTAGCTGATAATACATACTTATTCTACCTGCGAAAGTATTTTTTTAGATATTTCAGGACCAAAAAGTTGGGTTATTTTCATCTTTGATGATTCCTCTCTTAAATCAGCAACGCTCTTTATTCCAGAGTTATACATTAATCTGGCTCTAATTCTACCTACCTGCTCTAGTCGAGTAAGATCTAGAAGCTCTTTCTTTATTCCGTACTTTATTCTAATTCTTAATTCATTTAGCCTAGCTGGAGCGATATGGAGTATTCTTGATAGCTCAATGCTTGAGTATATCAACCAATCTGCATTATTTATCTTAGTGTACAGGGAGCCGGGTGTTTCCTTGTACTTTAGCATTATTCCACTTTCTCCCGCTTCATTAATCCAATCATTAAGCATTAGAGCCGTGCTAAATGGTTTATATATGTCATAATACTCATCAGCATAAAGCTCATACTCTTCATAAATATCGAAGTACTTTGGAAGAAGATCCTCAGACTCACTTACAACCTTAGAGTATGGCCTCATTTCTGTTGTATTAGATATCATGAAAAGCGAGGCTATTTCATCCTTTATTTTTGGAAGCGTTAAAATTATCCATCTAGCCGATACCGGATCCAAATACAACTCACTTACTCTTTTGCCGAGTTTAGTTGCAGCGTATCTACTTTCCTTTCTTTCTATGAAGTTCCATTCCTCTAATTGAGATAACACATCCTTTGTTATTGTTTTAATATTTGATATGCCTGCACCTATAAAACCATAGAAAGTATCTTTTAGAAAACTAATTATACTTTCATCGATTGTTAAAAAGTCAGTTGCTATAAATGAAAGTATATGTGAACGTAGTGCTGGCATATAACCTAAATTAGAGTCTATGTCATCTAATTCTCCATCAATATAGCATTTATAAAGTTCTGCAGCTTCAGACTCTGTCTTTGCTATTATCAAAGCTCTTCCGTATGTATCATACTTTGGCCTTCCTGCCCTACCCATTAGTTGAGTAACCTCATTAATACCAATCCTAGAGGATCCTCCTTCTTGAGAGTATCTAGTTATATCGCGTATTAAGACAGTGTTTGCAGGAAGATTTACGCCTATTCCAAGGGTTGTTGTTGAACAGATAGCTTTTAGATACCCCTGTTTAAATGCGTCTTCTATTAAAGATCTTTGAGAATTGACAAGACCACTGTGATGAAATGCAACGCCTGATTTTACCAATAATGATAACTTTTCACATTGTGGAGTAGGCTTTCCTAAAACAGATAGAATCTTTTCTGAAAGCCCATTAAGATACTCCTTTTCATTTTCCTCTAATAAACTAGAAACCACACTTGAAAGTTTCTCTGCTCCTGCCTCAGTATTTCTTTTTGATGAGTAAAAAATAAGGATTTGCTTTCCATTCTTAATGGTGTCTTCAGTTAATCTTATTTCGGGAATCTTACTACTCCCTTTTAGTGCATATTTTTTATCTTCAGCGATTATCTTATCATTTACTAATATGCCTTTTTGAAGTGATATAGGACGATAAGTACTAAAAACTAAGTTACAATTTAACCACTTTGACATCTCTGCTGCATTGCCTATTGTAGCTGATAAGTATATGAATTGAGCTCCTTTACATGTTTTTCTTAGCCTTGTTATTAGTATTTCTAAAGTAGGACCTCTGCCGAACTCGCCTAGCATATGTAGCTCATCTATTATTATGGCGCCTAAGTCGTCTAGCCAGTTTATTCCGTGTCTTATTAAGCTATCTAGCTTTTCTGTTGATATGAATAGTATATCGTACTTTTCTAGCCACTGATCAGTTGAATCCAGATCACCCATAGATATTGCTATCTTAAGATAAGGATATGCAAACTTGAACTCTTCGAACTTCTCGCTTACTAGCGCACGCATAGGT
>JBMFWW010000015.1:4093-9869 GCA_049964835.1 Candidatus Micrarchaeia archaeon | reverse complement strand
TAGATATTGCTATCTTAAGATAAGGATATGCAAACTTGAACTCTTCGAACTTCTCGCTTACTAGCGCACGCATAGGTGCTATATATATTGCTTTCTTTCTTTTCCATAAAACAGAGATTAGCATTGCTATCTCTGCTATAAAGGTCTTGCCGCTAGCCGTAGGAGATGCTACAAGAATATCCTTTCCATCTAATATGCCCTTTTTGATAGCCTCTTCTTGTGGTGGAGTTAGCTCTAAAATACCTCTTTCCTTTGCAGACTCTTCCAACTCTTTTGGAACCTTATCTGAAAGCTCATTAATTTTCATTTACTTCAATATATTATAAAACTACAAGAATAAAATACAATTAGCCAAAATGATTAAGTATGCTAAAGACAGTTCAAACAATTTGTTTTTTGATGTTCTTTACATAATAAGTTTAAAATATAAATTTTCCTGATAGTTTAATTTATTTTTATGGTCTTTGCGAAATAATTTTAAAATAACAAAAGTAGTAATTTTACTAAAAGTTTAATAAATATTATGCAATAATTAAACAGTATGGTGTTTATTTGGGTATATTAAAGAACAATCAAAATCAAGAAAAAAAGGAGGTTAAAAATAGCTCTATAAATAAAGAGCTTTTGGGTAATGTAAGACTTGCTGAGGGTTTTAAGGTTGCTGAAGAAGATGGCATAATTGGTAAACATGTATTTGGTAATTTGTATAAAATAGATAAAATAGTTATAAACAATTTAGATCTGTTGAAAAAGATAGTTATTGATTCAGTAAGTGTCTCTAAAATGACATTAGTTGATATTAAAGCATTGAGCTTTGGAGGTGAAAAAGGAGGCATAACAGTCATAGCAATATTAAAAGAAAGCCATATTGCATTGCATACATGGAATGAGTATGATTATGCAACAGTAGATGTTTATACTAATGGATCAGAAGCTGACCCTGAAAAAGCATTTAAGTATATTTTATCTAATCTTCGACCTAAAAAACACCAAATGTTCACTGTCGATAGAAGCCAGATAAATTTAGAGTGAATGCAAATAAAATAAGTAATAAAAATTATAAAGTAAAAAATTAAAGTGAATAAAGTAATGTGATTATATAAATAGAAAATAATCAATAATACATAATAAATTTAGTATATCAAATAAAAACCACTTTAAAAATTTTACAGATATATTTTTATACGTTTAACAGCATAATATTAAAAACGCCCTGGTAGCTCAGTGGTAGAGCGCTTGTCTTGTAAGAAACTTTTAAAAGAAGTTTCATTAAACCTGTCAGGAAAACAAGAGGTCGAGGGTCCAATTCCCTCTCAGGGCTCTATTTTTACAGTAAGGAACCCTTATAGGCTTTGCTAAATAATTATCATTTTTGCATGAATATTTTAGCACACTCTACTATTTATTAGCAGAATGGGCTTTATTAGCAACGCCACCCTTATATAAGGGTTTAAATACTTATCGGTTAAATATTATATTATATACTTTGCTACATATTTGTGTAGTTTAGTATATGGATGATTTCTATGGTAGTGGAGAATGAAGTAGTAGCGGAAGCTTTTGGATGCATAAATAACTACAAGACAACTGAAGAGAATAAAAAGAAGATACAGAACTTTGCTTATTATTTGATTTCTTTAGGTATAGGCAGGTTCTTTATCGACAAAAGAGCACTCTCCTAGGGCTTCATACCGTTTAAAAATAAAAGTTATAACTGCATTGATGCTTAAGACAACTTCAATTTATTGCATATTTTTTCTATGTCTACGTCTTCGTTTTTAATAAGCACACGGTCGAGATCTTTCGCAGTTATGCTCTCGTAACGTTTTTGAAACTCAGTTATTCTTTCCATTATCTTTTCAAAAAGCATTGTTTTTATCTCTCCGCTTAAAGTCCTTCCTTTTCTGTATGAATCATAAAGATCCTTAGACTCGGTTTCTTTTAGGAAATAACTCTTTAAGTATATGTAAGCTATATCTACGTTTGGATTTCCTCCTAATTTTCTATGCTCTTCTATGCTTGACTGGCCACCACTAAATGCAGACATTATCTTCTTTTTTATTTCTTTTTCAGCATCCATTAGGAAAACTGCATTGTTCTTTGACTTTGACATCTTATTTCCGTCTAATCCTGGAAGAAAAACTGTGTGCAGAACTGCAGGCTTTATATATCCAAACTTATCTGCAAGATCTCTACATACTCTTAGATGAGCATCTTCATCAGGACCGATAGGCACAAGCACATTTTTTATACCGTGCTCCTGTGGAAGAAGTATGTGTGCAGATTGAACTGCAGGATAAAAATGAAGACCAGCGTTTTGGTCAGGAGTATGGCCATAAACAGCGCGTATTTCAGATAAGGTTATACCACGAGAAAGCTTTATTGCAAGATTGTAGATATTAGTGTAAAGCTGATCTATTATTATATTTGTATTTTTTGAATCAAAACCATAAGCAAGCATCATTTTTGCAAGGATTATTGAGTTTTTAAGAGCTTCCTCCTGTGTTTTTACCTTGAGAGAAATGTAGCTTTCATCATCTGATATTGGAATAAACACCTTAATTCCAAACTCTTTCTGAAAAAACAAGTTTGTATCGAAAACGGACATATGACCTATGTGCATTGATGCACTTGCATTGAATCCCGAAACTATGGCACTTTTTGAACCTTTTTTAATCTCTTTGTAAAAATGATCGAACTCTCTATGGGTATACATAAGTCCATTATTAAATGTGTAGAAATTTGGCATGTCGGAAAGTTTTGAAACATAATTTGCTCCAAATTTTTCAACCAGCTTTGTATTCTCTTTTACAAGTTCTTCATTGACCATGATTAATATATACATAAAGCATATAAAAACTTATTGTGAGAGTATGAATTTAAATTAATTTAGATACTCAATAGATTGTGGTTTAATTACGGATAAAAAAATTATTTTAGTAGTATTTTTATTTTTTCTTTTAAGTATAGCTTTATTAAAAATATACTTTGTTAATGGAGTTGACTGGGACTTTGTAGCTCATTACTTAAGCGCTAAATCTGTAGATTCTAGTAATTTTTTAAGTGTAGTTAAAGAAGAGGTAGCTACTAATAGAACATACATGAATCTAGGAGTAATAGAAACAAAAAATATATACTTTGAATCGTATAGAGCACCTTTAAGTATTGCGTTTTTTATGATTCTTTACCCTTTTCTAGGGCAGAGTTCTACTGTTGCTTATTTAATGATAATGATAATGCTTCTTTTTATGCTACTTTGTATTTCTCAAAAAAATTAGGAATTAATTATCTCTTGATAGGATCTCTATTTGTGTTGCCTTATCTTTTAATATTTACATTTGTAGTAAATAGCGAGGGAATGCTTTCATTGATATTTATGATAATTGCGCTCTCGCTAGAAAGTGAAAATAAATGGCAATCGGGAATTTTTATTGGACTTGCAGGACTTGCAAAGTATACGAGTTTGATATTTTTACCTATTATTTTGCTTCTTCAAGGCAGGAAAAATATTTTTAAGGGATTTCTAAGTTTTGTAATTGTAACATTGCCGTGGCTTATTTTCAATTATATTGTATTTAAAAATCCGATATATAGTTATCTTTCTTCTATAAGTGTCTCGCTTGAGAGTTCGGCTCCTAGTGCAATTTCTCTAGTTGCGTTGTTTTATGTTATGATATTCTTTGTACCTGCAATTATAATACTTGCACTTCTTTTGTATTGGTATTTTAAAGAAAGAAATAAAAAAAGTAATAAGAATAAGAAAAAAGTATATGAGATTTTCAGGGAAAAAATATTTAAAAGACCATTATTAATTTTACTTTCATTTCTATTTCTTTCAATAGTAGAATTTATAATTCTTGGAATGCATGAAAGTTCTTTCGATCAGTCAAGGTATGCATACTTCCTTTATAGTGCTGTTGCATTCTTAATTGCTTATGGAATTGACAAAGTAGTTCCTCTTGTAAAAATTAATAAAACATATATCAAGAGAATTTTTATTTATAAATCAGATATAATATTATTTTTATTTTCAGCTTCGAGTATTTTAGTAGTATTAATAATCTTAAATAGTGGGGGATATGGAAATTTTACATCTGGAAGCCAAAATGTTATATTTGAAAATATTGCTTCAGAGTTAAAAGAATTAAATATATACAATTGCCCTGTTGTTTCAAATGACTGGGTTTATCTAAGATATTATAATATAACTGCATTTTCACCATATTTTTACAATAATAGTATCAAAAATTATTCGGTTGTTGTGATAAATAGCATAGGAACATCTCCAAATGATGTTTATATCGATTTTCATAAGAAGGTTTACCTTAATAGTTCATTTAGTATATACATGAGTAATAGCAGTAGCAGAAGCAATTGTTAAAATAATAAGGTATATAAAAATACTAATAAAATAATACTAATGATAATAGTTATTAATTAAAAATGATGTTAATTAAAATGTAAGTGAGTTTATGGCAAATCAAGGAACTGGTGGAGGATGTGAGTGTGGAGGAGCTTGCAGATGTGGATGTTTTGGAGGATGCACATGTAAAGAAGAGTGCTTCTGTGGCTGCACGTGTGGAGAGAGAAAAAAAGAAAGAGGTAAAAAGGACTAAACTACTCTTTTTTAATGTAATTAATTTCCTTTCCAAAAAAGGCATCTAACTTGAATATACGTATTTTATTCTTATTTGAAAGTATTATTTCATAATAAGGAAGATATACTATTTTAAATTCAGCTAATTCTGATTTAGGAAATATTGATCTTAAATATAGTTCAATTTTCTTTTTTTCTGGAATCTTGCCTGAAATATTAGTTGATCCTTTTACTTCTTCATAACTAATATAAGAAATTTCAGTAGTTAAGTCCTTTGAATTATTAGTTGAATACTTTTCCTTTTCTTCAGTAATGAGTTTTTTTGATAGCAGAGATCGCACAGATAGTGCAGCTACGTTTGGCTTTATTCCTGTTTTTTTAATAATATCATTAAACTTTAATTTTTTGTAGCTCTTAATTGCATATAAAATATTTTCTTCGGTTTGAGTCAGTTTTGAGTATTTAAAAGTTGGTGGCAGTATACTTACTTTTTCATTTAGTTTTATTATTGCTCCAGAATCATCTAAAAAGATATTAAAAACTTCAAACTCTCTTTTATTTTTAGTGGGAAAATTCACAAGGCAGGATGCGAAAGGCATATAAATTAAATTAATAGCTTTTACTGATTCTATTTTTTTACCGAAAATTCCTAACGCTTTTTTGCTAATTTTATTGGAGTACTCTTTAGCATAATCATAGTCAAATTTTACAGGTATTGAAAGCATTTTTGCATTTTTATCTTTTTTTATAGAATTTTTATCTTGTTGAACTGATACTTTTGGTGCTTGGACTTGTTCTTTAGTTAATTCTTTTATTAATGAGGAAATCTCAATTTTTTTATTTGACTGCTCAGTTATTTGAGGAGTTGAACCCATATGAAATGAAGTTGTTGGCTTTACCTTAAATTTATCTTTTATCTGTATACCAAAAGGCATAAATTCTCCAGTATTTAAATTTACTATTTCATCTAAAGCAGATCTATTGCTAAATAGCTGACTTATTGCGTTAAGATCATTTTCTATTGTTAACTTACCTATAAAACCATAGGAGCATTGAGATAGAACATTCTTACTTATATTGCTGGGGCGTTGAGTGGCTATTAGTAAACCTACGCCTCTTTTTCTTCCTCTTACGCTAAGCTCTTCTATTATGTTTATCTTTTGATGTACTACTTGTGGA
>JBMFWW010000015.1:2321-3808 GCA_049964835.1 Candidatus Micrarchaeia archaeon | reverse complement strand
TTTAACTTGCCCAACTCCTCTGCAACTATTCCCATTAAGAATGATTTGCCAGAACCGCTCTGACCTATTATGCAACCTCTTCCTGTCATTACTAACTGAGCAGAGATATTTATTCCATCGGATATGGTTATTTCCATGATTTAACTATCTAAAGAATAAAGTATAATAAGTATACGCATAAATTTTTTTATTGATTTCTAAAAATTATTCTTTATGTGTAAAAGATGTGGGTTTTAAATCCACATAAATAAGGTATCGAATTTACTTTGTTTGGTATTTAGAATTTGGCATTCAGAATTTAGTCGTGATAGCTATAAATATCTGAAAATTCAAAATTTTGATAGTATAAATTGATTGGTATGTTTGATAAAAGTATTTATAAAAACTATGGAGAGTTTTTACGTAGAAAGCAAACAAAAGAGGATCTTGCAAGAAGTTATCATAATTCTGGAATTAATAGCTTAAAAATAATAATAGAAGCTAATGGCAAAGAAGAGATGGCAGGAGCAGTAGTTGATGTAGTAAGAGATAACTATGTTAAAACTTTTGAAGATTTATTAAAAGTCAGAGATAAAAAAAGAGAAAAAGGGGTCTTAGCTCCTTCAGATGGAGAAATGCTTTTTGGAGTTGCTTTGTTGCAAGAAGGTATATCCTACTGCTTTGATAAATTTAGAGTATTTTCAAATGAGAATAAAGGAGCATCAGTAAGACCTGATTTTGTTACAAATATAATGGTAGATAACAAACTTGTTTTCCTAGAAGTACACCCTTTTGTAAGAGAGAAAATGGCAAAAACTATGAGGGTAGAAAAGAGAAATCGTGTAAAAGAACGAGTAGATAATTGGAGATCTGCAATAAATAGTAATGGATTTTTCTTAATATTCAGTTCTAACTTGAAAAAGGAAGTTATTACAAATAAATTTGAGTGTGACTTTGAGAATTTTGCCGATGTTTACATAGCACTTAAGAAAAATGCTTATCTGTATATGAATGGAGGATCTGAAGAAATCTTAAAATTTGAAAACATATTAGAGGATAAAGTTTCAGAGCTAAAAGTGGTTATGGATAATTTAGGATATAAATTTTTAAGAGAAATATTTGAAAAACATACAAAGCATTATCTTACGTTAAGGGAGAGTATTTCAAGATTAAAAAGAGATAGAAGCATAAGAGTTTTGAAAGATGACGAATTTTTTGATTATATGAAAGAAGTGACAATTAAACAGATAGACAATATAACAGAAAGTAAAAATACACAATAATGCAAAATGTTTTTATTACTTAAACAGTAAATAGATAATGATTTTTATGGAAAAAATTACACGTATTAAAGCTAGAAAGGTAATAGACTCAAGAGGAAATCCTACAGTTGAGGTAGATATATACAGCAATAAATTTTTAGGCAGAGCTATAGCGCCTAGTGGTGCAAGCAAAGGCAGCCATGAAGTAAAGGATTATCCGGAGGGAGGAGTTGACAAAGGAGTACA
>JBMFWW010000015.1:1767-2215 GCA_049964835.1 Candidatus Micrarchaeia archaeon | reverse complement strand
TCACTAGGTGGAAATGTTGCTGTAGCTGCGTCTATGGCTTACGCAAAGCTTACTGCCGCTATTGAGGATAAGATGCTTTACGAGGTTCTGGCTACAAAAAACAATATAACACCTAAGCTTCCAAACCCTATGGGCAATGTCATAGGAGGAGGAAAGCATGCTGTTAATGGAACTACTATGCAAGAGTTTCTAGCCTTATCGACAGGAAAAAGCTACTCTGAAATGGCATTTGCAAACATAGCCGTACATAAGAAAATAGGGGAGATACTCAAAGCCAAATTTCCTACTTTATCACTAGGATTAGGAGATGAGAAAGCGTGGGTAGCCTCCTTAGATGATGATTATGCTTTGCAGGTGCTTTCAGATGCTACAAAATATTGCTCAGAAAAGACAGGAGTTACTATCAGACCTGCAATAGATCTTGCAGCTACCGAGTTCTATGAAAACA
>JBMFWW010000015.1:0-1588 GCA_049964835.1 Candidatus Micrarchaeia archaeon | reverse complement strand
CTGTTTGTAACAAATAAGGAGAGGCTCAAACGAGGAATTGAATTAGGGGCATGCAATGCAATACTTATTAAACCAAACCAGATAGGAACAATCAGTGATATGATTGATACGGTTATGCTTGCTAAAAGAAATAATTATCAAACTGTTATATCGCATAGAAGTGGAGAGTCAGAAGATGCAACTATTGCGCACCTTGCAGTAGGACTTGGAATAGAGTATATTAAAACAGGTACTGTTGGAGGGGAACGAACAGCAAAGCATAATGAATTAATAAGAATAGAAGAAAAAATAAACAGAGTTTAATTATATTTGCTTCTTAGCAGTTTTGATTAAAACTTCTAAAAGCTCTTCTATTTTTTTCTTTACCTTTTCATCGGTTATATTTCCATTTTCATCTATCTTTTCATTTACAAATGGTATCATTACTTCGGGTCTGTTCACTGCATGTATATTTAGAAAAACAAAAATCTGTCTTAGGTGATACTGCGCTCTTGAACCACCAAGCATGCTTCCTGAAGCTGAAATTATTCCAGCTACCTTTCCATCAAATGAGTTATCTCCGTAAGGTCTTGATGCCCAATCAATTGCATTCTTAAGCACTCCTGGAACCGAATAGTTGTATTCGGGTGTTGCGAAAAGTATCGCGTCAGAGTTCTTTATTTTAGCTTTGAACTCAGTTACAGAATCTGGAACTTGATGCTCTAAATCCTGATTAAATAGTGGTATTTTAGATATATCGGCTATATCAAGTTCCGCATCTTTAGGAACTGCAGATTTAGCATAATTCATTAATGCCTTGTTAAACGAATCTAGCCTCAAACTTCCAACTATCCCTAATATTTTTATTTTTCTTTCCATGTAATCAGTAATATATAGGATAACATATATTTAATACTTTCTGAGACTGTTTAAAAATCAAGTAAAAAGTATTAACTTTTCAGCTCTTTTTCAAGTTTCCTCTTGAAAGCTATCTTAATTAAATCGTAATCTACTCCACGTATGCCATAATATCTCTCTACAGAATTTATATTGAAGTTAGGCTCTATGATGCCTTTTACATTTAAGGCTTTTTTAATAGATAATAATTCTTTTTTCGATTTGCCAGTCAAGATTGCTGTACAACCAAGCACTGGCAGCTCTTCAAGAATTATATTTATGCCATTGAGCCAGTAGATATCTCTTTTGATTTCTATATAATCATAATCATGATTCGGCATTGCCTTCATTAACATCTTTACTGCATTGAAAAAGTTGTCTACCTTCAACTCTGAATGTTCTTTATTTGAACCTTCAAAATCTGATTCCTCTAGTGAAATACTAGATGCTCCATCACTGAAATTCACCTTGAGCCACGCGCTGCCTGTGAATGGAGTTTTATTTTTATTTTTGAACTTCTCACTCTGCGACATTGGAAATCTAATCTCCCTATATATTGAACTTCCAAGAAATTTTGCTTTTTCTTCATGTAGCCTTTTACTAATTTCTTTTTTGTCTATATCTTTTATTCTTATAGTGACATCCTCCCACCCGTAAACGGCGTGGGCTTCCTTTACATTCATGCAACCACTGCATCCTGCAAAGGATGTAT
>JBMFWW010000014.1:0-18552 GCA_049964835.1 Candidatus Micrarchaeia archaeon | reverse complement strand
GTATTACTTAAGTATTTGGTGAGAATGGAGAAATAAGCGCGTCTAAGATAGCAAAGATCCTGGGCGTTAGCGAAAGTACTGTTTCGGAATAGTCCAAATCTTTAGAAAAAGCAAAGCTTGTGTATGTAATCAACAAATTAGGGAAAATTTACATAAAAGCGGTTAACAAAGCCTAATTTAAAACAAGTAAGTTTTACTTTGTTGTTTTATATTTTAGATATTAATTTGACATATATATTTTGTATATATATTCGTAGAATAATAAGGTAGAGTATGGAAAAACTTGAAAAAAATTTTAAATGAACTGATAAAAGAATTAAATAAAGAGTATGACTGGTTTGATAATGAATCACTTAAAAATACATCCAGAAGGATTAATAAATATTTTAAGGAGATTTACAATAAACAAAATGAAATTTTTAATTTTACGACATTTCAACCGCAAAAAACCAAGAAAAAACAATGATAATTAATAAAAACATAGTAACATTGGATTATGTCAGCATCATTTATTGCCAGTTGAATATAAAATAAATATAGGTTATCTACTAAGAATAATGGTAAAATTTGTGGATTGTCAAAGTTTAGCTAGAGTTGCTTCTATTACTTCCACAAAACCAAGCACTCAAGAATTTGTAACGTGAGAAATAGTTAATTTTTTAAATGAACAGTTAAAACCTTTATTTGTTATATGTACCATTTCAGGAATACATGACTGCACAGAAATAAGAGGCATAAGGCAAAATAATTCAGTAATGATAAAATCTGCATTAAGATATAGTAAAAAGGATATTAATTTACAAACATTAGAAAGTCTTAAGAAAGAATTTTTAGAGATGGTAAAGTAAATCTCTTTTTCTTTTTTAAGAATTATTACTTTTTGTTAGTATTTTTTCTTTAGGTTAAATTAAATACGTAAATAATGGAAACATATATAATTATTCATTTATTATTCAATATTGATATGACATGGCTGCCAACATATTAACAGGTATTGATTCTTTACTTAGTTATATAAATCAAAATGGAGAGACAGATGTGCTAACCTTAGCAAATATATTAGGAGTTAATGAAAGCACAGTTTTAGAGTGGTCAAAGGCTTTAGAAAAAGCTAAGCTCGCACGTATAACATACAAGTTAGGTAAAATGTATGTTTCAAGTGCTTCAAATAAAATTGTTATTAATAGAAGTGACAATAGCATTGTAACTGACGCAACTAATACTAACCAAGTAAAAGGTACAGAAACGCTAGATACGAATCAAGTTAAAAAAATAAATGAAGTAAAAACAGACATAATACAGGATAATTTAGAAAGCCAGAAGAAGAATGTAGAAATTATAAATCGCAAATTAAAAGAGTCTAAAGCCTTTTTTGAAAATGCGGAAAAAATGCTAAAAGAGCATGAACCAATAATTAAAAAAACAATAGATGAACTTAACACTTATAACGCTCAGGCTAGAAAAGACACAGAAGAGATTAAAAACTATTTAGATCAGATAAATATTAATATAGAAAAATTAAAAAGTAGAAGTTTTGAATTTGACAAAGAGTATATTTCATTTCAGAATGTAGATATAGTTTCAAAAAATGCAAGGGCAGTAATTGATGATATAAAAAGTAAAACATCATATATGAGAAGTAATATAAATCAACTGATTAATGAATTTGATAAAAAAACGGATGAAACAAGAGCCAGTTTTGTTGATTTAAAAATTGAACTGAGAAAGAAAGAAGAAGAGATAAATAAATTTGAAAAGGCTATTAATGAACAGATATCTAGCTATAATGATAAACTTAAAGATTATAAGATAGATCAATATGCAATAAATAAGGAAATACAAAAGGAGAGAATAGCATTAATAGATAAAATGAATCTTACTAAGTCAGATTTAGAAAAAATTTATAATATTAGTATGAAAAAATTCAATGAAATTAATTCAACAGTAAATAAAGATCTTGAAAAAATAAAAAATAATGAAGCTAGACTTAAAGATATAAAGAATATTGATTATCAAATAAAAGATTTAGAAAAAGATATAGCAAGCATAACTCAAGAAATAAGCGATTTGCAAAATAAAATTAAAAAAATTAAAATGGATAAAAAATCAAATATTTTAGAGAGTTATAGAAATGTTATAGAAAGTGAAAAGAAATCTAAAGAAATAAATGATAAAATGAAAAATATTAATGATAGACTCTCCGCAGTAGATAATGAAACAGAAAATGTAGCAGATACGCCTAAAAATAATATGTGAGATGTTTTATGGAACCAGAAGAAGTTAAACTTGCAAAGTATATGATTAATGCCAACGGTCTTGTCATTAATATAGAGATATCTAAGAAAGGTGAATTTGTACCTATTTATGATGTAACATATGCAGGAATAGGGGAAGCAACAAAAATTCTGCTTGGGTCTATGCGCCCTGAAATTTTAGCTTCAGTGCCAGTAGATCAACAAAGATTACAAGATGAAAATTATATAAAAGAATTAAACAAAAATTACCAAAATTTTATAGAAACAGTATTAGAAAAATATTTACCAGGATTAACAGATGATATAAAAAATACACTTATAGCTTATATAAAAAATATGTTTCTGGGTCTTGGAGATCTTGAAGTATTTCTTGCAGATGAAAATCTTGAAGAAGTAGCAGTTAATACTGCAAATGAACCGGTTTGGGTATTTCATAAAGACCATGGTTGGTGCAAATCAACTATAAAACTTGAAAGTGAAACATCGATATATGAAATATCAGAACAAATAGGGAGAAGAGTTGGAAGGGAGATAAGTAATTTAACACCAATAATGGATGCTGAATTAGCTGATGGATCAAGAGTAAATGCAACATTATTTCCAATATCAGTAAAAGGAAATACAATAACAATAAGAAAGTTTGCTACAAATCCTTGGAGCATGCCTGCATTGGTATATAATAAAGCATTATCCTCAGAACTTGCAGGACTTATTTGGTTAAGCATACAAAATGAAATAAGTATACTAATTTCTGGAGGTACGGCAAGCGGAAAGACAAGTTTTCTCAACGCCATGAGCATGTTTATGCCTCCGAATAGAAGAATAATATCTGTTGAAGATACAAGAGAACTTAGTCTTCCTGAGTTTCTTCAGTGGATACCTATGCAAACGAGACAGCCAAATCCTGAAGGAAAAGGAGAGGTTAAGCTTTATGACTTGATGATAAACGCATTGAGACAAAGACCAGATATAATGCTAATTGGAGAAATTAGAGTCAAGAATGATGCTGAAACTCTTTTTGAGGCTATACACACAGGTCACGCAGTATATGGTACACTTCACGCAGATAATGCACAAGATACAATAATAAGAATGACAAATCCACCTATCGATATACCTAAAATTATGCTTAATTCGATAGGAGCAGTTGTTTCATTATTTAGGCATAGAAGATTAGGTATAAGAAGAATGTTGGAATTCGGTGAAATTACAAATTCGGGAGATGTAAATGTCTTATCAAGATGGGACATAAGAAATGATCTTTTCTTGAAAGTAGGGGATATAACAAGACTTGGACAGACAATATCGTTATATGGAGGTTACTCATTTCAAGAGATAAATCAGGATATAGCAGAAAAAGCGAGTATTATAGATTGGATGATAAGAAATAAGATTTTTGATATAACAACATCAGGTTTTATAGTAGCAAATTACTATAAAAATCCAACCAAAGTTTTAGATGTTGTAAAGGAAAATTTGACATATAATAAAGAACTATTTAAATGATTAAATGGAAGAATTAAAGTATGAAGATGTAATAAATATACTTTCTAATATGAATAAAACAGATGAAAAAAATGTAAGTATAGACTTTGGCAGGGCGTTGACACAACAAAGCAATATTTTTGATTATGATTATGAAAAGGTCTTGGATCTTTTTGGGTCTAAAGGGGTAACACAAAATACCAAAATGCAGAACACAGCAGGTATATATCAAAGTGGTTCTTCATTCTTAGAAGATATTTTAAAGGATGCTGAAAAAGAATTACAAGGTACAATATCTGAAATTGGAAAAAATGTTATTACAGATATAAAAGATATGAACATTGGAGCTTCGAAAAAGAATACTCTCATTTTAGTAAATTTATCGACTGATGACCAGATAAACGAACTGGAAAAAATAAGTATAGGTTTAGATCAGAAGGTATTTACTGAAGAGCAGATAAAGATAATTAAAGAAGAAACTAACGGATTATACAATTATATTAAAACAATTACAAAAAAGGGGATTTCTATTGGAGGGGACGGAGAAATAAGAAATCAGAGATTAGAGGAAGTAATTAAAAAATTAGCTAATATATAAAATAATGCCTGTGTATAGATTAGTGAATTTGATGGCAGAAGATACGAACAATGTTACTGGAATTAACAATAGTCAAGATTCTACTAAACCAGTAGCATTCACAAAAAGTAAAAAGTTCTTATTTTTTAAGATAAAGTCTAAACCTATTTATGATGATAAGAAAGGTAATAACAAAAATACAAAATTACAGCAGAATAACAATGTTAATGTTGCGGGTCCTATTACCAATCAAAGCAAAAATATAAGTAATATAAATATGAATCAAACTAACTCAGATTTTTCAAGCACATCAACAAACAAGCAAAATGCAACGCCACAAGATACTTCTGCAGACCAAAGTAAAAATAAATCTAAAATGAATAAGAAAATTAAAGCACAAAGCACGTATATAACAAGAATAATAATTTCTAAAAAAGGATTGGATTCTGCATTGAGAGATATAGGAATTAAAAGTAGCGCCTATGATTTTATAAAAAGAATGATGATGTTCTCTATATTATTAGCTATAGTGACATCAATTCTAGTTTTTGCTATACTTTATAAATTAAATGTAAGCCCCCTAGCTTCTATTATTATAGCTCTTGTTACGTTAATAGCTATGTACAATATATTCTTTAACAATTTTATAAATTATCCAATAACTAGAGGTAGAAAGTTAGGAAAAGAGATAGACAAAGACATATTATTTGCTACAAGAGATATGGTAATAGGTATGAGATCTGGTATGCCACTGTTTAATGCAATTACCTCAATAAGTACAGGATATGGATGGGCTAGCGTTGAGTTTGGAAAGATTGTATCTTTAGTGCAGCTAGGTATGCCTATTGAACAAGCTATTGATGAGATAAGTGAAAAAAGTTACTCTAAGATCTTTAAAAGGATAATGCTTCAAGCTAGTATAAGCATAAAAGTAGGTGCAGATATAACAACATCACTTCAAAGCGTGATAGATGATATTATGCAAGAGCGCGTAATAGAATTGAGAAGATATGGACAACGATTAAATGCTCTTGCTATGTTTTATATGATATTTGGAGTAATATTCCCAAGTATGGGAATAGCAGTTGCTGCGATAATGACTACCTTCATAAGTTTAATAACAATAAATACGACAACTCTCATAATGGTACTAGTATTCATAGTAGGTATACAAATAATATTCTTAAATATGATAAAGAGTTCCAGACCTTCGTTTAGTATGTGAATATGATGGCAATTTCATTTGAAAGACTTATATCAAGAAACCTGGCAAGGTTTATATCTGATGAGCTTGACCTTTCAGGAGTTAAAATTACAATAAATCGTTTTATAGAGATTGCAATACTTGGAGGGTTTGCATTACTAATTATTTTCTCGTTCTTTAGCCTACTTGTTTTCAACTTTAATTTTGGCATTGCTGCATTTATAGGAATTGTTGCCGCAGGACTATTCGAATTTAGTTTATATGCTATATTAGAATATATGATAGACAAAAGAAAGAGCTTCGTAGATGAGATACTGCCAGATTACCTTCAGATAGCTTCAGCAAATATGAGAAGCGGAGTGTCATTAGACAAAGCTTTGATATCAGCTGCAAGACCTGACTTTAAGTACTTCAAAGATGATGTACTTTTAATGGCTAAGCAGCTGTACTTTGGAGAAACTATGACAAATGCTTTGATAAATTTATCCAATAGATATAGATCCTTACAACTTAAAAGAACAGCAAGAATGATGACAGAAGCAATGAGGTATGGAGGAGGAATGGCAGATATACTGAGTCAAATATCAAAAGACCTTAGAAATCAACAGATAATACAAAAGGAAATAGGAAGTCAACTTTTGATGTACACTATATTTATAATCTTTGCAGCTGTAATCGGTGCACCAACCTTATATGCATTAACGAATAAGATGATTGGAATAACAGATACAATATGGAGCGGTATTCTGCAGCAGAATCCTAACGGATTAAGCTCTGTATCGCAGGTTAGTACCGTATCATTTTTGAAGCCACAACCACCAACAATAACTCCTTCAGAGTATAATATATTTTCACTTGTAGCAATAATACTGATAAGCGGTATAAGTGCATTTATTGTAGCTTCTATTTCTAGTGGCGCTGCAATACGTGGCTTAAAGTATCTTCCAGTGTTCATAATCATAGGTTTAGCTATATTCTTTTTAGTTTCTATAGCACTCGGAGGACTATTCAGCAATATAGGATCAGCTGCGTGACATTCTCCCACCGATAAAGCATGTGTATTTTATGCCTACTTTGATAAAGTTACTAAGTAGTATAATTAATTAGTGAACTGATAGCTCATGATTAAAATTAGTATGTTTCATGGCTTTGAATTGTCACATACATATTTTTAACTTTATACAAAAAACTAAGAAACACCAAATGTTGTATTTGTCCATATAGTTATTGTTGCTTTTCCTGGTTGACCATTTATTAAAACAGGTTCTGATAGTTTATTTACCGAAGTAGGATTGAAGTTATTTGGATTCTTACCTATTTGTATGCTAAAAGAAGGGATATTGGTTGTTATATTTATGTAATAGTCAAATGTTACCCCTAGAGTTTCCTTTGTCAAGCTATAATTGTAAGTAGACATTGCAAGAAGTGCAAGTAGCTTATTTTCAGAGATATCGCTTGAACCGTAATTACTTCCCAAACCTACTGAAACTCCAGACCATGTAGAAGGATTTGAAACATTTACAACTGAATTCCAATTAGTAGGATTGCCCCTTAAAAAAAGTGCACTGCTTAGCTGGTTTAACTCCGCTTGCATCACCGCTGTATTATCTGAAGATATAGAAGAATAGTTGCCGCTTATTGTAATCCATGAGTAAGTAAGTATTATAATTCCTAAAATAAATAAAAGTATGCCGAAAACTGCATCAAATGACCAAAATTGTCCTCTCATATGATAACACCTATGGAAGTACCACTTTAGAGTTTTTAGGGGCTCCGGAGTAGTATAAATAATTTATCTGTGTGCTATTTAATGGTGATTTGTATAACGATACGTCACTTATTATTCCAGAATAATCCCATGGAAAGTTTGCAATGTTATAACCACCTATTGAAAATGAGCTTACCTGAGTTGGAAGATTTGCAGAAAACTTTTCTACAGAAGCCACTTTACCATTAATATATGTTGTAAGATTTTTACCATTGTAAACGCCAGTAATCTGTGACCATGTGTATGGAGTTATGGCGCCACCTATATTATAATAAAAGGATCCTGCATATGAAACTGACAGATTAAGAAGAAATGAATTCGATGGCGTCCCAGTACCCTTATTTATTGCAAGAGATATTGCACCGCCATTGATAACGTACTGATTTACAAATTCAAAAAATCTATTAAAAGGAGCAGGATATACCCAGGCGTTTATTGTAAAGGTATTTGTCCCGATTACCGTGTTTGCGTTGCCTGAAACTCCACCATTTCCATTAAATATCAAACCTGAGTTTAACAATGGATAATAAGGAGTTGTAGGCTTATTTGATATTTCTTGATAAATTATATTTGATGGCACTGAATTTGAATTGTACATAAAATTGTTAGGAGAGCCATCTAATGGCATCCATAAAGTCAAATTTTCATATCTTGGTATATATGAAAGGCCTTTATCAAAAAACGCTTTGGCTTGATTATTTGATATTGATGTATTATAAAATTGAATGTTTGACATTGAACCATCAAAGAAAGCTGATGAAGAGGTGCCTATATTTATTGAACTCCAAGAGCCAGAATCTGCAATACTAGGAAATTGGGTATTATAGACAAGAACACCATTAACATAATAGTTAAGTGCATTAGAATAAGTTCGTGATATTATAAGATTATACCATCTATTTTGAAATAAAGGTATTTGATAAGATATTGTGTTGCCACAGTTGTCAGAAAATAAAATTGTATTTGTTGTCAATATATTGGCAGAGAAACCACATGTTGTATAAGGATATGTACTTAAAAGTGGCTGCTGCGCTTGTTGCGAGCTTAGATTAAACCATAAAGAAACTGCAAATTCACCGCCTCTAGAACCTGTGTCTAAAATAGAGTTATACGGATTTTGAATTGATATTAATGAATTTGCGCCGTTGAAATTAGCAACTAATAGATTTGTTTGATTTATTGAGTTGTTAATTTGTTGATATTGCTGTATGAAAGGAATGCTTCCAAAAACATTTATTCCATAGCTATTAGTATAAGAATTGGCATAATTATTCATATCACCATTTAGTGGCATCCATAAGAGTATATTTCCTGACTGCACTGGAGGCGTACTAACTCCAAAAACAGATAGATTTAGTATTGCATTTTGTTTTAATGGAACCGAGTAAAACTGTAGATTTGCAAGTTTCCCACTAAATAATGAGTTAGAAAAAATTGGATTTGCTGCACCGATATAAAATGGAGCAATGGTATTAGGAGAAATAGAGTCAGTATAAGAATTTAGTAAATAACCATTTTGATATGTGCTTAAATTGTCAGTTATTGAATTATACGTTATACTAAGCATAGACCACGTATTGGGGATATACGAGCCCAGCATTACATTTCCAAATCCTTGAATATTAAGCTCATAAAAGTTTGGCATTGATGGACTAGATGTGGTTGACAATGATAGAGTACCAGAGTCTGTGCCGTTTTGGCCGAGTATTTGTTCTGAAGCAATTGAGGATGGCATTACCCAAAATGAGATTGTAAATGAATTTTGAATTGGTGGTGTATTTAATTTTATGTAACTGTTGCCTAAAAATTCTGCAGCATAATTTGGCATTGCCCAACTTACATTTGTCAAGTATCCTATTGAATTATAACCGCTTAAATCATAAATATAATTTCCAGATCCTAAATTTAGCGGTAGAAACTGGCTTAGATTATGGAACATTCCAGTACCACCTTGAAATGGAGTAATCCTTACTAATGACCCAGAGTATGAATTATAATTATTTAAGAATACATTTGCAACTCCGAAGTTATTTGTCTTGTTTACTGAAAATGCATAATTTGAAAAATTGTTATTTGTAGATGCAAATCCTATGATTGCGTTTTGTGAAGGTGAACCTGATTGATTTGATGTGTAAGTATTGATTAAATAACCTGATTTTCCATTCATAGATGTTTTTTGTGTTGAAGTCTGAAGAATATTCGGATAGTTATTTGGTTTAAAACATGGAGTATCGACACATATCTGACCGTTATAATTTTCTACAGTTAAAGTATTGTTAGACAAATATGTCGGTGCTTCTATATTTTTAACATTAGAGTAAGCTAAAGCTCTTAAAAATTGTGTTTCTATTTTTGATGTTAGTATTACTATTCCACCATTTTCTATGCTCAGATTAAATATTGGAACTCCTACTTGGCTGTATAAACTAATATTTGAGTAATATCCACTTCCTGAACTTTCTGCAAGATCTATTTGTTGAGCAATATTCTGCGCGATATTTTGAAGTTCAGAATATGATTGCTGATTTGCAACAGAGCTTCTTTGTGTAGCGATTAGAGCAAACATGAAAAGAAAAATTACCATTATGAATGAAAATATTATCATGAACTCCAATGCTATCTGTACTTTTAAAACCATAAAACCAATTACTTATAATTAAACTACTGGTGACATATAAACACAACTCAAAGATGTATCTGAAGGACAATTTGCTTCATCAGTTAGATTAATAATATACGTACCTTGATTTACAACTCCCCCCAGATTGCCGCTTATATTTGCAGGTGTATACTCGGTTATATAGCTAGGACCGTTTTCTGCACGTACAACAAAGAGTATTATATGACCTATGCCATCTTGCTCATTGCCTACATAAATGTTTTGAACACCTTGTGGTACTTGGATTTGTACAAATTGTTTTGAAGGTGGACCTTCTGAAGCTAATGTTGTTGCTATGCTGGCTAGCTTTGAAGCTGCTTGCTGTGATTGTATTGAACTTACGGAAACATTCGCGTTTGAAAGCTGTATAAATGCTATTATTACTAGAGGAAGAAGTATGGCTAAACCTATAGATAAAGTAACAAGCAACTCAAAGCTCGATTGTAGTTTTAAATTCTTACTCATCATATCTAGCCATTGGCTCTTTTTTAATATATATCATTTCCTTTTCTTTCTTTATGCTATTATAAAAGTTCTTTATTAGCTCGGATAGTACAGTCTCAAGTGAGAAGCCACTCATCTTGTGTGATATTACACCTCTCTTACCCAACCAAACACGCATATGGAGTTCGTAATTTTTACTCTTATGTCTTTTCACATTAAGTACTATATGTTCTACATTAATCTTATGGAACTTTTGTATCTTTTCTTCCATTTTTTTAATCTCTTCTCGTATCTCCTCCTCGTACTCTTTTGTATAATCATCTAAACCGGATATTACTATATCGTCAACTGTACCAGAATTCTTTATTAATGCTTCTAGTATGTCTCTTGTAGTTATTACGCCTGCAGGATTATTGCTTCTTGTTACGACTAGAGATGAAATTTTATTTTCTATCATTAATCTTATCGCATTATCTACCGAGTCGTTATGATTTACAGTGAAAGGATTTGTAGAATAGATTGATGAAATGCTGCTATTTTGAACATTGTCAGCTTTGCTTCCTTTTGAACTTTTTTCCGGAATCCTTTCAGTATTTTGCAGTATATCCCTATAAGTAATTATACCGTCTAACTTTCCAGAAGATGAAACTACTAATCGGTTTACCTTATTTTTTTGCATGTAATTTTTTGCATTTGAAATGCTCATTGAAGGCTCTACAGCTATTACAGGAGTAGACATTATATCTTTCACTTTGAGATCAGACGCCATATGCAAAGAGAGTATAGCCTTAAGTATTGTCTCTCTTTTTATTACCCCTAGGATTTTATTTTTATAACTATATGGAAGAGCCTTTGCTTGTGACGAATAGAAGATATTTATGGCCTTTTCTATACTTGTTTGATCATCAAGAAGAGGTAATTTCACTGAAAAAGAACTAAGTTTATTTGACTTGTTTATTTTCTGATTGCTCCTATATAGAAGTCTGTCATCAACAACACCATAATACTCCTTTTCTTTCATAACTATTACTACTCCACTCTTATTTATTTTGGGTATAGCTCCAGTTAGATGGTCGCTGTGCTTTAAAAAATATGTTTCGGATACAAAATCTTTAGGTAATACTTCAAATGCTTGTTTCATTTACACACCATTTAAATATCTAGATATTTATACTTTAAATACTTATCTTAAAATAAAATAAATTAATGTATTGTTTTTAAAAGTAGAAAAACTACGCCAGGATGGCAGATAGGCTATGCGTCCGCCTGCAGAGCGGAAAAGGGGGGTTCGATTCCCTCTCCTGGCTTTATGTTTGTTACTTAATTTGCATTACATTAAATCATAGGATTATATCCTATGTACTATACTAAAACAATATTTGATATATAAAGTATATTTTCTTATATTTAGATCTAATTTTAGATATGATGCACCTTTTTCTATCCGATTCTTCAAATATAAAAATTAACCGTTGCGACCTTTAATTATCGCAACTGCATTTAGGGACTGTTATGTCCTCATTGTTCTCTTCCCAGCAGGACGATTCTTTACTATTTCATTTCCCCTGTTTTCTTGATAGCGAGAGAACTTAAATCATTATTTCAAAAAACTAACACAAAAAAAATGAATAAGTAAAATGTAAAAAAACACATAAACAATAAACCTGAATTTATTGTTTCTGTAGATTTAGTTATTCATTTATATAAAAGAGTTTTTTGTACTACTTTTGCTCTGCCAATTTCTGCTTTGCAGCGCGTATTAATTGTGAACCATCTTTTTGTCCCAGTACAGATATATATCGTTCAGGTACACGCAAAACCTTCCTTGCTGAACTTGCATGCATTGTAACTGCAATTAATGCAAGAGTTCTTCCAGAATAATCTTTTATAGAGTATAACTCTTTATCTTCTAAAACCATTAATGAAAATTCTGACCAGTAAAGTCCAGCATGTGCGACAGTCATCATGTTATCATCTTCTACAAGAAGAAGTCTTTTTGAATTTTCATGACCAAGACATAGCATTGCTATATCTTTATGTGTTCTAACAGCAACATGACCAACAGATTTTCCATTATTTTCTGAAATGTCCCATATATTTTCTGAGTTCATTGCAACATGAGCTGCATTTTTATAATGTAGTACTGCCTCATGAGCAATAGACCAATTTTTGTCTTTTGTTGCAATTTCAGCGGTTTTAAGGTTAGATATTAATTTTATTGCTAAACTTTCATTAGAAGCTGCAAGAAGATGACCAACAGTATGACCTTTATGATTTAATACAATATCAAGTCCTATATTATTTGAAACCATATAGTTAGTTAAAAGGTTATCATCTTTAAGAAGCTGTTGTAATTTTATAATCTGGCCTTTTTTTACCATAGAAGCAATTTGATCGTATATCTCTTTTTTTTCATCATAATAAAAATTCTTATTTTCATCATCTCTTATTTGGTCTTTAAGATGCTCTTCCAAATCAATCAATTCTTGAGCTCCTACAGGTGTATTTGAAACTTTATTTTCAGTAGTAGAAGTTTTTATTGGAGTATCTGATTGCACATTGATGTTATCTGCATTTTTTTGAGAAGACCCAATATTCTGCCCAGTTTTATTTTCTACATTATTTTTATTGCTTTCGATAAAAATACGTATAAAAACTAATTCTTCATTATTCAAGATATTCTTGTACTTATTTAAAATGGCGTTTGCAACTGTATAGCCTTTTACATCTTGAATACTTAAAAGTTCTGATGAGTTTTGATTTTTTATACATTCTTTTGCTACTTCTATATGTGAAATTGCCGCTTCATGACCAACACTCCAACCAGACTTATCTTTTATTGCCCAAATATTTGGTGAATTCATTGCCCTTAAACTTGAGGATAAGCTAAGTTTTACAAGTTCGTGAGCATATGTCTTTCCAGTCCCAAAATCAAATATTTTTTTTGATAAATCCTCTCTTGATAAAATAAATGAAGGTGCGTCTTTATATTTAGATATAAGATTAAAAAGCACTGCCTTACTTGGGATCCCATTCAGAATTTTTATTATTTCGCTTCGCTCTTCGCTCTGTTGATTTGAATATATTCGTTCTAACGCCATAAAAACACAATTATATTTATATGATAAAAACATTGACTTTTTCAGATATTTATAGTTTTATATATCCAAAGTTAATCTTGATCTGTATCCATTTTTGTATTTAATTATCTCTATGTTGTGTGGAGTTACTGCTTTTATGTCCATTAAAAAATCTTCCTGCCTTAGATTTTTAATAAAAAATAGCTCTGCTTTTAAATAAAAAAGATTATTTTTTTTAGTTATATTTAATTTTTTAATGTCAAATATTGATATTGACTTAGAATAAATAGTAGTAATTATTTTCTGCAAAAAGAACCAAAGCAAATCTTCTTTTGAATTTGCCTTTTCATTTATTTTTATAACGCTCTTTTTAATTTTTTCTTTATTAAAATTTTTTTCATCATACATCACATTAAACATCGCATACGCAGAATTTTTAAAGCATTCTTTCTCATCTTTCCCGTAAGCAAAGAAGGATATGTCTGCAGTATGATTAAAGTATCTGTATTTTTTATGTAAAGACATATAATTACTTTAATTGTAAAGTCTTTTATATGCTTAGGGAAAAATAATTATTGTCCTGTGAAGACAAGAGTAACTGCTGAAAAATGATGACGCCTATATCGGCTGAGGACATAAGTGTTTTTATGAAATATAATAAGAACTTGGCCTTTGTACTTTTTGCAATATTTATAGCCTTAAGTATTTTATACAACATAACATTAACAAATTCAAGAATAAGTGATACAAATCCATCAACTTATGTTATTATACCAATATTGATGTTACCAATATTTGGCTTTTTTTATATAAAGAAAAATATTAAAATAAATGTTAAAAAAATAGATATAATATCAAGTATAGTATTATTTTTGCTATTGATAATAATAACATTTTATATGAGAGTTTATCTTTCATATTTATTTTTAGCTTATAGAATTGATTTGATATTGCTGCCTTTATTACTCGTTGTTTTCGTAACGTTGCTTTTTGGAATTAAAAATATCAAAAAATTTTATATCTTGTATTTATATTCTATATTTACATCTCCTTTCGTTTTATCTTTTTTAATAAACTTAAATTCACTTTTCACAATATTAAATACTAAATTAGTATATTATATTTTAAGTATATCAATAAAGGGCATTGTTTACTCTGCTCCGATAACCATAATTGCTAATGGTTATAGAATAGGTATTGGAGAGAGTTGCGTCGGATTAGGACTATTAATAGCAATAATTTTCTTATTGTTGCCAGTAGCCTTTTTTTTCAATGGAAAAAATAAAAAAAAGATTTTTTGGATAGTTTTTGGTGTTTTTACACTTCTTTTAATAAATATAATAAGAATGACCTTTATTGCTTTGGAATGGATACTTAACGGGCCCACATCAGGATTACTGCTATTTCATGAATTTGCAGGAATTTTCTTATTCTATCTAAGTATAATTATAGTTTTGCTTTTAGCTGGAAAGTTTGGTTTGAGTGTACCTCATTTAAAAAATCAGTTTATAAAAAATAAAAAAAGTATTTATTTTGGAATTACACTGTCATTTATATTTGCAATTAGTTACCTCTTTCTTTATCTAAATTACAATGTAGTTTATGCAAGATCATATCAAAATGCACTAAATAATTTAAATAGTACATTGCAACTAAAGCAATTAGTGAGTTACATAAATATAAGCAATTATCCCGTAGGAGTTGTAAAAAATGGAAATAATAGCTATGCTCTGGAAGTTTATCATAATGAAAGCGAAATAAATACTACATCTCCGATAATATTTTCTTACTTTAATAGCTCATTTGTTTATAAGAATTCGCCAACATTTGTGATAAATAAAAATGGGATTACCAGTACATTTTACTATAACATTTCAAATAGTACCTCTTTTGTTGTTTTTGAAGAAGGATTACCTTATAATATATCTACACTAGAATTTGGAGTTGAATATTTATATGCAATAATTCCTACAAGTAGTTTAAAATATTATAGTTGTAGTTATAAAGAAAATTTACAAGATATAATTTATAACTCTCTATCATTCCATTTCTATAACAGTACAGTAACCAAAGATTTGAATAAGGGAGCTTGTATAATAGATAACTTGGTGAAGATATGATAAAGGAAAGAAGTGCAGGAGCAGTAGTATATTATAGAAAAAATAAGGAGATACTTATTTTGCTTCTTAAAGGTGATAACAGATATGATATGCCAAAAGGCCATCTTGAAAATGATGAAGATGATCTATCTGCTGCGAAAAGAGAGATTTTTGAAGAAACTTCTTTAAAACCTAAAATATTGGAGCACTTTTCTATGAAAATTGAGTATCAGTTTAGAAGTAATAAACTTGTAGAAAAAAGTGTTGTTTATTTTATAGGTAAGTCTTCAACACAAAATGTAAAGGTATCAAAAGAACATAAAGGTTATGAATGGCTGGAAATAGAAAGTGCTCTAGAAAAGATAGCTTATGATAATTTGAAACATGTAATAAGTAAGGCTTATGAGTATATATTGAAATATGAAAAGATTCATGATTTAAATAAAGAATATGCTAAATTACCTTACATAAATAAAAATTGGGATTTAAGTAAAAAGTATGTAAAAGGATATGGGCCTTTGAATACCGATGTGATGATAGTTGGGCAAGCGCCTGGAAGATTAGAAGATGAAAAATTATTGCCATTTATAGGAAGAAGCGGAGTTTTATTAAATAGTAAGATTGAAAGACTTGGAATAAGTAGAGATTCATGTTATATAACAAGTGCAGTACAATTTTTCCCTCCTAAAAATAGAATACCGACAGATAAAGAAATCTATATATGCAAGAACTTTCTTATAAAGCAGATAGAGATAATAAAACCTAAATTTATAATAACATTAGGAAGCATATCAACAAAGGTACTACTTAATATTGATAAAGTTTCAAAGCATCATGGTGAATTAATAAAAATTAATAATATACAATATATGATAACATTCCATCCTGCCGCAGCATTAAGATTTAAAAGAATAAGTAAAATTATGGATAATGATTTTGATTTATTTAAAAAATATATAAACAAATAAGTAATTAGAAAATAATAAAGACTTTTAAGTTCATATTAAATATAAGGGCTTGTAGCTTAGTTTGGTTGGAGCACCCGACTGATATAAACTTTTAAATAAGGTTTGATCACTGCAGAAATCGGGAGGTCGAGAGTTCAAATCTCTCCGGGCCCACTAAAATTTTAGGTTACTTATAGTTGCAATAAATATAATCAAATATTACCGTATTTTATTTACTCATTTATTTACTGAATTAAATTTTATTTATTTAAAGTAATAATTTTGGGCTAACTAAGAAAGTAACAAAACGGTATGTCAAGTATTAGACATTCCAGTGATATGATAACCAGAAGATACCGTTGTTATGGTGTTTACTATTTCATTTTGTGATGGATTGTAGACTAAAATATTACCTACTACTTGATTATAAATATATAAATTACTTCCAGATTTTGTTATATATTCGGGAAAATCAAATTTTTTTGAGTCATAGTATAAGAATTGATTGGTTTGGGTGTTGTATATAATTAAGTTTCCAGAACCATATTGGCCACCGAACTGGTTTATTATATATGCGTTTGGGCCGGAAAAAGAAATACCAGTAGGATTATCAAACGTGGAGGAATCAATTGATGAAAATTGATTGGTTTGGGTGTTGTAGATTATTATATTGCCAGAACTATAATAACCGCCTTCATAATTAGTTATATACGCATTAGAACCGTAGAAGGCTATTCCGGTAGGATCATCAAAAAGAGAGGAGTCGATGGTTGAGAATTGATTAGTTTGTATGTTGTATAAAACAATATTAGCTACAGAATTTGTAATATATAAATTCTTATTGTATATTGCTAAACCAAAAGGAAGAAGTATAGGATTTATGTTGGAACTAATTTTGCTGATAGTATTTGTGAGGAGATTTATTGTAAATATAGCATAACTTAAATATTGCTTCCCTATAAAATAACCAGAAGTCCCATTTAGAATAATTAATTTTGGATAATATAACATATTATTAGTTGTAAAACTTGGACCTTCAGTTACTAAATTATCTAAAGTATTAAAATTTATTAAATTTCCAGTTTGAAGTAATCCTCCATTTTCATTATCTATATATGCATTTGAATTATAAAAAGTTATTCCTTGAGGCGAACTAAAAAGATTTGAATCGATTGATGAGAATTGATTGGTTTGGGTGTTGTAGATGATTATATTTCCAGAACCATATTGGCCACCATTTTGATTAGTTATATATGCGTTTGCACCTAAGAAGGCTATTCCTTGAGGCGAACTTAAAAGATTTGAATCGATTGATGAGAATTGATTGGTTTGGGTGTTGTAGATGATTATATTTCCAGAACCATATTGGCCACCATTTTGATTAGTTATATATGCGTTTGCACCTAAGAAGGCTATTCCTTGAGGCGAACTAAAAAGATTTGAATCGATTGATGAAAATTGATTGGTTTGGGTGTTGTATATAATTAAGTTACCGTTTGTGTTACTGCCGGCTCCACTATATTGATTTGTTATATATGCATTCGCGCCGGAGAATGCTATTCCTATTGGGAAACGAAAAAGACTAGAATCTATTAAAGAAAGTTGATTGGTTTGGGTGTTGTATACAAGTAAATTTCCATAATATGAACCAGTATATAAAGCCTGAGTTATATATGCGTTAGAACCGTAAAAGGCTATACCATATGGATAATTAAAAAGACTTGAATCAATTGATGAAAGTTGATCGGTTTGGACATTATATATAGTTATATTGCCCTTATAATTTTGACCACCATTTTGATTTACTATATAAATATCTTGACCGTTTAAGGAAATAAAGTAAGGATGATTAAAAACTTTTGTGTTAAGATTTATAGAATTTATTATGTTTCCATTTATAAGATTAAGTTCTATTATATTACTTGAACTAGATAAAAAATTTGTTAAATATATTATACCTTGTCCGTTACTCCCACTAGATCCGGTTGGACTTCCAGTAGATACAGTTGCTGATGTACTTCCTAACTCTTCTTG
>JBMFWW010000013.1:0-19189 GCA_049964835.1 Candidatus Micrarchaeia archaeon | reverse complement strand
CGTAAGTTTGCAAAACATCTTGTTGCTCTTGCAATAAGACAAATAGAGAACTTCAACGACGTTAAACTTGTTAATTTTCTTATGAATGATAAGATTGGAAGAATTCTTGGCTATAAGAAAACTTTGCATGAATCAACCTTTTCGAAGGTTAGAGAAAGGTCAGATCCGATGATGTTTCAAGATTTGATAAATTGGATCGTTGAAGATAGATTCAAAGGGAAACAAATTTGTCTTGTTGCACAAGATAGCACCGATATTCCTGCATACTCAAATAATGATAAAGATGCAAGAGTAGGTGTTAGAACCATACCGAAAAAACGACAGTATCAAAACAAAGAAAAAACTGAATTCTTCTATGGTTATAAAATACATACGATAGTTGAAATCAAATCTGAACTTCCGATAAGTATAATAGTGGAAAAGTCAATCATCATGACTCAAAATTTTTTAGATATCTTTTTATGCATGCAAAACAGCGGTTCACGTTTGGATTCGAATCAGAATATCTTGTTAGTTATTGAGGGTACTTTTTGAAATTGACGAGTTGAATGAATGTAAATGTCAAGTTCCTAACAACCAATTAAAACAAAAGTATTTAAATCTTGATATCTACATATTATTTAACATAGGCGTATAAAATGGATAAAAACATATGGTCAGGAAAAACAAAGATAGTTTTGTATATATCATTTTTAATAGGCATCTTAGGTAGTGCACTACTTCCTTTTGCAAATGCACAGTCGAATCCACAGCAAAACGCAGTAACTGCTTTATGTAGTGTAATCAGTACAGTTTCATTCGTTTTAACTATACTTGCATTGATGTTGTTTATTTTGGGTGGAACACTTTACGCATTTGCACACTTCCTACCAGCAACAGGATCATTTAGAGGAAACATGCAAGGTTGGGGAATGGGTATGCTTATGGGAGGAATAATATCTCTTATACTATACATCTTAGCACCTTTCATAATATCAACCGTAGTGTCAATAAATCCTAGCGGAACAAGTGGATACCTTGGTCAGCCAAGTTTAACTGGTCAGGTATGCACAAATACAAATACCGGTGGCACATATCCAGGAGGTTCGGCAGCTCAGATAACAACCTGAAACCTAAATAAACACTCTTAAATTTTTCTTTTCTTTTATTTATTTCATTTAATTAAAATTTGAATTTGATTTTATGGCAAACATACTTTCTGAAGTTTACAATACATATTTGGATAACCTTAAGTTTGTAATATTTTTTTCAATACCATTTGTAATCGCATTTCTTATTCCATTATTTGCTCCTCTTCCTACATACATAAGTAGCGGAGGCATTTTTTTAAGAATATCAAGCATCTTCACAAATCTCAATGCGATTAACTTAGTAATAATACTAATAGCAATACTTTTCTCATTACTCTTTATTAGTTTTGCATTTGTTCTAATAAGCATGATAGTTAAGGCTAAAAAAACAAGATCAAAGATTTCTAAGAGGGTACTTCAAGATATCGAACGTTATATAGGAAAGGTATTCATTATATTGTTGATATATACTTTCATACTTATCGCATTGGGAATAATTGGTTATGATATAGGTTATACTGCATTGTTAACCACAATATTCGGATTCTTTGGTTTTATACCTATATTTTATGCTCCAAGCGCAATAGTGGTTGATAATAAAGGCATAATAAGGGCAGTTAAAGATAGTATAAAATTAGTAATAGGCAAATTAAACTATTTTGTATTGTGGTTTGTTTTAATATCAGTAATAATAACTGTTGTTGATTTCATAATGATACTTATATCTGGAAATTATCTTTCAATGTATTTAACTCTAATAATCGTATCACTATTTGTTCTGCCTTATTTCGTAATATTCCAAGCTGAAGCGTACATGCGCAGATTTGCACTTCTTAGGCATTAATTATAAATAACTTTAACAGTAAGAATATGATTTAACTCTAAAGCGTTTAAGGCGGGGTAGCTCAGCCCGGTTAGAGCGCTAGACTCATATGCATAGCACTATGAGTGATGAGCATTTATTTGCGATGACGAGAAATCTAGAGATCGCGGGTTCAAATCCCGCCCCCGCCAAGACCTATCTATTTTTTCATAAGTAAAATTTGCAATTTTACTATTCATTACTTAATTTGTGGATACGCCTAAAATTATTTTTAATTTTTTCTTTGGTTATTTAGAATCTACCTGATACGCCTTTATGTTATTATTCGAATGTATTTTAGAAATAAGAAAATTAATATCATTTTCTGTTCTAGGAACATATACTATTAGCGAGTAACTTTTTAATCTGGTTTTTTTTAATTCATCTACTACATTATCAAGTTCTGACAGTTTTATACTAAATGTTTTTATTTCATAATTAACTACCGCGCTTCTAATGCAGTTCTTGAAAGCATCTACTCCTTCATATTCAAGTATGTTGCTTTCAGGAACAAATCCAATATTTGTATTTTTACCTTTTTTGCTTAAAAATTTATTTATTGAAGATAAGGATTCTAAATTTCTTTCCATAATAATATAAATTCTATCAGATAATCCTTCAGATTCTAATTCTTTGAAAACACTTTCTGATAAATAAGGTTTGTGTATATCAATTGCGAGTTTTGGTGCATCTGGATTGAATAAACGTATTTTTTTATACAGCTCGAGATACTCTGGAAAACTTAGTACCTCCTGTCTGCCTAGCTCTGCTAATTGTTTAAGTTCATCTATGGTTAACATTTCTAGTTTTAAGTAATCTTTTGTATTATTTGAACTACTCCTAATAAAAAATTCTTGGAAACGCTTTTTGCTAAAAACCCGTTCAAAATCTTTTATGCTTTTAGAGTTATTCCAATAATTAAATGTATCGATATATTCTAGTCTAGTTACTGCTGGTGTTGTCAATGTACTCTGGATATCATTCTCTACGGCAGCCGCATTTAGAATAAGTCCGTTTGTGAAATTGTATGTATATTCTAAAGAACTAGGCAATTTTGAAGGGTGTATTATTATATCTACATTTCGTTTTATTTTACTTAGTGCGATTCTAAGCTCTTCATTCCTATGAAATATCTTATTCTGATTCATTTTGTTCAAAAACATATCATTTTTTAGATATTTATGCTTAACTTTCTGTTTTATTTGTAAAAATTAGTATAAACAATTAATTTTTTCTAATAATTTGTTGCGCTTTTAAAAGACCTTTATCTAATCTTTCAATCTGTCTACGAAGCTTTTTCAAATCTCCGTTTTCTAACTCATACCTTGAAAACTCTTCAATTGCAGCTCTTAAATTTATTCTTGCTTTTTCTATTTGCCCAACCGCACCATAGTTGCACATACAATCATATGTTATATTTATTTTTGAGTAATTAGCTATATAAACATTTTGTTTTATTTTTTAATTGTAGTATCCCGATTTAATGTCCTGTTCTCCTTTCCTTGTTTGTCTTATGGTTCATCTCATTCCTCTATCTGTCAACTTCTTCATGATTTGTATACTTTTTACATAATCATATTCCTTTGTCGTGAGGACCTTATTTGGGGATAAGACATTTTATTTTTTTAATTTGATGCTAATATACCGTCTATAATTCCATGTACTCCAATACCTCCTGTAGATCTTACAGTTATTCTATGGCTTAATACTGGTCTTGCAAGAAATTTTATATCATCTATAGTTGCTTCCTTTCTACCCTGCAAAAGTGCTCTTGCCTTTGCAGTTCTCATAAATGCAATATCTGCTCTAGGGCTTGCTCCCATCACTACATGCATATCGGTTCTTGTAGCATTAACAATTTTAGATATGTACTCTACAACAGCATCAGAGATGCTTATTTTTTTGGCCATCTCCTGCAAAACTAGCATGTCCTCGGTGTTTATTATCTTCTTTACAACGGTCTTCTCTTCGCGCTCCTTTATTCTTAACATGTTCTGTTCTTCCTCCATACTCGGATAATCAACATCTATCTTCATCATAAATCTATCCGCAAGAACTTTTGGCAAAGGCTCGGTACCCTCTATTTTAAGAGGGTTTTGCGTTGCAAATGCAATAAATGGCTTAGGCAACTTCAAATCATCGCCTCCTGTACTGACCTGTTTTTCTTCTAAAGTTTCAAGTAAAGCACTCATGGTTCTTGGCTGCATTCTGTTAAGTTCGTCTATAAGCAGTATATTAGTAAAAACTGGACCTTTGTAAAAACTTATTTCTTTTGTTTTTTCATCTTCATAAACATAACCTATGATATCTTTTGGTATTATGTCTGGGGTTCCCTGGATTCTTTTAAAATCAGCTTGTATCGTATCTGCTAATGCCTTTGTCATAGTTGTTTTTGCGACTCCTGGAACTCCTTCAAGAAGAGCATGTCCATCTGCAACAATAGCTATTATCATAAGTTCAATTGTTTCTATCTTTCCAGCTATGTGTTTATGCATTTCATCGATTAACTCTTTATACACTAATTCCGGTTCCAATAATACACCAAATGTACTAAAACTTCAAAAAATAATAATATATAGTATTGTCTACTTTCCATACCTTTAACTCCATTCAATGTAAATTTAACAATGTGAGCGAAAATACCGATACTATTCATAAGCTAATTGGTCTTTTACACCTATTATATTAGTTATATTAATCTATCATTACTTTCAAAACAAAAGGTTTATAATATATAATATTCAAATATCTATTCGTAACTGAAGGTGTAGAGCATGGTTAATAAGAATACTGGAAGTGAGCCAATAACAACTGCTGAGGCTTTAGAAATACTAGAAAAAAGAATGAAGGAGGGAGACATGGGTTACGAACAGCAAGTTTCATATGATCACATTAAGAAGTTTTTAAGTATAGATATATCAAAGGCTGAAAAGCTATTCAAACAGTTGGAAAGCATGGGAATAAGCAAGAAATCAGCAATACAGATAGTAGATGTAATGCCGGTTGATGAATCACAATTAAAACAGATACTTACTAATGAAAAGGATATGCCAGATGAAGAGTCAATTAAAAAAATAATGGCATTAATAGAAGATAACAAGGGTAAATCTTAATGAAAAAAGGCGTAACAACATGCAAGACTTTGAACAGAGAAGAGAGGATTTGGAAGAGTATGGTATTGTACTCGATTATCTATCTACTGGAAGGTCTTTTTCTGTACGATCAGAGCCCATTGTTCAAATAATTGGCGAGTTAAGATTTACACTATTAGAAGCTGTTCCTAAGGACCAAAACATCAAGATACAAGAACGATTATATATAGGGAAGGGAGATAGGGATAAAATATCCTTAATAAAAGCAAGGTTAACATACCAAAATCTTACTGAAGTTGCAAAGAATGAGCTACCAATAGCAATTACTAATATAATAAAAAGCAATGAGAAAAAGTTTGTAAACTTTTTTAATGCAGCCTCTCCTATAAATATACGTATGCATTCTTTGGAGCTTTTGCCAGGAATAGGCAAGAAACATCTTATATCTCTACTTGAAGCAAGAGATGAAAAGCCATTCGAAAGTTTTGATGATATGATAAACAGAGTGCAACTTTTGCAAGATCCTATAAAATTACTTACAGAAAGAATACTAATAGAATTAAAAGGAGAAACTAGGTTTTATATACTTACTAGGCCTCCAGCACAAAAATTTAAACAATAAAAAAGTTTATTCAAATTTTTCTAGATGCATTTGCGGCACTACAAGTTTTCTTTTAATAGATTTAGATACTGGAAACTCTACAACATAAGAGTCTCCACGCCTTTCTATAACCGTTCCAATTCTGCCTTTGTATCTAGGGTGTGGTATGTTTCTAAAGTTACTTTTTTGTGATATAACTACCTTACTTCCTATTTCTAAATTTTTTATTAATTTAGTTATACCTAACGTGGAAGGTTTATTGTGCCTTGCAAGATTTCTTGTTCTACCTATAAATAATCCGTGAGATCTTTGTGACATAGTATCAACTACTTTATAATATCAAATATTGTTTTATAGAAAAACATATAAATACCTTTCATATCCATTTATAAAGCGTGGTGCAATGTCAAAAAAACCAAAAACAGAAAAAACTAGTAAGAAGTCAATACTTCATCCTGATTTCAAGATAGAAAATATAGTTGCAAGTGCAGATTTAGGAGTAGAGTTAGATTTATACGCTATAGCAAAATCGTCTCCTGATGTAGATTATGAGCCAGAGCAGTTTCCTGGTGCAATATGCAAAATACACTCTCCAAAAACTGCACTTCTTTTATTTAAGAATGGAAAGATAATTTGTACAGGATCTAAAACAGAAGCAGACATAAAGAAATCAATAGATCAAGTAATAAAGATAGTAGAAACCCACATTTTAGAGAAGAAGGAGTAATTTATTTTTATTTTTTAAGTTTTTTATTTACTATTGTATAAATGAGATATAATCCTACTGCTAAGATTGACATAAGTATGATAGCTGTTGCTACATTACTTGTGCCTAACGCATAAAATCCGAATGACAAAAGTAGTACATCCCAAACTAGCGAGCCGAGTATTGAGTATAAATAAAACTTCTTTTTATTCATTCCTGAAAAACCAGCAGGGAAGCTTATTAATCCCCTTAAGACTGGAACCATACGCATGAAAAAGACAGCTGCCACCCCATTTCTATTAAACCAAGCATCGAAGTTATCTAATGTTTCTTTCTTAACCCTAAAAAATTTTAGGTGCTTATAAAACAAATCTTTGCTTAACAGATACGCTATGTAATAATCTATAGTAATACCAATTATGCCAGCTAATGTTGCTACAACTAAAATAAGATAAAAGTTCAATACACCTTGGAAAGCAATGACTCCTGCTATTGGAAGTATCACCTCGCTGGGTATTGGCAATGATGCTGATTCTAGAATCATTAGTATAAATATAGCTAGATATCCATACTTGTTTAGTATCGCTACCGAAGCAGTTCCGCTAAATATTGCACCTATATTTGTCATTTAAAATCAAATTACTTTTTATACTTGTTATAATATAAATATACTGCTTGATTTTATGATTATAAAACCCAATAAAAAATTAGGCCAAAATTTTTTAATAAATAAAAATGTTGCATTTGCAGAGGCTGCTCACGGAGAAGATAAAGTAGTTCTTGAAATAGGTCCTGGGCGCGGCATTTTAACCGAAGAGTTATGCAAAGTTTCAAAAGAGGTCATAGCTGTAGAAAAAGATGAACGTCTTTTTAATTATTTATCTTCTAAACTTACTTATCCTAACTTAAAACTCATAAATAAGGATTTTTTTGATTGCACAGATTCTGAAATAAATCTTTCAAATATAGAAATACTAATATCAAATATACCCTATAATCTTTCAAGTAAGGTTATTTCTTGGTTGTATAAAAATAAAATCGAGGCGATACTATGTTTACAAAAAGAGTTTGTTGACCATATGCTTGCTGTCCCTAATAGTCCATCATATTCAAAACTTAGTGTAATGTGTCATCTTTCATTTAAGATAGTACCAATGATGAAGGTTTCAAGGAAAAGTTTTTTCCCTAAACCAAAGGTAGACTCACAGATAATATACATAAAACCAAATAGTAATAAGCCAAACAATGAAGAGGAAGAGATAATCACATTAATAATGCAGCATAAGAAAAAAAGACTTAAAAATGCAATTATAAACTCTATATCAAAACTCAATATAGAAAAATCAAAACTAGAACACTTATTTTTAAACGATTCAATATTCGAAGAGCGTGTATTTAAGATCGAACCAGAATCAATATTAAAAATATCAAAAACTCTTATTGAGCTTCAGAAATGAAACTCAGGATTTTCTTCATTTATTATAACTCCATTTTTTACTTCTTTTAAGAACTTTTCTTCTGCTTCTTTAGAACCATCTTTTCCTAAAAGCATTTTATAATGTATTGGTGCTACATTTTTTGCCTTCATTTTCTTTGCTGCATGTATCATTTCGTCTGCAGACATTGTATATGTGCCACCCATTGGCAAAAGAGCTAAATCAACCCTAAGATTATTCATTTCAGGAATTTCATCTGTGTCTCCGGCATGGTAAATGCGTTTTCCACCCATATCTATAACATAACCTACCCATTTATTTTCTTTTGGATGCATCGAAATCCTTTCTTTAACCACATTATATGCGGGCAGTGTGCTTATTTTTACTCCTGATTCTTCATACTCATTATTCGGTTCAACTACATTTACATTTTTGTGCGGTACTTTAGAAGCGCTATCCTTTGGCACAAAGATTTTTGTAGTAGGTTTTGATATCATTTTTATATCTTCTGGGCTTAAATGGTCAAAATGAGGATGCGTTATAAATATTAAATCTGCTTTTTTTACAGGCCTTTTTAATTTATAGGGATCAACATAAATATTTTTACCTTCATAATCAAAAAGGAAACTCGCGTGACCCAACCATCTTACAAAATCCATCTCCACCATTTAATCAACTATTTTTCAATAACCTTTCTGTATAAAACTATTTAAATATTTATATAAAAAACAAAAATGTAAATATTTACGAAAGATATATTAATCTGGATAGGTATTAGCGATTTTAAAACAATAAGAAATTATTTTTTAAAATGGGCCCGCGGAGAATCGAACTCCAGTCTCTACCGTGTGAAGGTAGTGTCTTACCACTGGACTACGGGCCCATAATTTACTTATACATTTATACTTTGTATTTTAATTTTGTTCCTTTTTTTGCTTTTGGTTTTACCTAATTAATATATTTTCTTGCATCTATTTATTCTATATAATTTTAATCCAGAAGCTTTATATATGATAAAAAACAAATATCTATTGTGATAAAAATGGTCAGTCCAAAGATTGAAGAATACAAAGGAAAGCAAAAGTCAATAACTACTGAAGTAACCGAATTATTAAAATCAGTGTTTAGAAACGGCAATGAGCTAACTATTCGTCTAATTAAAAACGGTCTAATAAGAAAAGAATCACCAGAAGTTCCAGAAGTTCCATTTACAAACGAAGAGAAAAGAGCATTTAAAGAGGGTAGAAGACTAAATACAAAAGAAGAAAATGCACTTCTTGACTCAGCAATTAATGAGATGAGATCTTCAAACAGTGAAACATACTCAAAATATGGCTTCAACTTCAAAAATGTTGAAGGGGTATGGATTCAAGACTCTGTCGAAATAATTGGAGATTTTAGTGCAAAGCCAGGAACTGTGGTTATGGGTAATTTAAAACTTATAAACGTTTCAATTTCATCAATGACTGATCAGTTAGGCAATGCATATGAGCCAAAGAGAATAAAACAAAAACTTACCTTACAAGGAAAAATATACTAATTATATTTATTTTTTATTTAATAATTACAAATTAAAATAAAGAATACAATTCACAAGTTAAACATTAAAGTACTCTTTAAACTTTTCAGTTGTTGTTATTTTTTTGCTCGTTTTAAATTTTTTAGCAGTTATAAAATCATTTTCAGTTAACTCTTTTATGTGATCATAAGTTGAACCGCCGAAAATCTTAACCAAAGCGCTCTGCAAAATTCCCTCATTTTTATTTACATAAGCCAATATTCTAAGCGCTCCTTTGCTTATTTCTGGCCCCCCTGCAAGTTTGCTTACTTTAGATGCGTATGGTTCTTTAAGGCTAAACATATATTTGTCGCCTATTTTTATTATTTCAAGCGACGTATCCTCATTCTTATACTTTTCAATTAATTTGTTTATTATATTTTCAAGCGTTGTTTTAGAACCAATGCCTATTTGCTTTGAAAGATCCTCCATACTTACTGCTTTAGAAGACATAAATAAAGCAGCTTCAACAAGTTTACTATAATCTATATTATCTAACATGTACTCAACCAGCTAACTGTATTATTATCTCTCCAAAAAATTCTTCTTGAAGCAGAAATATTCTTTCCTTATGCGTTAGAAACAATAATGGTATAAAAAGTCCTATGACTAAATCATTATTGACTATAGAGATATCTTTAGAAAGATAAGAAAAGGTCGTCATATTCTTCTTGTCTACTCTTTTTTTAATTTCATCATATAATCTTTCTGTTTCTTTTTCCATATCTACGTCATCGAATTTAATGTTGAACTGAACTCCATTTATAATCTTCTGTGCGCCTTTTCTATCTTTTATTTTCATAGCCTCGTCAAGTGCGTGTATAAGTTCAATTAACGCTATCTTTCTTTTTATTGGAGGTCTTAATCTTAAAGACAATTCATCTACTGTAATATTTGGTCTAACAAAGTCCTGTTCTTCTCCATCCTCAATTATTTCATCATTTCTTTCAAATAAGCTTAACATCTCGCTTTTAAGTCTTAGCAGTAATGCAGCAGCCAGGATGATATTTGCAGGAACTCTTAAATCCATGACCTTTAGCGCTTTTATTGCGCTAATATATTTGTCAACAATGTCGACTATATCTATATTCCACGGGTCTAGTTTGTTAGTCCTAACTAATTCTATCAATATATCCTTCCAAGTTGCATCATTTACAAGCAAAGACAAGTCCATTTTCTTCTCATTTTCTATGCCTAATGCTTGAAGTTGCTCTGTCGCCATAATTATACTTATTCAATCATAAATAAATATCTTTTCAAGTTTTCTGATAAATAAAAAGTTAACTCAGTTTTTAATACTTTTAATTTATATTACTATTGGTGTACTAATGGAAGGCTTCAAAAATGAGTTCACATACAGAAATTTTTTAGAGTCAGGCAAAGAATTAGAGTTCGATTCTCTATTTGATAGATCTGTAGAAAAGGTCAAATCAGATGTCTTTGGTAAAAAATATCCTATAATAATAAATGGTGAAGAGTTATACTTACAAAATGAGATAGTAGAAAAATCTCCTATAAATGGAATAGTATTAGGAGTATTTCAAAGAGGTTCTAAAAGTGAGGCTGTGGCTGCAATAGAGTCTGCAAACATGGCATTCGAGGAATGGGGCAATCTTGATTATAAAAAAAGAGCATCTATATTCAGAAGAGCAGCAAAAAAGTTCTCTGAAAAAAAGTTTGATATAGCTGCAATATTAAGCTTTGAAAATGGTAAAACTAGATACGAATCTATGGGTGAAGTTGATGAAGCTATAGATTTTATTAATTATTACTCTAATGAACTTGAGCGAAATAAAGGTTTTATAAGAAAAAGTACACTCTTGGGAACAAACTCAAAGGTGCAGTCAGGTTTTCAAGGAGCTCCAGGAAGCGAAGAGAAAGTAAAAGTGCTCATGAAACCATATGGAGTTTTTGGAATAATCGCTCCATTCAATTTTCCAGTATCTATATCTACAGGTATGAGTACAGGAGCAATGATAACTGGTAATACTATAGTTTTCAAACCTTCATCTACTGACAATATGACCATGCTTACTGGTTATTTTATTTATAAAATATTTTCAGATAGTGGTATACCTCCTGGCGTATTTAATTATATAACCGGACCTGGAAGTGAAGTAGGTTCTGAACTTTCAACAAATAAGTTAGTAAGGGGAATAGCATTTACCGGTTCAAGATCAGTTGGTATGTCTATGATTACAAATAGTTATTCTACTGGAAAACAAACTGTATTTATAGTAGAAATGGGCGGCAAAAATCCTGTGATAGTTTCACAATACGCAAACATACAAAAGGCAGTTTCAGGAATAGCAAGCGCTGCATTTGGTTATTCTGGGCAAAAATGCAGTGCATGTTCTAGAGTATATGTCCATCAAGATGTAAAAGGTGAATTTATAAAAGCTCTAATTGAAAAGGTATCAGTACTTAAAGTTGGAGATCCAATACAAAAGGGTAATTTTATCGGACCTTTAATAAGTAATTCATCATTAATAAGATACAAAGAGTCTGTAGATTTGGCAAAAAAATCAGGTAAATTACATTATGGTGGAAATGTACTTGATTTTGGAATGTCAGGAATTTATGTTGAACCTGTAATTGTTGAACTACCTCATGAATTTGAACTTTACCAAAAAGAATTATTTTTACCATTTCTTTTAGTTACATCATATGTTGATTTAGAGGACGCATTAAAAAAAGCAAATGATACTCCATACGGTTTGACCGCAGGCTTCTACAGTGAAAGGTCTTCAGAAGTAAAATACTTCCTAAGAAAAATTCAAGCCGGTGTTGTATATGTTAATAGAGATGTAAGTGCAACTACTGGTGCAATAGTTGGTTTGCACACCTTTGTAGGTTGGAAAGGAAGCGGATTAACTGGAAAAGGTACCGGCAGTAAATATTACTTAGAGCAATTCATGCGTGAGCAAAGTCAATCGGTTGTAGAATAATTAAAAATAATGAATCGATTAAATGTGTTTTACAAAACTTCTTTACAAAGTAATAAAATTCAAAAAAACAACTTTAAAAATAGGTAAAAAGTCATTAAATGTTATGGTTGCAGACTCTTTTTTTAAACAGATGCTTGGTCTTATGCACAGGTCTTCACTAAAAGAAAATGAGGGCATGTTATTTATTTTTAATAGGGAAACAAAAATGGGGATATGGATGTTAAATATGAAGTTCAATATAGATATATTATGGATAAACTCAAAAAAATTAATAATCGATTTTAAAGAGGATGCAAAACCTTGCAACTCACTGTTTTCCTGTAAAACAATGTATCCTAAGGAATCTTCAAAATATGTTTTGGAACTTAATTCTGGTTATATAAAAAAAGAAGGTATAAATATAGGTGACAAAATAATATTCTAATTATGGTGTTTTTATGGAAATAAATTATAATCCTATAAAGAAATTAAATTTAATGGCAATTTACAAGTTTAATTCTGTCGAAGATCTTATAAAAACAAGGCTCGGTCCAGAGGGAGTTAAGCCTCTTCTTTGGGCAAATGGAATTATCTTTGCAATGTATCAAAATAGTTCTGATCTTGCAAAAGAAAAGGTTCTTGAAGGAATTATGAATGCTGATTTTGATTATTCTTATTTAGAAAATTACAAGGAAATACTTGAGTTTGAGGATCCTTACTTTAAGTCAGTTAAAGCACGAGTTGTTAACTACGCTCAAATACCTTTTTTCAATGAAGTAACTAAGTGGATAAAAGAAAATGAAAAGAAGAATCTTTGGTAATACTATAAGCTTTTTAAATCTTTACATCTATTGTAATACTGGTAATTATGGTAGTTAAAAGGAAAAAAAATTTATTTAAAAAATTACCTTTCGGGCAAAAGGGTAAAGCATTAGAATCATTTCTTCTTACTGAAATCTTAATAATATTAGTTGTAGGAATAATTGGCTATTATCGTTTTCCAATTTATATCCCGGTACACTACTTTAATGGAATTCCAAATGCTTATGGTCAAAGCATCTTCTTTCCTCTAACTGCGCTTATTTTGAGTATACCTCCATTAATAGTTTTCTTAATATCAAGATATAGATATACATTGCTAAACAAATATCCTTACTTTATTAACATGCCAGCATTTTACTATTCTGAAATAACTAGGTTTAAAAGAGATAAGAAAAGTATATGGGTTAACAAATATTTCGAGGTTGTATTAGGAGTGGGAACGTCTATAGGCGCAATGATGTTAATAACAATCTTTGATATATATGAAGGAACTGTAAATTACTACTTTCCACCATCAATATCTGTAATAATAATCTTTTGGATACTTGGCACAATAGCATTGCTTTTTGTTTATCTAAGAGATTTATACTACCAGATAACATTAACTAAGAACCAAAAATCAAATGCAATAAAAGCTAGAAAGTATTGATAAAATGTCTATTCTAGATGAGTTTAAAACATTCATAACAAAAGGCAATGTTATGGATCTTGCAGTTGCAGTAGTTATAGGCGAAGCCTTTAATACACTTATAACCTCTTTTGTTAATGATATAATAACTCCATTAATAGGGGTCGCAGGCCATGTAGATTTTTCAAGTATTGCTTATACAATAAATGGAAGTACATTTCTTCTAGGAACATTTCTAAATGCATTTATAAGTTTTATAACAATAGCTCTCGTAATATTTTTATTTATAGTAAAGCCCGCATCAAAGTATCAAGAACTCAAATCTAAGAATAAAGCAGCACCCGCTCCTAATACAAAAACATGTCCAGAATGTGTTTCAACAATACCAATAAACGCAAAAAGATGTCCTTTCTGTACATCAAAGTTGGCATAATTATTTTGTTATTTTTTTGAACTCTTTTTTAATTTTCTCAAGTTTTGGACTTATAACCACATTGCAATAAGGCTGATTTTTATTTCTAGTGTAATAATTTCTATGATAATCCTCTGCAGGATAAAACTCGTCAAGTTTTTCTACTTGTGTGACTATCTTCTTTCTTAACTCTTTCTCCTTTTCTTTTATCTTCATTTGGATAATATTTTTTTGAGATTCGTCAGTATAAAAAATAGCTGATCTGTACTGTTCACCTTCATCCGCTCCCTGTTTATTTACAGATGTGGGATCATGCATTTCAAAGAAAACATCTAAAATAGTTTTCAAATCTATAATTTCTTCTTCATATTCTAAGTATAATACCTCTGCATGACCAGTAGTTTCAGAACATACCTCTTCATAAGTAGGGTTTGGTTTACTTCCCCCTGCATATCCGGGTATCGTAATCTTTATGCCCTTTAACATATTAAATACAGCTTCTGTGCACCAGAAACAACCTCCTCCAAGAACTATAGAATTAATTTTACCCATAGATTTCACATTTATAAATCTTCAATATTTAAATTAAATTTCATATAACTATTTTTTATCTGGTATGAACTTCATTGATATTGAGTTAACACAGTGTCTAATATTCCTCTTAGTAAATCCTTCTCCTTCAAATACATGGCCTAAATGTGCACCACAATTTGCACATTGTATTTCAATTCGCTCTCCATCCGGATCGGGCAACCTTTTTACAGCACCTTTTATCTCCTGATCGAAACTTGGCCATCCACAATTAGAATCAAATTTATCATCTGACTTATATAATGGTGCATTACACCTTCTGCATATGTAAATACCCTTTCTTTTTTCATTTTCATATTCTCCAGTAAATGGCATCTCTGTACCTTTTTTTACTATAACATACTCCTCCTCAGCCGTTAACTTGTTCCATTTATTTTTATTATTTTCATTATTTTTATCTTCATTCATATTAAAACCTATACTCTGTATAAATCACTTAAATAGAGGTAATTTTTACAGTTTTTACTTGATCTTGGAGGTTCCTTCATAGAAAAATATTGTATGCATAATCTATTAACTTTTCTATATTTCCAAGATCTTTATTTATTTTATGTATATTTGATTTAAATGACATTTCAAACCTTCATTTGTAGTATATTTTTCAGATAATTTTTGGAAATCTGATTTTTCAGGCGGTTCAAAATAAACAAGATATAAAGAACTCACTGTTCCTAATTCCAATTTTTCTATTATATACGCATAGGCATTTAGCTGTACTTTATAAATACTTAATAGCTTATCCTGGCCTTCAGTATATCTAGCAGTTTTATAATTAAAAATAATTATCCTGTTATCTTTTTCCTCAAAAATTGCATTAGGTATTCCTTTCAATAATACATTTTTATACTTTATACTGAACTTTATCTTTTCATCTAATTTATTATCAATCAATTCTGAAGTATTCTTATATACTCTTTTAACAGTTCCGACTTTTTCTAACCATCCTGGAAGTTTTTTATTCTTATAAAAATATTCTTCAATTAATTTTTTGGTGTAGTTGTCTATTGAGGAAAAGATACCTGGAAAGATTTGGTATGGTAATTTATAATGCATCATTATCCAAAAGCATCTTTCACAGAATTCTTTATTAGAAACAGAACCTAACACCTTTCCTGAAATTCTCATTTCCATATTATATTATTAAATGGTGCTATATAAATAATATTCTTTTTCCATAATTAATAAATAGTATTATAAACAATATTAATTAAATACATATCAATGGTTATTAAATGGCAACACAAAACGAGTCAGGAACGGAGAACATAGAGAAGTTATTAAAAGAGTACCAACTTCTTCAAGAACAGATGAGAAACGTAGCTATACAATTAGAACAGATGCAGTCCCAAAAAATTGAGCTTGAACGTGCAAAAGAGGAGGTAGATAAGTCTTCTGGGAAGATATTTTTAACTGTAGGCAATGTTATAGTTGAAAGTTCCAAAGAAAAAGCTTCTGTTGAAATAGCAGATAGGCAGTCATTGCTTTCAATAAGACTTCAATCATTAAATAAACAATATACAGACATGAAGGCTAAGGATAAACAACTAAATGAAAAACTCACTGAAATATACAAAAGTGGTCAGGGACAATAGTGAAATTAATTAAAAGTGTCGAAGAACTTGCAGATTTTATAAGGACAAGACAAAATAAAAAAACTTTAATAACATTTCATAGCATTGGAGATAGAGATTGTATCGGTTCTGCACTGCCTTTGAGTAAAGCTTTTTCTAATTGTAAAATAAGCACCCCCGATTTTATAACAAGAAATTCCTCAAAACTTTTAGAGAGATTGAAAATAAATAGCACAATAACTAGTTCTTATCCTAAAAATTCAGAATTTATAATAATACTAGACTCAAATAGGTACGAGCTTCTTGGTAGATTTAAAGAAAATCTATTAAAAGAAAATTGCGATATGCTTTTTATAGATCACCATGATACTCCTGAGGATAAATTATATTATAGTAAAGGACACGAGTATATATTTAATGATGAGAGATATAACTCTACTTCTAGCATAATATATGAAATAATAAAAAAATTAAAAATACCTCTAAGTAAAGAAGATCAAATGTTATTATTAAATGGCATTGTGGCTGATAGTGCAAACTTCCAAAATGCAGATAAATTGACCTTTTTTCAAGTATATGAAATTTTAAGTAATCTTGGACAGACATATCAAGAAGTAATAGATACTAGAAAGAACATGAACTATATTACAAGAAAAGGTGTTCTTGAAGATCTTTTAAAAGCAAAAATAACTCAATCTGGAAAGTATTTGATTGTTTCAGGCATGGCTATTAATCATGCGAATCTTGCGGCGGAAGCAGCACTTAATGCTGGTGCAGATTTTGCAGCTTTTTATTCAATTCATGAAAAAGAGGCTTCAATCTCAGCAAGATTAAAATCACCTTTAGATAAAGAGTTAAAGTTACATCTTGGGAAACTTATGCAGCCATTAGGAAAAGTTCTTGGGGGTACAGGTGGTGGCCATCCTTGTGCGGCTGGTGCATATGGCTCTAAAAAAGCAGCAATAAAAATTGCATTTAACGAGTTAATAACAAACGTTTCAGAGACATTTTCAAAATGTAATAATTAAAATAATTGAACTTATTTGATTGCTAATAATGCTATGCATTTTTATTTCTTATTAAACATATATTAGGTACAAGGGTCCGTAACTCAGCTTGGCCAGAGTGGAAGGCTTTTAACCTTTAAGTCGTGGGTTCAAATCCCACCGGGCCCGTATATTTATTGATTTTATGAAAGACCATGGTTTTAAATTTCTTCTAATGTCAAGGATTTTTAGAAGCATGGCTCTAATTTTTATGACTCTCGCTTCACCTATTTATTTAAATGATATTAATTTAACCTTAGTTCAAATAGGTATAATTTACGTAGGTGTAATGTTATTTACGGCATTTTTATCTATATCACTCGGTGCACTTGGCGACAGAAAGGGCTTTAAAAAAGCATTAATACTAGGAGACATACCTCCAATATTAGGTGCACTTCTTCTATCATTAACTGGAAATACCGTACTAATAATAATAGGAGTAATAATAGCCGGCTTAAGTGGTGTAGCCGGAGGAATGAGAGGCGCATTTTCACCAGGAATGATTGCATTTACGGCAAGAAACTATCCTGACAATAAAGTAAGAGTCAAAAAGTTCAGTATATTAGTTCAATCTGCTTCTGCAGCTAGCATTGTTGGTGCTCTGCTACTAGTATCCCAGTTTTATATCTCTACATACACCGGAACAATCCTATCCTTCAGAGTTCTTTTCGGTCTTTCAGCAGTACTAACAACATTATCCTTAGTTAGCCTATTTTTCTTAGAAGAAGTAAATATAACTAAGAAATCAACAAAAATAATGAAGAAAGAAAGTATAAATTATACAATAAAAATTTCAATATTAAACATATTAAATGGTTCTGCCTTAGGTCTATCTTTGCCATTACTTCCTTTATTTTTTGCTATCGCATTCAAATTCCAATCAACATCAACAGCTTTTTATATTGGCATAATTTATCTTCCTTCATATTTGATGACAATACTCGGTTCTAGTCTATCTAAAAAATATTCTGATAGAATAAATATAATAAATACTGCAAAGGCAACACGTGTTCTTAACGGTGTACTATTTTTGCTAATGGGTATAATCTTTACAATGCAATATTATTCTATACTGGTATTCTTGCCATTGCTACTTTTTGCTGCTGCATTATACTCGGCAAGATCCTTAGTTGCAGGATTTGGTTCAGCATCTATAAGTACTATAAGTATGAGTGGTTTAAACAAAGAGGATTATGGCACTGCGACAAGTATACAAGGACTTGCTAGTAGTTTATCTCAATCAAGTAGCGGAATAAGTGGCTATCTAGCCGATTACTTATTTCCATTGCCTATGTTAATTGGTGGAGCACTTCAGATATCTGCAGGTATTCTATATCCTATTTTTATAAAAAATAATAGAAAAATTAATAAAAATAAAAAATAGTTCTTAGAAGTTTTCTTCTTCTAAGTCTCTTTTCAGAATCGCAATCTGAATTTCATCTATTATGAACTCCTTGGTTTTATAATTTTCTTCTGCTGCTCTTTTTACTTCTATATTCTTCTCAGATCCATTAATTAAAAATTCACATAGCGTATCCAAGCTTATCTCAGGATTTGAAGCTGCCTTTTTTCTAACCTTAGGACTTTCATGTTTCAATAATTCTTTAAGAAGTTTTTGGTCTCTTGTATTACTTGCTTTTTTTATAAGGTGCTTTTCTGTTTTATTTCTCCTCTGCATCTCTTCTCTAATACTCTTCATCGATTTAAGATGATTTATATCTGGTTGATGTTTTATATTTATTTCTTTATTATTTCCATTAGGGGGTATGATCTTTTCCATAAAATCAGTTATAGTGTTTACTATTTCTAATATATAAACTTTGTTATAAATTAAGCAAAAGGTTTAAATATAACCCAATTCAAAAAA
>JBMFWW010000012.1:0-21270 GCA_049964835.1 Candidatus Micrarchaeia archaeon | reverse complement strand
AAGCGAGGAACTAAACAAATTAATAGAGAAAAAAATAAACGAGAATAAAACGAATATTAAACCAATAATAAAAGTAGAAATATCAGGTAAACTAAAAGAAGGATTTAAATCTATTGATCTTAATCTGCAAGATATTTCTTCAACAGAAAAAGATTTGGCAATAATAGAGGTTTCTAAATCTGGTATAGAAGAAACAAAATCTGATCAAGCAGAAGAGCTTAGATCAGGTATGGTCGAAAATATGTCAATACACGATTTTGGAGTTTCTGTATTTCTTGAAAAATTATCTTCAAATAAATACGAACTTAAGGCAAATCCCTCTATTTTATTTGATATATTAAGCTCTGAAGAAAAAAAAGATGTTGTAGTTAAAAAGGCATTAGACGAGGTTTTAAAAGAAAAAGGCTAATTCTTTAACTTACTCAGAAATAAAAATCTTTATAATTATATATATGTGAGAGAATGCCTGGTTTAGAAGAAAAGTTAGAGCAGCTAAGATACGAGTACTCAAAGACAAAGTACAACAAAGCCACAAATAAACATTTAGGTATTTTAAGAAAAAAGATAGCTAGAATTACGAAAGAGCTTAGCGAAAAAAAAGGTTCGGGAGGAATAGGATTTGCAGTAAAAAAAACTGGGGATGCGACTGTTGCATTAGTAGGTTTTCCAAATGCGGGAAAATCATCTTTTCTTGGAATGGTAACAGATGCTGAATCAAAGGTTGCAGATTACGCATTTACAACACTTACTGTTGTTCCTGGCATGCTCATACACAACGGTGCAAAAATACAAATTCTTGATGTTCCTGGATTAATAGAAGGTGCAAGTATAGGCAAAGGTGGCGGAAGGAAGATTGTAAGCGTAATAAGGGTTGCCGATCTCATAGTTTTTATGGTTGATATTAATGCTCCTGATCAAATTTACAAATTATTAGACGAACTATATTCATTGGATATACGGGTAAATTTAACAAGACCTAAAATAAGAGTAGAAAAACTTAAAGCCGGAGGAATTAATGTAGAATCAAATAAACATAAAGTTCCTGATAAGAGAAGCATAATCGAAATATTAAACGAGTATAAAATATTCAATGCAAATGTTATATTCCACCAAGATTGTACTCTAGAAGATTTATCTGATTTTCTAGATGATTCTATAACCTATGTAGATGCAATAGTTCTCTTAAACAAAATAGACACTGTAGATAAATCTTATGTTTTACCACTTGTATCTGAGCTTGAAAAAACAACCCAAATGAAAGTAGTTCCAATAAGTGCGGGTAAAGGATTAAATCTAGAAGAGGCAAAAAATGCAATATTCCATAAATTAAGTATAATGCGCATATACCTAAAACCTAAAACCGGTAATCCAGATTTAGAAAATCCACTCATTCTTAAAAAAGAAAGCACAGTTTTAACAGCAGCAAAAAGCCTCCATACAAAAAAAGTAAATAATCTAAAGTATGCTTATGTTTCAGGGAAAAGTGTAAAGTTTGAAAATCAGAGGGTTGGAAAAGAACATGTATTAAAAGACCAAGACATAATAACATTAATATACGAGAAATAATGTTTTACATGAAACTTTTTGATATTGTATGTATTGACAAAATAGACAAAACAGTTACCGAAAGGCTTGGTTTTAATAAAATTTATACAAGCAAAGACATTTTGCTTTTAGAAAAAACAAAACAAAATTCAGTTTTAAAATACATACTAATTTCATCTGATGAGAATGAAATTAAAAAAGCTATAAGAGATGAAAAATGTATAGGAATACTATTTAAAGAGAATATACTGATGAAAAAAATTCTTGAACAATTAAGCTCTTCAGAGAAATTGATTTTTATAAACATCTCTTTGCTTACAAATAACAGGAGAAGTGAGCTGCCAAGGAATTTGAGTAAAATAAGAACTCTTCTCAAAAATTCTAAAATATATGGTTTAAATACAAAATTTGCAACATTTGCAAAGGAAAACTACGAATTAATATCATCAAGTCAGTTTTTATCAATAGTTTCTTTTGTATGTGATGAAATAAAACTAACAAAAACTGTTCTGTCCAATGAAAAAAGGTTTTATATTTGATAACAAAAAGAAAAAACAGATATATACTTATGGAGTGCAGTACTAAACTTAATGAAAATATAATGGATTACTTCTATTCAAATTTACATACTTTTATTGGTTCGAAGGAGTATGCAAATGCAAATCCTAAAATAGTAAAAACATATCTTGACAACATGTTTCTTATACAGGTGAATAGAGGTTCAGAGAAAAATGTGATTTTAGGCGCAGCTTTCATAAAAGATCCGAATCTAAAAATAGGCTTCTATACAATTAAAACATCCGGAACAATAAATTCAATATCTGATTTTATAAGAAAATCATACCAAAAAGACAAAGCTTAATATATTTTTTTATTTAAATCTATTAAAGTAATAGAGTATTCTATATTCTTATTGGTGAATCGATGAATATAAGCGAATTGAAAGCAGGAGCATCAAATGTTCAAATAGAAGCAGTAGTTTCAGAGAAATCTGAACCTAGAGAAGTAGTAACAAAATACGGAAAAAGATTAAATGTTGCTAATGCGGTTTTAAAAGACGATACTGGAAGCATAGCTATCTCTCTTTGGGGAAATGACATAAATACTATCGAAGTAGGAGATAAAGTAAAAGTAACAAATGGTTATGTTGGAGAGTTTAGAGGAACACCTCAACTATCTACAGGAAAGTACGGAAAAATCGAAGTAATAGAAAAAGGATCCGGAGAAGTTCAGGCTTCAGAAGAGCAAGCAGACGAAGAATCAGAAGAAGAGATATAATTTTCTAATATTTCTTTTATTTTTTATTTATTCTTATTTTTATTTCTTATTTTCGTATGCTATAAATTGATTTTATGAATCAATTAGTTCTTTACTGAGTAAAATATTACATATCTATTTTTATTTTTTCTCCGGTTTTTGGTGCGTGAGCTTTATATCCTTCAAGTTCAAGCCATTCCTTTAATGCCACAGAACTCTCTTCATCTCCATGTACACATATTACTTCCTCAGGAGAAGATTCCTTTATATATTTATAAAGATCTGCTTGTCCGGCATGAGCTGAAAAATCATAAAATGCAAATGGATTTTTGACATGGAACTTTTTACCATCTATATCTAACGGCTTATGGTCCATTAACTTTCTTCCGTTTGTATCTTCAGCTTGATATCCTGTCAAAAATATCATTGAATTATTGTTAAGTCTTGTAATATAATCTAATACTGGGCCTCCGTTTAACATTCCAGCGGTAGTTACTACTATATTGCCACTATGCAAAGCCTCTACTCTATCATGAGGTTTAACTATTTGATTGATTTTCTCAACCGCTTTGGAGAGCAAATCATAATTTTGTATATATTCAAGATGATCCATTACAATTCCCGTAGCCTTTCTTGACATCCCATCTATATATGTCACATCAGTTAACCCATGTTTTTCCAATAATGCAATCATTTCCTGTGATCTTCCAACGGCAAAAACCGGAAGAAGTGCAATACCGTTATTTTCTATAACCTCCTTTATATTTTCTATAAAAAGTTTTTCTAGTGTGTTTCTGTCAGGGTGGTCTCTTGAACCATAGGTTGATTCTATTATAAGTGTATCTCCATGAACAATATCTGCACCCTTATGCAATAGCTGTGGCGAAACCTTCAAATCTCCAGTATAAACAAGAGTTCTACCATTTTTACTATTTTCTATTTTTGTTATAGCGCTACCACATATATGTCCTGCATCACTAAACTCTATGTTGTAATCTCCAAACTCTATTCTTGATTTGTAATCATAAGAGAAGTATTTATTTGAAAAATGCTGTGCATCCTTCTTGTTGTATCTTAATTTAGTGTGGTTTTTAATATTTATTTTTATTGAATCTTGTATAAGTATCTCTGCAAGTTTTAATGTTGGCGGAGTACCAAATGTTGGTGGTGATCCATAATGATATAGAGAAGGAGCATCACCGCAATGGTCCAAATGGGCGTGGCTGAGAATAAAAGCATCTATGTTTCCTGCTGGTAGCGGATACTCTATCTTACCATTTATTTTTACTCCGTAATCTAATAATAGCTTCTTTTCACCACGTAAAAGTATGCCTGATCTTCCAACCTCTCCTGCTCCCCCTAAAAAACTCAATTCCAAAAAATCACTACATGTATTAATAATTGCTACTAAATATGTAATAATCTTTTTATTTGTTTGTATGTATTTAATACTTGATTATATGCCTGATGAAATAAATTTTCTAGACTTAGCTGTACTTACAAAAATACCAACAAACACTCCTCTGGAAAAGCTGGGTGGACTTATAAACTCAAGTATTTTTGATGCTTCAAATATAGCCGGAACTTTAAAACAAAAAGGACTAATAGAGTTTTCCGCAAATTATCCTGGACCTAATGCTATGAATATAACTGAGCAAGGAACTGCTCTAATAAAAGAAGCCACAGATCATACTAATGCTCCTTTTGATAAGCTAGATGATAGCGTTCTGAGTCAGTTATCTGGCGGAAAGCGTCTTCCAAACGAGCTTCAAAGCACATTAAACATAAGACCAAAGGATCTAGCTTTTAGAATTTTCAAGCTAAACAAACAAGGTTTTTTAACATATGAAATAAAGAATGGTTCTATAGAACTAATGCTTACTGAAAAAGGCTTTCTTAAGGTAAAAGCAGATACAAATCAACCAATACAACAAGGACAAGTCCAATCTCAAAATCAAAATATGCCTAGTGCACCTCAAGCCCAGGGTAATACTCTCTCAAGAGCAGCAAGTAGTATAAATAGCGTAATGCAAAACCAAGTTGGAGGAGCGTGGGATTCAACTAAAACTACAAATCCTGGACCTTCTGCGCAAACAGCCCCTAATATGAATATAGAACAACAATCTCAAGCTCAAAGTAGTAATATAATTAATCCTAATGTTGGAACTAGTACTACGCAAAGTCAAAATATGTCATCTGGTCTAAAAAGCGAGAAGAAAAAATGGGAAATAATAATACTTTTAGTAATAATACTAATAATAGTTTTTGTAATAGCCAAAGTATTTTTGTGATAGTGTTAATATGCAATTAGAGTATTTTAAAGCAAAGAAGATATTGGATGACTATAATATAAAAAGCATAGAAAGTAAATACGTAAACAATGCAGAAGAAGCCAAAAAATTCTGCGGTAACTCTAAAATAGTACTAAAAGCAATTTCAGAAAAAGCAGTACACAAATCAAAAGCCGGCCTTGTAATTCTTGATTTAGATAAAGAAAGTGTCGAGAGAGGCTATAATGAACTAGTTAAATTAGCAGAAAAGGTAAAACCATACAAAATAATCGCTCAGAAAATGTCAAAAAAAGGAATAGAGATAATAATCGGAGGCAGAGATGATGCACAATTTGGCAGATTAATACTAATAGGCCTTGGAGGCATATATGTGGAAGCTTTCAAGGATTTTGCACTAAGGTTATGTCCAATAAAAGAGTACGATGCAAAAAGCATGCTAGACCAACTAAGATCTAAAAATGTCATTACTTACAATGGAGAAGCAGAGGCACAATTAATAAAACTTCTAATGAAGGTTTCAAAATTATTAATCGATCACAAGGAAATAAAAGAATTAGACCTAAATCCAGCAATCATTTATAAAGATGGCTATGAAATGGTCGATATAAGAATGATAATTTGATGATTATATGGATAAAAATTTCAAAAATTTAGAGCATATGTTCAAACCAAAAAGCGTAGCAATAATAGGCGCTTCAAGAGATCCAGATAAAGTCGGAAACATAATTCTGCAAAATTATATTAATGCTGGTTATTCTGGAGAACTTTATCTTGTAAATAAAAATGCAGATGAGATAAACGGTATGAAGGTTTACAAGAGCATACTGGATATTAAAAAATCTGTAGATCTGGTTGTCATAGCAATCCCTGCGGCTTTTGTTCCAGATGTCGTTGATGAATGTGGCAAGGCAAAAGCAAAGAGTATAATAGTAGTCAGCGGAGGTTTTGCAGAGATAGGAGAAAAAGAGCTTCAGGATAAAATGGTAAGTATAGCTGATAAATACAATATACCTTTATTGGGCCCCAACTGTTTAGGTGTTGTCGATCCACGTTCTAGGGTTGATACCTTATTTTTGCCTACTTATAAATTAAGCAAAGCTTCAATAGGCGGCGTTAGTTTCGTAGCGCAAAGTGGTGCCGTAGGAAGTACAATTTTAGATCTTATCTCTGGAGAAGGCTTTGGTCTCTCCAAGTTCGTCTCCTATGGTAATGCTGCCCAGGTAGACGAAGTAGATATTCTAAACTATCTTATGAATGACAAAGAAACAAAAGTCATTATTATGTACATAGAAGGAATAAAAAGAGGTAGAGAGTTTGTAGAAATTGCTAAAAAGATAACTAGAATAAAACCTGTTGTTGTTCTTAAAGCGGGAAGAACTCAAGCAGGTGCTTCTGCTGCAAAATCGCATACTGCATCTTTAGCTGGCAGTTACGAAGCACACGAAGCTATATTTAGGCAGTTTGGGTTTACAATAGCAAATGACATTAGCGAATTACTCTACTATGCAAAGATCTTCGAATCGGAACCTGCTCCAAAGGGGCCAAACATAGCAATAATTACCGACGGAGGGGGTACAGGAGTCCTTACTGCAGATGCAATAGGTTCATCTTTAAATATGAAGTTGGGAGAGTTCTCTGACGATGTAGCAAAAAAATTAAGAAAAATAATGCCAAGCCTTGTAAACATACGCAATCCACTAGATCTTGCGGGGGATGCTGACAGCAAAAGATATGGCGATGCAATTAATCTACTTAAAGATGATGAGAAAATAGATATAGTACTTGTAATAGCACTTTTTCAAACTCCTGGTGCAGACTCAAGGCTCGCATCCGAGTTGATAAGAATAAAACAGTCAATGAAAAAGCCTATGATAATAATAAGCATAGGTTCAGAGTATACAAAGATGCATAAAATAATGATGGAAAGTGGTGGTCTTCCAGTCTATGATTCGCCAGCATCTGCAATAAATTCTTTAGCTGCATTATATAATTATTATAAATTTGTAGAAGAAAGTCAAGGATAAATACTAAAATTCAATTTTCTATTTAGTTCTATATAAAATTCCACAATCTTTATATTTTTTAATTTGCAGAATTAAATAGTAGTTCATTTACAACTGTATAAAGTTTTTATTCTAATATTACTTTAAATATCAAAATATACTTTGTTATTAGTTTAATTTAAATAAATTTTATCATTTACTTTATATCAGTGAAATAAATGAAAAAAATGGCAAAGAAGTCAAAGAAGTCGTCAAAAACTTCAAAGGCCTCTAAAAAAAGCAAGAGCAGAAGATAAAGGTCTTCATTTCTTTTTTTTAATTTTATTTTTTATCCCATTTTCATAAACTTTGATAAATTTTTCTTAACATTCCTGTCGTTTTTGAACATCTCATAGAATTTTTTCATCTTGTTGAACTCGCTTATTAACATTCTAACATCTTTTTCTTGAGTTCCACTTCCCTTTGCAATCCTCGTTATTCTTCCATGATCTTTTAGTAATTTATCGTTGTTTCGTTCCTCATTTGTCATTGATCCTATTATTACTTTATATCTGGCGAGCTTTTCCTCTCCTTGTTCTACTACATTCTTTGGAAGATCGCTAACGCCCATCATACCAAGCATATTTTTCATAGGTCCCATCTTTGACATAGTCTTCAACTGTGTATAAAATGTATTGAAGTTTAGCTCTTCAGGATTCATTTCCTCTGGTTTCACATTAGCTTCTTTAATTGCTTCATTGACATTTTTTATCAATGACTCTATGTCCGGTACGCCTAAAAGCCTACCAACAAACTTTTCAGAGTTGTACTGCTCTAAGGAGTTCATCTTTTCTCCTACTCCTATAAATGTTATATTTGCCTTAGCTGCGTTAACAGCGCTCAATGCTCCTCCTCCTCTTCCAGAGCCATCCATTTTTGTAACTATTACTCCAGTAAGGCCTATTGCGTTGTTAAATTCATAAGCTTGTTTACCAGCTACCTGTCCTATATCTGCGCTTATAACTAGAAATTTTTCATTAGGTTTAAATTCGTCCGATATCTCCTTTATTTCTTTTATTAAAACTTCGTCCAAAGCACTTCTCCCACTTGAATCGCAGATTACTACCTTTCTATCTTTTAACACTTTCATGCCTTCTGAGATTATCTTGCGTACATTCTTTTCGTTTTTTATACCGAAGAAAGAAACATTTACCTGCTTTGCAAGAGTTTCTAACTGTTCATAAGCTGCAGGTCTTGCGACATCACAACATATAAGTCCGACGCTAAGTCCTCTATCTTGATAAAATTTAGCTAATTTCCCTGATGTTGTGGTCTTTCCAGCACCATACATACCTAACATAAGTATTCTTTTTGGTTTTATCTCAGCTTCATAGCTCTTACCCATTAACTTAACTAACTCTTCGTAAACCATATTAGTTATGTAATCTTTAGGACTAACTCCGTCAGGCATTTTTTCCTTAACCGCTGCGTTTTCTATTTTTTTTGTAAGTTCAGAAACTAACTTAAGCTCTACATCTGCACTTATTAATGCTCTCTGAAGTTCCTTGTTAAACTCACGAATGGTTTTTAAATCTATTATTGTAGAGCCTTGAAGTTTAGCTATAGCTTTCCTGAGTCCTTCTCCTAAATCCATAATTTCACGATAAATATATTTATGTGTAAGTTTTATATATAATTACTCATATTAAAATATACCTGTTTAGGGCTCGTAGCTCAGCATGGTCAGAGCGCTGGTCTTATATCCCAAACTTTTATTAAAAGTTTGATTAAAAGTAAGATAGCCAGATGTCGTGAGTTCAAATCTCACCGGGCCCATATTATATCTTATCAGCATATTTCGAAAATATTGGCTTTGTTGATTACAAGTAGTTCTATTTGCATATAAAAAACAATAATCATTTGCATCATCTAAAAATTATATAAATACAAACGAAGTCTTAACGTAACCCTGCAAAACACAAACAATATCTACCTAGCACGTTTTCTTAAGAATGCATTCTTAAATGTATTTTTAGGACTATCCATATCTCCATATTGGCTTAAAAATCCAGACATGCCTAAATTGTTCAGTACCCGTATAGTCAAGCCAAGACCATTTTCTCCTATGTTTGTGTAAAACTTATTAAGTATATTATGCAATTTTGTATCAAACACATATTTTTTCTTGTATATCTTTTCATATTCCGAAAGTTTTATCCCAGTTTTAATGTGTTTCGATATTACCTCAGATGCAATTATCGCTGCATTTCCTCCAAAAACAATTCCTCCACCTGTAGAAGGCTTAATCTGTCCAGCAGCATCCCCAACAAGCAAAACATTTTTTTCATCATCAACTATCTTTTTTCTTAATTTCATAGGTATAATGCTTGCATTTTCGTTCATCAACATAGCGTCGGCAATTCTCTCAGAAATCTCTTTTTTTGAAACAAATCTTTCAAATGCAACTTTGCTGTTGTGTACTTCAGAATTTACTCCTACCCCTATCTCTAGAATTTTATCTGAATTGGGGCAAAGCCATGCAAAAAGACCCTTCGAATTATCCTTATCAAAAAATAAATCAACATTTTTTATATCATCTAAAGTAATTTCATACTCGGCCTTATATGTTAGTACATAATTATCTACAGAACCCATAGAAAAGTGCTTTGCGACTGTTGAAACCGCCCCATCCGCTCCCACAACTATTCCTTTTGAAGAAAGTTCATCTAACTCTTCATTAGTTATCCTTTTGCCTAAATTGATTTTGGCTCCAGCCTCTTTTGCTTCATTTAAAAGAATTTTATTAAATAAAACTCTATCTAAAATGTACGCTACTGGTGTTTTAGACATTACTGACATAGTATTTTTTCCTGCATGAAGTCTTGCTCCATACAACGTATTAGTTACAGCATCTTCATAGCCTGTTTTTATAGATTTAAGTCCATTTATAGATATAATGCCTGAAGCGCTAGCTGGAGTTCCAGGTTGTTTTTTCTGGTCAAAAACAGTACACGATATGCCTTTTTTAGAAAGTTCTCTAGCAAGTATAAGTCCAGCAGTACCAGCACCTACAATAAAAACCTCTTTGTCCATAGAACAAACCAAAATCAAAACAAAACTTTAATAACCTTTTCTTTAAATAACTAATGTGTAATTATATTAATTTAAAAACTTAATAAATTATTGTATTACTTAAGGTTTTAGTAAAAAGCATAGTACTGTGGATTTATGATTACTGCAATTATAATAGGTTTTCTCTCTATTCTAGTGCCAGGATTTTTCCTGTCCCTTGCACTACTTAGAAAAACAAAGATGGGCCTTTTTCAAATAACTATGATGGGATTCATCTTTGGTTTGATATTCCCTCCGGCATTTGTTTGGGGTGAATCGTATTTAATACCTGTAAGCAGCGCATTTTCTTTTTCATCAGCTTTATATGGTGCAAATGTTATTTTTTTGACAATTTTAGGAATACTTCTTTGCATATGGCAAGGTGCAATAACAAAGGAGGATTTAAGTTTCAACTTCATTTCAAAAAGCAAGAAAAGTACAAGTACAGTTCAAATAACAAGTTCTGATCACAAGGCAAGAGTCGAAGAGATAAGGGAAAAGTTAAAATCATTAAATATAGATTTGTCAGTAGTAAAGATACATGAACAGGAAGAAAGAGAACTAGAATCAAAACACAAAGAAGAAATTAGATTACTAAAAGAAAAAGGAGCAGGTTCAGAAGAGTTAGAAATTGTAACCGAATCACACACGGAGCAAGAAAAGCGTCTTTACAGACAGCATGAAAATGAAGAAAAGGATCTTCTCTCGTATTCTAATAATATTCAAGTCAATAAAAGTACCTCATTTTTAAGCAATAAACGAAGTTTAATTATATGGTCATTATTATTCTTAATAATACTAGCTACCTTTGCAACTAGAATCTCAAACATAGGTGTTGCGCCTAAGTTTTTTGAGTTCGACCCATATTTCGATATGGTAAGCACTCAATATATACTTACTTATGGTTACCAACCTTTGTATGAGCATGCTGCGTGGCCTACATTAGTTAATGGAACTGTACATAGAATACAACCATTAGTTCCTTATCTAGAAGCGTATTGGTATGAGCTAGCCACAACAAATACACAAAAACTAAATAACACACTTCTAAGTGATGTAAGCAGTTTCTATCCACCAATTGTTGCGGCGCTTCTTGTATTTGTAATATTCTTATTTATATATACTGAGTATGGAGATATCCCTGCATTATTTGCTGCCGGTTTAACCTTTTTAATGCCAACACTTATCTCAACTTTTATAGCTGGAGAACAGCTTTTAGAACCATGGGGAATCTTTACATTATTCTTCTTCTTTGCAACATATCTTCTTGCAGTAAAGTACCCTGAACAGAAAAGATATGCGATACTTGCAGGAATAGCATTTGCATCAACATTCCTTGGAGCACACTACTACACAGTAGATGCAGGAATTCTAGCATTTTACATAGTTGCACAGGGAATAATAGATGTATTCAAAGGAAAGATAACAATAGATTTCTATAAAATGAATATTGTTGTAATTGCTGTTATAACATTATTTTACATAATATACGCTCCTTATGGTGCATCATTAACAAATAGAATACCTTCTCTTTTAGGAATACCAACAATAGTCGCATTCCCTCTATTTGCACTCGTAATTGTATTTCTTTATGATTATCTGCCAAAGTTTGCTAAAGAGAAAAAGTACATTAAAAACACTGGAAGAATGCTTTATCTCGAATGGCTTATCTTGTTAATAATAATAGTAATTCTTTTGATAGTATTCACGCCTTTAGGCAAACCAGTTATTGATTATTTACAATTAAGCCAAAAGTTTACAACTCCATCATCGCCTTTATTCATGACAGTTCAAGAGTATGCTCCAACTGGTCTTACATTTAATTTTGGTTCTAATGGATTTGGTTCTATAGGTGCTTCAATATTAGGATTTCCTATGTTCCTATTCATTATTTTAATAATATTTGCAATAATAGAAATATATTCTGTTTTTGCTACAAACTCAAAATCTGCAATGCTTGCAATAGCAATAGTTGCTGTACTTGCAGTTGCAGGATTAAGCGAGGTGAAGTATTTACCACACTTTGGAGTTGCGTATATTCTTGCAATAGGCGTAATACTTGGAACATTATTTATATACCTAAATGAAAACAAGAACAAAACAACTAACTTAAACAGTTTAATATTTATAATGGAAACTCTCTTTTTGATATTTGCATTAGCATCAATAATAGCTTCAATAACATTGGTAATAGGTGCAATAGTAAGTGTAGTGATAGGAGTTTTGGTAGCATACCTAATTAATCGCTATTACAGCAGAAACAAGCTATATTATATGCTTTATTTAATATTGATAATAGCTCTAATTTCAGAGTCAAGCGCAGTATTTCAGATAATGGCCGCTTTAGGAAGCACATGTACGCAGATCTTCAATTCAAACAATGTAATGGGCGCAAACCTATTCTGTAACTCTGTTCCTCAACAATGGCTTTCGGCTATGGCATGGGCAGCATCAAATGTAGGTCCACGCGGTCCAAGAATACTTTCATGGTGGGACTATGGTGATTGGATCAATTGGTTCGGAAACAGCAACGCAGTAATAAGAGGAGATAACTCGGTAGCATCATTTGATTATCGCGTAGCTGCAAATTATATCCTTAGTCCTAATGACTCGTATGGTCCTGTAAAATTAGCTCAGCTAATGCAGACTACTCAAACTGGATATGTGTTATTTGATGACCAACTAGTTCCAAAATGGGGTGCGCTTGATTTCTTAGGATGTGTTTATGCTAATGAAACAAGCAAAGCTTATGCAGTAGCACAAGGTTCAAAGTATGGTCTATCAACATTCCTCACTGGAACATCTCAATGTGAAATTTCTCATGATCCTATAGAAGTAAATATTCCTTCAAATCCAACTGTAAGCGATTACTGCAACTTTAAGAATAGTTCAATACAAGCGGTTCAGGTGTTATTGACTGTAGGACAAACTGTGCCACAAGCAATAAATCAGAGTTACTGTGTACCTACTACTGGCAGTTCCAATGGGGTACTTCCTTTGTATACAGTTAACGGAACTCGTACTAATATAATAATAGATTTAAACAATACTGATTTGGTTAATGGTTATGTTAATTATGGTAGTGCAGGAACCTTCTTCAGCGCTATGGCAATATATCTACCTAATGGACCAAACTATACAGTTACCGACGCTCCATCACTTTTCTACAGCTCAAATTACTACAGAGGATTCTTCCTTGGTCATCTGCCTGGATTTACAATGGTTTATCCGGTAAATGGCTTTTCAGGAATTAATCTAATCAATTCAACAAATGATGTCATAATATACAAACTAAATAATTACTCTGATGGAGTTCCGCCATACATACAAAAGCCAAGCTATATAACAAACAACTTCAGCGTTCCAGGCTAATTCTATTAAAGTCATCAATAAATACCTTTTCAGCAATTTAATATTGGTCTTATGAAGTTGATAATTTTACAACCTTATCTTAATATTAAAGGCGGAGCAGAAAAGGTTATTTTAGAAGTGGCAAAACATTATACTGCACAAATATACACATTAGAGTATGAAAAAAATAAAACGTATTCAGAATTTGAAGATGTAGATATAAAAATAATAGGCAAAAAGGTTCCGTTTTCAAACATACTACCTTACAGAGCATCGCAAGGCTTGCGTTATGGCTATAATTTTTATAATTTAAAAATAAAAGAGGATTACGACGTTTTAAATCCACATATATCTCCTAGTGAATGGGTAAGTCATAAAAATAAAAATATTCTTTGGTACTGCCATACTCCGCCTAGAGAGGTTTATGATTTATATAAAGTACGCATGCAGGGTCGTTCTATAAAGGACAAGCTTCTTTATTCTAGTATGGTTGGTACTTACAAGTTTATAGCATCAAAGACGATAAAAAAAATAGACAACATAGCAACAAACAGTGAAAACACAAGAAAAAGAATAGAAACTTACTTTTCAAGAAGTGCGGTTGTAATACCTCCTGGAATAGATTACAAAGCATTTAACAATAAAGGAGATGAAAGATACTTTCTGTATCCTTCGAGGATAATTGTAAACAAGCAACAAGATTATGTAATAAGAGCCTTTAAAGTATTTTCTAAACTCATAAAAAACGATAAAAAATACTCTCTTGTTCTTGCAGGAACTCTTTCTAATGACCCCGAACATAAAGAGTACTTAAAAAGATTAAAATCATTATCAAACAACTTAAATGTAAAATTCATTACAAATGCAAGCGAGGAAAGACTCAGATCTCTTTATTCATCTTGTACTGCTGTTCTCTTTGCTTCTAAGAACGAGGATTATGGCCTTGTCCCTCTCGAAGGAATGGCAAGTTCAAAACCAGTCATATCAATAAATGAAGGTGGCCCTAAAGAAACTATAAGAAACAATAAAGACGGTTTTCTTGTAAACTCAGAAGAAGAAATGGCAAAAAGAATGCTCGAAATAGTACAGAATCCAGCTTTAGCTGAAGAGTTAGGTAAAAATGGCAGAAACCGCGTAATTAAAAGATATTCGTGGAATAACTTTTTCAAAAACTTTGATATATTATTGGAAAAAACAAAGAAAGATACTAACTCGTACCCTCAATAACGTACTCGGATATTATCTTTGCTGCTCTTTCTAGAACTTCTTTTATGTTCTTTGTATTATTAGATCCCGTACATATAAGTTTGCCGTTTTTGAATAATATAATTACTGCCTTCGGCTCCTTCATTCTAAATATTGCACCTGGGAACTGCTCAGGCTCATATGATACCTCTTTGACATCTTTGGTCAAAGAGAATAAATCTATATTTGCATGAAGGTCTGCGCTCACCACAATGTTCTGTATTTTTATCTGTGGATTAATCTTAACTATTTTAGCTACATTTTTTGTCGGTTTAGATTTTGGCATAAAAACCATATTATTATTGTAAGCAAACCTTTTTAAATTACTCTATTTAAAAGGGTTCTCAAACTTTATGCTGATTTACGTTTTAATAATGTTAATCCAGCAAAAATTCCTCCTCCAATTCCTAAAAATACTGCGGCATCTACAACAACACCATTAAGATTCTTTGGCATGTAACTTAAGTTATCAACTTCTTGGGCAACAACATTGTTATTCATTAAATTGCCATATGCTATATTTCCTGAAACTGCTGAAGCTGCATTAGAATCGGAAGGTTTTTCATACGACGCAGGCTCAATTACATATGTTCTTACTTTTTTTGTTACGGTCTGTGTCTTTGTAACCTCTTCCCCATTTTTATCTTCATATCTGTAAACATATTTTTTAACAGTCGTTGAGTTTGCTGGACTTTCCTGCTTTGATATACTTTCATTAACTTCCATATACTTTCCATTGCTACTCTTTACGTTAGGAGTCTGAACCTTTAATGATACTACTTGTATGTTGTTATTATTGTTTTCTATTTGCGTAGGGTTTACTATTTGTTGTGCTTGCTGTTTTTGTATTGCGTTGTTTCTCATAGCATATTGCAATTCAAGAGCACGCTTTTCAGGCCAAGTCATAACTACCTTTGGCTTTGGAAATAATGTAGCAGTATATCCTTGTTGCATATTTGTATTTGTGTAATTAGTTGGAGCTACATACGTCTCAGTACTCTGTGGTGCAGCATATGATGTTGGTCCTACTGTATTATTATACGGTGTTACATACGCAGGTGCTGAATTTTGATAAACAGGATAAGAACCCTCTGTGCTATAAGGTGAAATATATGTCGGTGCGTTGTTATATCCATTATATGGTGTTACGTATGCAGGTGCATCATTATATCCATTATATGGACTTACATACGCAGGTGCATAATTATATCCATTATAAGGAGAAACATACGCTGGTGCACAATTAGAATAAACAGGATACGAACCTTCTATTCCTCCACAATAAGGAGTGTAGCCATATCCATATCCTTCATAAATGCCTCCTATATTTCTTGCTATATCATAATTTACTCCGGCTTCAAGACCATTCAGTGTTCCTATTATTAAACCACCAACTATTGGATTTATTCTTGCCTCTGCAGGTTTTTCAGAAGGTCTTAATGCACCCATTAATGAAGCTGCAATAACAGTTGCAGTAACAAGCGTCTTAGGCTTTTTAATAATATTTAAAGTTGAATTGCTATTTCTTTCCCCACTCTTTTTTTCTATTTCCATAACAATCAATATAAATAGGTTTTTTCTCATATATATAGCTTATCAATAAGTATGACATATGTAAGCTACGAAGGTTAGGCGTGTATATAGTGTTTACAAAGAAACTTTTAAATATTTTTATAAGTAATATATAATTGTGGTTTTGATATATTAAATAGTCAATATCATATCGTGGATTTTTATAATTAATAAAAAAGGTGTATGAAATGGCAGAAAATCAATTAGGTGGACAACAGTATTTAATTTTACCCGAGGGTACAAGTAGACTTATAGGTAAAGAAGCACAGAGAACAAACATAGCTGTGGGCTATGCCGTTGCAAGTATAGTAAGAACGACATTGGGTCCTAAAGGAATGGACAAGATGCTTGTAAGCGAGCTTGGGGACATATCAATAACTAATGATGGCGCAACAATATTGGAAGAGATGAATGTTGAACATCCAGTAGCAAAGATAATGGTGGAGATAGCAAAAACTCAAGACAAAGAGGTAGGGGACGGAACAACAACAGCAGTAATAGTGGCGGGAGACATGCTAAAGCACGCAGGAAATCTTTTAGATCAAGGAATACCTCCAGCTTCTATAATAAAAGGATATGAAATGGCAAGAGATAGAGCAATAGAGGTTTTAGAGACTATGGCAGGAAACATAAGTATGTCTGATGAGGACAAATTAGACAGAATAGCAATGATCTCAATGGGCTCTAAAAACATAGGAAGCGATGCAACTAAAAAAGAACTTTCTAAGTTAGCAATACAGGCACTAAAGCAGGTTTCAATAAAAGAAGGCAACAAAGTAAATATTGATAGAGATTTCATAAAGCTAGAGAAAAAAGAAGGAGGCGGAATAGACGACACAACATTCATAAATGGTGTACTAATAGACAAAGAGATAGCACATCCTGGAATGCCAAAAGTACTTAAAAATGCATCAATAGCTCTTTTAGACGTTGCTCTTGAGATTGAAAAGACAGAAACAGATGCAAGAATAGAGATAACTTCTCCTGAGCAGATGCAAGCATTCTTAATGCAAGAAGAAAAGATGTTAAAAGATATGGTTGATAAGATAGTAAAGAGCAAAGCAAATGTCATCTTTGTACAAAAGGGAATAGATGATGTTGCACAGCACTACTTGTCAAAGGCAGGAATAATTGCAGTTAGAAGAGTAAAGAAGAGCGATATGGAAAAATTAGGAAAGGCAACAGGCGCAAAGTTAGTAACAAGCCTTGATGATCTAACTGAAAAGGATTTAGGATTTGCAGGAATCGTTGAAGAGAGAAAGATATCTGGTGAACAGATGCTTTTCGTTGAAAAGTGTAAAGATCCAAAAAGTGTCACTATCTTCATAAGAGGAGGAACAAAGCAAGCTATAGACGAGGTAGAAAGAGCAATGACAGATGTTCTAGGAGCATTGTCAAGCGCAATAGAATCCGGAAAGTACGTAACTGGCGGAGGAAGTATTGAAATGGAGGTCTCTATGAAGTTGAGAGACTACGCAACGGATGTTGGTGGAAGAGAGCAACTTGCAATTCAAGCATTTGCAGACTCATTAGAAGTAATACCAAAAACTCTTGCTGATAGTGCAGGAATGGATCCTATAGATACACTCGTTTCATTAAGAACAAAGCACAAAAATAAAGAAGGCAGAACATTTGGAATAGATGTATACAAAAATACTATAGGAGACATGGAAAAACTTGGAGTTATAGAGCCATTAAAGGTAAAAATACAGGCTTACTCAAGTGCAACAGAAGCGTCAGCGTCAATACTACGAATAGACGATATGATAAGTGCAAAGGGAAGAGGTCCATCAGGCGGTGGCGGAATGCCACCAGGAATGCCTGGTATGGATGACTAAAAAACTTAACTGCCAAATCGGCAGTATTTTATTTTTTATCTTATAGATTATATTGTGAATTAAATGGCAAAGGTAATAATTACAGGTACTCCGGGCTGCGGCAAATCAACAATAATATCAAAACTTCAAAATGAATATAAGATATTCAATATCGGAACAGAAATGATGAAGTACATAAAAGATAAGTCAATAAATAGAGATGAGTTAAGAAGCAAATTGGAGTATTCTGAAGTTTTAAAATCAAGGGAAAAGGTATTTAACGAGCTAGCTTCTATAAAAACAAATACAATAATAGATACACACACATCTGTAAAGGTAGGCAAAAGATACATTCCTGGATTTTCTAAGGTAGATCTTTCAATGTTGAAGGATGTACGTTCAATAATATATCTAGATGCGTTAGCGGTTGATATACTTCTAAGAAGGGTTGGAGATAAAACAAGAAAAAGAGAGGATGAAACTGCTGAAGAGATAGAAGAGCACAGAACAGTAAACTTGGGTCTTGCCAGTTATTACGCTGTCAATTTAGGCGTACCTTTATATATCATAAGAAACAGACAAGATAGATTAGAAGAAGCGAGGACCGATGTTAAAAATGCCCTTGAAGAGTCATTTCGAAAATAATTAAAAAGTGAATAATTTGATAAATATTTTTTTGATAGAGCTCGTAACTGCAGGAATTTTTTATGCCATATTTGCAATAATAGTGCAAAGAAGATTGTCAAATATAGACAAGATGTATGAGTTAAGAGCAAAGATGAATAAAAGTACAAAGGAGTTAATGGAGCTTACAAAAAGTAACGCAACAAAGGACAAGATAAGCACAAAACAAAAGGAGCTTACAGATGCAAGTATGTCAAGTATGAAACTTCAGATGAAGCCAATGCTAATAATATTTCCAATATTTGCAGTTGTATACTATCTTCTTGTTCCCATGGGCTTTTCAAAATCTGGAATATTAGTAAATCTTTTAGGATTTACATTAAATTATCAGCTTTTGTTTATAGTTGTGACATTTGTTTCAGGAATATGCCTTTCAATAATATTCTCACTTAGAGATAGAAAGCGCTTAAAGGATAAATATAACTTCGGACTTATGCAACCCTCATTTAAAGAAGATACAATTGTAGCAAGAACACAAGAAGCACAGTAAAAAAGTCTAAATAACTTTATTAATATAAGTTATGTATGTTTGAGTATTTGAGCTAATGCTTAATATCTTATAAATCATATTTATAAAAGGTGTCAAAGTGCCAAAACCAATGCAAAGATCTAGAAGTAAACGGAGAGTTCAAAGGGTTACTAAATCAGGAAAGAAGGTAATCCATTACGTTAGGAGAAAGAATAATTTTCCACACTGTGCAATATGCAAAGCAGAGCTAAACGGTATATCAATTACTAGGACCGGAGGTAAATCAAGAAGAACAAATGCTAGACTGTTTGGAGGAGTCTTGTGCTCAAGCTGTACAAGCAGTGTAGTGAAAGCAGCAAGCAGGATAGAACACGGAGAGATGAAGCTAAACGATATAAGCATAAAGCAAAAAGCATACGTTCTTCAAATGATATCTCACTAAAGGTGTTCTTCTGGAAGCCATAGTGATATCAGGCCAACCTGCTGCAGGAAAAACAACAGTAGCTACTATAATAGGAAAGTTATTAAAAATAGAAAACATAGGTGGCGGAGAGATATTAAAAGAGATGGCTTCAGAGCGAGGTTATAAACCTACTGGAAATGACTGGTGGGACACGCCAGATGGTATCAAATTTCTTAAAGAACGTGAGCGAAATCCAGAGTTTGACAAAGAAGTAGATATACGAATGGAGAAAAAGATACGCGCAGGAGATGTTGTAGTTACAAGCTATACTGCCCCTTGGCTATTCAAGTTCGGATTCAAGGTATGGCTTGATGCTAGTGTAGAAAATCGAACAAAAAGAATGTCAGACAGAGACGAAATGGAAAAATCAAAAACAAATGAAATAGTAAAATTAAGAGATCAGGAAAATCACAAGCTTTATATGAGTCTTTATAAAATAGACTTCGGCGTAGATAAAAGCCCATTTGATATGATAATAAATACAGATAATAAAAAACCTGAAGAAGTGGCAGATTTAATAATTAAGAAATACAAAGAAAAAAACAATATATGAAGTGAGATTATGGTATTATTAGAAGAAGGAAGAGTATGTGTGAAAAAACTTGGAAGAGATTCTGGCGACAAAGCAGTCGTTACAAAGGTCATAGACAAAAGTTTTGTAATGATAATGAGTCATTCTAGACCTAAAGAAAGGAAATGTAATATAAAACATTTAGAGTTTATAAACGAAAAGATAGATGTTAAGAATAAAGAACAGCTTAATACTTTATTAGAAATAAATGAGAAAAATCAACATAAAGATAAGAATTAAATTTAATAATTTATTTCGGGATAAGACAATATGTCAAAGTCATACAAAGTTTAATATATCTAAAAAGAATAAGTAAATTGTGAATAAATGGGCAAAAAACTACTGTTATTATTTGCACTTACAATAATATTTTTAGCAGAAGTTATCTATTTTGTAGCACAACCAGTACATACAGTAACTAGTGAAAATATTACTTCAACTGTTCAAACATTTAGTAAGGCCACAATTTATAACTCCTCTACAAAAATAAATAAAACTTCAAATTTACCCAACACCTCCTCTTCAAATTCAAACTCAGGTCAAAATAATACTCTTGTAGTGCACAAAACAAGTAATTCTATAACAGTTACTTTTCCTAACCTTAATAATTCTAAGAAATACGATATACCTGTTTAGTACTTTATCGTATTTAATATCTACTTCTTTTAAATACATTCATCCTGGCACTATCCCTAAATACGGTTGATAATAAGTAGATGTCTTTCATAGTAGTTTTGGCGACTACATGATGAAAGATATCTGTGTATACTGTAAATCAGAGAATATAATAAAGTTTGAGAAACGTAAGACAAAAGACATAGGATTTATTAAAAGATATAACTGCAAAAGATGTAGTAATACATTTTGTAAAGATGATGGCTTCAGATGAAAACATTATTCGAAGGAAAAGGT
>JBMFWW010000011.1:19793-22732 GCA_049964835.1 Candidatus Micrarchaeia archaeon | reverse complement strand
AAATTTTTATAAAATTTTTATAAATTAATAGTGTTTTAATGAATAATAGCAGAATAGCTGTAATATTTAATGAAATTGCAGATATGCTTGAATTATCAAAAAATACAAGTATCTTTGAGATACGTGCTTATCGTAAAGCTGCTCTTGCTCTAGAATCTATGCAAGAAGACGTTTCTGAGATATTGGGAAAGAAAGGAATTGATGGTTTACTTTCTATACATGGAATAGGAAAGGGCCTTGCGCAGAAGATTTATGAATTTGTAAGTACTGGAAAGATTAAAAAATATGAAGAGCTAAAGAAAATTTACCCTATTGATTTCGAATCACTTACAAAGATACAAGGTCTTGGTCCTAAGAGGGCGTACTCACTCTATAAAAATTTGAATGTAAAAAACATAGATGATTTAAAGAAAGCTATCGCTTCACATAAGGTTTCTGAACTTGAGGGTTTTGGCAAAAAAAGTGAAGATGAATTAAGTAAAGGAATTCTTTTATTAGACTCATCAAAAGGTAGAATTCCTCTAGGAACAGCTCTTCCAGAAGCAGAACTTTTAATTAAAAAATTAAAGGATTCTGGTTTAGTAGAAAAGGCTGTTCTTGCGGGTTCTACTAGAAGAATGAAGGAAACTGTCGGAGATCTTGATATACTCTCAATATCAAAGCAACCAGAGAAAGTAATGGATTTTTTTGTGAAATTGCCAGAAGTTGACAGTATAATATCTAAGGGTCTAACAAAAACAACCGTTTGGCTTAAGATAGGAATAAGTTGTGATATTCGCGTTTTGGAAAAGGAGAGCTTTGGTGCTGCCCAGCAGTACTTTATAGGAAGCAAGGATCACAATGTCAAGGTTCGTCAAATAGCAATAAAAAAAGGCTACAAATTAAACGAGTATGGTCTATATGATTTAAAAGGTAATATTGTATCAAGATATGATGAAAAGGATATATACAAAAAGTTAGAAATGCAGTATCCTGAGCCGGAGATGCGTGAAAACAGAGGAGAAATAGAGCTTGCACAAGAAGGCAAACTTCCAAAACTTATTCAGCAACAGGATATTCTTGGAGATTTACATACACATTCAAAGTATAGCGATGGATTAAATACAATAAAAGATATGGTACTAGGAGCAAAAAAAATAAATCTCAAATATATTGGCATTACTGATCATTCAAAATCAGAGTATGTAGCAAATGGAATGGATGAAAAAAGAGTTATTCTATATTTCAATGAAATAGAAAAACTTAACGAAGAAATAAATGACATAAAAATATTGAAAAGTGCAGAAACAGATATACTCAAAGACGGAACGCTTGATTTTAGTAAAAATATATTAGAAAAGATGGATTATGTTTTAGCAAGTATACATACTAGCATAACAATGAAAAAAGAAGAAATGACAAATAGGGTTGTAAAAGCGATAGAAAGCAAACAGATCAATATTCTTGCGCATCCAACTGACCGACTTATAAACCAAAGACCTCCAATAGAACTAGATTTAGACAAGGTTTTTCAAGCTGCAAAGGACAGTAATGTAATATTAGAAATAGATTCATATCCTGACAGATTGGATTTAAATGATGAGAACATACTCAAAGCAAAAGAGTATGGGCTTAAATTTTCAATAAGTACTGATTCGCATAGAGTAGAACATCTACTTCTTATGCGCTATGGTATAGGTATGGCAAAAAGGGGGTGGCTTGAAAAAAAAGATGTAATAAATTCAATGCCATATGAAAAATTAAAAAATTTATTTCAGAAATAAATAATTATTAATTTAATTATTTTATTATCTTTATTATTTATGATAATTATATTCTAATCTGCTTTTATCAAAGTAGATATCACTTCCTTTCCTAGTATTGCTTCCCTAAGTCTATCCTTTACTTTTACATTTACTATTTGGCAAACTGCTCCTGTTTCTTTTGATATATTATATAAATGCATTACCTTGCTTTTCATCCCACCAGTAACATCTATCTTCCTAGAACCACTACTTTTTTGCAATACCTCATCAATATTTTTATTATTAACGTTAATTATAAGTTCAGCAGATTTATCTAATTTTGGGTCAGCGTTAAATATGCCATCAACATCCGTACCTATAATTATTTTTTTAGGTTTTATACTATTTGATATATATCTAAATACCTCTTCCGTGGAACCAATGCTAACCCCCTGTTTTCTATCTATAATAAGATCCCCGTAGGTTATCGGAATAAAACCTTTTTCAAGCGCGTTAATCATTGCGGACAAATCCCAGTTTTTAATTATTCCATTTTCAGAAACGGCACTAGAAGATGGTGCAAAAGAAAACGGTGTCATACCTAAATCTATTGCATTTTCTATAACTATTCTATGCAACTTTGCAGCCGCATTTTGAGTTACTGAAGAACCAAAAACACTATCCTTATTTACTAATCCTAAATTTATTTTGTATTTATGTGCGGAGATATGTCCAAATGAGCCACTTCCATGCCCTATTATTATCTCTTTGTTTATGATTGAACTTTTTATCTCATTAAGTATACGTTTTATTTCACTTACATTTGCTTTGGCCTCTTGATTAATATCTGTAATTACGCTTCCCCCTATTTTTATTAAATATCTGTCCATTTTATCATTTATCTATGGATTAACTCTAAAGTTTCAGTATCTATTAACGACTCTTTTTTATCAACAATTCTGGGACCCTTTCCCATCCCACTTATTATAATATTTTTTACTCCATTTATCTTCTTTATCTTATCTATAATTATATCTTTATTGTTTTCAGTAGTTATTATGTGGGCATTAGGTCCAGCATCAAATGTATATCCTCCTATACACCTACTTTCTTTTTGTGATTCATTAAGTTCATGCAATGCATAAATTATCTCCTTTGAAGTATCATTCAGATAAAGTATTGGTGGCCAGGTATCTGTCATAGTAGCATGCATAT
>JBMFWW010000011.1:0-19694 GCA_049964835.1 Candidatus Micrarchaeia archaeon | reverse complement strand
GTGCATAAATTATCTCCTTTGAAGTATCATTCAGATAAAGTATTGGTGGCCAGGTATCTGTCATAGTAGCATGCATATTATTGCTATCCTTCATTATGGCTCTAGAAAGCATGTCTATATCTTTTTTTATTATTGCTTCTTCTACTATTTTTACACCAGCTTCAGCAAACTTCGGTCTCGTCTTATAGAGTGTACTCGTTTTTACCGTTGCTTCATGTCCTACACTTGAAGAAATCTTTTTTTCTTTTGAGTCTACAATAACTAAAACATCTACTAAATTCCAGAATTTTTCATCAACTATTTGTTTTGCATAAGAGTCTGAACCGTCAGGTTTATTTCCTTTGTTCCATTTTACTATACCTCCAAATAAACTTCTACATGCACTCCCACTTATCTGCCTTGCCATTATTGAAAGTGCTTTGTTGTTCATATTCAATGACAAAGCATTATTGAGTGCAAAGACCAGAGCTGCGGCTCCAGAAGCACTTGACGCTATCCCTGCGCTAGAGGGAAAGTTATTTTCAGTTACAACAAGAACATTTTTCTTAATACCAGATAATTCTCTAAATTTACTAATTATTTTTCCAGTATAAGCTAACTTTTCATTAGCAACTTTTCCATAGAGCTCTTCTTCTTTTCCATTTAAAAAGAATCTATCTTTTTTAAAAGTATCTGAAAATACAACACTTGTTTTTGTTTTTACAACTTCATTAAGTGTCATACTTATGCTTGAATTATTTGGTAGATTTAATCCAGTATAGTCTCTTTTACCCCAATATTTGATAAATGCTATATTTGGTGTAGCTATTGAAGTAAAAACTTTTTCTTCCATAAAATAAACCTTACCTTATTTAATTACAAAATATAATAATAACTTATAATAATATAGTCTTTACGTGAAAAGTTCCTTTGCGCCTTTATCTGAAATCTCTGCATGTAAAATATTAAATCCTTCATTCTTTAATTCTTTTTCTAAAGATTCATAATACTCTTCAAGTATCGCTATTGCAACACCACCTCCTCCACCGCCACTAAGTTTAGCTCCATGTGCTTTATGTTTTTTTGATATATCTACCGCAATATCTAATCTTTCATTTGAGACTCCAAGCTTTTTTAACAGTTCATGATTTTTATACATCAACTCCCCTACCACATTAATTTTATTTTTGGAAAGTGCCTCAAGTCCTTCAATAGAACAGTTGTTTATCTCTTCTAATAATTTAGTTGTACTTTCATGCTCATCTGCCAAAAGTTTGCTAACTCTTCCTACTGTTACTGACGTTGGCAATTTTGGTCCTGTATTTATTATTAATAATTTAAGTTTTGTTTTTATCTCATGTTTTATAAATTCATTTTTCTTAAAACTTACATAACCCCCGTAATATGCTGTACTTACATCTATCTTGCCTGCACCATCATTTTTATGTGATACTCGTTCACCGTCTCTTGCCATATCTATACATTTATTGTCTTCAACTTTCTTGTCTAGTTCTCTTATAAGAGCAATTGTGAATGCGGTATAACATGAAGCACTGCTTGCAAGGCCACTTTGTTTAGGTATTTCTGAACTAATTTCTATAATTCCATTAGGAATAACATTAAATTCAGAAAATATTCTTGCGACTATTGTACAGTAAGGAAGAATATCTTTGCCATACTCCTTATTTTCATTAATATATTGTTCTATAGTGCTCTTTTTTGAATACGAATGAGACAATTTAATTACTTTGTTTATATCTAAATCAAACTCTTGATTAAGATCATTTAATTTTATAGTAAGATTGGTAGTATTTGATTTTTTGAAAGATGCTCTTGCATATATATTCACCCCTAATGCTACTGCCATCATGCCGTGAACAACTGCATGCTCACCAAATAATTTTGCGACACAAGGTGCCTTAACTTCCATGTAATCAGTTATTTTTTATCGTTTTATTGAATTAAGTTCTTCCTTTAACTTTATTTTTCCATGATTTTTTATAACATACGCTATATGTTGTAGCTTAAAAAGTAAAGCTAATCTATACGCATCAATATGTTCATCATTTAATATATCTTTATTTGCTCCGAAATTAAGCAAAAGTATAACATCTCTGCTTCTACCATTTAATACCGCATGCATTAAAGCAGTATTGCCATTATTATCTACCAAATCAACATCTCCTTTGTTATTTATATCTCTTAAGTGTTTTGTTATAATTTCTGTGCTGGATGTGTTACCTTTAGCTGCACTTATCATTAATGGGGTAATACCATTTTTATCACCTATTGAAGTATTTGCCCCTCTAGAAAGCAGACTAATCAAAAAATTCGTTGCATTTTTTTCAGCTGCATAGAACAACATTGTCTTTCCAAATCTATCTCTTATATTTATACTTTCATCACATACCTTACTTTTATTTTTTAAAATCAAATAATTTGCACTATCAAAATCATCATTTCTTGCAAAGAATAGTGCACCATTATAAAGTATCTTCTCCACATAGATAGTTGGATAATAATATTTAAAATACTTTTCAAGCAGTTCGTTTAAACACTAATTATAAAATTAATACGGAAAGCTTAAATATCTAAAAAATACACAGTATTTCTTGATTTTATGGAGTATAAAACCCAAACCCCAAAAATAAGTAAAAAGGTTGGTAATGAAGAACCAACCGCTGGTATATATCCTGCAATAGTTTCTGCAGAGAGTACAGATTCTCAGAGAGAGATGGAAAAGCTTTCAAGACATCAATCAGAGAAGGTAAGATTAGCTCTTCTTGGCAATGTAAATATCACAAATGCAATATTATGCAATATGTGTACAGATGACAAATCTGAAGCAATTAGAACTGCTGCAAGACGAGTTTTAATTAAAAAATTAAAGAGGTAAAATAACTTATAAACTTGTGTAATTTTTTTTCTTTTATTTTTAAAATAATTAATAAAACCCCCTAAATATCTAAATCAGCTTTTTATAAACTCAATGTTTTGTCCAAAAATCCATAGTTTTTAAACAAGGCTATACCTGATTGCTGTCTTACATAATTATTATTTGGTTAAAAAGTAAAAGTTCGTTTATGAGTTCTGACTTTTTGAAAAATAAAATTAAACCAACAAAATCCACTATTGCTAAACAGCGAAAGTTATTTAATTTGCTAATGCCTTAATTAATTAGTATTTAATTATATAAAATTATTAATGTATAACAGTGAAAATATGGCCGAAGCGTTGGGCAGGGCCGAACAATTAGATTATTATCCAATATTATCCAAAGATAAGCAATATGAAAATGGCTCAAAAAAGATAAGATAAATTATTAAAATATATTTAATTTTTAAAAATTAAATTTAAAGACCAATAAAAAACAAAGTTTTAAATATGTTTTTGAAAAAAAAGAAAGGTATTTATATAATCTGGTTCTAATCATTTTATGATTTGGTACAACTCTTAAGGCTTCGGTGTGGAGATCGGGTCTTACATTATTAATTTTCGTTGACAGGAAATAAAATACCATTTCTTATAACGTTTAAATAAAGGTTTGGAAAACCGTGGAGGTAACTTAAATGGCGAATAAAGGAGTTTTGAAAAACAAAGGATTATTTTTGGTAATGGCTCTTTTGAGCGTAATGATTATTGGTATTGTAAGTGCTAACTCTGTTTCATTTACAACAAATGGACCATACTTAAATTCATTTGAGGTAGGTCAAACTGTAAATGGCACAATCTCAATCTCAGGAAGCAGTATAAATGGAATAAGTTCATTTACTCCTCCAAATTTAACCTTTACATCAAATTCTCCTGATGTAAAAAATGCAATATCTACGTGCGATGCACCAGGTTATCCAATATCTCCGACCTTCACACCCACACCAAACACAGTTACATTTTCTTGTCCAGTAACTTTTGAAACTCCTGGAAGTTATACTGCAAACGTTTCTTATCAATTCAACGATTCTACAACTACCTCAAATACTGTATCTAATACGTTGGTATTTTATGTTAATCCTGCACCATCATTGACATTCACTCCAACAAGCGGTAAGTTTGATGAAGGTCAGAACGTAATAGGAACTGCAACACTTAACGGAGCTACAAATTCTCTTAATCCTTCAAATATTAAATTCACATCAAATCCTTCTGATTTATTCACAGTTGACCAGAATAGTTGTGTTCAAGATACTAGTCAAATATCTTGTCCTATAAAATTTAATTCCGTATCTACAACAACAAACGCTAAAGTTACCGTTTCATATGTAGATCAATATGGAGTAACAACATCAAACACAGTAACTTTAACTGTGTATCCATTTTCAATTTCTGCATATCCTACAAATAAAAATCTTGATATAGGTCAAAATGCTATAATTAATTTGAACATAATTTCAGGAAGTGGAAGTTATTCAATATCTAACTCATTACTTTATAATGGTTATAAAGTAACATCTAATTCTGCATTATCAAACTCTTCTTCAACAAAGTACAATTTCACTCCAACACAACCAGGAACATATAATGCAATATTTAACATAACTGATAAAAATACAGGATACTCAATTTCTACTTCATCAAATTGGACCGTATATCCTACTCCTGTTGTAAGCATAGCTGTAAGCAATGCAATATATGATAATAATTTTTACTCAACAGACGCGGGACAGTTTCTTACGTTCCATATCTCATCAACTGGTGGCACAGGTGCTCCTATAAAGGTGTTCTTAAACTGTGATCCGACAAGTTTAGGAACACTCCTAGATTGTTATGCATCTAATTTTTATAATTATAATGTCTCTTATGGTCCTTCTGCAGTTGTATTATTAAATGCGACAAATGGATTCTCCAATACTATATCCTTACAAACTATTAACTCTCAAGCTAGCGATGTAAATATTACAGGTACCTTTAGAGATACCGGAACCGCATATATAGCAACTCCAAAAAGATTTAACCTACCTAAGATTAACTTCGATACAGTTCAAACATTATTCGGAACACCTATGCCTGCAGCTTCAAATACAGTAGTAGATCAAGGGCAGTTTACATACATCTATACAACCGGTACGGGCCAAAGCGGTGTACTTCCATTTATTTGGACATGGTTTAATTCATACGACGGTAGTACATACTCTAAAACCTTAAGTTTACTATGTCCTACAATTTCAGGTTCAGTAAACTCAGTAAATACAGATGCATTAACCGCCTTTTGTAATTTTCAAACATCAACTTCTACACCAACAGGTAAATATGACTTTGAAGTAAACACCACAGATGCAGCTAATTTCTCACTTTTCTCAGATCCACGTTTGGTTATAGTTAACAAAGTGCTTTCTATTTCAGCTTCCGCATCTAAAAGTACAATAGATGTGGGACAAAGTTCGTTATTAACAAATATGACTAATGGTGGAACAGGCCCTTACTCTTATCAATGGGCAGAAGAAGCTCCTGGAGCAACAACATTTACTAATATAACTAATGCTACGTTACCTACTTATAACTTTGTAACAAATTTAACTACATCTACAGGTACTTATAACTTTGAGCTTTTTGTAAAGGACAGCGCATCAACGCCTGTAACAAAAATATCTACACCTACTTCTGTTGTAGTTAATCCGGATCCTACAGTATCAATAACGCCTGCAACAAATACAACAATGGACGTTGGTCAATCAGTTACATTCACGGCAACTGCAACTCCAGGAACGGGGTCACCATCAACATACAAATATAAATGGTACACAGTATCAAGTACATCAAATACATTTATAAGTGGTGCAACATCAAATACTTACACCTACACTCCAACTACAAATACTAAAATAAAAATAGGCGTTATGGTAACTGACGATGCAAGCTTCAATTCAAACAGCATAAATGTTGCTAATATAACGGTATATCCTATCCAGACTATTAGCGTACAAAATCCATCAAACACATTGATGGACGTAGGTCAATCTACAACATTGGCATCCTCAGTTTCTAGTGGCACTGGTAAGTTTTCATACTTGTGGACGGTATCTCCATCAGGTAGTACCTCACCGTCATGTCCTGGACTTACATCAAGCAATACGAATACTATAACCTACACTCCATTAAGTACAGGACTCTGTACTATACAGGTTGCAGTAACTGATGTAGGCACCTCTAGTTATGCAACGCCAAAGAGTACCGTAACTGGAACATTCAGTCCAATAACAATATACTCAACACCATCACTTTCAGATTTAACTCCAAGCAACGCAATAATAGATTTGGGTCAATCTGAAACATTCAATGTAATAATAAATGGAGGCAGCAGCAACGATATGTCACTTGCATTGTACGTATCACCAAATAATAATGTCTTAAAATATGTTAACGGCGCAGGAGATGGTGTGCAGACATTTAGTAATTTTGTACCATCATTATCAGAAAATACATTCTATGTAAATGGTCTTGACTCTGGTGTAACAACACCTTTTGATATTGCGCCATCTAGCTATGCATATATAAAAATAAATCAGGCCCCAACCTCCTCTATAACTACGTCAAATAGCTCTATACACGCAGATCAAGAATCTACTCTAAGCAGCAATATTTCAGGTGGTACTCCACCATTTACTTATCAATGGTACATAAAAACTCCTAGCTCATCAATATTTAAACCAATAAATAATGCAAATAAGCCAACTTTCTTATTCAATATCTCAACAATGACAACAGGAGGTACATATTACTTCAAGCTAGTTTCAACTGACAGCGCATCAACGCCATTTACATTTAACTCAACAAATAACGCTTCAGTTACTGTAAATAATATCTTTAAAAATAACAAGTTGGTTCTTGATGTTACTGCAAATATAACTAATGATCCGGACAGCGGCAATTTCGGTTACTGGGCACTTGATAACTTAACAAGAAAGATGCAAGTTTGGCAGGTATCAATTCCAGCAAATTCAGAATTTACTTATAACAGCTATGTAGCAAATATCTCAGATAATGGTATATCAACTACCTTTGCAGGTGCATTAAGTCCAGGTGCAGGTGTTGTAGAACCTAATAATGGAGTTGCAAAGATAACCGGCTCTGAAGATCTAACATTTAATGCAACCTTCACTCCAGGTAGCAATACAGTATACACAAACGGCAACTTTATAGCACCATTCAATAATAATGGAACTCGATCATACATACTTTTGGGCACCTACTCAGATCAAGATAAATCTAAGTACTCTCCAGCTTCAACATTCAGCCACTACTTAGATGAATACTTTACAATAAGCACTGCAGGAATAAACTTCCCAACATGGGGCGATACATATACCTATACCATATATCCTCCAAATGGTCAGGTAATGACAGATAATAGCATATCAAGTCCAAGAATAACCGGAGACATAATAACTTATACCGTTCCAACAGTTACAATTTCACAGCCAAGTGCTGCAGTTCTTGACAGTGGACAGAACGAGACATACTCGGTTACTGTTTATAATGGCATTGGTCCATTTAAAATAAATCTATTTCAGAATGGTAAGATTATACAAAGTAATAATACCTATGCAAATAGTTTAGGAAATGTAAATGGCAATACTCTTTCATTTATGTTTACTCCACCTATTGGTACTGATACATACTATATATCTGCAAATGATACTGGCGCTTCTGGTTATGTATTCAATTCAGTACCAAATACTATAACGGTATATTCTGATCCAAACTCAATAACAAATATAATAACTAAAACAAACATGGACGTAGGACAAAGTATACCTGTATCAGTATCAGTAACTGGCGGTACAGGAATATTCTCATACTTATGGACCGTAGCACCAGGAACTTCACCTACTTCATCATGTCCTGGCTTTACTTCATCAACAAGCGACTCGTTTGTGTATAAACCAACAGCACCAACAAGCAACTGCAACTTTGAGGTCACAGTTAAGGATATTGGAGTATCTGCAGGAGCAACACCAATAACACCATACACTATATCTTATGCATCTGCGGGTCCAATAACAGTTTATGCAAATCTAACAAAAATAACCTTAACCCCATTAAATACAAAAATGGATATAGGTCAATCTGAGACATTTACGGCAAGTATAATGGGAGGAACTTCATCATCCAATTATGTTTATACTTGGTATGATAATGGAAATGTTATAACCTCTTGTACTACAAATACCTGCGTATACTCTCCAAAGACACCTGGTACAAAAAACATATCGGTAAACATAAGAGACAGTGGCACAACAACGCCTTCAGCAGAGCCTCCAGCAAACGAAACTGCATCAACAAATGTAACTGTTTATGGAGCGTTAGGTCCAGTAATAATAACTCCTATAAATCAAATACTTGATCTTGGTCAACATATAACCTTTACTGCAGCAGGAACAGGAGGTACGGGTATGTACTCTTATCAATGGTATAATAATACCACCGGCATACCTAAACCAATATCTGGAGCAGTATCAAATACTCTTACTATAAGCGCTAATTCATTATCCAGATCAACAGGAAATACTACACTTTCTTCTGGAAATAGTATCTCTTATGGAAATTATAAGGTAGAGATAAACAGCATTACCTTTTCACCTGCAGAGGTTGGATTATCTATATTCTACAATGGTATGTTAGCAAAAACTATCTCAGTACCTGGTGATAATCTTATACATTCCTCAAGCAAGCTTAACTTTTCTGTTAATGGAACTGAATTAGAAGTAATTCTAAGTGATCTTAAGAGTAGTACAGTAAGTTCTTCAGTTAATGTAAATCTTGTATTACCATATGTCTTCTATAGTTCAGTTACCGACATAGGCACATCTGCAAGCACGCTACCAATAGAAATCTCAAAATCGCTTTATGAAAATGTATTCATAAATCCAAAACTTAACTTCATCTATAGTCCTAGCAACATAACAACAGATGCAGGTTTTGGATATAGTGGCGATGTAAGTTTAAATATATTTAACGGTACACCACCTTACTCAATATCTGGCATAAATAGTGTTATAAAGGGTCTACCACCACAGGATGGCATATTATTATGTAGTAATTACACTGTATTATCTAGTGTTTCTTGTTCATTTGGCACTTATGAAAATGCCACACCTGGCAATTACATAGCATATATAACTGCAATAGACTCCTCAAATGGAATGCCTATGGAAAATGTTAGCAACGCCATACATGTACAAATAAATCCAGATATTAATGCAACATCAACAGGATTCATCCCTAATGTAATACTTGATCCAACGCAGCAGTACTCCTATACTGTTAATCCGTTTGGCGGAACACCTCCATATGAATACAACTGGGATCTAAACTATCATGTACAAGGGCATTTTGGTTCATCTACCTCTAATGAGTTAAATAGTGAATCACCTGCAAAGTTCACAAATATAACTGTACTTAATGGTTGCGGAGGTATTTATGGTTCTGGATCTACTATTTCAAACAGTATCTGTTCATTTACTGCAAATAATGCAACAAATGGCTCTGTAAAGCTTACAACTACTGTAACTGACAATGCAATGTTCGGCGGAGCATTCGCCCCTACATTTGGAAAGATACTTCTCAATTCAAATATAACTATTGAAAATACGCCTATTTTAACAATAACTCCAAGCAATACATTGCTGGATCAAAATCAATATGAAACTTATACCGTTTCAGTAACTGGAGGAGCAGGTCCATTTGAGGTCAACTTTTACAACATCACAACGGGCAAAGAAAAGCTTGTAGATACCTTCACAATACCTTCAGGATCAAGCAAAACCATAACCTTCAAGGCAACAAAAATAGGTACCTTCTCTTACAATGCAACAGCAACAGATTCTGGAACAACTACTCCATTTACCTTCAACTCAACAACAAGTACTATATCAGTTTCAAAGCCACTTTCAAGCACAAGCCTTAAAGTTAGCGGTTATTACTTTGATCAGGGTCAAACTGTGGATTTTGCAGCAAACTCCGTATCTGGAGGTACACCACCATATATCTACAAATTTGAGGCTACAAATGCGAATACATCAGAGAACTTATTTACGTGCAAATGGGGTTCAAATCAATGCTCATTTACTGCATCACAGACTGGATTGTTCTATGGAAATGTATTGGTGCAAGACAGCGCATCAACGCCTGAGTTTTCAGCCTCAACCAACAATGCTTTCTTCATAGTTAACAACAACTTTGATGAGAACAGCAGAGCAAGCGCAACAGTAAATACAACAACCTTATCATTAGGAAATTCAGTAATGATAAGTGGCAATATAATTGGCCTTGGAGGAACAGCTCCATATACTTATGTATTTACGGTCCACAATGAGAGTACGGGCAATACAATTTATACCGCAACAAAGACAAACAGCTCTTTTGGAAACAGTATCATATACACTCCAACAAACAATGGCATATACTATGCAACTGTGAATATATACGATAATGCAACGCCTAATGAAAATATAAACAGCGGAGAATCCGATGCTTTCTTAGTCGGTTCAGCAGCAACGCCAACGGTAATACTTACTCCTTCAATTAAGACATTAGACAGCGGTCAAATAGAGACCTTTACTATACAAGTATTCGACGGAGTAGGACCATTTAACGTAGAGCTTTATAATATAACTGGAAGAAAACAAGAAGGCTCAAATATAACAATAGCTAAAAACGGCGAAGGAACAATAAGTTTTGGAGTTAACACAGTCATTCCAATATCTTTGTCTTATAATGCAACAGCAACAGATGAAACAACCGGCACAATATTCAATTCAACGGCAAAAAAAATAACAATAAATCCACCTTTGGGTTCATTGCTTGTGTTATCAAACCAAACGGTTGATGTAGGTCAGTCTACTGTTTTAACTGCACAGATACACGGAGGTACACCACCATATAAATTTATTTACACAATAAAAGGTCCATCAAACACAATCTTCACAGGTGAGTCATCCAATGTTCCTGCTTCAGATAGCAGCAATGTTCTACAAACAACATATAACTCAATATTGGTTCCAGGATCTTATCTGACAACTCCGGGTGTATACACAGTCAATGCGTTTGTACAAGATTCTGCTAATGGAAATGAGACATTATCAAATACATTAATAATAAACAGTGCATTACAACCTACTACTTTGACAATAAATGCCAATTCATTTACCTCTGGACAATCAATACAATTATCAAGTACGGTTCCAAGTACAGGAACCTATCCATACACATACAATTTTGAGATATTGAATACAACGACAAATACTCTGATAACTTCATCAGGGTATCAATCAAGCAATGCATTTACCACAACCGCTACAACCTCAATGAAAGGAGGTGACTTTGCAGTAGTGCTGGTCAAAGATGCTGCAGGAGTGAGTGTTACTTCAAACTCTGTAATATTCAATGTAACACCACAGGCGCCAACAACAACCACACCACAAAACACAGGAGGATCTCCTGGCGGTGGAGGCGGAGGTAGTGGCGGAGGCATTAGCGGAGGAGGAACACCACATCCGACTGTACTCAATTTCACCAATGCAACAGATGTAGGTTATGAGATAACCAACTTCGCAATTCCAGCTACGACTTCGGTTACAGAGTTCAATGCAACATTTAATTTACTTATGAACTTTATCTCACCTTCTCAGGTAGGAATATCGATAAATGGAAATCCATACACTCTCCAGCTTACAAACCAATCAGTATCGATAGGCACAATAGACGGCAATGCGTATTATGTAGAGCTATCTGCAATATCATATCTACCACTGCAAAACACAGCAACGGTGTATCTATACACACAAAAGCCAAAGAGCCCAACTACAAATACAAAGCCTTCAAACAAGACAGTTAATAAAAATGTTCCTTCCAATGTAAGCACATCAAACAAAACAATAACAAAGAACACAACTACAAACACCACAAAAACATCAGTTACTACAACACCAACAACTACTCAGAAAAACTCAACATCATCGCAGAATACATCCGGAAGTAGCAACGGCAATAATAGTAACAATGTGTTATTACCTATAGCAGAAGTCATAGTATTGGTAATAATACTTGGCGCATTGTACTATTACTTCTTCGGAAAGAAAAAAGGCAAGGGTAGCAAAAGGTAAAATAATTAACAATTAATTTTTTTTCTTTTATTTTTTAATATAACTGTTCAATGTGGCTATTTGCCTATTCAATATGTTATGGAAAACTGTAAAAACAATTAGTAAGGTTTATATACCTGAACAGTTTAATACATTCGTGGAGATAATGAATTAAAGTTCATTATTATAATTATTAAATTTATTATATTTATTAAATGGGTTGTCGAATGAAAGGAATTAGATATTTTGTGTTAAGCATTATGGTTGGAATTATGTTTCTTGGAGGAAGTTTTGCATCTTCTATTATACCTCCTTCTAATATTGTAGCAATGGCTCCAATAACAATTACCGGAACTGTTATACCGGCTAACTCTCAAGTAATGCTAACCTTCAATGCACTTAACTACTCTTCACATCTTGCTTCAAATCTACAAAATGTAGAGTTCTTTTATTCAAATGGAACCGTAATACCTAGCTGGCTAGAAGGAAATGCATTAAATGAACAACAAACAACCAATTTGAATACGGCAAGTAATGTTATTTATTGGTTAAGAATAGCATCTCCATTTTTCTTACCTACATCAACCTCAACAAATACTATTTATTTAGGAATAGCAGCAAAATCAACAAATCTTTTAATAATACAGTAGTGGTAGGAGAAAGTCCTATACTATCAAATAACTTTGGTAGCTATGACAACGGTCAGAACGTCTTCATTTATTACCAATCCTTTGGCGGTTTATCTGGAAACTCATTGCCTAGTGGTTGGCAAAGCGTTAACAATGGAATAAATGGTCAAGCATATGGTTATGCCTTTAATACTATAGTAATAAACAATCCTTCGAATACAGTAATTTATGTTGCTGGAAATCAGGACGGATGTGGTTGTGGTATCTTTGAAAACGCACAACCCTCAATGACAAATTCTGGAAATATTATAGAATGGTATGGAAATATATTTAATAATCAAACAGCAGGAACCTTTGCAGGTTTAGAAGCAAATACCACTCCTTCTTCAACACCTGTTCCATTATATACTTATAACTATGAAACTGGATATGGGGGGGTATCAAAGCAAAATGTAGCAGCATTTAGTTTAGATGAGTACGTAACAACTTCTGGCAACCCGGGAATATTAACTATGGGTCCTGCAGGTGGTGATGGCGGTAGTTTTACATCATATACTGACTCAAATAATAACAAAATATACGGGATACAGATAAATTCACCATCATCATTTAATGCTCTTGTTAATTACACTAGCTATGGTCAAGATACAAGCGAACAGTTATTAACTCCTTCATTATTTGTATTCTCAGTAGGGCTTAATCCAGCAGGTGATATTCATTCATCACCTCAAAGTATATACTGGTTAAGAACAAGAATAAATGTGCCAATGCCAACACTTTCATTCGGTATATTAGCTCCAGTACCATTAACTGCAAATGTAACTGTAACACCAACATTAGTATATAATGGATCTACGATTTCATTATATGCATCCGCGTCAGGCGGAGCTTCTCCATATACATATAACTTTATAGTCTACAATGTAATTTCTAGTCCGGGCAGTCTAATTCCCAATATTCAAAATGGTCAAAGCAACTCCATTGATATAACAATACCTAATACTGGAAATTATCTTGCACAGGTTGAGGTAACAGATTCAAGTTATCCAAAAAATCAAATAGTTTATTCTGCAAATGTTCCATTTAATGCAATACCATTCAATGGAATAGTAATAACAACTAACACACCGATAATAGATCTAGGACAAACTGTATATCTTACTGTAAATGATGTAAACCCAATAAATAACGGTAATAATAACAATTTTGATTTATCTATTAATGGAAATGTAATAAATGCAGCGTCATTTTCAAATTTCCCAATATCAAATACAGTAGTTCCAACCTCAACAGGCCAAATCATATTCAAAGTAAATGGGGAGATGACAAATCCACTTAATTACCCAACAGTTTCTAATAGCGTATCAGTTACCGTAAATCCGGCATTGTCATTATCAATCTCACCATCATCAACATCAGTAACTACTGGAAGTTCTGTAACATTTACGGCAACGCCCTCCGGCGGAACCTCGCCTTACAAATACCAGTGGTATACTATAAGTAGCAGTAGCAATACTTTGATATCAGGCGCAACATCAGATGTCTATTCACCAAGTACAACCTCTTCAGGTACTTACACCTTCGGAGTAAATGTAATCGATACGGTAAATTCGGTAGTTTATAGCACTCCAGTTACACTTACTGTAATACCTCCTACCAAAACCGCAGGAGGTGGATTTGTTCCTTCTACAGGAGGTCTTCCACCAACAACATTTTTAACAACCGTAGCACCTGTGGCAGTACCACCTTCAACAACACCAACAACAACGGTTAAGCAAATTACAAACACACAGCCTTCTAATACAATAAGCGTCAATACAACAAACAAAACAAAAACATCAACAAAAGCAGTAAATACCACAAACAAAACAAAGAACGTAACTCCTGTAGTTACAACTACTGTGTCGAAGGTCGTAACTAACACCGGTTTCCCATGGTGGATACTTGTATTAATACTAATAATTATAATAATTATTTTGCTATTGTACTGGTATATGAAGAAGAAGCAAACAAAGCATCACATTGCAAAGCATAAATCCTAATTAAAGTATACTTTTAATATTTTGTTTACTTATTTAGGATTTCTTTTTATTTTTTTATTCTTTTCTAATTTTCTAAATTTCCAAGAACTTAGACACTAGGCATAACTCATTCCATTACTTCGACGTCAAAATTCAACAACATCACTGAAATGTATAATAACTATATTTTATATATACACTATGCTATTTATAAGATACCAGAAATATGGAAGTCAAGAATATGCGTACGAAATAACAGCGTATTGGGATCCGAACAAACGAATGAGTAGGCAGAAAACACGTATCTCGGAGTAGTAATTGACAGGGAAAAGAAAATCTTTGAAAAACGGCGATTAAAAAATATGGCGAAAAACTGATTTTAGATTTTGGCGACTCCTATTGTGTTAACCAATTTCTACAGAGTAGCGGTTATTGTGGTATCATAAAAGACGTTTTCAGTGATTTTAGTGACAACATCCTTGCACTTCTTCTTTATCGACTTTGTTATTCTCGGGTGATGATGTATGCTGAGGATTGGTTTAATGGAAATTATGCAAAACTGATATATAAAAACGCGAATTTATCATAGCAAAAAATAAGCGATTTTCTAAAATATCTGGGTGATGAAAACCAGCAACGATCCTTTTTCAGTAAGTATTTCAAAACGTTTGTAAAGAATTGACGCCATTTTGCTACCAAATCAGATACATATTCCTATGACAGAATGGGTTGCAGCGGCGAGGAGATTGATAAACAAATTCACTTTCTTCTTGTTGTCGATAAGGATACTGAATACCTGCTCTAAGCGAGGCAGAAGATTTAGAATCATCTCGTAACATAGTAAAATATGGAAAGAAAAGAGGATTATTCATAAAGCAAGTAGGGGTAAATCTTTTTGGTAAAAAAGGATTTGCATATTTGGTTCTTGATCCTCAACGTAAAGGGAGAGAACTGAATGGACTAATGTTAGAATTTGACTACGATGCACTACAGAATGACCAATTCGATTATGAATTTGCAACAAGGGGCATAATGATTCTCGTTTCATCATTTGAAAATATCAAAAAACGATGTTGTTCCTGCATATTATGTTAGGCAAATCGCAGAAATGCTATTTGGATTTTCAAAAGACGATATCAATATACTTCTATTACGTGCACATTCAGAAGAGGTGTTGCGTGGATTCTTTTCATGCAGTTTATAACATTAATTGCTTTCATACAATTAAAAAAGAAACTAGGTAAAAACTATACAGTGGAAGAAGTATTGTTAAGTTTGAGGAATCTAAAGTGTAAAATTTATGAGAAGGAGGTACCGGTATCTGAATTGACCAAAGAACAGCAGGAAATCTCAGAAAAATCAGGCATCCTAGTGTCTAAAACTCTGGGAATTTAGGAATCTTATTGTTTATGCAAAAGTACTTCAATAAAAATTTAATCAAACATAAAAAAACGAATTATTGCAATAGCTTATTATTTTTATATTTTAATATAATATTATGTGGTTTTTTAAAAAAAGTGAACCTACTCCTCCAGAAGAAAGTATAGAGTTAGAAAAGCTTATGCCTATATTGAAGGAGCTTCTAGATAAATCATTATCAAACTTTTATTCTACTTGTGATGAAACAATTTCATCATTTAATGACTATAAGGAGCAATTTATTAAAGAATGTCATGTTCTTCAAAATTATGACGGTGAGCCCATAGTTGAGGATATGTGGACTCCGAATATAAATTCTATAAAAACCCAAAAAATTTCATATACAAAAACACTTGCAAGGACATTAGAGCGAAACAATGAGGGAGAGTTTGATACAAAATACGGAAAGTACAAAGCAGAATTACTATCGATACAAGAGATAATCTCTGAAATGTTAAGGATAAATAGCATGTTTAAAATAGTAGTTATGGCATATTCCAATCAACTTAGTCCATTTAAAAAGGTATTTTCTAATATGGAAAAATCAAGGGACAAATTGAGTGAAGCTATAGATTTAATACAGCCAGAATATAAAAAGTATGAAGAAATAAGAAATAAAATAGAAAATTTATACGGCATGATAGATGAAGAGAAGTTAATGGCTGAAAACATTAAAAATATTGAGCAAGAGATAAATGAACTTAACACAAAGGATTCAATTTCATTAAAAGATAAATTAACACAGATGATTGATGATAGAAAAACAGAGCTACTATCAGTAGAAGAAAAGATCAAGGACTTAAATGTGCATTTATCTGGCAATCTGCTTCCTATCGATAGAGCAGCAAGAAAAATGGATTACTCTTATTTAGGTAGTAAAAGTCTTGTTTCTTATTTAGAAAATCCTCTAGAAAACTTTAAAGAAGACAAGGACTACTCTGAATTTGAAAAACTTTTAGATGATTTAATTGGGTTATTACAAAAAGATGCAATAAAAATAAAGGATAGTAGCAATGTAATTGTTCAGATATCTAAATTAAAATCATTAGATTTAAAAAGTAAGGTTACTGAATTAAAGGATTTAAATGAAAGAAAACAATTTCTTCTTAACGAAATACAAAATAATGAAAGAGAATTAAATGAAAAAATGTCAAAGGCAAAAATACTCGAGCAAAAGAAATCTGATTTAATACAAATAAAAGATCGCATAGAGCAAATTAAAAAATCAGAACAATCTTTAAGAGAAAATATCTCTTCACTATTTCTAAATTACTACAAAAGAAAGATAAAAGTAGTATAATTAAAGTATTTTTTTTAAAAAATAGAGTTATAAATGTATTTATAATATTCAATAATATGAATAATTTAAGGGATTTACCATACTTTCAAAAATGGCTGATTCTTGGTATCTTAATAGGTATAGCGGCAGGAATAGGAGCAACAATATTTTATTTTGCAATAAAATTTTCAGAATCATTTTTTTTAGGAGATATCTTAGGCATGAGTGTTCCGCTACCTCTTGGGGAAAGCGGTTCGGCTACTTATATATTTTCAGTAGCAAATTACTGGCTTATACCGATAGTTTTGATAATAGGCGGAGCGATATCCGGATTTTTAGTATATAAATTTGCACCAGAAGCCGAAGGACACGGGACTGACGCATCAATAAAAGCATTCCATCAAAATAACGGAAAGATAAGACCTAGAGTTCCTTTAATAAAAACAATAGCATCTGCAATAACAATAGGAAGCGGAGGAAGTGCTGGAAGAGAAGGACCTACCGCACAGATAGCTGCTGGAATTGGTTCTATGATAACTGATTTTTTTAGGCTTTCTGATTCTGATAGAAGAACAGCTGTAGTTGTTGGTATTGGCTCTGGCATAGGCACAATATTTAAGGCTCCTATAGGCGGAGCAATCTTTGCAATAGAGGTTCCATACAAAAGAGATTTTGAAACTAGGGCAATATTTCCGGCAATAGTAGCAAGCGCAGTAGGTTATTCAATTTTTGGCTCCATAGTTGGATTTACTCCTATTTTTGGTTATCTTACATCAACCTTTGATCCGTTGCGTTTGCCATTTTATGCAATACTTGGAATAATTGCGGGAGCTCTTGCTATATTTTACATATGGTTTTTTTACAAGGTTCATGATGGTTTTAAAGCTATTAAAATTAAAAATTATTATAAGCCAATAATAGGTGCAGCTATAGCCGGACTAATACTGCTTATGTTTCCGGAAGCTATGTCTGTGGGCTACGGCTGGGTACAGCTTTTAATAAACAACAACGCACTAGTAATTCCAACCTTTGGTCTTCCAATACTTTTAATACTAATAATGTTGCCATTCGCTAAGATAGCTGCAACTTCATTTACAATAGGCTCTGGTGGAAGTGGAGGTGTTTTCGCTCCAGGAATCTTCGTAGGAGCTTCACTAGGGTTTGTTTACGCTATAGTTATTCATTCACTTCTTCCTGCACTATTTCCTTCGGTTGCGCCTCTTGTGATAATAGGTATGCTTGCCTTTTTTGGTGCAGCCGGTAAGGTTCCCATTTCTGTTATGCTTATGGTAACAGAGATGACCGGTAGCCTACAACTTCTTCCTGCAGCAATGATCTCAGTAGCATTTTCATATCTTGTTTCAGGAAATAAATCAATATACAGATCACAGGTGGATACAAAGGAGTTCTCACCCGTTCATATTAATGAGTATAAAAAACCCATAATGCTTTCATTAACAGTTTCAGACATTCCGCTTAGAGATATATCTATAACAAAGAAGATAAGCAAAAATAATGCAATAGTATTAATGAAAAGATTGAATATAAACTCATTGCCAGTAGTTGAAAAGGGAGTTTATCTGGGCAGTATCACTGCAAACGAGTTAATAAAGTACGGACTTAAAAAGGACTCATTATGGTTTGATAAATCAAGTAAATCACTAGGACCCAATGACACAATATCAAAGGCATTAAACTTCATGTCAAAGACAAACTCAATAACAATACCTGTTGAAGATGAAGGCAGATATATTGGTAATATCTTTTTGAATGATATAATGAAGATTTATGAAGAACACGCAAAGGCATTTACCAAAGACATTTATTAATTTATGGTTAAATATATCGTGTGATAAAATGGACTTTTCAGAGTATCAAGAGAATGCAAAAAAGACTGCAATTTACCCGAATAATATGGAAGGTAGTTTTTACTATCCTGCACTTGGTCTTGCAGGAGAGGTAGGAGAACTTTTAAACAAGATTAAAAAAATAGCTAGAGACAAAAAAAATCCTGATATAGAGGACTTAAAGGGCGAGATAGGCGATATACTCTGGTATCTTTCACAGGTTTCAACAGAGCTTGGCATAGATTTCAATGAAGTTGCAGAACATAATCTTCAAAAATTAAAGAGCAGAAATGAAAGAGGTCTAATCTCTGGAAGCGGCGATAATAGATGAGCAAAATTGAATCTTACTATCATAAGATTGATGAAAGAATAGAATCACTAACGGATCTTATATTTGGTCTTGCGCTTTCAATAGGCGCACTTATTCTTGCTTCAAATCC
>JBMFWW010000010.1:0-23878 GCA_049964835.1 Candidatus Micrarchaeia archaeon | reverse complement strand
TGGCTCCTTTCTTCCATACCTTTCTTATCAATCGCATAGTATTATTTAGTATTATATATTTATATACTTTGCGGTTCACTTTCATCCCACCTCTAAAGAGTGTGGGATTTCCCGCTCACGTTGTTAAATACTCTTATAATATTAGCATTAATTGAATTGGCGTAAGATAATTTAATATAACTCTTCGCATATATATACATATTATAAATATTCGGTTTGATTAATTTTATTTATGATTTTAATAATTAGTTTGAATAAAAAGTTTAGTATTATGTGTTATTTTTATGGAGTATAATATAGAAAAGATTTCAGAGGTCAAATTTAGAATACCTAAAGAAAAGGATATGAATGGAGGAGTGGTATTTTACAGCACAGAAGATATGCTTGAAAAAATGAAAACTGATAGCACTGTGCAGCAGGCAGTAAATGCGTCTAAATTGCCAAGCCTAGTCGGAGATGTACTTGTTATGCCGGATGGTCATCAAGGGTATGGATTTCCAGTTGGCGGAGTAGCGGCTTTTGATGGAAAAAATGGTATAATATCGCCAGGAGCGGTAGGCTTTGATATAAATTGTGGGGTTAGGTTAATAAAAACAAATCTTAGCTATAAAGATATTAAGCCACAGGTAAAGGTATTATCAGATATGTTGTTTAAAAATGTACCAACAGGCGTTGGGAGCAAGCTAAATATAGGCTTTAAAGAAAGTGATCTTGAGCAGATATCCCAAGAAGGTGTAAAATACATTGTAGAAAAGGGCTATGGCAATAAAAAAGACATAGACAGAATAGAGGAGCATGGCAAACTTTCGGGAGCTGACTTTTCCAAAGTAAGTAAGGATGCTAAGAAAAGAGGCTTAAACCAGCTAGGCACTCTAGGCGCAGGCAACCACTTCTTAGAAGTTCAGAAGGTTGAGAAGCTCTTCGATGATGAGCTAGCTAAAGCGTACGGATTAGAAAAAGATCAAATAGTCATAATGGTACATACTGGCTCTCGCGGCTTTGGACACCAGATATGCAGCGACTTCCTTAGGATACTAGTTACATATCAACAGAAAAACAACATAGTGCTTCCGGATAAAGAGCTAAGCTACGCAAAGGTCGGAAGCAAGGAGGCCGATGAGTATATAATGGCTATGAACTGCGCCGTAAACTTTGCTTTTACAAACAGGCAGATGATTACCCATTTAATTAGAAAAAGCTTTGAAGAGGTATTCAAAAATGATTATGAAGCTTTGGGAATGGAGTTATTATATGACGTTGCACACAATATAGCTAAATATGAAGAGCATAAAGTTGAGGGTAAGACACGTATGTTGTATATACACAGGAAGGGTGCTACTCGCGCTTTCCCAAAAGGAACTAAAGAGCTTCCTTTAGAGTATAGAAACGTTGGACAGCCGGTAATAATACCTGGGAGTATGAGTACTGGAAGTTATGTTCTATGTGGAATGGAGGGTTCTATGAAAGAGAGCTTTGGAAGCGCGTGCCATGGTTCTGGAAGGGTCATGTCAAGACACCAGGCTCTTCGTGAAATACCATCAAACAAAACATTTGACATTTTGAAAGAAAAAAACATTGAAATACGTGTTAGAACTAGAAAGCTAATAAGCGAAGAGGCAGAATGGGCTTATAAGAATCCAGATGATGTTGTAAATGTTATTGAAAAAGCAGGAATAGCAAAGATTGTAGTAAAGAATAAACCAGTAATTGTAGTTAAGGGCTGATCTCTTTTTGAGAAAAAATAATCAATATTTTTTATTTATGATATTTTGATACATTAGTATAGTGACGTCCCCCATCGCTAAAGCATTTGGGTTTTACGCCTACTTTGATAAATTTTTATATCTCTATCGCACTCCTTATATTTTCAACTTTTTTGGAAAAATAAAATGCCATAGGAATCCTTGCTATACTGTTTAATTCAGTTAACAGGAAAAATGAGTCATCTATCTTTTTATTTTGATATAGATGCTTTGATGCGTAATAAAAAGTATTTAACTCGTTATTTATTAGTGGTTTTATAAATTTCTCTGTGTCTTTATGTTTTGACAATACAGCATAGACCATATTTGCATAATTATTGTAAACTTCTCCAGTTTTATTTTGATTTAATGCTTTTAAAGAAGAAAGCATGTAAAAAGAACGTTTTAACCTTACATTTGTTATGAAATTTAAGTATAGAATATCACTTCCTAAATTTTCTGATTTTGATATGAGTGTCAGGGTCTTATAAAATTGTTCTTTTGCTTTTGAAACCATATCTAGTGAGTAGTATATATTTGATGAGTTCTCTTCCATAAAGCCCGCTCTTGCGTAATTTAGATCGTTGTATTTATAATCAGATATCAAACTATAAAATACTCCTAAAACGTAAGCTAACTTTGGTGTTGTTGCAACTTTAGAGAGTTTATCAAGTGATAATACAGCTTCAGCAATCATGCCTTTTCCAATAAATGTACTAATCTCTTCAAGTGCTGATTTTTCAGGCAAAAAGTTCTGCTCTATGTCAAATCCAAGTTCACATACATTGCAAAAGCCAAAGTTTCCACATATTAGTGTTTTATAAGTACAGTTTTTGCATTCTACTTCTTTAAAGTTATTAATTGAGTTTTTTAAAATATTTATGTAATACTTACTATTTTCCATGACTTTACCACTACTTTGCCAGTAATTTAATTCAATAAATATGCTTATATTACTTTCATGAAGTTATGTTTCGGAATGTGCTTTGATTTACTATATTTATTTTTTCTTTAAATGCAAAAACAAATGTAATTTATCAAAAGGTTCTATTCTGACTTTCTGTATTACAGAAAATGTTCCTGAAATTTCAGATATAAACTCTTCGAACACCTGTTTTGGATCCTTTGAAACATCTATGCTTTGCGACTTTATGGCAACATAGGATGATGCGCCCTTTTTAATAAAAACAGAATTTTTTATTAGTATTTGTGCCTGGTTTGGTGCTGCTATGTCCTGATAGATAACATCTATATTTTCTATATCTTTGCCATAACTCTCCGTATTTCCTGCATCTTCAAAGAGGGGTAGCATATTATGCCTCTTATCACATAAATTAAGTAAATCTACCATGCTACGCTTAGATATCTCAACAGCATAAACTGTTCCGTTTATTCCGACTATGTCACTGACATGGCTTGCAGTGGTTCCTGTTGAAGCGCCAAGATACAAAACGTTGCTATCCTTTTTTATACTAAGTTCTGACAAACCATTCAGTATTGATGCCGAAAGTTTGCTCCTATATGGATTCCAAGTTCTATACTCTATGTCTTCTATTTTTATTAGCTCCTCATCGTATACTTTTACTCCAGGAACTAGATTTTTAGTAGCGAGTTTGTTTTTTATTTTGTAAACTCCATCAAATATTTTATTTACTTGCATTTTAGACACATGTTTTTATACATATTCAATATATTAACATATAAATTTCTAGGTATAATAATGGAAGTTAAGATATTAGATATATTAGATGCTATAAAAGTAAAAACTACCGATAGTATACCTGACAATGAACTACTTATGCGCATTGGAGAGAGCTTAAAAAAACTTTTAAATGCTGATGATTTTGAATCTAAGGATATTTACATAAATGTAAATGATAGGACTCAGACTGATGATTTTCTTATAAATACTGGAAAACCATATGTAGATGATAATCTTAGCGGTTATTCGGCCTTTTCAGAACTAATAAATTACAAAAATAAAGGTTACAAGAGCTGTTTATTAATACCGATATTTACTAAAACTATACAATTTGGAATATTAACATTTTTAAGCAAAAAAGAAAATGCCTTCGAACAGAAGAGTTTGCAAGCATATACTTTGATTTCGGAGAGGGTAGGAGAGTTGTATGAAAAACGAGTAGAAAATAAAAAGAATCAGATCCTCTCAAGATACTTTGACTCTGCCTTTGAAAGTATTACACCGCAAGTGATAATTAATAATGAAGGAAAAATATTAAGATACAACAAAAAGTTTAATGATTTACTAGAAAGAAATATGGGTGATATATTAAATCTTTCAATAGACAATATTTTTGCCTTTCCTGAAAAATTTGAACCTTCAAAAAAAGACCAATCTTCAATAAAGCTGATTAATTCAAAGAGGGTATTCGACTTTTATGTAAATAAAATAGATGATTCTACATATCACATTGCTTTTAATGATGTAACAGGGGATATTGAAAATAAAGCCATAGAAAGCGTTATAGACTCGAGCAAGAATCAGCTTTACTTTTTACTTGATCAAAAATTAAATATTTTGAATGTTTATGGTGGATTAGAAGACTATAATAATTTGCAGAAAGAGTATTTTATAGGCAGACCATTTATAACATTTTTTAAAGACAAGGAGTTACAAAAAGAACTGGATAAATTAGAAAATACAAAACTTTTAGATTCTTTTATTAAAGTTGGAGAACTTTACTCTTCTGATGTGAAAATTTTTATATTTAAAAATAAGGAAATTTCAGCCGCTATTGTTTGGAAAAATAATGAAAAGTATGCAAATATACTCAAAAAAACATTAAACGACATTATATCATTTTCAGGAGATATGATAATAACTACAGATAGTATGGGTTATATAAAAGAGGCTAATGAAAGCTTTGAAAAAATAACAGGATATAATATAAACTCAATAAATGGAATTTCTATATCTAGCATATGCCCAGATAATGAAAGTCAAAGAAGGATAAATACAGCATTAGACATAGTCAAGAAAGGCGGAGTACTAAATGGAATGGAGATAGGCATTGTAAGTAAGATTGATGGAGAGATTTTGCCTTCTTCTCAAACTGTAAAACCTATTTTTGAAGTAGATGGGAAGGTAAAAGGTTACATCTTTATAGGAAGGGAACTTATTACTAAAAAGAAATTGAAAGAGTCATTAGAACTGCTAAATGAACTTAATAAAAAAGCAGAAAAACTACAGTATGAAAGTCAACTAAAAACCCAATTCATATATAATATATCACATGATCTTAAAACACCAATAACCAATATAATGGGTTTCTCAAAACTTATGCTTGGAGAGGAGTTTGGGCAACTTAATGAAGAACAGAAAAGAACACTGGGAATAATAATAAATGAAGGAAATAGATTATTGCAGCTCATATCCCAAATACTTGATGTTGCAAAGTTAGAGTCTAAAAAGATAAAACTTGACATAAAACCGGTCGATTTCAACGACATTAAAGAGAGCCCCATAATAAAGTCTCTAGAAGGCGTAGCAACAAATAAAGGGATAACTTTAAGTTTTACGGTGGATCCGGAAACATATAAAGTAGAGTCTGATCCGAACAGATTAATACAGGTTTTTGTGAATCTTATAGATAATGCACTAAAATTTACCGAAAAGGGAGGGGTCACCGTTTCTGTAAAGAATCATGGAAGCAAAAAGAATCCTATGGTCAAAGTTGAGGTGAATGATACCGGAATTGGAATAAATAAAGAGTATAAAAGTAAACTATTTAAGAAGTTTTTCCAAGTTAAAAAGGAAACAAGTACTCTAACTAGACCTGAAGGTACGGGAACGGGGCTTGGATTAAGCATAGCCAAAGAGATAGTAAGTTTACATGGAGGAAGAATAGGTGTCAACTCAGAATCTGGAAAGGGCAGTACATTTTGGTTTGTATTGCCAGTTTCACAAAAACAAAAGAGAAAAATAGAACAAGACCATGAACAAAGCAACAAGAATTAAAGATCAATTCATAAATTAATATGAGTACTTTCTTCTGAAAAGTCTCGAAAAGAAACTTTGTCTTTTGAATTTTTTACTTCCGTCAGGATATGTATCTCTTCTGCTAACATAAACACCCAATGAATAATAAATTGAGTTTGAGAAGTTGCTCCTTCTTTGAAGTATATATGCTGGAATACGCTCTGCTATACTTATTGGAACTATCTCTGATTCTGGAACACTTCCCACTATTCTTCCAGGATACATCTCCTCTATTTCACGCTTGTTTATTTCATAATTCTTGTTTTTTACACGATTAATTAAAAGACTGTTCTTTAACTTTTCCTTTTCAAGAACTGCAACAGATCGCATTATGCTTGTGCAGCTTGGCATATCCGGAGTAGTTATAAGTAATGTCTCATCTACAAAACCAACCTCTTCTGCAACATAATATCCAGGCTGTGTATCAAGTATAATAAAATCGAAATCAGTTTTCCTTAAAGAGTCTATAAATCTTCTTGACTCATATTCAGTTGTTATAAATGGCTTTGTATTTATTGACCCTACTATTGCTTTTATTCCAGTAGGTGGATGTATAATTAATGCTTCAGAAAGCTTTGATTTACCTTTTATTAATTGTTTATAACCTATAGCTGCACTTTCAAGACCTAAATGCAAACCAACACTTGGATTTGTTGTATCGCAATCTACTAAAAGCACATTATAACCAAGATCTTGTATACATGATGCCATATTAACTGCAATTGTAGTTTTTCCTACTCCGCCTTTTTGTGAAGCAACTCGTATAATATATGGTTTTGAATTATTCTCCTCGTTTAATCTGCTCACCTATTCTCTTAAGTTTTTGAGATCTATATTGGTTATATCTAGATATGTTAAATCTTTTATATGTTATTATTGATGCGATTATTAGTATTGCCAAAACAACTCCATACGTATAGTAATTAATAATATTTGATTGGATTGTAGCTGGACCTTTGCTCTCATTATTTAGTTGCGGCACTATGAGAGGTTTTTGCTCTGGAAGAACTATTAAATTAAATGTATAATTCTCGTTTATACCTTTGCCAGAAAGATACAATGTCATTAGATATGTACCGCTCCTAGAGTTAGCGCCTATATTAAAGTTGGAATTAATTTCGGTGTTTTGAAAAACACTAAATGACTGTGGATTATTAGCTATATTCAAGCCTAAAATTGGAGATAATGAGACTGTAATATTGTTTATTCCAGGACCAGTATATAGCATTGTGAAGTTTATTTGAGAGGATTCGTTTGTATATAATGTAGGTATTTCAAGATTAAATATCTTTAAAGTAGATGAGTTACTCTGTTTTGATGGCGTTGAAAATGCAACGGTAGGTTGTTCTGAAACCATAATATTTGATACATTTTTAATATAATAATATAAAACTGCAGAAGAGTTTTTAATAAGTACAGGAATATTCCAATTTAAGATATAATAGTTTTTAGATGTATTAACACTGCCTTGATAACCTGAAAGAATTATGTTTTTGCTGTTATTTGTTATTAGTGAAGGCAAAATTAAAGTTCCAGTAGCATTGAAAATGGTGGTATTCTTATTGTTTAGTATTGTTATTGTACCAAGAATGTCCTTTGAATTGTTAAGAGAGATTATGGTATTTAGTATGTTTGGATTTTGTTTTTTAATATTTTCTACGTTTAAAAGAATGTACTGTGTATAAATTATACTTTTATACGAAAAATCAGTAATGTTCTCTATTATTGGAATAGTGTAAGTGCTTTGATTTGGATTTGTTGCGTATATACTCAAATGAGAGGTTATACTTTGATTCGGTAGTAAATAAATGTTCTTCGAAGATAATGAAAGAGTTAAACCATTAATTTTAGGTATAGTTATATTTACCCACACTGGTTTTTGAAAGTTATTGTACAAGTTCAACGAGTATAAGTAGTTTTGATTTGGCAACATTGTTATATACTCTGGAGTTGATAGGTAAGAAACATTTGCAACAAGACTAGGAGGAACTGGGAGGGTTGTGACCTTTACTGGTGATGGAGATGAACCCGGATAGCTCACAAGATTTATGTTTGAAACAACTGTAACATTAAAGGTATAATTTTGTGTGATTCCAGTAAAAAGATAGGTCTTATTTTTAAAGGTGTATAAATAGGAGTAAGTGATGTTTTCTAATATTTTATAAGTTCCTGTTTTGTTTGTTATTGATGATAATGAAAGAATCTTTGTAATATTTGAGTTACTTAGTATGCTTCCAAGTTTATACTTTTGTTTTATAGTAGTATTGTTATTTTTTATAAGGATATTTAAATAAGTAGAATTGCTTACAGAAAGATTCCCTGTATTTTGTATATTATAACTTATTGCAAGTGGAGAGAACTGATTTATAGTATTAGAGTAGATCATATTTTCTATAGATATTATTGGTGGGTAGATAGTTTGGAAAAGAATCGGACCGTTTGTTATCTCCGGATAGAATTTTTTATATGAAGAAACATTAGCATAATAGGTTCCGGAAGAAAGTTTTGATTTGTTTATGTATATGGTATAATTCTTAGGTTTTTGAGTAATATTGTATATAGTTATTGTGTTTCCTATGAAAGCACTTGATTCTGTTTGATTTGTTCTCCAGATATATAAGATCCCGTTTATATTGTTTATCTTGCAGTCCTTTGAAGTGTTTGCAGTATAGGTAAAGTTAAGATTATTATATAGTAAAAAGATATTTTCTGAAGATATATTTAAGGTAAATGGGCAATTTATTGTTACAGTAGCATTTAATGATGTTGATATTGAATAAGAAGTACTCATTAAAAATAATGGTACTAAAAGAAATAGAAATAGATTTTTATTCTGAACAAAAACTTCCATAAGACATCTTGTAATATAGCATTTACTATTTATAATAAGGTATCTGATTTTTATTTTCTTTGATTCTTTTTAGTAGTTTGTCTTTTTTTTGATTTGGTTCTTTTTGTAGATTTTTTAGGTTTTTTGTTTACTTTGGTGTTTTTACTTTTAAGTCGTGAAGTACTTGAAAACTTGCTTACTTTTTTTGTGTTTGTAGAAGATTTTTTAGTATTAGCGCTTTCCTGTCTTGTGGAACTTGGCTTTGATTCTTTTAGACGCTTCTCGTGCTTCTTTTTACTTTTTAAGATGTAGTAAATTGCCATCATAATTATTATTAATATTATAATTAAAGGTAGAATTAATCCGAATATATCTGATTTTGGAGGTGCAGCTGTTATAGTAAGTATTTTTGCTATGCCTGCAACTACCTGTGCACCTACACCAGAACTGGTAGTTGTGTTTTGTACTTCTATAAATTGAAGTACTCCGTCCCAGGTAAGCCCAGGCTTATTTTTATTATATGGCATATACACAGTTACATTTACACTGAAATCTGAATTTGGAGCTATTGTACCGTTCATAGGATAAGCTGAAATCGTAGGTGTTGTTGTATTTACTATTTGATTAAGTGTTGGAAGTATTACCTTAAATGATGTAGGAGTTATACCCTCGTTTATTAGTGTTACTTTAAGGGTTTGCGAACTACCAAGACTTACATTAAAATGAGGTTGACCTGCCACCTCACCCAATTGAGCGTAAGATAAATTAAATAATAAAAATGTAGAAATAAAAATAAAAGAAAGAATAAATGATTTTTTAATGTTATTCATTAACACAACTTTTTTAGCAGCTGTTTTCTATTGTTATTGTTTGTGAGTAAACTCCAGGACCCAATCCGCCAGGAACCACTAATTCAAAATATAGTGAGTTACTTGTTGTTGGATTTGATAGTGTTGGGGCCGGTATTATGACATCTGTTAGTGCTATAGATGATATTGAGTTAGGTACAGCCTCGTATGAACCAGTTATTGCATTGGTTTCTGTATATGTACCGGAAAACGCATAAGACACTGAAGGTGAAGGTCCTGTCCAGTCGTTTGCGTATACAAGAACATTAGCAGCTATATTTCCATTCGAATCGCTATCGGTTATCTCGTTTGAAGAGGTTGTTATGCCAGGTATTACGCCAGAACTACCTCCAAACGCTATAGTATTTGGAGACAATGAAATGTAACACGTTGACAAGACATTTGCAGAAGCTGCAATTGTATTTGAAGATGTTGAAGTTGCATAGCCCATCCCAAAAACCATTCCTAAAACAGTTAAGGTAACCATTACAGATGCAAATACACCTGCAATTGCCTTAAGATTTTTTGATTTTTCAAAGTTCATTTGATCGCTTTTTGATATGTATAAATAACAAAGGTATTTATATAGTATTATTTACCAAAGTTTTTTACCCAATTTTTACCCAGTTTTCATCCAGTAATATAGGCTGCACATGCATTTCCTATGCCACTTTGGAAGTTGTATGAAGATTCTAAATCAGAGTAGTTTTGTCCTTGGAATATTCCTGAAAATACAATGTCAGATATTGCGCCTGTACTTTGATTTAGATACATACTTATCGCAGCGCCAGTTGTTTGTGATGATTTGGATTGCGAATAGTAAGTTACAAGATACCCTTTTGAGAATGGACCAGTTATCTTATTTGTTATTGATGAAGGAGTATATAATGTCACATTCTGATAAGAGAGTGGGCCCGTTGGAGATACATGGGCATAAGAGATAAGTGTTTGATTGTAAAGAGATTGAGTACATTGCGATTCCTCTGCATAAAGTGTATTTAGATTTGAAACTAATGATCCGATGTAACTTTGCGATGCTTGATTTATTACAGATTGTGGTATTCCTGCATTTGATGTTTGTGTTGTTGTTACAACAGACGTTATGGATGTTGTAACTGCTTGTGTTGTGGTCTGTTGTGTGTTTTGAGTAGTTGTTGTACTTTGGACTGTTGTACTAATTATAGAAACATTGCTTGAGCCACTTTGAGGCACAGGTGCAGGTTCAGTTGCTGAAACACCAGAACTTATTGGTATTATAAGCCCGTATGGTACCGGAGTTAATTGAATGGTAGAGTAAGTTGAGTTTGATGAAAGTAACTTTACTTGTAGATTTGCATTTTTAGAACCGGTAGTACTTACATTTAACATTGAGCCTTGTGATATTGAAAATGATATGATTGCACTTGCAAGAACTGGAGATTGTGATATTTGAATATAAGTGTATAAACTGCTTCCTTGAGTTGCTAAAATTGAGAAAACATTATGATAGGATGGCAAATAGAATTGCATAGCTGTTCCTTGTTTTAATGTAACAGTTTCAGATTGAGAAATTGTATTGACACCGCCTAATGATAATAAAACTAACAAAACAGCAGCAATTATTATTATAACTGTTATTACCAAATATTTGTTGTTGCTTTTTCTTTTAAAAGCATGTTTCTTGTTAAAGGTTAAACTGGCCATAGATTTAATTATAAGTTACAATTTAAAAAGTTTATGCTAATTTAATTTTATGTAACAACTATTTACTCATCGAAGATTTTGTCCAAATCCGTATTTTCAGATTCTTCTATTTTTTTCTTAAGCCCTGTATCTGAATAATCTGGGAACTCTACTCCTCCTAAAACAACCATAATTTTTATTGCGCTTTTCTGCATTGTCGGATCAATTCTTGCTCCCCACTTCATCATTGCATCTTCGCTAATACGTGCAGAAACCTCTTGAAATATCTTTTCTGCTTCTCTTAATGTGAGATCTTCCCCTCCGATTATATTAACAAGGGCTTTTTTGGCAGTTGAAAGATCAACATCTAATAATGGACTGCTTAATGTATTATTTATTGCAACAGATGCTCGATCTGTAGTCTGCGTTGAGTTTGCTTCGCCTATTCCTATTACTGCATAACCTGAGTCTTTTAATACACTGCGGAGATCTGCAAAGTCTAAATTTACCATTCCAGGCTTAGTTACCATCTCTATTATGCCTTTTGTAGCATTAGCTAGAATCTCGTCGCTTATTCTAAAAGCCATATTCAATGGGAGATCAGGAGCTACAGACAAAAGCTTGTCGTTAGGTATTATTATAGTAGTGTCAGTAACACGCTTGAGCCTTGAAAGACCTTCTAATGCATTCTTAAGCCTTGTTTTGCCCTCGCTTGAGAAAGGAAGTGTTACTATGGCAACGGTAAGCGCGCCTGCTTCTTTAGCTTCATGAGCTATTATTGGAGCTGAGCCCGTCCCTGTTCCACCACCCATACCACCAGTTATAAAAACAAGCTGGGCATCACTAAGCACATGTTTAATTTCTTCTTTACTCTCTATTGCAGACTCTTCTCCTAATTTTGGATCACTTCCTGCGCCTAGTCCTCTTGTTATTTTTTTGCCTATTAGTACCTTTCTGTTTGACTTTATTTTTGCTAAGTGAGACGCGTCTGTGTTCATCGCAACTAACTTTATTCCTTCTATATTTATCTCTGAAATTCTGTTTATTGTATTTGAACCGCTGCCTCCAGCACCAACAACATATATTTTAGGTTTTGCAGATTCTATAAACTTAAGTAACTCTTCGTCATCTTGTGAAAAAAACTCCTTGCTAGCCATTAAAGTCGCCTTCTATTTAACTTTATATATGTAACAAAAACATAAAAAGATTTGTAGCTTATTCAAACTCTACTGTAAATGAAGTACATGAAGATATATCGGCCCTAACTTTGATTTGTTTGCTACTAAAACAACTTAGATATATAGTAAATTAGTGAAAAATTTCTGTTTGTTCTGATTCATACAACACATTAATATATTTAATTAAAATAAATCTATTTTGAATAGTATGGATATTGAAAGTAAATTAAAGTTAATAAAATCACAGCCGACAGAAGAGATCGTTACCGAAGAAGAACTTAAAACAATACTTGAAACAAAATCAAAACCAGTGCATTATTGGGGCTTGGAAATAAGCGGCATGCCACATATTGGACATATACTTTGCGCTGGAAAAAAGGTTAATGATCTTGCTAAAGCAGGATTTCAAACAAATATACTTTTAGCAGATTGGCATACGATTGCAAATCAAAAGCTAGGAGGGGATTGGGAACGCATTAAAAAGGCTGGAGAGTTTTATAAACAGTTATTTGCTATAGCGTGTCCTGATGCTAAGGTCACATTTGGCTCAGAGCTTTACCATAACAATGATGAGTATTGGAAAGAGGTAATGAAGATTGCAACAAAAACAACCATTGCAAGAGCTACAAGAACGCTAATTATACAAGGTAGAAGCGAGAAAGATACGCTATATGTATCACAGTACATTTACCCAATTATGCAGGTTGCTGATATAAAGGCTTTTGGAGCAGATGTTGCGCATGCTGGAATGGATCAAAGAAAAGTACATATGCTAGCTAGAGAGATTTTCAAAGAACTTGATAATAAATGGTCACCAACATTCTTGCATACACACTTAATACAATCTCTTCTAGAACCTATAACAGTAAACCAAAATGCTGAAAAAGAGGAGATAGTAACTGCAATGAAGATGAGCAAATCAAAACCTGGCTCTTCAATACCAATACTTGCAAATGAAAGTGAGATAAGATCAATTATTAGCAAGGGCTGGTGTCCAGAAGGCATAATAGAAGAAAATCCAATTTTAGGCTTGTGTAAGTATATAATAATGCCAACATTAAACGAGATTAAAATAGAAAGACCTGCAAAGTATGGCGGGGATGTTTCTTATACCTCTTATATATCTTTGGAGAATGATTTTCATTCCAAAAAACTCCATCCAGTAGATCTTAAAAATGCAGTTTCTTCTGATTTGATAAAGATAATGGAGCCCATAACAAGAGCTTTTTCAAAAAGAAGAGAGGAAATCGAATCTTTATTTAAGTAAACTTTTTATTGTTTTTTAATTCTGTTTTCTCTCTAGTTATTTATTTTCTATTTATTTACTATTTATTCTATTTCTAAAGTAAAATACGCCGGGACTGGGATTTTCAAAATACTTGGATTTCCAAAACAAATAACTTATTTGAACCCAGACGGCCCAAAGAGCCACCAGATCTCGAGTTTCGCCTTTTAAAACTGGCGCGTTACCTGGTTCTGCCATCCCGGCATAAGTAATTTAAATAACTTTATTAATATATATCTTCACATTAAATAAGTAGCGGTCATAAATAAATATTATTATAATTTAAGATAATAATTAAATAGGTAAATTAAAGATAAAAATTAAGGTATAAAGATATGGATAAGGATTTATTCGGAAGAGTTTTTGCCGTAGTTGTGTTTTCTGGACTTACTATTTTCGGCTTTGGCTTTGCAATATATTTAATTTATAATGCGAATAATCCTTATTCGTATTTTCTTGCTTTTTCCTATTTAATACTTTCAATAATCGCTGGCTTTTTTAATACATTTACCGCTTATTCTTATTACAGATCATATCTATATGATAATTACCTTAAAAAAATAAAAAGCCGGTTGAAAAAACTTACTAAATATCCGAAGGTTTGTATAGCTGTAGCTATTTTTAATGAAGATCCAGAAATTGTCAGAAAAAACATTAGGCAATTACTTAATTTAAATTATCCGAAGAACAAATTAGAATTTTATGTGCTTGATGACTCAAATGACTTAGAAAAGATGAATTTAATCAAAAAATATAGCAAAGAGTATGGATACAACTACATTCACAGAGATGATAGAAAGGGTTACAAAGCTGGTGCATTAAATAATTTAATGAACTATACTACGGCTGAATTTATTGCAATATTTGATTATGATGAATATTTAGAGAATAATAACTTCCTTATTGATCTTTTACCGTTTTTTGATGATGAAAAAATGGCGTATGTACAAACGGAAAAACGATATAGAAAAAGTACCTTTTTCTCTGATACGATAGATCTTTTTGATGCATTCTTTTTCAAATTTATTCAGCCTTCAAGAGCTCTTAATAATACAGCAATCTTTGCAGGATCTTGTGGAGTTATAAGAAGTTCAAGCCTTAGAAAAATAGGCGGTTTTCCAGAGTATGTAATAGAAGATACTTTTTTCAGTTTTGAATCTGATATTAACGGATTCAAAAGCCTTTATGTACCAGAAGTTTATGCTTATGGTGAACCTATTAAAACCTTTACAGAACTTGTAAAGCAGCAATGGAGATATAATTATGGAGATACGCAGTTCCTGGGTTATTTTGTAGAAAAGTTTAGGCAAAAAAAAGCAAAAAGAAATCTTACGCCTCTTTCAAATATAGATTATATGACCCACGGATTTGGATTAAATTATATTTCAGTAATAGTCATACTTTTTACACTTATCTCAATAATGATAGTTTTCTCACAATTCCCTATAGCAAATCTTGACCTATTGAATATATTAAGTTCTAAGTATTTGAACTTTGATCTTGAGCTTCTTGGAGCTGGTGCTCTTTTTGTTTCTATATTGGCTCCAGTTATATTGACAAAGATTTATTTTAAATCTGCTAAAAAAGGCATAATGATATTTTTACTAAACTTTGCATTAGCTTTTGTTAGAGCAAAGGCTGCATTCTCAGCCATATTTAGGAAAAAATATAAGGTTATATGGGATAGAGAAATAAAAAGTAAAAACAATTTATATAAAAGGGCGATTTATGCGGTAAAGAACTCCGTTTTGGAAATAATTTTTGCTGCTATTTTATTTGCGCTGGGGATATTTGCGACATTAATAAATAATACATTTGGTGGAGTGTGGCTCTTATGGTATGGAATTCTTTACATAAGCACATTCGTAATGTTTTACGTTTATAGATGAAAGTATGCTTTATTTTAAAAAACATAGGAGCGAACACGGAGACATTATTGCTATGTGTGATAAGGATCTTTTAGGTAAAATATTTAGAGATAAAAAAAGCGGTGTAGTAATAGATTTAGAAAAGTATGCTGCTTTTTATAAAGGCGAAGAAATAAATGCGGTTGATGCATTAAAACTTTTAAATGAAGTTAATATTTACTCTGGCAATATAGTTGGAAATGAGTCTGTAACAGTAATAATAAAGGCAGGCTTAGCTACCGGAAATGAGATTAAAAAAATAGAAAATGTGCCAACAATACACATTTACAAGATAATACACTAATTTTAACTTCTAATTGTCATTTCTCAGTATTCTCTTTAAGTGAAAGTATTGCCTGCGCTATGTCGCCCTTTGCAGACTCAATAGCTGCGATTATCTTTTCTTTGTCAGTTACTCCAGTTTGTTCTTTAACAAGAGTTATGTCATCATCTGTTATTTCTATTTTTGACTTGTCTTTTTCGGATATCTCTCCATTACTAATTTGAAAGGTTTTTGTGCCCTGCGCCTCAATTATAGAAACATCTGGTTTTTCTATTACAATATCTTTATCTGCGCACTCTATCACTACTCTTACCGCATCGATAGAAGTATTTTTAATACCCATGCTGTCCATCATTCTTTTTAGCATTCTGGGATCCATATTAGGCATCATTTTATCACAGTAATCATTGGTAGTAAAAAGATAAATAAGGATTTGTAAAAATAAACCAAATATGTATAAAGAGATTAGGTATAAGGTAAAAAATGGCAAATTTTTTCATATTAAAATAAGATTTGATAAGAAAATAGAGGCCATCGAAATAATAGGTGATTTTTTTATATATCCTGATAATGGACTTTACTTGATAGAAAACTCTTTAAAAAATTTATCACTTGATAAAAATCTTATTGGGGATAAAATTAAAGATAAAATTAGAGATAAAATAAATGAGATTGTTAATAAAAATAGTATAAAGATGATAGGCATAGACTCTGAAAGTATTGCAGGTGCAATACTTGAATGTATTTAGGTATTTTTATGAAATGGCGCATTCTTAATTTAGATACATTTTCCTGTTATATGAATATGGCAATAGATGAAACAATTTCTGAAGGCATACTAGATGGCTCTTCTGTTCCAACAATAAGATTTTATAAATGGAATCCAGGAGCAGTTTCAATTGGAAGATTTCAAAGTATGAATGAAGAAGTAAATATAGAGTCATGCAAAATCAATGGAATAGAATATGTTAGAAGAATAACAGGTGGTGGAGCAGTATATCATGATACAGAGGGAGAGATAACTTATAGTATTATAGGAAATGAGTCTTTATTCAATAAGGGCATTATTGAAAGTTATAAAGAAATTTGTGCATATGTGATTGATGCGTTGGGCATTCTGGGAATAGACGCATCTTTTCATCCTATAAACGACATACTTGTGAATAATAAAAAAATATCGGGTAATGCACAACAAAGAAAGAATAAGGTACTTTTACAGCATGGCACCATATTAGTAAAATTAAATGTAAAGAAAATGTTTTCTCTGCTAAATGTTAGTAAAGAGAAAATATCTGACAAATTAATAAAAAATGTAGAAGATAGAGTTACATGTATAGAGAATGAGAAAAAAGGCATAACTCAAGATATGATTTATAATGCATTAATTAAAGGTTTTACAAAAGATAAAGAGTGTTATTTTGGAGAGCTAACAAGTATTGAAAAGGAAAAAGCAAACACACTTTCTGAAAGGTATAAAAGTGATGAATGGAACTTTTATAGATGATTTTCTTTTTTAATCACATTTTTGAAGAAGAACTCGCCGGCTTTATAAGAACTTCTTACCAAAGGTCCTGATGCCACAAAGAGAAATCCTTTATCTTCTGCTATTTTTTTAAGCTTTAGAAACTTTTCAGGAGTTACATACTCATGAACAGGTTCGTGAAATTGCGTTGGTCTCAAGTACTGACCTATTGCAATAAAATCAACTCCAACATTGCGCAGATCATCAAAAGCTTCAATTATTTCTTTTTCTGTTTCCCCTAGGCCCAGCATTAGCGCAGATTTTGTATATGTTTCTTTTGAAAGTGACTTTATATTTTTTAAAAGTTCTATTGTCTGTTTGTAGTTAGCTCTTCTATCACGTATCTTAGAAGATAAACGTTTTACCGTCTCTATGTTGTTTCCTATCACATCAGGTTTTGAATCAGTTATTGTCTTTAAATGATTAATATTTCCTGTAAAATCAGGTATTAGAACTTCTATTATTGTTTTTGCATTTTCTTTTTTTATTTCCTTAACACACTCTGCAAAATGGGATGAACCTTGATCAGGGAGATCATCTCTGCATACGGATGTTAATACGACATAATCTAATCCCCACTCCTTTATTGTTTTTGCAAGAAGTTTTGGTTCGTTTGTATTTACGGCCTCGCCTATTGCACTTTTTTTAACGGCACAGAATCTACATGCTCTTGTACAAAGACCACCTAAAAGCATGAAGGTTGCGGTACCGGAGCTCCAACATTCAGAGGCATTTGGACAGTGAGCGTCGCTGCATACAGTATGCAAACCTCTTTCTTTTATACTGTTTTTTATTTCTGAGTAATGCGCAGTAGAAGCAGGTTTTATTGAAAGCCATTCAGGAAGCATCTTATCATTTTAGAATAACTATTATTTATTAAAAAACATTTGTGATTTTTGTATTTATCTAAATCTATGAAGGCGGCGCACCATAACCTATACTTTGCCATCCATTTTGAAGTGTTTGTTTAGGATAATTTGGAGAGTAGTAATAACCAGTTAGCGGCTTGTACACTACATTTAGAGAAAGATAGCAGTCATATTGACTGTATGTATAATTGTAACAATTATCATTTAGTGGTAGCCATGCAACTACATTTGATGTAAGAGGAGAGCCATAAATGCCCTCATTGTAGAGCTGTTGTGATTCTGTTGATGTTATGGTGTTCGAATAAAGTTGAAGGTTTGCTATCGAGCCGTTGAAGCTATCTAGCCCATTTAGTAATGAACCTAGTGTAAGATTTTGCACATTCATAGTAGCCATGCTAAGTGTATTTCCTGGATTATTGTTTAAATAAATAGTGTACGAATTCCCAGTGTTTGTTGCTGTTACATGATACCAGGTTAATGGAGTTATAGAGCCTGCATAAAGAACATTTGAACCGTCAGTCAAACCTAGATTTGAAGCTCCTCCGGAGGTAGTGATTACTATGCCATTATATGCATTAAGAACTACAGGATACTGCTCAGTAGAGGTACTTTCTCCAGCTAGTATCCAAAATGATACGCAGAAATTTCCAGATAATGGAATTTTTGATGCTATGAATGAGTTGTAATTAAAGTATGGAGGATTGATCTTGCTTCCAACAGTTAGATATGAATTACCTAGATATACGCCGCTAGAGTTTGCATTATAGCAAGAGAAGGTATTTGTACATGACATAATACCTGGTATCTTTTTATAATAAGTATTGTTAAATGTTTGAGCTGGATTAGATCCTCTAAAGTATGAGAACAGTACATTGCTTGGATATGCTACCTGCTGTGTCTGTGTATTTATAGGATCGTTTACATTGCCATCCAATGGCCACCACGCAACAATACTATTTGAAGATATTGGAGCGCTAGATATTCCTGCTTTGTAGAGTTGTTCCACCTGCTGCGCAGATAACGCAGTATTGTATATTTGTGTATCGGCTAGCTCCCCATTAAAATATGAAAAACCACTAGGCAGGTCTGGCCAACCGCCAGCATATCCTGCGCCTAATTGATAATAGTAATTGCTACTGAAGCTATTCTCTGAAACTGACTGAGAACCTATCTCGTTTCCATCAACGTATAACGTTTCAACTCCATTTGAATATGTATCTACAAGAAAATGCCATTCGTTGTTGTTGTACTCTTTTGTAGATATTATTTGATCTGATGTAGCACCATGCCAGAACATACTTACATGTAAGAGATTATCAGTTCCCAGGTATATTGAAGGGACCCAAACTCCAGGAGTATTTGGTATCTGAAGATTTTCCTGGCCCAATATTATTCCATTGCTTGAGGTTTTAAACCACGTTGCAAATGACAATGAATATGCAGTTGTTGAACCTGATGTTGGATAATTAAAGAGTTGTTGTGGTAAGGAAATATATGAGTTTACACCGTTAAAGTATGATACATTTTGTGAAGGCATACCGTTTATGTTATTTTTATATATAATATTTGTAGTTGTAGAAACGCTTCCCTGTCCGCTTATATCATTTGCATTGCCATTAAGCTCAAACCACCCAACAAGTCCGTTGTTTGATATTGGAAGACCTTCTATACTTCTATTATATAATAAATCCATATTACTACTAGATAATGTATTGTTGTATATTTGTATATTTGATAAAGAACCATTGAAAAATCCAGAGTTACCGTTGCTTCCTATAACCATATTTGTCCAGGAAGTTCCTAAGATCCAACTTCCTGATGAGGAACTTATCTGATTGCCATCCAGGTAAATAGAAATTGTTGGAGATGACCCTGGCGATACTGTGAAACCTATATCATACCAAACCCCAGGAGTAAATGAATATGTGCTAGAATATGAATCACCGCAGCCATCGTTTGTAGAGATAGAGTTATATGTTAAAAACATAAGATTGTAGCCACAGCCACCTTGGGTTGTTATGATGCCTGCATTATTTTGTTCAAAGTTTCCTGGCATGACCCAAGCATTTACAGTTATTCCGTTTGTAGTAACAGGGACCTCTAGATTAGGAGTAGGTGTAATTATAATATTACTAGATATACCATTAAAAAGAGCGGCTGTTCTCTTACCTCCAGAAAGTGAAAAGATACCATAATTTGAAGTAGTCGTGTTATCTTCGCTTCTTTGTATGAATGACTGCGTAAATGGTGATGAAAAGTAATAATTATTTGATTGCGCAGTTATAAGATTTTGAATATTTAATGCTTCTAACTGCTCTGGATATACTTCTACATTTGTATTGTTTTGGAAGTACTTTGAAAGAATAATATTTACAGGGTATATAAGATAAGGCTCTATTGGTGTGTAACCACTTTCATTAGTTATTAAACCTCCGAAGTTGTTAAGGCATAAGTTAAGGTTTGAGAGCTGGTTTGCCACTAAGATCATACTCGATTCTTCTTCTGAAGTATAACCAGGACATTGATTATTAGTAACTAAAGCAACAGTTCCATAAGAGCTTCCATAATTAGAGCCAGAACTTGCATAGGAGTTTGTTATTAGTGATGTTAGATTATTTATATTACCTTCTTTAACGTTTCTTATTATTCCTTGCTGAATGTAAAAAAGATCAGGCTCGTTTGTAATATTTATTGATATATTTACCGGTATTGAGTAAATAGAGGGAGTGCCAGTCTGATTGAAAACAAGATTTTCAAGATAACTTATCTGCAATACGAAAGGAGAGCTCTGTGTTACTAGAAAGTTTGTTTCGTTCACAGAGTCTAAACCAATACTTGCATAATTATTAATAAGGGTTTTGTTGTATTGATAAAATGTTAGATTACCCATAGATTGAACAAGATAATTAGCTGAAAAGGAATCTTCTTGTGTATTTGGAAGTATGGCATTTGATATTAAAGAGTGCATAAATAAAGTGAGATTAGATATGAAATTTCCATGTCTAAGTGATGGATTATACTCATAATAAGCAAGTACTGAAAGGGCTTGCTTTGTTGCTTTTTCACCGAAGATATTTGAAGTTGTATTTATTGAAGTTGCTATGTTTATCTCGCCTGAAGATATAGATATACTTTGTTGTTGCTGATAGTATTGTGTCTCAATATAAATAAATGAAAAAAAAACCGAAAGCATTAATGTAAAAAGTACCAACGTAGTTAGAGTAAATAATTGTGCTTTTTTCCCTCCATTTTTAATTAGTTTTTTATCTAGTTCCATGTATAAACGCCTAATTTGTATAGCCTGCCTTTATTACTATTTTGTATTATATTCCCGGCTAATGGTTCTTGACTTCCGTATGTAAGCAAAGTTGATTCTTCTGATATTGAGGTTGATTGCGATGCTACTGTTGGGATATAATTCATTGAAATATTATTTACATTATAATTATAACCTGTGTTACCTAATCCAGAGTAATCATTTGAATCGCCTTCTAAAGGTAACCATGCAACGAGATTTTGAGCTACAGGATATGAACCAATTCCGGAAGAGTATATTTGAGAAAGATTATTTTGGGATAGCGTAGTTGCGTATAATTGAATATTTGTTATTATGCCATTAAAACCATTACTGCAGGGTAGAGATGAACATCCTACAAAAAATTTGTTTGCTGAACCTATACTTACTCCATCTAAATAATAAAATGGATTTATTGTATTGTAGGGATAAACCCATTCTGAAATAGAGTAGCTTTGAGTAGACGATGAAAAACCGGTTTGGGATTTTACCCCGTTTATATATGAAGTGTAGGTTCCCAAAGAAGCATTATTTACTAAAACTACATTATACCAATTATTATCCTGAAGATTATTTCCTATTGCGATGCCTGTGCCTCCAGACCCCATATAGATATTACTACCTTCAGCAAGAGGATAATTGAATTGAGTATAAGAATCGCCAGTATAATCATAAAGAGTATTTGATGGGCCGTAAACTCCGTTAATTTGAATCCCATAATTTGGAGAATTGTATTCGCTATATGCAATGTATGTTGCACAGCTCCCAAAACCCTTTGAATATAATGAAACAAGTTCATAAGCGGTATTTGTAGATAGGTTTGAAGCACAAGGACCAAATGTATATATATAATTTCCAGAAGCTACAGATAGCAAGCCATTTTGTAATATCTGTGATCCAACTCCAGATGTTGGAAGCTGTGTAAACCACACTATATTACCAGTACTTATGTTGGTTGCAAGAACATAGCCATTTGACCATAGAGTGTAGATGTTTTGATTAGTTATTATTGGATTTCCAACGATTTTACCAAAGGTAGAATCGCTGAATGTCCATAGATTTTGCCCCGTATTTGAAAGATCGGAAATTGCAGAAGAGGTGAACTCAGTATTGTTATTATTTTTTGATAATACATAATTTATTTTATTAGAAGGAGAGGTACAAAACTCAGATAATGATATTTTTATAAAACATAATGAATCAGAAGAAAGCCCTCCAAAATAAGCGTATTGGTTAGATGTAGATATGTTTGTATTGGCTCCGTCTTGAGGCGTTTGAAGTATTTGTGTACCGTTTGTATTTACAACAAGAACGTTGCCAGCGAAGTTAGTAAGTAACAAGGTTCCATTAAGAAGTGCGGAATCGTAAATTGCAATCGGTGTTAGAGTATTCCAAGACAAAGAACCCGTATACGCATTAATTGAATATAAAACATTAGAGGTACTTGATGTCGCACCAAGGTATACTTTGCCATTGTAAATTAAAGGCTGGGATGTAAATAAATACCCATTTGGAAGTGTGTAATTCCAGTAATAGTTTCCATTGCTTAATGATATTGCATGAAGCTCTGTGCCATTAGTATAATATAACTCACCAGAGTATATCCCTAGACCTGTAGGATATAGAAGAGCATTTGTGCTTTGAAATGGTATATCACTCCATAACACCTTTCCAGTAGTGCTATTTATTGCGTATAGCTGCTCGCCAGAACCAAAATAGATATTGCCTAGACCACTAACCATAGGCGTAGTTATTCCGTTTGGTGCATAAAAGAAATAAAGTAAAAATGGGTAATTAGGGCCGATTGTCTGCGAGTATGTTCTTGAAGGATTTGAGCCATACTGTGCCCAATTAGAATCCTGTGAGCTATAAAATAATTCTTTATTGAATGTGTTTTGATTTACCAATGTTGCTAGATTTGTAGATAAAAAGGTTGATAGTATAGATTGCGATTTTGCACCAGATACTAATGTTGGAGAAACTGGTGTGAACTCGAAATAAGTTAATAAGGTAATTGCAAATGCAACTATAATTAAAGAAAAAATCGCGTCCGTAGTGAATAGTATACCTTTCATCAGAACATCTTCACTATACATATATAGAGAATATTTATATACATTATATTTTCTTAGAAGAATTAATCTTTCCAAAAAGGTTACAGATCCAGATTTTTTGATAATACTTTTCGTAAAAAGGTTTTGCAACGCTTAGAACGCTCTACTCCGTAGAAATACCAAGAGCATTTTCCCAATTTATGTTTTGTATACCCAAAGGGTATTGCCGCGCCATAGCACTGTAAGTTTCAGTGCAATCTCTCTGGCGTGATACATGAAGAGGGTTTCTACAAGGCCTTACACTCAGATATTCGCTGCTTCTTCGAACGACTTTATTATTCCAACTAATTGGCCAAATGTCTTAATATCAATGTTGTCTTTGAATATCCTCTCCGGTACCTTA
>JBMFWW010000009.1:25408-27478 GCA_049964835.1 Candidatus Micrarchaeia archaeon | reverse complement strand
ACGACTATTGCTGCAAGTATCAAAGGTATCAAGGAAGCTTTATAATAAAAAACTAATGCTTCTCCTACACCCATTGCTTTAGGATTTTTATCCTTAAGCAAGATTATGTCTATTGCTTTCTTCGTTTCGTCAACGAAAATCATTTTTTCACCAAACCTGTTTGTTTCTTAAAGCTTTTAAATATATATTAATTACCAAAATTATGAAATCTTATTATTTTTTCAAATAATCTGAAAATAAGGAAATTTTATATAGTTATTATACTTTAGAGTATTATGAATAAATTATACATATTTATTGGAATAATTATTTTATTAGTGATCATATACCTAGCAATAACATTAATATATACAGTTTCTTCTAATACAAAAAACACAAAATCAAATACAATTACAAACATAACAAAAAATAATACAACTGAAAGTTTTTCGCAAGACTTTTGTGTAAATGCAGTAATGAATAAAACAGCAATGGAGTATGCTCTAAATTCAGGTCTTGATTGTTTTAGAACCGATATTTCATTAAATAGTAAAACAGAGGCCTTTGTAGCCAGTATAACTAAAAATGGGGGTAATTATCTAGGTATAATTGATTATCAGACGGTTGGCGCCCAACCTTCAGCTAATGGATGTACTGCTGGATGCAATTGGACTTTAAGTACATGGAACGCAAGTGTATACAATGCACTAAAGGAGTATCCAGAAGTTAATGAATGGGAAATATACAACGAACCATTAGTGGGCGAGTTCATGAGCGGCTATGAAAATGGCAGTGCCATTGATTACTTCAATATGATAAAGTCTACTTATACTATAATTAAAAAACAAGAACCTAATGCTACTATTGTTTGTTTTGGAGGAGCAGAGCTCTTTCCATTAAATGATGTTCAAATAGAGTACTCATTTTATAGCCAGGTATGGAAGTATGGTGCAAGTAAGTACTGTGATGCAGTCTCAATACACGCTTACTCCTTACCATACTATAATCTATCTCAATATGCATATCAAAATGTAACATTAAAACAAGTATTCAACTTTACCTTAATGTTATATGAAAATCTAACTAAAAAACCTATATGGATAACAGAAACTGGAATACCCTCAAATAACTGGGTTCAAGGACTTAATCTTTCTGAGCAGAAACAAGGGTCATTTTTAAACCAGGAAATGTTATTTTTTTCTTCTTATCCATTTGTTAAGAAAATATATTGGTATACATTATTGGGTGGAACAGGTGCAGGAGCTGACTTTGGTCTTTTGAACTCTACTACTTTGCAACCTAAGCCCGCATGGTATTCCTTCCAATACTTCTTCAAGAAATAGAAATAGAGTAAATCAAATTAAATTTACAAGAAATCCAATTACGAAACCTAAAAATATCCCAACGTAAACCATTCTTTGTTGTATTCTGTCAGTATCCCTAAACTGGTGTCTTATCATAGGCAGTATAACATAAAGTATTGCACCTATTGCAAGTCCGTCAAAAAATACATTAAACAATGTTGAACTATAATAGTAACCAAAAATACCTCCAAGCACTGTGGGAAGACCTCCTATTAAAAGTAGTATAAAGATCTTCCAAGGCTGTTTTTCTTCTTGTTTTAAGAGTGGTGCTACTATCGGAAAGCCCTCTGTTATATTTTGCAATATAAAACCTATAAATACAACTAAAGCTGCACCTGAGAACAAACCTATGCTCACAGACAGCGAGCCAAAAACCAATCCTTCTGTAAGGTTTTGCAAACCTATCCCTATAGCTACCATGAGCGAGATTTTTGTAGGTGTTATACCTCCTATTCTGCTTTTTTCAAAGAAATAAAGCATGAAGAAGCCAATGACTAATGCTATTGCAAATACAATACTAGGTATTAAGTTAGCGCCATAACCATATAGTGAATTTGTGCCATATAGTATTGGAGTAACATCTGAGAATATATCTGATATCAAAAATACAAGTATACCTATAGCTATAGCATTTAATAATAAAAGAGTTTTAGGATTAGTTTTTTTTCTTAATAAAATTGGCATTGACAAATATATTGAGAATCCCATTATAAACGAAAAAATAACT
>JBMFWW010000009.1:22034-25399 GCA_049964835.1 Candidatus Micrarchaeia archaeon | reverse complement strand
TTAGGATTAGTTTTTTTTCTTAATAAAATTGGCATTGACAAATATATTGAGAATCCCATTATAAACGAAAAAATAACTGTTCCTATAAAATCTGACATTCGGCATCAATTATAACTAGGTTATATTAGATATGTTACTATGGTTATATAAAGATTTTGAGTACTTTCTAGTTTTAATTAAATTTTTTCATATTACAGTTTAGTAAAAAGACATGGGCAAAAGACATGAGTAAAAAGAAATGTTAAAGGTTATATATCTGAAAAAACAAAGTTTTTTTGATAGAAATGCTAGTAAAAGAAACTAAAACAGAAAAAAGCACAGGATATTTACTTGATTTTGCTCTTTCAATCGCACATCAAGCAGAGACCATGATAAAAAACGATTTTGATAAAGATAAAAGAGTATTCTTCAAGGAAGATAATTCACCAGTTACTCATACTGACCAAAAGATAAATGATTTTGTGTTAAAACGTGTAACTACGGAACTACCTGGATATGACTTACTCTCAGAAGAAGGAAGTTATCTTGAAAATAAAAGCAAACTGCTTTGGGTTTGTGATCCATTGGATGGAACAATAGCATTTACGCATAAAATACCTACTTGTTGTTTTTCAATTGCATTGCTTAATAATGGCATTCCTATTCTTGGCGTAATCTCGGAGCCATTTTTAGGCAACACATATCATACATTAAAAAATAGTGGTTCATATTTAAATAATACAAAAATAACAGTTTCTAAAAAAACAGAGTTAAGGTCCTCAGTAATAGGCATGAGTTACTGGCCAGGTGCAAAATACGATTTAACCGAACTTCATAAAAATCTAATAAAAAAAAGAGCCGCAGTTTTGTTATTAGGATCCATTGCTTATACTGGTTCATTGGTTTCATCTGGAAATATAGATGTTTCTATACATCCTGGAAGAGATCCATTTGATACTGCAGCATTAAGCTTACTAATAGAAGAAGCAGGGGGAGTAACAACAGATTTAACTGGGAAATATCAAAGGTATGACTCTAAAATAAAAGGTTTAGTTAGCGCTAATCCTGAAATACATGGCCAAGTTATAAAACTTCTCAAAAGATCAAAGTAAATACTGCGTTTTTATCATTTCAGCAGCATTTTTGGGGGATATATTATCATTCTTAATAGTAAAAGAGTTAACGAAATCAATTTCATGTGTAACTGTATTTTTAGAAATAAAGTCGTTAAAAATATCTACATCGGTAAGTTTACCAAATCTTTTTCTTGAATTATCACTAAGCCTATCTCTAATAATATCTAAGTCGCAACTCAATCTTACAAAAATATCTCTTCCAGAACTCCCTTTTGAAATATTAATAATATCTTTAACAAACTTATCGTCTTTTCCCTTAATATTTACTGATGTAATTATAACTCCTTTTATTTTGCTCTTAGCTGCATATTTTAGTAAGATTACTCTTTCTTTGTCTATTAATTTATAAAAATATTTATTATTCCTATCAAATATTGAGCTAACTAAATCTATTGCTAAATGATTATGCAATAATTTATATCCTGTAATTTTTTCTAATTCCTTTGCTACCGTAAGCTTTCCTACACCTGGTGGACCATAAATAAATACAATATCCATATTATTATATTATCAATTAAAAATAAAAATAGAGGGGGAAATATCCCCCAAATTCAAATACTCATTAGTTCTTCTTCATCATCTTCATAGCAACTGCAACTATTACTATAATTATAATTATTGCAATTACAATTATGTAAATAAGGCTTTGTCCTTGACTCTGTGACTGACTTTGTTGTGCCGTGTTATTTGTTGGACTACTCTGTGTGGTTGTTTGCTGCGTAGTTGCAGGTACTGTTTGTGTTGTTGTTTGTGGTGTTGTTGTCATATTCTGAACTTGAGAAAGTGTGTAGTAATCTTTATTCACAACTGCAAAAGGTATTGCTAAATTTGTGTCAGAGTTGTTTATTTCTGTTACTAATGATATGCCTGGTATAATAACCTGAAGCTTAGGTCCACCTAATGTTTGCCATATGGGATTTGCTTCATTAGCTAAGGCAACAGAAGAACTCTGAGTTACCATAGCCTTTTCAATTGCAGATAATGATGTAAGACAATTTCCTGTAGGATCGCTTAGATTGGAAGCTACTATTTGTGTACATTTACCTGTTGTCGCATTAGGCATTATGTTAGGGTCAAAAACTAGAACACTAATTACATACCAACCTATACTTTTTCCACTAGCATTAGTATTTATTATATGTGTATGGGCAGGTGTAGGCAGAACTCCCTCTGGAAGTCCAAACACTCCCTTTGTAATATTAAGGTGCTGCTCAACTAATGTAAAGTCTGGCGAGTATAAGAATTTTGGATGATCAGGACAAGATGTATTTGATATTCCGCCACCACAGTTTGTAACTATTACATTTCCTTCAAATATAGGATAACCTTGAGAAGATGCGCCTAACGCATTGATTCCAAAGATTGACAATCCTGCATATGCAGGTATTGCAACCCAAAGGGGCGCCTTTCCAGTAGTATTTTGGCCTATGCCGACAACACAACTTGTAAATGCAAATGAAGAGTTTATTTCATTTGCGTATGTACTTCCAAATGTATTTGACGGTATTTTATTACACGTGTAGTTTCCACTATAAACGAAGGTTACTTCTGTTGAGTTTAGAAATCCTCCACTTGCACTTGCATTAGGATTCATTCTGTAAATACTGCTGGCTCCTACAAATCCAAATTGCAGTAGTAGCAACATTGCAAATGCCCCTACTATCGCTATCTTTGTTTTGTTTATCATTTAATCACAATACTATTCTTTTGATGAGTTTTAAATACCCTTATTAAAGCATTTTAAAAAGAAAAATTTAACTCTATTTATTTAAAATTTAATTTTATTTTTCTAAATAAATACTCTAAAAAATAAACATTTAAATATTCTAACTTTGAAATCCTACTATGACATTTTCTAGAGGCGCAGTTGAAATAATAAGATTAGCACAAAGCCCAATTCCGAAATCATTTACTGATTTCACTAAAATAACAATTAATAAAAAAAGGTTAAGTACAGCAACAGTTCTTAAGCGTTTAAACGAATTAGTAAAGGCAAATATACTAGAAGAAAAGGTCATAAGATCAAAAACAGGAAGGAGAGTTATTGGTTATAAAACAACTGATTTGGGTAATAAGGTTTTAGATATTTTAAATAAGCTTAATTTATAATTGTTTTTTGTCAGAAATAAGTCCTATTAAAATATCGCTGTTGTCATTGCTTGAAGAGGTAACTTTCTTTATTAAATTACATTTTTTACATTTGTAGTATATCGTAAAAGTAGAATTTTTGTATTCTGTTCTAAACGGCAT
>JBMFWW010000009.1:0-21934 GCA_049964835.1 Candidatus Micrarchaeia archaeon | reverse complement strand
TTCTTTATTAAATTACATTTTTTACATTTGTAGTATATCGTAAAAGTAGAATTTTTGTATTCTGTTCTAAACGGCATCATATACCCATTACAATTAGAACTTCTATCTCCTGGATTAATGTCAATATGTTTGCTTGCAAGGCAAGATGGACAATGGTCAGTATATCCGTTACCTTTAACAAAAGAACCGCAATTAAAGCATGTAAAGTCCTCTACCTTTTTTTCAAATTTTTTCATTCAATATCCTTAATATTTATTTAATATATCATTTTTCATATAAATACTTAATCAAATGAACTGACTAAAAATAAACAAAAGTTATGAAAAACTATATTTAACTGTATACTCCGGGGTGCATCACGCATTCTTCAATGATTCAAGAAAGCAAATGTACAATGAAAATGCTTCAAAGTCAGCATGGAATATATTACTAACCTTTTTCAAAGAGAATTTGTCGAACTAATCTACCTTTTTTGATTTTAATATTAACTCTTCAAATCTTTTAGAAGCCTCTCTTCTACTTATTTTTACTATATGTTCACTTTTTTTATTTATTATATTTAAAGGAGGTATTTTGTATGCTTTCTCAGAATCAAATATAAATCTTTCATGTTGTTGAACAGAATCACCATCATTCATTATCTTCACATCAAAAATAATATTTGATGCAAGCAACTCGTTCTTAAGATCTCTATAATCCTTTGTAAATGATGAATCAAGCATTTCGTTAGATGTTATGACGGTCAATGCCTTGATATTTTTATTATCTGAAACTAGTCTATAGAGATTTTCAATTGCTTTTGAATTAAAATGCTTATCAACAATACAGACATCTCCATTAAGATTTGAAAATATTTTTTCCTTCAAATTTATTATATTGGAGTAAGGTTTATTTGGATTTATTCCAACATTTGAAAATATTTTATTATTTTTAATATAATTTTTGTATCCTATATAAGAATCAATAAGCAAAGTTCCTAATATGGATAAATATATCAAATCTAATGTTAGGGTATAGTCATTGAAGTTAAATGCAGAATATACTATAAAAAGAAGCATCGTATATACAAAAACTAGAATTATATGCAATGGCACATATATTCTAAGATATCTTTCATAGCCATTTTGCCTATGCAACCATAATATAAACGAAGTCACAAAGAGTACAAAACCTATAATTATTATAATATATGTTTCAAGTAATGCTTCTGAAAAAAATGAGGTTTGAGAAGCTTCATAGCTAAGTAGTGGAATAACAGTTTTATTGTACGCACCGCTTACAAGCAAAGCTCCGGCCCCGAGTCCATACTGAGTTGAAAAAAAACTAAGGTTTAGGATACCGCCTGCTAAAAGAATTATAGAAAAGGTAGTAAGCAATATACTCAATGTTTTGTTTTCGTAGATATTCTCTTGATTCATAGTATATTAACTATTATTAATTATAAAAATCTTATGCGGCACCTAGTTTTTGCTTTTTGTTTAAAGTTTGCCTATGTCATTAACTATATCAATATCCAGTGCGCGTTTTCCAAGCCTCCAGTTTGCAGGTATTGCACAGATATGTCCCTCTGATGCTGGAGTGTCTCTAATATATTTAAGTGCCATAAATGCGGTAAATATATGATCAGCATCTTTACCTAATGCATCATTATGTATTGAGAAGTACTGAACATTTCCATCAGGATCTATTATTATAGTACCTCTTCTTGCTGCTCCTGTTTCTGTATTTATAAAGCCATAATCTGAAGAAATTTTCTTATTGAAGTCTTCTATTAATGGTATTTTACTTTCTTTAACTCTTGGTGAGGTTTCACTCCAAGCTTTGTGAGAGTATACGCTATCTGTGCTTATAGCCATTATTTCTGCTCCATTCTTTTTGAATTCATCATAATTCGACATGAACGCTTCTATATCAGTTGCGCATACAAATGTAAAGTCGCCAGGGTAAAAGGCTAAGATTATCCATTTGCCTTTGTAATCAGATAGCTTAAATTCCTTTATTTTCTTTGCTTCTGGAAACCAAGTATTTGCTTTAATTTCGGGTGCTTTATCTCCTATGCTCCACGCTGCGTACATAAAATCATATTATATTTCTAACTTAAATTATAAAACATTATGTTATATTTCCTTTACTAAATGCCCAAGCACATACAACTACCATTCCGCAAGCAGAAATTCCTATGGCTAATATGTCTATTCCTATACTAAAAGAGGAGCTACCTAATAAGACAGCTCTTAAACCATCTACTCCATATGTTAATGGATTAGCATATGCAACATACTTAAGCATGTTAGGAAGCTCTCCTACAGGTACCAATGCTCCAGAAAGAAAGAATAAAGGAAATGCTATGAACTGCATGACAATTCCAAAGCCTTGGAAATCACTCATGAAAGATCCAATAGCTAAACCTAAACTTATAAATGTTATAGATATAAGAAGCATAAATATTACAGATAGCAACACAAGGTATGTTAAGCTAAAGGAAAATCCTAAAAGTATACTTATTATCATTACTAGAATACCTTGTATTAAAGCTATAGTTGCACCGCCAATTATTTTTCCTAATGCTATAGAAGTTCTAGAATTTGGAGTTACCATTATCTCCTTTAAAAATCCAAACTCCTTATCCCATATTATAGAAGCTCCGTTGTTTATACTTGTGAATAAAAGTGTCATACCTATTATACCAGGAACAAGAAAATCAAAGTAATCAAATGAGCCCTTTAGCACAATAAGGTTGTTAAAGCCATAACCTAATCCTACAAGGAAAAGTAGTGGCATCACTACCATTCCAATTACTCTAGATTTAGCTCTAATGAAACGTTTAATTTCTCTTAGCCATATTACATAAATTGCCTTACTCTCTATCATCTCATTCTTCCCCTCATCATTCTCATTTTATCTTTTGAACTGCCTCCCTCTTCTCTAATTGTACTCTTTGTAATTTTTATAAAAACATCTTCAAGACTTGGTTTTCTCAAACTTACAGAGTATACTTTAAGATTGTTCTTTTTTGCTAAATCTAAAATACTAATCATTTTAGTTTCTCCTTCATCAACAGTTAGCTCTATTGCGTTATTTAAAATCTTTATACTTTTAATAAATTTTATATTTCTAAAAACAGTTTTATCAACCGCTCCATTGACTCTTAACGTAATTATATCTCCGCCCATGTTATCTTTTAATTTTTCAGGAGTGTCTAAAGCTACAATTCGTCCACGATCTATGAACGCAACCCTATTACAAAGAAAATCAGCCTCTTCTATGTAGTGAGTAGTTAGTATTATTGTTGTTTTATGTTTTTTATTTAGCTCTGTTATGTAATCCCATATCTTTCTTCTTGTTTGTGGATCAAGCCCTACTGTAGGTTCATCTAAAAATATAACTTTTGGCTGATGCATTAAACCTCTTGCTATCTCTAATCGTCTTTTCATACCCCCAGAATAATTTTCAACTAATATGTCTTTTTTATCTTCTAATTCTACAAGTTTTAAAACGGATGAGATTCGCTGTTCCATAATCTTGTTGTCTAATCCGTATAATAATCCATGGAAAACTAAATTCTCCTTTCCAGTAAGCTTATCATCAAGAGAAGGATCCTGGAATACAATTCCTATGTTTTTTCTTACTAAACCTTTCTGCTTTCTTATGTTGTAACCTGCAACGTTTGCAGTTCCAGAGGTCGTTTCTATTAGTGTGGTAAGCATTTTTATAGTTGTCGTTTTGCCCGCACCATTAGGTCCAAGCAAACCAAATATCTCTCCAGAATGGACCTTAAATGTTATTTTATCTACTGCTACAAAGTCCTTAAATTTTTTAATAAGATTTTCTACTTGTATGTCGTATCTTGCCCTATTATCTTTGCTATACTTGTTGTTCAGAAAATCATCTAGTTTAATTTTAAACTAATACTGAGCATAAAGATATTTAAATGCTTGTCTAAATCTAAAATTAAAACAATTTTCCACATAAAGTTATCTATTACAGTTAAGCTTAAATATCAAAAATTGTAAATTATTTTTATGGAAATTAAAACCCAAACCCCTAAACCAATTACTACTCCAGGAATTAAAAAACAAAGCCCAGAGCCTTTATTTTATCTATCTGAAGTATCTCTACTAACAAAGAAAAATAAAGAGGCAATATCCGCAACGGAAGATTGTTATCATATATTCAAAACTGATCCTAAAAAAAGAAGTGAAGTTCTTTCCCAACTTCTAGATATTGCAGAAAAGTCAGGTATCTCAAATAAAGAAAGGGATATTACTGCCGTAATTATAAAAAGTATAAAAAGAAAGGATAGAAAAAAGGCTAAAGAATTAAGTTCTATTCTAAAAGAGGTACGTAGAACTTCTTACTCAAAAGATCCTATGGCCTTTGCTTATATGGCAAGAAAGGTTGATCCTGAATGTTTCCTAGAGGCTCGTAAAGATATCGAATCAATATTTCAAAAGATAGCAGATGAAAAAGCAGTAGCAGTAGTAAATTTTGTAAATACGTTAAAATCTACTTCATAAATATGAGTAAATGACACACTTAAATAAATATCAAAGTAAACATCTAAGTGAAAGAATTACTGCATGCATTAACAAATTTAATTTCGAATTAAAGGAGTCTGTAGAATTTGTTACTTTATTTAGGGTTATAAAACAGGAAACAAATTATCCTCCTGCAGCAATGATAGCTACTGATTGTATTTACTCGCAGAGAGACAAAAATAAAGCATTAGAGGTAACTAAAAAGTTAGCCAGAGTTGCATCAGATACATATGATTATAGATTAATAGGAGATTTTGTAAGATACCTATCTACAGACAGAATAACTGGCGAAGTTAATCATGATCTACTTATGAAACTATCTTTTTTAAGAAGGAAAACAAGAGATCCTTTCAAAGCAATGGACCTGCTACGTAACTCTAATAATACTGAATTGATAAAGGTAGGAATGCAAAAACTTCCTGAAACATTGGAAGAAGAGCTAAGAAAAAAGATAGAACATACAAAAGCATATGCTGTTATTTATTACGCTAAAGAATTTTCAAGTAACTAATTTATATTATTTTAAACATATTAATAATTGATTTTATGATGCGCACAAAGATTATTTCAACATATGGTCCAGCAATATCTGAGGAAAATGTTCTAAAGGAAGTTTTATTGTATGCAGACATAATACGCTTCAACTTTTCACATGGAACTCCTGAAGAAAAGCTTGCAGCTAAAAATCAAGTATTAAAATTATCAAGAGAAATTGGCAAGGATATAGCATTACTTGCAGATCTTCCTGGTCCTAAAATACGCGTTTCAAAATTGGAAAATGATCTATTTATAAAAACAGGAGATACAATAACATTTTCACATTTATCTAATGTTAAGTCCGGCGAGGTACCTATCGAAGTAGATATATTTGATGATATGAAGTTAGGCTGTGAGATCTCGATAGGAGATGGAAATCCAAAATTAGAAATAATCGGTTTAAAAGATCGCAAGATAATATGTAAAGCTCTGCAGGACGGAAGAATAGGCAGCAGAAAAGGCATAAACGTTAAAGGCATAGATATGAGTGCTGTACCTCCTACCGAAGAGGATCTTAAATTAATAGAGTTTGTAAAGCAGAATGATTTCGATTATATTGCGTTATCCTTTGTAAAATCCGCTGAAAATGTAAATAAGGCAAGAAAGGTTGCAGGTAGTGTACCACTAATATCAAAAATAGAAAGGCGCGAAGCCATTGCTGATATTAAAAATATAGTTTCAGTTTCTGACGGTATAATGATAGCAAGAGGGGACATGGCACTAAATATAGATTTCAACGAAGTTCCAATAGTACAAGATAAGATAATAACAGAGTGCAGAAAGCAGGGCAAACCAGTTATAGTCGCAACGCAAATGCTTGAAAGTATGACTAGAAATCAAAGCCCTACGCGAGCTGAGATAACCGACGTTGCAAATGCAGTAAAGCAGGGAACCGATTGTGTTATGTTAAGTGATGAAACCGCAGTTGGTAAATATCCTATAGATACGCTTAAAGCAATGAGAAGTATTATTTTGTATACAGAAGCAGTTTCAAAAATAAGTAACAATTGCGCTCTTGAATTTAATGACAAGCATGAAGGAATAGCAGAAGCGGCAGCGGCAATAACACGTATGTGTAAGTCAGAAAGCCTTTTTGTACCTACAATAACCGGAAAAACAGCAAAGAAGCTATCGAGTTTTAGACCTGAGTCAGAAATAATCTCTATATCTAATTCGGAAAAACTCAGACGTTCTTTATGTATTTATTATGGCATAAGAGGCCTTAATATAAATGAGTTTTCAAATGAAGAAGAAATGACGTCAAAAATAAACAGCTACGCAAAAGAAAAGAGTATAAAGTCATATATAATAGTATTTGGAAACTCTAGCAATAACGGAACTTCAGATACTATAAAGTGCTTCTGGCAGAAGACTACTTGAATCGTATAGTATCTAAATCCATAGGGGATCTTGATTCTACCTTGAATCTATTTCCTAGGAAGCGGGCAAGATCCTCACATCTACTTTCTTCTCCATGCATAGTGTATATCTTCCTAGCTGGTGGTTTGAGATGTTCTACAAAGTTTGTTAGTTGAATTCTATCGCTATGTCCTGAAAATGCGTCAATAGTTTTAACTTGCATCTTTATTTTTACCTGCTCCATTTTTCCATCTTCTCCTGGCAACGCAGTATCAGTTAATCCATTCTGTACACGTCTTCCAAAAGAGCCTGCACTGTTAAATCCTACAAAAACAAGAAGGTTCTTAGGATCTTCTGCAAGAGCCTTGAAGTACTCAAGTGCGGTTCCGCCATTAAGCATTCCTCCACTTGCCAATACTATTGCTGGTCCTTTATCAAGAACTTCTGATCGCTCACCCTTAGCTACCTCAAAGATATCACTTTCAAAGGGTGAGTTATTATTTAGTATTCTATGCCTTAAGCTCATCTTAAGGTACTCTGGGTAAGCTGTGTGTATTGCGCTAGCTTCTAGTAGCATACCATCTAAATAAACAGGAGCCTCAATCTTGTACTCTTTGTTGTTAGTCATATAATTTTCAAGAACTAGCTGCAGCTCCTGAGCTCTTCCAACTGCAAACAATGGTATAAGTACCTTACCTCCATTATCTATCGTACTCTTTATGCTCTGCATTAGCTCTACTTCAGAACTCTGTCTATCATGTCCTATATTTTTAGAGCCTCCATAAGTGCTTTCTATAAAGAGAGCATCTATTCTAGGATACTTTGTATCTGCTTGATCATATAATCTTGTAAAACCATACTTTATATCTCCAGTATGTACAATGTTGTATAATCCTTCTCCAATATGTAAATGAACTATTCCACTTCCAAGTATATGTCCCGCATTATGGTATGTAAGTTTTATCTCTTCTGTTATGTTTGTTACCTCTCCATAATCTCTGGTTATCATATGCGATAACATTGTCTTTATGTCCTTTTCACCATATAGTGGTGTGCCTCCAGTTCTTACAACTAATTTATTGTAGTCGTATAAAAGCAAAGCGGCAAGATCTCTTGAAGGAGGTGTACAATAAACAGGACCGGTGTAGCCAAACTTATATAGATATGGTATAAATCCCATATGGTCCATATGTGCGTGGGTCATTACTACTGCATCGATATCATTTATAGTAAGATTAGCGCTGTCTAGATAAGGAAATGCTTTGTTTTCTGTGCTAGTAGTATCAAGACCTTTTATTCCAGGTTCTGGACTTATGCCACAGTCTATCAGAATTTTAGAATGATTTGTTTCTAAGAACAAGCAGCTTCTTCCTACCTCTTTAAAACCGCCAAGAGCTGTTGCCTTGAGCCACTCACTTTTACCTATATTTTGATTAATTTTCTTACCTACTGTGGTTAAAAATTTCTTTCTGAACTCATTTTCCCTTATCATTAACTGCCTTACTCCTTTTATGACATCGCTATTCATTGTTGGTATTCTGAGAACTTTTGGGACCCATCTTGTTTCTGTTATTATCTTTATTAATGTAGAACCTCCCTTTCCTATCACAAGGCCTGGTTTTAGTGCTTCGATATAAACCTGTGAAAATTCTTTATCAAACTTTATTCCTTCTTCTGATACTCCTGCGTCTTTTGGCATTAGTTCTAATATCTTTTTTAATGCCGTATCTTCATCAATTAACTCTTTAGGGTCACTTCTAACTATCAATCTTTTCTTAATCGCAGCAGATATATTTTTTATTATACTTTCATCACTATACACAAATGGTATATTCTTAACATAAACTGCAACGTCAGGCCCTTCAAACTCTATCTCTGAAAGTTCGGCTTCATTAGGCATAAGTTCCTTTATTTTTTCCTTTATTTGCTTCTCCCCACTACTATCGTTGTTCAACTAATCACTGTATAAAAAGTCTTTAAAATAAAACGTTTATTTTATCATTTTTTCTATTTCTTCTTTTGTGTACTCTCTATAACCCTTTTTAGTTATAGATACAATTTTTATTCCGTCCCCAGTCGCACTGTCTCTTTTCATCGCTATCTTCAATGCCTTTGCTATGTGTTTTGCTGCGTCCTGTGTAAGCATATCTTCTGTATAAACGCTTTCCATGTAACCTGTTGCTGCTATAGAACCGCTTCCCGTTGAGGTAAACTTAGATTCTTTTATGTGTCCTCCTACTGGATCTATACTGTAAATTTCCGGAACACCGTTGTTCAACCCTCCGATTATTAATTCTACATAATAAGGATACATCTTGTTTTCTTGCATTATCAATGACATTATTGAGGTTGCATTTTTAGGAGTCATTGATTTTCCTTCATCCATTTTATATAACTCATTTTGCATTTTAAGTACTTTTACTAAATATTCTGCATCTCCAACTCCTCCTGCTATTGTCATGCCTAGATTGTTGTCTATTTTATGTATTTTTATAGCTTCGGAGCTTGATATATATGTAGAGTAAGTAGCTCTTACATCAGAGCCCATAACAACACCATCACTGCATATTAATGCTATTGTTGTTGTTCCGTGTCTTACTTTTTCTGCAAACTTTTCATAATCCATCATAAAATCACTAAAATATAATAAATATATAATAAATTAATTTAAATTACTTAAATGGTTGCCTATTTACCAATATAATTAAAATTAATAAATAAAAATAAACAGGTCTATATTATTAATCCACCATTACCTATAAAATACTTACTATCATTCAATGTGTCCGCAAGTTCTGCATATGCAAATGTTCTGTAGAGCTTCGTTATCTTTACTCTGTGCATCTTGCCTATTCTTGCGTTGGCATTCTTTACAAATACAACAACATTCTCTATCTTTCCAATGCCTTCGCCCTTGTTGTTTCTTGCGCTTAAACGTAGGTCATACGTTTGCCCTTCTACCAAATCTTCAATCCCCATTCTTATCCCCAATTTATCATAGAATAAAAAGCTATTTAAGTATTTTCTACAAAAAATCATTTTCCTATATAAGAAAATGTTATGTTGTCCATACCATACGTTAAATAAGGATTAGATGTTTGAGTAGTAGCATTATTCTGATAGAAAACTATCTGGTTGAGTCCATAACTAAGGTTAAGATTTATAGTATAATTTTCTAATGTTGTTGTAGCATTTATAACTAACGGAGTTCTAGCTCCGTTCAACGCTATATATATCGGATTTTGACTTTGTGCATTTACCATTTGTGTTTTCATCTGAACCATACCTGATTTAGGCGAAAATACAACAATTCCTCTTATATTTCCACCCCACCACGCATTTGCATATGTACTGTTTGTGCATGCTCCTTGTTGGTTGCAAAATGGAAGATAGCCATATGTGTATCCAGGAATCCAAGTACCTACAGTGTATGATATTATTGTATTATTAAACACGCTAAAGTTAGCATTTTTAACATAGAATGCAGTTAGATTTTGATCTTCATAAGGAGTTCCAAAAATACTTGACAAGTAGCTGTTTAATGCATAGTATGCATTCTGATTATAAGCGCTTTTCAAAACAACAACTATCCCTATTCTATACTGTTCTAGCCAGAATAATGACAAATCTGAGAAGTTCTCTATAATGGGAGATGGATATTCTATATTATAATTTTGAGTAAGGTTAGCACTTTGCAAATATAGTGCAGATACAGCTAATGGTATATTTTCATCTAATTGTTGTTGTGTCGCATTTATTCTCGTAGGGTAACCTCCAACTAACGGTATCTTTGCAGCTGTATCATAATACATTTCAAGTCCCGGGTATTTATATCCTGTGACTTGACTTGGCAGTGCTGGTAGTATAAGCATTGAGAAATCATTTGTCAGATTCTGTTGACCTAACTGTTTGAATGCATAAGGTATTGTGGCATTTGTGCTTAATTGGTTTGCAAAAGCTGTAGAGAGAGGCATACCATTGTATTCTATTAGTATTAAAATAGATATCCCTATTATAGACAACAAAATATTTTTATTTACATAATGGACCTTTTCTCTAAGATTTTTTATTCCAAATGCCGCAAGAACCGCAAGCGCTAATGTCACAACAAAATCAAATCTTCCAGGTTCTCTTATTACATTAAAAATAGGTACCGCTTTGTATATTGAATACAATGAAGGTATTCCGGTGCTTGTATCTGTTATTTGAAGTATTGGACCTAAAGCTAAAAGGCCAAATATTACACCAATTATTATCCAATACTTAATCTCAAGCATTCTATTCTTTTTGTATTCATGATATAGGCTGAATAATGCAAGAGCAAGAACTGTAAAACCAATATACGCTATCTTCTCAGTAACATCTGCGCTGTACTGAACTCCTTGATATGTTAATTCATATGTTTGATTAAAATATGATAACGAGGCACTATGAAAAATACCGTTGTAATAACTAGGCAAGAAGAATGACGCTAATGTATCACTATATAACATATTGTTCGCAATACCATTTAATTGATTTGCAGAGCTTATCGTTGAGCTGTTATATGCTCCAGAAAACCAGTATATAAATGGAGAGCTAAATATTAAGAAAAATATAGCCACCATACCTAAATTGAAAATTGTACTTTTCCTTAAAATCTCTCTTCTTTCTAAAACGAGAAGAATTATTATGCTAACTATAGCAAAGAATATCATCATTATTCCTTGTTCTATATCTCCCATAAAAGTTACTAAAACAAGGCTTATACCTCCTAAAGCTCCGTATACTACATTTAATTTTTTCTCTCTTATGCACAATAAGAAAAATAAAACAAATAACGGTATGAATTCTGTTAATGTCCACTGAAGATGAGAATATGATTGAGCTATATGTACTGGACTAAAAGCAAAGATTAATCCTGCTATGAATGCTGCATAATTGTCTTTTACAAGATACTTTGCAAGCATAAACATTGTAATTCCGCCAATTATAAAACTTGTTATAAATAAGAAGTTGTATTCGAAAGCTAGTCCTAATGCCTGCAAAGGAGCAAAGAGTAATCCTGCCAATGGCGTCATTGTTTGTGTAGCAAGATTCGCTCCTACCGGGTATAATATCATACTAGTTATATATGGATTAGAATGCAAAGTAAATACAGAATATGGAACCCACCATAATCCCCATAAGCTTTGATAAACATCTCCTCCGCCATTTACAACAAGGCTGTTTGTATTTGCAGAAATATTCCAAAACATAACTACTGTTATTATAGCGTATAAAATTAACGCTATCGCATATGGTTTTAATCTGTTTTTGCTAACATTTAACTTTGGCAAAGTAACATTCATGAAAAACAAACTTCTTATATATTTATTAACTTTATATGCCAAAGAATAAATATACTTTGCAGATACTTTTATATTATTATAAAATGGTTTTGATGGCTATAACAAAAAAAGCTAGTATAGGTTCAGATGCGGGCAAGTCCCTATCGATATTATATCTAGGTCAGATTTTAGGAGCTCTTATAACAGTACTTACATTTGTATATTTAACAAGATTTTTAGGTCCTTCAAATTATGGAATTTATACTTTCGCAATAGGTTTTATTACTTTAGTTAGTGCCGTAGGAAACTTTGGCATAGGTACATATATGAGCAGAAATCTTTCAATATTCTCTCATAACAACAACGTAAGAGGTATAAATGAAACAATCTCTTCTTCATATGTTCTGGTACTTATAGTTGCATTTATCCTTACTGTAATTGCATTGATTTTAAGCAACTTTGTTCCAAAGATCTTTTCCTTAAATATATCTATATCGTACCTTACGCTTGCAATAGCGAGTCTGATAATCTTTTTCCAGATGATTCAAAACGTTACGGTTCATGCTCTTGTTGGTTTTTCTTCCACAAAACAAGCTGCAATAACTTCTGTATCTGTTGATGTTATTCAATTAATATCGATAATACTTTTATTGAGTTTAAGTTTTGGTGTAGATGGTGCAGTTATAGGTATATTAATAGGAAACATAATAGGTTCTATTGTTGCTGTTTATTTTATGATATCTAAAGCAAGAAAGGAACCAAACTTTAAGATCATAAAACCTACTAAAGCAATGCTATCAAATGCATTTAACTTTTCTTTGCCTCTTGCAATAAATAATGTTCTTAATACAGCAGTGCAAAACTTCTCAATTCTTTTCCTTGGTTTTTATGTTGCATCTGCAATACTAGGAAATTATGGGGCAGCAATAAAAGGTCTTAACTTTGCTGCAATATCCTATGGTACTATGTCTATTGTTATACTGCCTCTTTTTTCAAGAGCCAGTGCAGATAAAAATGGTAATAAATCCAAAGCATATACAAAGGCATTATTATATGCTCTTGTAATAACACTCCCATTCATAATCTTTGTAAGTGCAATGGCGCAGCCTGCAGTCTACATACTTATCTCTAGTAAATATCTACAAGCACCACTATATCTTTCATTAATAACATTTGGAATGGCGCTTAACATGTTTGCATACTATTCTGGAAGTTTGCTTGCTTCAGAAGGATTCACAAAAAAAATGTTGAAGTATAATTTAGTATCAATAATAGTACAATTGGCACTTATATTTTTGCTTACGCCAATACTTGGAGTTTTCGGAGTAATAATCCCTGTATTCATAATAGGAGGTATACTCAATAGCCTTTTAATGTACTTAGCATTAACTAAAAACATAAAAACAAAAATTTCATATAGTAAAATAATACTTTCATTTATTAGTGCACTATTACTTTACATACCTCTATCCTTGGTTTTATTAATAAAAAGTTCAATATTGGAATTAATTTTAGGAGCGATACTTCTCATAATAACATATCCTATATTTATCATATTATTCAGAGTAATTGAAATGTCTGATTTAGATAAAATAAAATCAATAACTCCCAATCTTCCTTTATTTACAACCATCTTTAATTTTATTATAAAGTATACTGTTTTATTACATATAAAAATAAATGGCAAAAGAAAAACAAATGGAGAATAGATGGAAACAGAAAAAAGTTTATCAACTGAGTTAACAAACAAGATGACAAAGGTAGCAGCATTTTTAACATTTGGTAAAGGAGTATCCTTAATTTTAAATTTAGTCACATTTGTAATAATAGCAAGAATAATCGGTCCTTCAAATTTTGGTATATATACTCTTATAATGACAGTTGTGGGACTACTTACGGGTTTTGGAAATCCTAGTATTAACTCGTATATATCGGAAAGAATACCAAAACTTATATCAGGTAAAAAAAATAATGAGGCCAAGTTACTGCTTGGAGACACAATACTACTTTCAATTATCTTCGGAGGGCTTTTATTATTAATAGGATTAGCACTTAGCGGTTATGTTTCAATATATGTGGTCCATTCGGCTCCAAATCTACTTGCTATTCAAATAAGCATGTTGGTAATTATCTTTTCATTGCTTTATACAAATCTTTATTCATACATACTTAGCATGAACAACGGAAAGGTACTTGCAAAAACTTCCATATTGCATGCCATAGCGCAGTTTATTTTTAGTATTGGATTAGTTCTTCTAGGATTTAGCATACTCGGTGCAATATCTGGTTATTTAATTGCACTAGTAATAAGTACAATCTTTGAGTTTAGTGTGCTCTACAAAACATCCGGTATAAACATAAAATTAGAAAATTTCAAAAAGCGTGCGATAAATATACTTTCATTTTCAAAATCTCTCGCATATTCTAATATTGCAAGTAACATATCTGGAAACTTCGGAGTATTGTTTTTGGGTATACTTGTTCCTGCATCACTTGTTGGTTACTATGGGGTAGCATCAAAAATAGGAGCACTCATAGATGTTTTTGTAGGAGCGATAGGCCTAGCTATACTGCCAATGTTTTCAGAAGCGATATATCTAAAGAAAAAAGGAGTAAATGCTGGCAAATTCTTTTCATATTCTGTATATATGGCAATACTTTTCGCTATGCCAATAATTATGTTTTTGGTTGTTTTTGCAGGTGAGATAACTTTCATAGCATTTTCAAATACATACGCAGGCTCTGTTCCCTACATGCAGCTAATAAGTATAGGTATACTCATAAGTTTATTCTCTGGTTTTGGTTCAAATTTTTTAATCAGCTCTGCAAAACAAAAGAAGATTTTTAAGTACACTCTAATAACATCTATAATTCAAATAATAACAACAATAATATTAGTGCCGCTCTTTAATGTTTATGGACTTATACTATCACTTTTTTTCATAGGTACTATAGCTTCAAATATTCTCTACTTTAATTATTTGTGTAAGTTAGGGATAGATATAAAGCTAAGAAAGTTATCTAGATTAATATTTTCAAATATACTTTTTGCATTTATTATACTACCTTTAACGCTCATAATACCAGAATCTATAGGATTGGTTCTTGGTTTTTTTGCAATATTTCTTTTATATCCAATAATTTTAGGTTTCCTAAAAGGAATTTCAAAAACAGACCTTGAATTAATAGAAAAAGCTTCCAAAAGCATTCCTTTATTTGGAGTTGTTGTTAGAAAAATAGTATCATACGCTAATATTTTTGTTAGATGTTGAAAAGTCCAAAGAAGCTTTAACTAATGCCACAAACAAAGGAGCGGGTTCTTCAAATCTTGACTTTAATTCCGGATGCGCCTGCGTCGCTATTCCAAACTGTTTATCCCATTCAACAAACTCTACTAAAACACCATCCTCTGTTGTACCAGTTATTTTTAATCCACACTCCTCTAATTTATTCTTATACTCATTGTTAAATTCGTATCTATGTCTGTGTCTTTCACTTACAATCTCCTTTTTATAAGCTTGATATGCTACGCTATTTTTATCTTTTATCAAGCAGTTCCAGGCACCTAAACGCATTGTTCCTCCTAAGTTATATATGTTTTTCTGTGATTCCATAAGACTTATTACAGGATTTTTAGTTTTTTCATCGAACTCTAATGAATTTGCATCTTCAAGCTTGCAAACATTTCGTGCATATTCTACTACCATTAACTGCATACCTAAACATATACCTAAATAAGGTATCTTATTTTCTCTTGCATATTTTATGGCAGTTATCATTCCTTCAATGCCTCTCTTGCCAAATCCTCCAGGAACCAATAATCCATCTAGATTTTCAAGGGTAGAGGTCCCAATTTTTTCTATATCTGTTGATTCTATCCATTTTATCTCAACATTTGTGTTGTTATAAACTCCTGCATGGACGAAAGCCTCCCTAATACTAGCATAAGCATCCTTCAATCCAGTATATTTGCCTATTACTCCTATAACGACCTTATTCTTAGCATTTTTAATTATACCTATCTTTTCTTTCCAAGCATTAAGCTTTTTAGTATCAATATTACGCTCTTCAAGTTCTAGTTCTTTTATTAAATATGTATCTAAATTTTGATCCATAAAATGCAAAGGTAACATATACATACTTTCAAGGTCTGAATCATCAAAAACATTTTTTTCATTTATATTAGAGAACAAAGCTAGTTTTTTAATTGTTTCCTCTTTAAGCTGGTCTTTGCTTCTGCATATAACATAGTTCGGTCTTATACCAGACTGAAGAAGCATTCTAAAACCTAGCTGTGCAGGTTTGGTTTTTTGTTCTCCAACTACCTCCATCTTCGGAGCATAAGTTAAATTTATGAATACTACTTTTTCCTCAAGAGCTAGCTGTCTTACCGCTTCTATAAAGTAGCTGTTTTCTATATCTCCTACTGTTCCCCCAACCTCAATTATTACAACATCTGGTTTTTTATTTTCTGAAACATTTTTTATAAATCCAATGGCTTCATTTGTAAGATGTGGTATTATTTGCACATCTACACCAAGAAACTCCCCTTTTCTTTCCTTATTTATAATAGAGCCAAAAAGTTTTCCGCCAGTTATTGAAGAATCCTTTGTCATACTTTTGTTAATAAATCTTTCATAAATACCAAAATCCATATCTACTTCTCCTTTATCATCAAGGACAAAAACCTCTCCATGTCTATACGGATTCATAGTTCCGCAATCATAATTTAAATAGCCATCAAATTTTATGGGCAGTGCGTTATAATTGTAAAAATCTAAAACTTTAAGTATAGAAGCAGTCACTACGCCCTTGCCTAAACCACTCATTAAAGATCCTAAAACTACAATATACTTTGTTGGCATACTTGTTTTCTACTAAATAAATATTTATCTCTATACTCTTTTTTTCTGTAAGAAAATATACTTTTTAAGTAGTGTTTAAGGCATAACATAATAAAAACGTTTACACGCAAATATATCATTATAATAAAGTGGTATTATGAAATTGACATGTGGAAAAGACGCACCTAAAAAGGTAAATGCATTTATTGAAATTCCAAAAGGTAGCAATATTAAATACGAAGTCGATGAGGAATCCGGGTTAATAAAGGTAGACAGAATATTACATACTGCAATGTTTTATCCATATAACTACGGTTTTATTGCAGGAACAAAGGGAGAAGATGGAGACCCTTTAGATATAATGGTCATAAGCAATTCATCATTTGCTCCAGGCACATTTGTCGTTGTAAAACCTATCGGTTTATTACTTATGAAAGATGAAGAAGGAATAGATACAAAGATAATGGCAGTTCCAGTAGAAAAGGTTGATCCTGATTTCAAAACAATAAGTAACATATCTGAATTAAGTGAGCATACAAAGAATATGATATCGCACTTTTTCAAATACTACAAAAGTTTAGAACCTGGAAAGTGGGCCGAAGTAAGCGGCTGGGAAGACGCATCAAAAGCTCACGAATATATTAACAAGGCAATTGCGGATGCAAAAGATTAATCTGTGATCTGTTGGTAAAAATAAAAAACAAGAAAAATAAGAAAGAAAGCATAAGAAGATTAAAGAATAAGAAAACAGATAAAAAAATAAATAAGACAGTAAAGAAAAAGGCCATAATCCTAAGAAACGCAACCAAAAAATTACAGAACACAAATACCAAAAAAATAAATGAAATTAATTACAATGACCTTGAAGAGTATTTAATATCAAAAGTAATATCTGAACAAAGCCCGACTGAAATAACTAGCACAAATCTTTCCACAATAATATTAAATATTACCTCTTCTCTACAAAAACTTTCATACAAATTCGGCTACTCGAATGGCAAGTCTATTTTTTATAATTATAATAATATCAATATGTTGTTAAAATTCTTAGAAGCAAGTGGCTTCAAATCCGTTTTATATTATCCACACGGAGATAAAAATGTAATACGCTGCAAATCTCACTCTCAAAAAGTTAAAAATTATAACTTAAAACTGCATTATTATGAAGCTGGAAGCATTGCTGGTTATCTTTCCGGTCATATAGGTAAAAACATAAATGTTGTAGAAGATTCTTGTGTTTATGAAGGTGCAGAAGAGTGCATCTTTTCTATATACAATTACGATTTAACAGAAAAAACAAATCCAAAAACTGTTAAAAATCCGCATTTATTAATATCTGAAGAAATACTAAAAAATAAGTCTCAGATGACCAATAACACATATCAACTACTTTCGATAATGTCACTATTACGTTCTTCAAAGATAGTAGACGAATTATCTAAGCTTTTGTATATTTCTGGTTTAGAATTATCAAAAACAAACGGGATAAATATATCTAATGGTTTTGATGTTATCGGTAAATACCTAGGAGTTAATTCAATAAAGATTGTCAAAAAAGTAAAGAATAAAAAAAGCATATTTATAAAGTATAACAACGATGATTCACTAAGGCAGTATATTCTATTAACCTCAAATATATTTTTAGGTCTTGCCAAAGGCCTTTCTAAAAAGGAAATAGGCGCAAGCATAGATATTAATAAGGATAGCTCGTATATACTAAAATTAAATATTTAAAAAGAGTTTATGGTGCATAGATGAAGATAGAGTCTTTAGACGGTTTGCTTAAACTTATACCTTCAATAAAAAAGCCTTCATATCCATTATCCTTCAAAGATAAGCTAAAGTGGACAGCCGTTATTATCGGTATATACTTTACAATGTTTAGCATACCTGCATTCGGTGTTAACTCATCAAGTCTTAATAGCTCAATATTTCAGGTAATAAACATAATCTTTGCTGCTAGAATAGGCACATTAGTTACTGTAGGTATAGGTCCTATAGTGCTCTCAAGCATAATTCTTCAAATGCTTCAAGGAACAGGAGCTTTAAACATAGATCTTAACAATCCTGATCAAAAAAGCAGATTTCAAGCCATACAAAAATTAGCTGCTATGGTTATAGCGATAATTGAAGCTACAATCTTTACTTCAACAACAATATCCCTTACAAGTCCATCATTTTTCTGGATAGTAGTAGCGCAGTTGGCATTAAGTGCTATAATAATCATATATTTAGATGAAATAATGGTCAAGTATGGTATTACCTCGGGAATAAACTTATTCATAGCTGGCGGAGTAGCATATGCAATAGTTGGGGGTACCTTTTCGATACTAATACCTGAAGCGCAAACTGCCATAATAAGTGGCGGTGCTACTGCAATACCGCAAGCTATACTTGCCTTTGGACCATTGTTCTTTGCAATAATAATATTTTTAATAAGTATATACGTACTTGATATGAAGATAGAGTTGCCTCTTGTGTTTAGTCAGTTCCGTGGCGTTGGAGGTCGTTTGCCTCTTCCATTTTTGTATGTTAGTGTATTACCAGTAATACTAGCAACTTCGCTTACGGTAAGTCTAGGCGTTTGGCTGCGCATAACCGCAACTTATGCCGGTTCGGGTGTTAGCCTTATACACTTCTTTGCATATTATACTAATCAATCTTCAACTGCCGGAGCAAGTGGCGAGACATTAAGCGGTGGTCTTGTATATCTTATGCAACCACTAAGTTTTCTGCCCTATTCTACCAAATATGATGGTGTAGGAGGATATGGCAACTACTTTTACATACTTGCAACACAAACTTCCCCCTTATATCCTCCATGGGGCGGAGCACCGTTATTAATTCCAGAATGGGTACACTTTTTAATATACATGCTTATACTTGTAGTGTTGTGTGTTATTTTTGGTAAATTCTGGGTAGAAATGACGGGCCAAAGTCCTAAACATGTAGCTGGTCAACTTCAGGAAGTCGGTTGGCAAATACCTGGGTTTAGGCGTGATCCGAGAATGATAGAGAGTATACTTCAAAAGTATCTGCCCACAATAACTGTACTAGGAAGTATAGCTGTAGGTCTTCTTGCAGCATTCGCAAGTCTTACCGGCGCAATGGGTAACGGAATGGGAATACTCCTTACTGCAGGCATAATGTACGGAATATACCAACAGCTCAAGAGCGAGAATATGATAGAGAGCTATCCGGCATTAGATAGACTACTTTCTTAGGTAGAATAATTACTGAATTATTCTACTTATTATTTATTTTTTACTACTTATTCTTTTTAATAATCTTCTTCTAATAATCGAAATTTCTATTAATCTAAAGATTAAATATAGAGCAAAATAATAGGTAACTATTATTTTACTTTAATTAAAAAATTTATGCAATATCCTCTTCATATCTGCAAATAGCAATTATAGTAAAGCCATTATAAAACCTTAATTAATTAAAAGTAAATAGAAAAAAAGAATAAGAAAAATAAAAATTATATTCAAGGGAGCGTTTCAAACGATGAATTTATCATACTACTTGGGCTAGTCTGAAAAGAGCTATTTGAATCAATTATCATTATACCTAAATAATCATTTTTTTCTGATACTAAAAATTGAACATTAAAAGTACTATTTAAATATTGCAAATATGAATAATTCATTCCTTTATACTTACTATTTTCAATTTTAGGCAGATAGCTAAATGAGCCCTTTATTCCATTACTTATATTTTGGTAAAGTCTAGAGATATTATATGTTTTCATAACAAAAAACTCTAAAGATACATTTTTATTATTCGCTGCGCCGCCCGTAAACCAACCTTCAGTAACATTTCCTGCGGCAAAAGGTGTTATCTCTTCTATAACTGTTATATTCAAAGGAGAATTATTATTGAATATGTCATAAGTTGCGTAATCTGAGAGTTTACCTATTAATGCAGTACTTTGATTATAACCCAAATATGCCGGTGTTCCAGCAGTAGTTCCTATAAAATTCTGTGTTGACCCATTTATAAATGATGAAATCATATATAATACAGCAACTATAACCGCAAAACCAAGTACTATATACAATACTGTTCTATTGTGTTTTATTTTATTATTAGGGTTATCCGTATCATTAGGATTATTACTACTCATCTTCATCTTATTGTTATTCTCAACTAAATTGGCATTATCCTCATTATTTGTTTTACCTTTTTTAGCCATAAAATCATATCGATATTATGACAGCTAATCTTTATTAAGACTATCATATACTTAGGTTTCATTGGATAAAATAAATAATCTAAATAACTTTTTTATACCTGCCATAGTGGCAGGCATATATCAAAAAAAGAAATTAACATAGCATCCTACACTATTCATAGTGTATTCTATACTATTTTGTTGTTTTTATTCATTTCTGCAGTTACATTCTTTACCTTCGGAACCACAGTTTTCATTACCGCATCCACATGACTGTTCCATGCCTTTACTACATCCACAACCTCCACCACATCCACAGCCGCCATTACACTCACATCCATTTGCTAAATCTAGTTGTTTGGATATAGATCTTTGGCCCATCATATATCCTTTAATGAATGCGCGAAGCTCTTGTTCATTCATAGCCTTGAGAAGTTCCTCTCTCTTTTTCCACATTTCCATATTTTTTGCATGAAATTCTTCCTTTTTATCTTCCATATTATCATCATTAATATTTACACAGTGCATATATTTATGTTTATCATTAAGGCAAGTATATTTTATGTTCAATTATTGGAAGTTGAAATCATTAATTTGCTATTTTCATATGCTTTCAACTATATTTTTTAGATTAGTGGAAAGTGGAGATCCTGATGCTGTTATCGTTCCGTTTGGACTTATTATGTAATAAATCTCTAGGTAACCTTTTGGATCATAAGAATATGTTGCGTTTAGGTTAGAGGTTCCATAAAGCCAACCATAATTATTGGTGCCAGCGCCATAACTCTTTGCAAAATCCGAAATTGATGGACCAGAATAGCCCAAATCATTATATAATTCTATTGTTAGAATTTCTGCGCCTTTAGCATGTATTTTGTTGTAGTACCCATTTGCTAACAGGTTTGCACTATCCGCACACGAAGAGCACCAAGTTGCCACATCCACAAGACTGTTCCGTGTCTTTACCACATCTGCAGTTTTCGCTGCTTCTGCAACTATCTTCACACCCTGCATTGTAATTACATTCGTTTGCTAAATCTAACTGTTTGAATCTATCTTCAACAATCCAATTTATCAAATCTTGAAACATCATCGGTTCTGACCTTTCTCTAACCTTTGAAAATGTTGATTCGCGCAAAGTTTTCTTATAGCCGAGAATTCTTCCAATCT
>JBMFWW010000008.1:0-30189 GCA_049964835.1 Candidatus Micrarchaeia archaeon | reverse complement strand
CCGACAATCAACCACCAAAACGCCAATGATCACATCTATTATCAGTTACTTTATCGGATTTGGATAATAAATCAATTATAGAGGTTCAAACTCTGCTTTTTCCCATTTTGATATGTACATCCTTCCAAAAAGTAAATTAAACTCTCGCTCTCTTGCCATGTTAATAAATGTATTAAGAAGTTTATTAAATTTTGCGTTGATTGTGTTGCTATTATTCATTTATCTCACTAACCAAAAAATTTGGGGAACTACCATCTGCTGTAGAATACGCCTCATTCCAAGAGCGGTAGCCAGTAAGAAAATCTGCACAGCACAAGTCTGTCCATAAACTTTGTAAGTTGTCCATAAAGCCACAGTTTTTAAACAAGGCCTAGATGCGCCTATTTTTTGTTTGATATTGCCTTGTATATATTTCGGTATAAGGCGAGTACAGAAACAACAAATATTATTATAATAACAAATAGTGATGGCAAAAGTAGTGATGCGTTACTGGTTGATATTGAAAAGGTTATTAAAAGATTAAGAATTGATATATATAGTATTGAAAGAGTATACACTGTAAATACTTTATTTATTAGCTCTGATTTAACCTTTTTGTTCTTTTCAAACCCGATTTTATATACGAATGATGGAAGATTTATCAAATAAGGATATTTTTCTATAAGAGTATATCTAAACCTTAAAATTAAGATAAATAGAAATGTTATTAGTATAAGAAGCGTTGTAGGTATTAAAAGTGCAGCTTTAGGGCCATAAGCATTAGGCTGTCCGTTAAGACCATAATGTATTGCCACCGTATTTGGTAGAGCGTTGTAATTATTCCAAAGAACTATTACTGCAAGTACTGTTATTATCAATGATAGCAAAATAATTATTTTAGACTGTTTTGACAATGGCAAATGCGTAAATGTATTTTCCATTTTTGTATTTTTTACCATGATAAACTATAAACAAGATAAATATAAAAATGTATCAAAAAAATTAAAATATAGCGCATGCCGCCATATTATATATCTCCTGGCAAGCCACCAATGCGCTTATCACATCTGTTGCACAGAAGACTCATAATAACACGTTTTTAAGATGACAAAAAAGAAGAAAAAAAGCTTCTAATATATAAAACAATAAGTTATTTAATTTGTCAAGTTCCTAAATAATTATATTAAGTTCCAGTCCTTTTGCAACCAACTCCAAATAATTGTGTGAAATTAGCCTTTAATTAGAATGGAGGCACAGGGAATCGAACCCAGACCTTCACCGTGTAAAGGTGACGTCCTACCACTAGACTATGCCTCCATTATTTTTATTTCTATTTTTTATGCCTAATACAAAATTTCTCTATTCGAGAGAATGCTTCAGTTATTTTATCTTCGCTTGGAAGCGTTACCATTCTTATGAAGCCAGGCATTCCAAAACCTGAACCTCTAATAACTTGAAGATGCTCTTCTTTTAAAAGGAGCTCTACAAATTCTTTATCTGTATTAATCTTTAAAATATTTAAGCCTATTTGAGGAAAGATGTAAAATGCAGAGTTGGGTTTTATTACCTTTAAAAATGCACTTTCTTGTGATAATTTGTATGAAAGAGCAGATCTTTTTTCTACTTGACGTATAAAATCAGTTACTGCTTTTTTATGCTCAACTTTATTACTTATTCCCTCTGCAACTGCGTACTGGGCAGGAGTGTTTGCAGAAAGCCTTGAGTTTGATAAAATTGAGATTGAGTTTCTTAATGATACTGACTTTTTATCATCTTCAGGAGTTATGCAAAAGCCTATTCTAAAACCAGTAGCTATTAGATTTTTTGAGGCGCCATTTAAAATCATGTGGGGCACACCTTTTGCTAGAGAGGAAACGCTGATGAACTTTGTATTGTTATAAAGAATTTCATCATATATTTCATCTGATATCAAAAAGATATCGTTGTCCTTTGCTATTTCAACTACCTCCTTTAATGATTTTTCAGATGGAGCTGTTCCGGTTGGATTATTTGGATTTGTTACAAGAATATACTTTGGTTTGTTCTTTCCTGCATTTTTAATCTTTTCTTTTATGCTCTCTGTATCTATATTCCAGTTGTTTGAGAAATCATGAAAAGATAGTATTGGTTCTCCCCCTTCCATTAGAATATATGGCAGATATTGGGTAAAAAAGGGGGCTATTATTATGGCCTTTGTATTCTTTTCTATTAATGACATATTTATAAATTGCAGAGCCTCGCTTACTCCTTGAGTTATCTGTATATTTTCAGGATTATAATCAACATTGTATAAATCTTTATATCGTGATGCTATTGCCTTTCTTAAAGTTTCATTTCCTTTCCAATCTGAGTACGCAGTTTTATGATTTTCTAATGCTAGCTTATATGCAGAAAGTATGTACTCGGGAGTTTTAAAGTATGCTGCTGGATCTCCTATGCTAAATCTAAGTACATGTTTTCCGTTCTTCTCAAGCTGCTCCGCTATATGAGACGTTTCAGCTATTGGATTTTCAACCATGCTTATCTTATCTAAAACAAATGATGACATTAAATCTACTTGTTATTTATTTTCAAGAACTGCTTCTTGTATTTCAAATACGCCTCGCTCTCCATTCCACTCCTTTTTAGCCTTTACTATTTTTATTCTTTTTTTGAAGAGTGGACCATTAAGAACAAAGCTCTCCGCCTCTCCACCTTCAAAAACAAGATTTATTCCGTTTTTCTTGTTAAGCTCTACCAACTCTGCTATGAGTTTATTATCAACTCTTCTGCCTAAAAATGTATCGTCAAGACCCTCTGCAGCAACAGCACTCATTATTACCTCATATTTTTCTGATAGCTCAGTTAACTCTGATATTGGATCGATGTGCCATAATGGAGCTATATTTTCTATGTTATTTTTGTCTGTTATTTTTTTTATTCTATCGGCTTGATATCTGCTAAAGGTTGCACCTGTAACTAAGAGTTTTACGTCATTATCTATTAGCGACTGCTCAAGATCCTTAAGTTCCTCTTCTTTCTTGCCTTCTGTTTCTATGAATACCTGTTTTATTCCTAATGCTTCTGCTTGAAGTGAGGTATACTTTGCATTAGGATAATGAAACATGTAGCTGAATTTATTTTTAGATAAGAAGGTTATTAGAAGATCTATCTTTATACCCAAATCAACTACTTTGTGGAGTGCTAATGTTGAGTCTTTGCCCCCACTGAATAGGCAAGCATTTGTCATTTTTCTACCTTTGATAACTTTTTCTTTACATGCTTCAATGCTGAAAAGGTGTCTCTATCAAATTCTTCAAGACGCATTGAGATGTACTTTGCTTGTGATTTTAGTCCTGGTATTACTATGTAATCAAGAGCATTTACCCTTCTTTTTGTTTTTTCGATTTCTAAAACAAGCCTCTTTAAGCCCTGCTCTCTTTGTGCAACATCAAGTAGTGTATTCAAAACCTCATTAAAGGAGAGTTTAACATCGACAATTGAGGTGTTTGTAGATAACAACGTGTCCGGTTTTTTCTCAAACTCCATCTTTGAAGTTTCTGGTATTTTTACCCCCATTATGTTTTTTATAGAGATTCTTATTGCGTCTGCTTCTGCAACCTGTTCTCCAGATGATTCTAGCTCAAAGTTTCCAGAGTATGCAGTTGACAATGCAACGGTTTTGTATGCTCTTTGAAGTATGTTATATAAGTGATCACGATCATTTCCAGACTCTTTCAATAATTTTAGAAATTCGAGTACAAGTGCCTCTCTTTTTTTCTTAAGTATAGTGTAACCCTTACTAGCGGTTTTGGTCCTTTCCTTAGTTTTTATTAGATTAATTCTTGTTGGATTTATCTTTTCCATTTAAAAAACACTTATGCCTTTTTGTAATACTTTTTGATGTGCTCCTCTTTTATTCTTGTTAGCTCCGTTTCTGGTAGTATAGATAGAACCTCCCAGCCGATGTCTAGCGTTTTTTCTATGCTTCTGTTTTCATCAAAACCCTGTTTGATAAACTTTTCTTCGAAGGCCTCTCCGAATTTAAGATATAGTTTATCTGTGTCGCTTAATGCCTCAATTCCTACTATTGAGCTTAAATCCTTAGCCTCTTGTACTCTTGAGTAAGCACCAAGCAACTGATCTGAAACGCCTTTGTGGTCCTCCCTAGTTTTCCCTTCGCCTATTCCATTACCCATCAATCTTGACAGTGAACCTATAGGATTTATAGGCGGATATATTCCTTTGTTGTTTAACTGCCTGCTAAGGAAGATCTGTCCTTCTGTAATATAACCAGTAAGATCAGGTATTGGATGCGTTAAGTCATCGCTAGGCATTGTGAGTATATCTAGCTGTGTTATTGAACCCTTTTTACCCTTTATTACTCCTGCACGCTCATACAAACTTGCAAGATCTGTATACATGTAACCAGGATATCCTCTTCTTCCAGGAACCTCCTCTCTTGCGCTAGACAACTCTCTTAATGCTTCTGCATAGTTGGTCATGTCGTGCAAAATTACGAGTACATGCATACCCTTTTCATATGCAAGATACTCTGCGGTTGTAAGTGCGAGCCTTGGAGTAAGTATACGTTCTATACTTGGATCGTCTGCAAGATTAATAAATGCAACGGTCCTATTTAAAGCGCCAGTTCTTCTAAACTCATTTGTGAAGTACTCTGCATCATCATAAGTTATGCCTATACCTGCAAAGACAACTGCAAAGCTTTCATTCTTGTTTTTTACCTTTGCTTGCCTAGTGATCTGCGCCGCAAGCTGATTATGAGGAAGACCAGACCCAGAAAAGATAGGAAGCTTTTGTCCTCTAACAAGAGTATTAAGTCCATCTATTGTAGATATTCCTGTTTCGATGAAATCGCTTGGAAAAAGTCTTGATACTGGATTTATAGGATAGCCATTTATATCTCTTTTTTCCTTTGATTGAATTGGAGAACCAGAGTCTCTTGGACGTCCTTGACCATCGAAAATTCTTCCCATCATTTTATCACTAACCCCTACTGTAAAGGTCTCACCTAAAAAGTTTACAGAGGTCTTGTTTATGTTTATTCCGTTTGTAGGACCGAACACCTGTACTACTGCCTTTCCTTCGCTTGTGTCTAAAACTTGGCCAAGCCTAATTTCGCCGTTTTGAAGTTTTATTTTTACTATTTCATTGTAAGATGCTGCTTTTACCTGACCTACAACTATAAGAGGTCCAGCAACACTTTCTATTGTTTTATACTCTATATCGAAGTTCATAAACTCACTTTTTGTTGTTTGCAACAAACTCAGTTGTTGTCTTTTCTGCCTTTACTAATGCGTTAAACTCTGAGGTTATCTTTGACTTTAGTGTTTTAATATGTGCCTCAAGGTTTTCCTCCTTTACAGTTTTCATTCTTGAAATATCAGACTTGCATTGAAGAGAAGATATTTTACTTATGCTCACGCCCTCTTTTACTGCTTTCCTAGCTAGCGTGGAGAAAAGCATTATTGCACTTAACATACCAGCTTGTTTTTTCATAGATGTATAGGCATCTATATCATCATATGCATTTTGCCTTAGATAATCTTCTCGTATTATTCTTCCCAATAGTAGTATTATACGCTCGGTTTCTGGCAGTGCGTCCTCTCCGACTAGCTGAACAATGTCCTTTAACTCGGCCTCTCTTTGAAGAAGCTTCATTACCTCCTTTTTATCGAATACGAACTCCTCGTTTATATTTTTTATATACCAAGGCTCGAGTATATCTAAGTATAATGAGTAGCTATTAAGCCAGTTTATTGATGGAAAGTGTTTTGACCTTGCTAAAGATGCATCTAATGACCAGAAGGTTTTTACAACTCTTAAGGTACCCTGAGATACCGGTTCAGATATGTCTCCACCAGGTGGAGATACTGCTCCTATAAGCGTTATTGAGCCCTTTCTTCCATTTATAGACTCTACACTGCCGCCCCTTTCATAATACTCGGCAAGCCTCTTTGGAAGATAAGCTGGATATCCTTCCTCTCCAGGCATCTCTTCTAATCTTGCAGAGATCTCTCGCATAGCCTCAGCCCAACGTGATGTTGAATCGGCCATTATTGCAATGTTATAACCCATATCTCTAAAGTACTCAGCTATTGTTATACCTGTATATATGCTTGCCTCTCTTGCAGCTACTGGCATATTACTTGTATTTGCTATCAATACCGTTCTTTCCATAAGTGATTTTCCAGTTTTTGGATCCTTAAGATGAGGAAATTCTGAAAGTATCTCAGTCATTTCATTTCCTCTCTCTCCACAACCTATGTATACAACTATCTCTGCGTCAGAGTACTTTGCAAGTGAGTGTTGTATTACCGTTTTTCCGGCTCCGAACGGCCCAGGAACTGCAGCCGTTCCTCCCTTTGCTACAGGAAATAATGTATCTATTATTCTTTGCCCAGTTATAAGTGGATCTTCTGATTTAAACTTTCTTTTGAATGGCGAAGGCTTTCTAACAGAACGCTTCTGAAGCATTGTTATTTGATACTTCTTACCTCTGTTTTCTACCTCAGCTATCTTTTCTGTTATTGTAAAGTTACCGCTTTTTATAGAGGTAATCTTTCCAGATACACCCTCCGGAATCATTATATAATGTTTTAATGTTTCAGTTTCTTGTACGTAGCCTATTACCATACCTTGTTTAACTGTTGCTCCTTTTTTAATTGATTTGTCTGGAATGAAGTGCCATTTTTTTCTATTATTTAATGCATTCGCTTCTATTCCCTTGCTTATGAAGCTGCCGCTCTTCTTTTCAAGCTCTTCTAAAGGCCTTTGAATACCATCATAAATCATACCTAAAAGTCCTGGCCCTAACTCAACAGATAAAGGAAGTGAGGTAGACTCAACAGGCTCTCCGGGCTTTAAACCGGTAGTATCCTCGTAAACCTGTATTACCGCTTTATCGGCCTTTAATTGAATTATCTCACCGATAAGTTTTTCATTTCCTACTTTTACAACATCATACATGCTTGCACCTAGCATTGAGTTTGCTATTACAAGCGGTCCTGAAATTCTATTTATGATTCCCATTTAATTACCCATTTTAGTTATATCTATACCTATAGCGCGCAGTATGAGCCTTCCTAAAGTATCTGGTGTGTAGTTAGAACCGTAATCTGGAACCTCTACAAACAAAGGCAGTATACTTGTGTCTATTGCGTTAAGTATCCTTCTATCTTTTATTTCGTGTAGTATCTTTGATGAAATAATTATTATTCCTATCTCTTTATTTTGCATTAGTTCTCCTATTTTAGACTCGGCTTCTTGCCCATCTTGAACAGAAAAAGCATTTCTAATACCTACGAGTTTTAAGCCTAGTTTTAGCTCCTCTCCCCCGACAAACCCAATTTTATAACTGTTATTTACTCTGCTTTCCAAATCATCAACCCTGATAGCTCATCCTTATCTAAGCCATACTCCTTACCTGTTATTACAGCACGCAATACAGATAGCTCTATCTCTTTTAAGTAAACATATGCTATAACAGTTGTAAGCGAGAGCACACTTTGTGTTATTGCATTAATTGCCAATGCGAAGATTTTGCTTCGCATTGATATTTCAAAGACTAATAATCGCTTGTTTTTCTTATAACTTTCTAGAGCGGGCTTTAAATCAAAGAGCGTTATCTTTGATATAAGTGACTCGATTGAATCAGAAGTAGTATAGATCTTTTTAAGCTCTACTTGATTTATGTTCCCATTACTTATTAATATGTGGGTTATGTTAGAAAAATCAAGAGAGAGCGCCCTTCCTTTTATAAGTGTAGTTATATTTCTCATGTCTATCTCTAGACGTATAACTCTTGCAGCCCTCTCGCCTTTGCTTGAAAGCTGAGACATACTTTTTGAAATATTTTTATAGTAAAGCGCATTTATTGTATTTATCGTTTCTGAAACACTCTTTGTGGAAGAGTACCTCTCGAGAGCTTGAGATAATATGTCAGAATAGTTAGAGTTTATAATGAATCTTTGAAGCATATGTTCTATTGAGTCTTCATTCATTACCTCCTTTATTTTGAGTTTGTTGTATTGGCCATAATCTATTATAAAACTTGAGATGTCATCAAAGGATCTCTTGCTCGCCTTTGCTTCTAATGCTATTTTTATGTTGTGTAAATCCCATCTACCAACTATACTCCGCATTGTTGATTTGTCCTGATTTGGAGTGAGCCTCATTACCGCTATCATATGCTGTGCCATATCGTCGCTCAATGCATAATCTATCAAAGATGCCTTAACCTCAACCCCTCCGAATTTAGAAAGTGATTTGCTGTATGTTGTCTGATTTAATATAGACAACAGTGAGTTAATATCCTTTGAAGAAATTATACTCTGCATCTGTTGCTTTGATAGTAGATAAGAGCGCATGCCTTTTGCTCTTGTACTTGCATACCCATACATTGTAGAACGGCTTTGTAACATTCTTTATCACTGCTCTTTTAAGATATTTTTCTGAACAACTCCTCTAAGTTTATCTATATTGCTAGAGAGTATATTTTCCACCGTTGCGTCTAGTACTATACTTCCATCAGACGAGGTAAGAATAACCCCATTTATTTTATTGTTCACTAACTTCTTTGCAAAGCCCTTCGCCAGTTCTATGTTGTCCTTATTTGACTCAAAGGTAGACGAAGGGATATCAACTATCTTTGAAAAGGATTTTATAGCTGATTTTACTATTTCCTTTTCCTTATTTAACAAAGCTTTTATTGCTGTATCCTGCATATCTGCTATAGCAGAGGATATTCTCGACTCTACAGCCATAGCTATTATTGCATTAGACTCGGACTCTGATTCTGCCTTTGCTTCAGAGAGTATACTCTCTGAAAGGTTTGACGCTTCCTGCTTTGCCTCTTTTATTATCTCCTCTGCTTTCTTTCTTGCTTCTCTAATAATTGAACTTTGCTCCTCTAAAAATGACCTTTTTTCTACCTCAAAGTCATGTCTGGACTTTTTCTCTATCTGGTTTTTCAACTCAGAAAGGCCCATCACTGCACCTTTATATTATTCCAGCTGATAGTGCGATTAGTATTGCGATTACCAAACCGAAAATTACAAGTGTTTCAGGTATTACCAAAAATAGTATTACCTTTCCTATTTCCTCAGGCTTTTCTGCCAAGAGACCCATTCCTGCGCTTCCTATTCCAGATTGAGCTATTCCTGTTCCTACGGCTCCACCGAATATAGCAAGTCCTGCTCCTATTGAAGCTATTGCTGCTTCTAATGTTATTGACATTTTTTCACCAAATTTTATTCTTTAGTATAAACTCTTTTGTAGGAAAATGGCTTGAACTTAACGCCTCCCCCTTCATAGAACTTTGTAAAAAACTCTACAAAGTTGAGCCTTAATCCTTGAACCAATCCCTCAAAGATAGATACAATCATATTTAATACATGTAATAATAAAAATATTACTAAATAAAATATGAATAATAATGGACCGTCGCTTAACTTAGGAGTAAATGCAAAGTCTATTAAAAATGCTATAATTACGCTCGCAAGTCCAAAACCCATTATTCTCATGTAACTTAGCGTGTGCGATATTAAGTCTATTACCTCTAATGCACGTTCTCCACTAAGTACTAATGTTAGTATTAATGATAAAATTGCCACTATTGTACTTAGAATAGTTAAATTATAGCTTAGCGCTCCGAATAGTCCTCCAGCTATTGCAAAGGTACCTGAAAGTACTAAAATAAATGAGGTTAACTTTGCAGCTGCAAGTTTTCTCTTGTGATGTCTGTACTCATTTATAAATCCGAATACAAGACCTAAAAGAATCTGTATAAGTCCAAATACTATTGATATTACAGCAATGTAACTTATATCTGTAAACCAATTTAAGCCTTGAAATCCGGTAAAGAACTGATTAAATGGCATCCCGAGATATTGATTTGATAAGAATCCAAAAAACATTGCAGAAAAGGCATTTATCTGCCAGAGTGTGGCAGTATTATACATAAGACCGTTAGGATCAGTTTTTCTTTTTATAAATGTTGCAAGAATCAATGACATTATTCCGTAGCCCACGTCAGAGATCATAAATCCGTAAAAAATAGGAAATGAAAGTATAAAAATCCACGATGGATCTATTTCATCACTCTTTGGTAATGAAAAAAACTCAAGCATATAATCAAATGATCGCAGAAATTTCGGATGATTTATCAATGTTGGAGCAAGCTCTTCTTTATCCTCTATATTTTCTATAAATACCTTTTTATTAAGACTTTTTTCTAGTGTTGTTGTAATAATCTTTTGCTTCTTTGTTGGTATCCAGCCCTCTATAATAGAGGTGTAATCTGTTTTTTTGAATACTAATGATGCGTTTGATCGTGAAAGCTCTATGCCAAGCATTTCAGAATATGATAAAAATCTTACAATAGAACTTTCATACAAACTTTTTGTCTTTTCCATTAAAGAGTTGTTTTGGCTTTCAAGCTTTTCTATAAGTTTTTTCATTGAAGAAATAACTTGAGAAGGTTTACCCGTAAGATATTTAGAAGATAAATCAAGTTCTGTATAATCATAACTCTTTACTATTTCATCTAATGATAACTCTTTGGGATATGCAAGTATTAGAACTGTATCTGATTTGTTTTTTGCATGTATTACTTCTATATTTTTAATTGCACTCAATTTTTTAAGTATTGATTTTACATCTTTATTTTTAAACTCAAATGCTTTAATATGTAGTAAATCGCTGCTAAGCTTTGAAAAGTTTATATCTATATTTGTAAGCTTCTCTGCTACACTCTTTGCATATTTTGCTAACTTCAGCTCATCTTCAATGGTCTTTCTTAATGTATTTAATTCGTATACTTCTGATAGCTTTGCATCTGAATTTATTTTCTTTGATAGCTCTTCAAATGATAAATGCTTTTGATTTTGTGTTTGCGCTTTTTTAATATTTTTTAATTTAGCATTTTTATACTTTTTATCTGAAGCTATTGATGAGTTTAGTATTGATACTGCGCCATCAACCTTTATTAAAAACTCATTTAATTTATTAGAGTAATCGCTTTGCTGATCCTCTCTTAACTGCAACTTTGAGCGCCTAAGCTCTATCATGCCTAAATTATGAAGTGCTTTTATAGCATTTTCCATATCTTCCTGTAGGCATATTATTCTTATTTTGCTCATTTTTTCTGTTCTGAACATAAATACACAAATAAAATTAAAGTAAGATATTTATGAATTCGTTAATTATCTGCTTTTCTTTTTCTTTGCTTAACTTCATAACAACTATCTTTTTTGCTTTTAACTCTGCACTTTGTATCATGCTATTGTGAAGCTTTTCTGCATCATGGGTTGCCTTAGATATGGCATCTACCTTTATTTTATTGGCCTTTTCAGTTGCATCTTGAACCATCTTTTCAGCATCTATTCTTGCTCTATATAATGCTACTTCTTTTTCCTTGTTTAGCTTTGCCATTAAACTCTTGTTTTTTTCTTCAACACTTATTATGCCAGAGATAGAGTCCATTTCTCCCATAAATTAACCTTCAATTATAACACTTACATATAATTAGTATAAGTTTATAATCCTTTATCATATATCTAAGATAGGGAGTTGACATTTACATTCATTCACCTCGTCAATTTCAAAAAGTACCCTCAATAACTAATAAGATAACCGAGAATGTAAGAAAATATCTTCAACGATCCGATTTATCAAATCTTGAAACGTCATCGGATCTGACCTTCCTCTAACCTTTGAAAACGTTGATTCGTGTAAAGTTTTCTTATAGCCGAGAATTCTTCCAATCTTATTATTAATAAGAAAATGAACAAGTTTAACACCGTTGAAGTTCTCTATTTGTTTTATTGCAAGAGCAACAAGATGTTTTGCAAACTTCCGCGTATGCCCATACTTCTGCACAGTTACGCGTGCAGCGGCCCAAACATCTACTATTTTATTCTTTAACTCGTATATTTCCATGTTTTCGTTCTCCTGGCATTTGACCGATGCGCTTGTTGCATCTGTTGGGAGACTCACAGTAATCCATCTTTACTACGAAAAAGGAGAAGAGAAAAACCTCCAAATTATATAAAACCATAAGTTATTTGATTTGTCAAGTTCCTATCAAAGATTTATTTTCCGCCATATATTTATGTGCATTTATTGAAAATTAGGGAAAGAATTTAAAGTTTAGCATCTAAATTAAGATATATGGAATCTATATCCAATTTATCAGAATATGAAAGACAAAACTTCTTTTTAGCAATATTTATGCTTATATTAGGTATAATTACTATTTTGTCGTACTTCTATGTGGGAGCTGGAGTAATATTTGGAGTTTTAGCAGTATTAACTATAATAATAGGATTGTATATGTCCTTAAGAATATCTAATGAAAGTACTGTACTAAAAAAAACTTCAAGCAAAAAAACAAGAAGTTAGCTTTTTGTTTGATTCGGATACTTTTTTATAAGTTCTAGGTCAAAGCACTTATGCAGTTATATTAAAATATCTTGGAAAAGATTAAGGAATAAAAATGAATAAACTTATAATAGCTGAAAAACCAAGCGTTGCTCTTCGAGTGGCTCTTTCACTTGGTGATTCGCAGCCTAAAAGATACAACAATAATGGAGTTGGCTACTTTGAAGTTCAAAGTGGTGATGACACACTATTCATTGTTGCTGCTGCAGGACATCTTTTTACATTACAGCAAAAGGACAAAGAGAAAAAAGAACTGCCAGTATTTGATATACAGTGGATACCTTCATATAAGGTAAATGAAAGTTCTTACTTCACAAAAAAATATCTAGATACAATTACAGATATAGCAAGAAGGTGCAACTACTTCATAAATGCATGCGACTACGATTTAGAAGGTACTGTGATAGGAACAAACATACTAAAGTTTGTTCTGAATAATGACGTCAATAAAGAACTTAAAAATGAAAACATAGGTAGAATGCACTTTTCTACAACGACAAAACCAGACTTAGTACGTTCATATAATGAAACTGGTAAATTCGACTTTAACAACTTTTTTGCAGGAGAAGCAAGACATATGCTTGATTGGTACTGGGGCATCAATCTAAGCAGAGCACTTATGCGCTCACTATCTTCAGTAGGAGTAAAAAAGGTTCTTAGTATAGGAAGAGTTCAAGGACCTACATTAGGTATACTTGCAAAAAGAGAGTTAGAGATTAAGAACTTTGTTCCTAAACCATATTGGAAGCTTTTTATAAAGACAAATGGATTAGAACTTGAAAATAAAAAGGGAAGTATATTCGAAAAGGGTGTTGCTGAAGAAGGTCTTAAAAAAACTAAAGATGGCAAAGCAATTGTCGAAGAGCTGTTTGTAAAAGATGAACTTCATGCTCCTTTTCCACCATTCGACTTAACATCACTGCAGTTAGAAGCAAGTAAGGTATTTAGAATAGATCCGTCAAGAACTCTTGCTATTGCGCAATCATTATATGAAAAATCATATATATCATATCCTAGAACCTCTTCTCAAAAATTACCTTATACATTAGGGCTTAAAAAGATTTTAGAGGAAATAGCGAAAAATGAAACATATGCAGAAAAAGTAAAAGAGCTTCTTGATAAAAATAGAATTAGACCTAATGAAGGAGCAAAACAAGATGAAGCACATCCTGCAATATATCCAACAGGGGTTCTGCCTAAAAAGCTAACGCCTGAGGAGGCAAAGATCTATGATTTAATAGTTAAGAGGTTTTTATCGTGTTTTGCCGAGTACTCAAAGATGGAAAAACGCTCATTGACAATAGATGCTAACGGTGAAAAATATCATATAGTAGGAGATGTTGTAAAGGAAAAGGGCTGGCTATCATTTTATGAACCATATTACAAACCTAAGGAGTTAGAGATACCTATGCTTGAAGTTGGCTCTGAGGTTTCATTAGAAGATGCTTACATCAAGGAGGCGCAGACCGAACCACCTAAAAGATATGGAAAGGCAGGGCTAATAAGCACCTTAGAAAAGAAGGAGCTAGGAACAAAGGCTACAAGAGCAGCCATAATAGACACATTATTCGATAGAGGATACATATCAAACTCTAAGATAGAGGTAACCGAATTCGGAATGAGCGTTTATAAAGCGCTAGATAAGTATGCTAATGAAATATTAAATGAGGAAATGACAAGAAAGCTCGAAGAGGATATGGAAAAGGTAGCTAAAGGCGAGCTAGATGAACATAAAATAATAGAGGAGGGGCAGGAGCTTATAAAGAAGATAATAGATGATTTTAATAAAAATGGTAACAACATAGGAAAGGAACTCTCGGAAGGTCTTAAAGAAAGTGAAAAATCAAATATACTAGGTATATGTAATAAATGTGGCGGTGACTTACTCTTGCGCAGATCTAGAATAGGAAAGTCATTTGTAGGTTGTTCTAACTGGCCAAAATGCAATAACACTTATCCGTTGCCACAATATGCAAAGATAATTCCTATGAAAAAGGTATGTGAAAAATGTGGAACGCCTAAGGTCAAGGTCTTTTCAAAAGGCAAGGTATTTGAAATGTGCTTAGATACAAACTGTGAAACTAAAAAAAATTGGGGTAAGAAGGATGAAAATCAAAGTTCTTCTCCTAAAATAACTAACAATGAAAAAGTTATAAAAATTGAAGGAGATAATACTAAGAAAGCTACAAAAATATCAAAAAAACCAAAGAAGAAGAGCGGTAAAAGGTCAAAAACAACTAAAAAGAAGGCTAGTATTGGAAAGGACAAGATTGAAATTGAGTAATGATACGTTTTGATATTATCCACATCTTTTTATATTTATTCTTATAATAATACTTTTATGGACTTATTAAGTAAAACCGCTATAATCGCTGTAATATTTATTTTAATAGTATTTTTATTGTATTATTTACAAAGTGCAGGAGTTTTTGGAAGTTATATTGTTACTAAGGCTCAAGCAGAAACCCTTGTTTTAAATGACCTTCAGAATACATTCCAAGGAGCTCAAATAAATATAACTAATGTATCTGCTTCTCAATATCAAGGCAGCTGGCACATTATAGCATCAGTAGTACAAAATGCCACTACGCCATGTCCAGATTATGGAGTATACTCATTTGATTATCCTAAGTATAACTTTGTTTACAAGGTAGAAAATATATACACACAAAACTGCGTATTATATCAAAAGGGATTAAATCAAGGTGATATTATAGGGTCATATCCTGCAGCGATAACTCAAAGTTATGATGCTAATATTAGCAGTATAAATAATTTTGTAAGTAAGTATGGTTTCTCTAATGTTTCTGTAACTGCAAAGTACTTCAACACAACAGTTTACGAAGGGAAGAAGTACAAAGAGGTTTGGGTTATTGATTATACCGCTCTAAAATCAAATTACTCGGTTTATGCATTGTTATATGGAAGTAATGGATCAGTAGCTACAGTATATAACTCATCATAAATTCTTTTCAAAGGTAAGTATAAAATCATTGTTTTTCACTTTTTTTATTGCTTCTTCTTTTTCTTTGAACTTGTTTTTGATAAAGAAGTTTATTGCTGGTTTGTTTTTTTGCGATACCTCCGCAACTAACTTTTTTATCTCTAGTCTAGAGGTTTTTGATATTGCATTGTTAAGAAGAGTTGTACCTATATTTTTATTTCTTGAAGAGCTATCAACTATTATTCCTATTATGCCGTAAAAATCGTTTTTTAAGTCATATTTTTTAACAATTTCGCACTCTCCAATTACATTTTCATTTTTATCTAGAGCTATAATATCAACTAGATTTAAGCCTTTTTGAAGTGTTAGTTTAGAGGTTAAAATTTCACGTACTAACTTTTTTGTAGGCTTGTTATTGAAGTGCATAGATTCTGGAAGTTCATTATATATTTTTATAATAAGAGCACTAAGTTTCTTTATGTCCTTTTTCATAAGCTTTCTATATTTGATGTATTCCATGATAAGATTAGTAAGATAAAGTTTTTAATAAGATACTTACAAAATTACCATATGCCAATAACAAAAATGACAGCTAAAAAAATACTCGTTGCATCTGGAGCTAAGAGGGTAAGCGATGAAGCCGCAGCAGAGTTTGCAGATACATTAAACAAGATAGCATATACCATAAGCAATAAAGCGGTAAAACTTTCTGCACATGCAAAAAGAACTACAATTAAAAAGGCAGATATAGATTTGGCAAAGTAAAAAGTTTGCTTTTGTTATTTACATTTTAGTTCGGATGAAACTTTTCACTAATTTATTAAGGTGAGCATAAAGCCCACACTTTTAGAGATAGAGGATGTCACTTAAACAGTCGTACCTTTATTATGGGTTTTTCCTTTATCTCCTTAAGTAAATAATATACTGACAAACTTAACATTATTGCTACTAATCCACCGGCGAGTGCATCTGCAGGAAAACCGAAAAAGAATAGAAAAAGCACTACAGATGCAACTATAGGAATATATGGATATAGTGGTGTTAAAAATAAATTATCTTTAGAAAGCCCAATACTTGCAAGAAGGGTTTTATGTTTTTTAGCATTTTCAAGTGTTCTTATTTTTAATAAAGCGAAGCTGTTTATTAAATAGCTAAATACTGTTCCAAAGTTACTTATTGCAGCTATAATGTAAATATTTCCTGCAGAAAGAAATGAGATACCTAAAAGAACTGTAGTTATTAAAGCGTTCTTTTGCGAGCTCTTTCCTGAGCGATCAGTTTTTAGTAATTTAGGCAAAAGACCATCTTTAGCCATTTGAAATATTAGCAATTCGCATCCTACAATCATTGAAAGCGTTGCGCTTGCAGTAGCAACCATTGCTGCTATATCAACTAGTAAAAATAATGTAATAGGAGCTGATCCTGATTTAAGAGCTATTGAAAGGGGATCTCCAGATAAGGCATAAGCTGATTTTGGAGCTAACATAAGCATAGCTATTGTAACGCTAACGTAAAGTATAGCACTTATTATTACTGATAAAATAATTGCCTTAGCTGCAGTTTTGCCGCCACCTTTTATGTATGGTGTTATGCTAGCTATTGATTGAAAGCCAGAGTATGCGAACATGGAGAGCACTCCGGCTGCAAAGATCCCAGATAGACCACTTGAGAAGAAGCCATCTAGAGTTATATTTGCCGCTTTGCCCGCATATATTCCGAATATTACGAAGATTATAAGCACAATGACTTTAAAGGTTACTAAAGCAGTATCAGTTCTAGCAGCTTTTCTTATTCCTTTATGTGTTATGTAGCCCAGAATTATTATTAGAATAACTGAAAATAATGGGGCAAAGCTTTGAGATATGCCTATAAATGATACAAAGTATGAACCAAATCCTACTGCTATCGCCGCTATTGCTGCTATAAATGATAGAAGTCTTAGCATACCTGTAATAAAACCAAGCTCGCTCCCAAAAACCTTATAAGAAAATGAATAGGCTGCGCCTTCCTCCTTAGGCATTCTTGATGAAAGTTCTCCAGTTTCGAATGCAACCAAAATTGCTACAAAACCAGTTAGTAAAAACGCTAGAAGTGCGCCAGAACCGGAAAGTGTTATTGCAACTCCACTTAGAACAAAGATACCCGCACCTATTATCGCGCCCAAACCTATAGCGGTTGCTCCGATTAAACCTATCTTTTCCATTAGCTCGTATAAAAATATGCACAAATATATTTAAGTCTTATCAAAATATTCTCACTCTGCATGAATTTTTACGATATGAAGATTGATTAATAAGATTGGACTTTATTTTGGCTAAAAATTTTAGAATTAATATATTACTAATTTCAAATAAATGAGATTACGCCTAAAAGTTTTAAGAGAGCTATTGCACCAACACCCGGAAGCCCAAAAAGAGCTGTTGCTAGTATTACAGGTAGTGATAAAGGTATACCAAATGAGAAAACAAAATCAAGAATCAAGAGTGCTATTATTCCGAGTATTGTGTTTACAACTAAACCTATTAAAAACTTGACTATTGATTTCCCTAATATTATTATTATATAAATTAGTATTACTGCAAGTATTGCTAGTAATATGTAACCTCCTAATGCAGATAAGGGAGATATAACTGTAGAAAGAATAAAAGTAGTTAATAATAAATCAAGCATGAATTTATATATCTATTAAAAACATATATAAATTGTGGTGCGCGGGTGATTTACGGCCATATGGCTGAGGAAGCTCTCTCCATGCAGAGTACGTGTGGCTTAAGGCCTTATTCGGAACAGAAACGATACTCTTAATCAGCATAAGCGATGACATTACGAGCGATGATGAAGAGATGAAACGTGCCGATGTGCGTACGATGAGCATGCAAGGCGAATATACGCCGCTTAGTCTAATGTCACCTAAAACAGAAGAGGGGCTACGGCGCACCACATATCTTATTAAAATTCATCAAATGTAGTATCCCGATTTAATGTCCTCTCGATAATTAATCTCATCATTTCACCTTTTATTTGTTTTGTATTCAACCATTTTTCGTGTCATCTTCTCAAAATATGCAATTTTTTGAGTAGTGTCAAGACTCAGATGTGGCATATTGTTATAACACTCAACAACTTAGTCCATCTCATTCCTCTATTTGTCAACTTCTTCATGATTTGTATACTTTTTACATAATCATATTCCTTTATTGTGAAGACCTTATTTCGAGATAAGACAAAATGGTTTATTCTTACTAGACGAGAGGGGGTTGAGAAGGATAGTATTGCAACAAACACACAACTTTTAGGCAGAGATCCAGAAACTTTAAGAAAAAAGTATAGTGAATTAATAAAATATGGCGTAACTAATGAAAAATAACTGGTAACCCTTTACTTCTGGGTTTAAGAATAAATATTACACTTAAAAGATTAAAAAGAGGTTCAACAAACGTGAGAGTATCTGTTAAATACTTAATGAATAAAATATATCAAATCTGTGAGTAAGAGATTGTTAAAAAATAAAAATAATATCAAAAATAAAATAACTTTTTGCTTTATGAATTATAAATTTTCATTTAGTATTGAGGTTATTTGTTCTTTTGTTGGCGATGCTTGCGTTACTAAAGGCCCATTTTGGAATGAAAGTTCTAGCTCTTCATAAGTAGGTCTTTGAGTTTTGTAGAAAAGGCCTATTGGCATCTTTTCATACTTTGTCTGAACATCCTCAAATGCCTTTTCCATTGCCATATTTATATTTGATGGATCGTGACCTGCAGACTCAAGTTTATAAACTCTAGAACGGAACCAATCATAAGTATTATCATGATTAAATGTAACGCAAGGACTAAAGATATCTATTAAAGCAAAACCCTTATGTTCAATGCCACCCTTTATTAACTGCGAAAGATGGGTAGGATCTCCTGAAAAACCTCTTGCGACATAAGTTGCACCTGCACTTATTGCAAAAGCCATTGGATTTATTGGCATTTCAATTACTCCAAAAGGAGTTGACTTAGTTTTATGACCTAGTAAAGCAGTAGGAGATGTTTGACCAGTAGTTAAACCATATGTCTCATTATCCATAATTATATACGTCATATCAAGATTTCTTCTTGCTGTATGAAGTAAATGTCCACCACCTATCCCATAACCATCCCCGTCACCTCCCGTGCCTATAACTGTAAGAGCTGAGTTAGCTAGCTTTATACCGCTAGCTACAGGAAGCAAACGCCCATGAAGACTATGAACACCGTAAGTGCTAAATGAGTGAGGCATTGCTGAGCTGCATCCTATTCCAGATACAATTGCAACATTTCTTTTTTCTATATTAAGCTCCATAAGGGCCTTGTTTATAGAGGCAAATACCGAATAGTCTCCACATCCTGCACACCATATAGGCTTGTTTGTAGAGGTATAAACCTGTTTTGTCTGTGCTCCTTGAGCCATATTTTTAATATTCGAAGTTGTATTATTTTCTGCCATAAAATCACAGTTTTTGGTAGATGGTTTCAGCCTTTTTGGCTATCTCTGCACCGGTTATTGCTTCACCATCATACTTTAATATTTTATTCTTAATATCTATTCCTGTATTCATCATTATTACTTGTGCCAGTTGGGCAGTGTAGTTGCACTCTACATCTATTAGTTTTTTATCCTTTAGAATTGCTAATGTCTTTTCTTTATCTAATGGAAATAGATAATTAAATGAGATTATTCCAAACTCAACTCCTTTTTTCTTAAGTATTGCAACTGCTTCTCTTGTAGCTTGAGTTGTTGAACCGAATGTTACAAAAAAGTACTTAGCCGAATCATTTTCTACATTCGGAACAAAGTATGACTCAAACTTTAGCATGCTCTCTAACTTTGACATCCTCTTTTCATGCATCTTTACTCTTACATCTACATACGCATCAAGTCCTGAAAATGCATCGCTTACAAGATCGCCATACTCATCGTGTTCATCTGATGGCGCTATGAACTCTGTTCCGGCAGTACCTGGAAATGCTCTAGGGGAAACTCCATCTTCAGAGTATTGATAACGTTTGAATCTCCCTCCGTTTTGATTACTATTAACGACCTTTCCTCTTTCTATTTTTACAGAATCAAAATCAAATCCATCAACAGTTTCTATATGCTCAGAAATAAATAAATCCATTAATATTATTACAGGGCATTGATATTTGTCAGCAAGATTAAATGCTTGAGTAGCTATTGTAAAGCACTCATCTATGTCCCTTGGGGCTACGACTATTCTTGGGTACTCACCTTGTGAGGCGTGCATCACAAAAAGAAGATCTGCTTGCTCAGTCTTTGTAGGAAGACCGGTGCTAGGCCCAGTTCTTTGTGACTCGACTACAACAAGAGGTGTTTCTATCATTCCAGCAAAGCCCAAAGCTTCTACCATCAATGAAAAACCTCCTCCACTTGTACCGCACATTGATCTAACACCAGCATATGAAGCGCCTATTGCCATATTTATTGCTGCTATTTCGTCCTCAGTTTGCTTGAATAAGACTCCCTTATGATCATGTGCAGCAAACCAATGAAGTATGCCGCTTGCAGGAGTCATAGGATATGCAGAGTAAAACTTGCAATTAGAGGTATATGCACCTATTGATAGAGCCGTATTTCCATCCATTGAGTATCTCTGCTTATTATCTCCAGTTAACTTGTAAAATGGCTCTACACCTGGATAATTAAAACCTTTTGAACCCGCGTCTACATTACTCTTTACTACAGCAAGACCCTTTCTTCCAAACATTGAATTTATTACAGTTTCGAATGCAGAAAACTGCATTCCAAGAAGCTTTATTACAACGGCTATTGCAACTGTATTTCTCATTATTGGATCTCCGCTTGTAGATACAGCTATATCTAATAATGGTAATCCTATGAATTTAGCATTTGTATTTTTTAGAGAGTCTACATTAACCTTAGTATTATCATATATTACAAATGTAGTTGACGCTTCTGTATTTAAATGAGAGCTTTGATTGTTTATTGAGTCTTGATTTAGCGCGACAAGAATATCTATTTTATCGCCATGGTCATGAAGCTTTTCATCTCCTAGCTTAACCTGATACCATACATGACCACCACGTATTATTGATTGGTAACCTCTATAACCAAAAACCTTTAAGCCATTTCTCGCGGCTATCTTGACTAATAAAGCACCGCTAGACTCTACTCCATCTCCATTTGCTCCTGCTATCCTTACACTAACACTTGACATATTAACACTTTCTGGTAACACCAAATAGTTAAGGTATACCAATAGATTTATAACCTTAGTATATAGTTATGCAACTGACGTAAATAAACTTAAGCTAAAATACTTATTGTTAGTATGTTATAAAAGTGATATTATGGATACTGATGAAGAAAAACTTATTACAAAGATAATCAATGGAGAAATAGCTTTTCATAAAATAGAGGAACATGCTAAGCCAGAAGACGCCGTAAGAATAAGAAGAAGTGTTGTAGAAAGAGTAACTAAAACAAAGCTGGATAACATAGCTAATCAAAGAGTTTTTTATGATAAGATAATAAACAAAAACGGAGAAAATATAATAGGAAGTATAAGTATTCCTTTGGGCATTTCTGGGCCTATAATTATAAATGGCGCTTACGCTAAGGGCTCATTTTATGTACCTATGGCTACAACTGAAGGAGCTCTTATAGCAAGCGTATCTAGAGGCATGAAGATGCTTAATGAATCTGGAGGCGTTTCTGTTCGTATATACAATGACAGCATGGCTAGATCTCCTGTCTTTGAACTTGAATCTATTGAAAAGGCCGTTCTGCTTAAAGAATGGATTGAGAAAAATAAAGACAAATTATCAGAGATAGGAAACAGGACAACATCTCATGGAAAGGTAAGGTCTATTGATTCTTTTATAGTTGGAAATAATGTATGGATAAGAGTATCTATGCATACGGGAGATGCTATGGGTATGAATATGCTTACAATAGCTTCAGAAGAGATATGTAAGTATATAGAAAAAAGCTTTCCTGGCGCAAAACTTGTCGCTGTTAGTGGAAATATGTGTTCTGATAAAAAAGAATCATATATAAATGAACTACTTGGAAGAGGCAAAGGTGTTGTTGCTGATTGCCTTATTAAAAAGGAGGTGCTAGAAAAGAACTTAGGCGTTTCTGCAGATAGAATAAATATAGTGAACTTGAAGAAAAATATGCTTGGTAGTTCAAGAGCCGGTAGCAGCAAACATAACGCACACTTTGCAAATGTTATTGCTTCAATCTTTGCTGCAACGGGCCAAGATATCGCACAGGTAGTTGAAAGCAGTAGTGGATATACTTGGACAGAGGTAAGAAACAACTCACTTTATATCTCGGTCACCCTGCCATCGCTAGAGGTAGGAACTGTAGGTGGTGGAACCTCCCTCGAGCAGCAGAAGGAATCTTTATTTATATTAGGCATAGACAACAAGGAAGCAGTAGGAAACAACTCTAAAAAATTTGCAGAGATAATAACTGCAGCTGTTTTAGCGGGAGAATTAAATCTTTTAAGTGCCCTAGCTAAAAGAGAGCTTGGAAAGGCACACCAAAAATTAGGCAGAAACAAAGGTGAATAAAATTATGTATGATCTTGACAATGTTATGGATGTACTTAATGAACTTGAAAAGAAGAGTAGCAAAAATTATAAAGTAAATGAAGAACAGAATAAGCAGATTGAAAAAAAGGCCATTGGAACTGTAGAGAATTACTTTCCAAAAATAAATGTAGTTGCAATAAAGTTAGATGATGAGCTCAATGTCGGAGATTTGATAGAAATAGGAACAGATGATGAGTATATAAGGCAACGAGTAAAAAGTATGCAAATAAATAGAGAAGAAGTATACACTGCTGCTTCTGGAGATTCGGTAGGTATAAAGTTGAGATATAAGGTAGAGGAAGGAGAATCTGTATTCAAGATTTTGTAAATAAATCTGATTCTTATTTTTAGAGTTGTAATCAAACAAGTTTAACATTTTATTAGGGGCAGTTTTACCTGCCCCTTATTTCTGGGTGTGCCGGATTTTATTCCAGCTAATATTATTTTCATATACATATTTATATATTTATCTACTTAAGGTTAAACATTTTAGTAAGATATAAATATTTTACCATAGTATATAAGATTACAGAATGCGTCAGTCAAACGCTATATAAGATGACTAGGGAGCTGACATCCTTTATTGTCTTGCTATTTCTGGGTGAAAAAATGAATGGAAGAAAAACTGGCTGGGATAAAATTATGAAGTGTCTTAAGGAAAGTATCAATAGAAATGTAATGGGCGATTGCAAAGACCTACATATAGGAAAAGGTTCTTATGAAAGGTTATGGCATGCACAGTACAATGTTCTAAAGATATTTTCTGAACCTACCTATAAAAAGGTCAGGGAGTTGGTAAGGATCTCTGCAATAATCTCTAAAGCAATACACAACTGTGAGGAGCTTGAGCGATGTGGAGTTTCTAAGAAGATAACTCTAAAGTGCACCATAAGCGGGAATGGACTTGAGTCAGTTGAGATGAATAGTTCAAACGTGGAGGCAGAAATGCCTCCTTCCCGGTCAGAATCTTCCATTCGTGAGTTTTTAATGGCAATATTTTGTCTAAATATGCGGATCAAATATTACTAAATTTAATAGAAATATGAAAAATATGAGATATTTACGGATATGTAGTAAATATACAAAAAACTCTAAAATTAACTATAATAAGTTAGCTTCTTTTATTTAGAGGCCATTCATAAACTATAAATATCTAAAAAGATAAATATATTTGGTTAAATGGTAAATGATAATTCACATAGAGAAGTAAAACATAACGGCAATGGTTCAAGATCTTTACTAGAACGTGAAATAAGAGTATTGGAGTTAGGTAGTTTAAGGAGGATAGATCCGATAATAAGTGTTGCTGAAGCTAAAAGGCTTATAAGAAAGGCAAGTGTTGATCCTGAGCTAGCTAATGTTTTTACTAAAATATTTACAAGAGTTAATGAGCTTAGCAAGGAAAATACCGATTTAAGATCAAAGCTTTTGACCGATGAATTAACAGGATTAGGTAATGAGAGAAGATATGTTGAAGATTCACATAAACTTCTATTAAATTATAAAAGAGAGTTTGAACAGTATATAAATAATAAAAAGAGAAATAAAAAAGCAAGAGCTCCTAGAACAATATCTTTTGCCGTATTAGATGGAAATGGTCTTAAAGATATTAATGACACATTAGGACACCACTTTGGAGATATAGCAATAAAGAGATTAGGCAAATCTATATCTAATACTGTTAGGACATCCGATTATGTATATAGAAAGGGCAAAGGGGCAGATGAATTTATACTTATATTAAATTGTGATAAGCAAAGCACGCAAGGGATTTTAAGTAGAATAAAAGATGAATTATTAGAAATAAATCAGGAAGAAAATAAAAAATTATTAAAAGAAAATAAGATATCGTTTAACGTTGCGTTTGCATCCGGCGTATCGAATATAAGTGATATAAAAACAGTACATATACTTGAAAAAACACCTGAAGAGCTTGCCAAAAGGCTCTTTGATCTAGCAGAAATAAACATGTATAATATAAAAAAAGATATGAAGAGAAATGGAAAGTAATTTTTATTATTTTAGAAAATCTCTCCTACAACGCTTGTCACTCCGCCCTTCATGCTTATTGATTCTACTCCGTGCTTTTCCTTAAGAAAGTTAGCTACATACCTAGATGAATTACCATGATAACATACAAATACATGCTTTTCATACTTCTTAGCTGAATCTTTATCTAGCTTAAGTATCTCGTTAGGCTGCAAATGCTTTAATAGACCATCTTCAATGTTAAGTAATTCAGAGATATACTCTTTAGGTTCTGAACCTATCCAAACTAGCGATGTCTTATTTTGCTTTGCAAACTCAACCGCCTCTTCAAATACAAGCTCTTCAACTTCCATAATAGTATATTAAATGTAATGCTATTTATCCTTTAATGCTAACTCCATAGCTACTATGTCCTCAAAGAAAATATGCACTTTGCTTTCTCTTTGTATAGAAAAGTCTATTTTCTCTATAAACGCTTTAAGCGAGGATATGTCTGCTAACGAGCTACTTATTATAAATATGCGGCCTGAAGTGGTAAGCCTATCTTTTGAACTATCTAGGAACTTCTTAGTTACTTCTATACCATTCCAGCCTCCAAAAAATGCTTCATTCATTATAACCTCTTTTTCTTCATCCGGCAGATATGGCGGATTGAATAAAATTATATCAAATATTTCTGAATTTAAATTTGAGTAAAGATTGCTTTGAATAGCTGTTATTTGCGCCTTTATTACGCTTAAATTTTTTGCTATATTGCTCTTTGCAAGAGATACTGCGTCAGGATTTATATCAACTAACGTTACTGCTTTTACCTTAGCATTAGAAGCCGCGTATATACCAAGTATTCCGGTTCCAGTTCCCATATCAAGTATAGAAAGATTATTCTTTTGCGTTTTTTCAAGATAATCATTTAACATATCTAAAAGAAGGTATGTATCATCAGAAGGCTGGTAAACATTCTCATTAGTACTTATGTCTAAATTTAATTTTATAAAAACACCTGATTTATATATTTTCTTTAGAAAAGTATATAAGAGATACATGGATAAGATTCCGGCTTGGATGAAGGTGCAGGAAATTCTTTTAAAATCTAAAAATGAGTTCATACTTGAAGCTATAGACTCATTGCATAAGGAGATAGAAGAAAAGAGAATAGAGGTAAAAGGAGGCGCAATAAAACTTCCTGACAAATCTTCTGAAGTAGAAACGGATATGGTTATAATAAGTAACTTACTAGAACAAGAACCTTCGATAAAGGAGCGTTATGAAAATTTTATAGATAGTAAAAAGGATACGGATGATCCGCAACTTATACTTCAAATAGAGTCATTAAGAAAGTTTCTCATGGCAGTAGACGAAATAAAAATACTCATTAACTTTGCTAAGGTTATTGATGAATGGATAACTGACCCCTCAAACGCTATGAAATTAAATGATGCATCTAAAATCTTATCAGAAAGTGCTAAGAAGAATGTGCAAAGAATTGAGATACTTGAATTTATAGTTAATAATAAAAGATTTAACAAAAATGAACCATTAGATAAAGGCGAATTAATAATAGCTAAAAATGCTTACAAACTTTTAGGATGATTTTTTGAAAAGAGTAGGATATCATGTTTCAATAACTGGAGGAATTGAAAATTCATTTGATTATGCAAAGGAGATAGGATGCACAACAATGCAGATATTCCTTTCAAGTCCAAGAATATGGACCATTAAAAAACCAACAAAAGATGAAATTCAAAGATTTATAAAAAAGGATAACGATTCAGATATTGAACCGGTTTTTGTACATATGCCTTATCTTCCAAACATAGCTTCACCTAAAATAGATACTTACAAAAGATCGATAGCTTTAATTTCTGAGATAGTTGATGCGTGCAGTTTGCTAAAAATAGAGTATTTAATTTTACATCTTGGAAGTTATTTAGGAGAAGACAAAAATAAAGGTATGGAAAGAGTAATATCAGCAGTAAATACAATAAAGAGAAGCAATAATGGAGTAAGCATACTACTAGAAAACCAAGCTGGCCAGAAAAATAGCGTTGGTTCAGATATAAAAGATTTGAATTATATCTACAAAAAAATAAAAACTGACGAGAAGGGCTTATGCTTAGACACTTGCCATTTATTTGCTGCGGGATATGACATTAGAAAAAAGGAGGTAGTTGAAGATATACTAAGAGAGTTTGGATCTGATAATATAAAAGTAATACATCTAAATGATGCTAAGCATGAACTTGGTTCTTTCAAAGATAGGCATGAGAGGATAGGTAGCGGGTACATAGGAATAGAAGGTTTTAAGAGCTTCTTTTCAAATAAGAAAATATGTGAAAAAGATTTTATACTTGAAACACCAAGATCGAGCATAGAGGAAGAGCTCTCTGAAATTAAAATTGTAAAAAGTTTAATTCAATAAATCTTTTGATCTGCTAATTTTTATGTAAATCTCAATAGACGATTTTATGGTTAGAACAAATAATAGCTGTAGAATATTGTATAAATTAAAAAGAAGAAGGGTTAGTATTAGCGGTGATTTTACATTTTTTTGGAAAAAAACTATATTTAAGAGATATCTAAATTTAATAGACAACATAAATCCACATATAATAATAACTGGACAAAGCGGCTCTGGAAAGTCAAATGCTGCAAATGTGATAATTGAAGAGTTTTCTCGGTATGGATATAACTTCTTAGTTATAGACCCAAAAAATGATTATACAGGTATTGCAGCTATAACAAACTCAAATATAATTAATGCTAAAAATACAGGTATAAACATCTTTGAAAGAGGTCTTGCAAGCATTACAGAAAAGAGTTATGAACTATCAAATCTATTCCAAAGACACTTAAGATTAGGACATGTTCAAAAAAATTGCCTATATCGATGTATAAAATACACTTATGAAATATCTGAGAGAAAAAAGATAGAACCGAACTTTAGCTCTCTTCTCTTCACGATACAGGTTTTTAAGAAAAATGCAGAAGAAAAAGGCAAAAGAGGAGAGGTATCAATTCTTGAAAATCTATCTACAAGACTTTCAATCTTTGATTATTTAAAAGGATGTAATTTAATAAGTATATCTAGGATATTAAATGAAAGAACAATAATACGTTTAGATTCACTAGGAACAATGGAAGCGCAAAGCATCTTTATGGAAGAAATAATTAGACAGGTATATACACATATGATCTCCTTAAATCAAAACAATAAGCAACGATTTTATATTATTGTAGATGAGGCTGGAAAACTGGGCAGCAATCCGGTCATAGGCAGAATAGGTGCAGAGGGCAGAAAGTATGGAGTTGGTATTATTGCTATTTCTCAAGATTTTAAGTCTCTTGATAAGGATTTAAGATGCAACTCTTCGCTGATATTCAATTTCTATACTAGAGAGCCAGAAGAGCTTAATTATATATCTAGCTTTTTAGCCTGTGGAAATGATGGTGAGCGATTAATTAAAATAAAGAGCTCATTTAGAAAACTACGTGTTGGAGAGGCACTCGCAATGCATTATGAATATACAGATCCAATATGGGTACGATTTAGAGTAGCAAATACTTACAAGGAACCTATAGATTACTTAATAAATGAGATACTAGCAAGACCGATGCCTATTTCTTCAATAAAAGAGTATTTAGCTTTAAAAGGACTTGATCGATCTGAAGCTACTTTATATTTAGAAAGGGCAAAAGCAAAAAACGAAGTAAGATGCTACTCTTTTTATAATAAAACAGAGTACGATGATGAATGGTACTGTTTAAGAACTATTAACAGCACAGAGCATGATATTACATTGGAGATTATTTTAAGACATCTTCTGAAGCTTGGATATTATGCAAAAATACATAATAGATCAAATGGGCCAGACATTATAGCTGAAAAAAGCAATATCAAGTATGCAATTGAGTATGAAACCGGATTAAAAAGTTTTCAAGATAGCGAAAAAATGATTTGTGGAAGACTTGGTAATTTTAATGTAGTAATTGTAATATGTAAAGGTTCTGATTTTGATAAGTACAGCAAAATAACGAATATTTTATGCATAGAGATTGGAGAGTTTTTAAGAAGTAATTGTGAAGAATTAGAAAATAAAATAAGATTACTCAGAATGTCAATGAAAGTATGATAGCTAAACTAAATAATTAAAAAATTAAAAATAAACAGTAGAAAAAATTTAGAAAAGTAATAATCAATAGAATAGAATTTGAAGTAGTTACTTTTTATAGATATATGAATTTTATTAAATTTAAAAGAATTCAAAATAAAAAATAAAGTAAGCAAAATAAATAAAAGAACGAATAAAAACAAAGAATAATAAAAGAATAAATAACTAATGCAATCAATACAATAAATAAATTTAAATATAAAATTTAAATAATTGTTAAAAACTTCAAAGTGTTGATTTGTTGGTAAACGAATTTTATATAATAGCATTGACCTTTATTGCTGCGGGGATAGCGGCTATTTCACAATATATATTGAAAAGATCAGTACATAAGTTTGAATTTGGGATTAAAGGAGTAATTTCATTAATAAAAAATAAATACTTAATATTGGGGATTGGAATATATTTAGTAAGCTTGATTTTTTACCTTGTTGCCTTATCATCAGGAGAGCTATCGTTTGTATATCCAACATTCGCAAGCACATTTATCTTCATATTTTTAATTTCACACTTTAAACTTAATGAAAAGATGAATATGCACAGATTGCTTGGCTTAATTTTTATAATCTTAGGCATTTTCATAGTTGCTTTAACATATTGAATGGTTATCTAATGAATGGAAAAAAACAATTTTTACTTCTTTTAATAATAAGCACAATATTAAGTGCTTCTGGTCAACTGCTTTTCAAAGAAGGTGTAAGCAACACAGGTATTGAATTAGTTATATTTTTGATTTTAGGAATTGTAAGCTACGGTATTTCTACTATAATTTATCTTTATGTACTAGGAAGAGCACATCTTAGTTGGACATATGGACTTGGTGGTTTGAGTTATATATTTGCTAGTCTATTTGCATTACTATTCTTAAATGAACCTATAACTCTTTTAAGATGGATAGGAATACTTTGCATAGCTTTAGGAACTGCATTTGTAGGAATTAGTTAGAGAAGTAAAATTTGACTTCTTTTATTACTCCTTTTTAAATTTAGTGACATCCTCCCACCCGTAAACGGCGTGGGCTTCCTTTACATTCATGCAACCACTGCATCCTGCAAAGGATGTA
>JBMFWW010000007.1:0-33050 GCA_049964835.1 Candidatus Micrarchaeia archaeon | reverse complement strand
CCCACATTTTTAGATATATAATCTTTTACGTTTTGTTGTTTAAGTTGTAATCTAACATTTTCTTTAACTAATTCAAGGTTTTTATTTTTCTCTTCTTCTTGTAATCTTGCTTTTTCAGTAAGTTTTGGTTTAACATTTATTTTTTTAATACTTTTATTTGCATTTTTATTCAAAATAACTGATTTTTTATTATTTTGGATCTTCTCCAAGTTTTTTTTAGAAATCTTCACCTTACTCTTGTTTTTATTAGATTTAGAAACAACAACATTTTTTCTGATTTTAATATTTTTTACATTTTTTTTCATAGGCAAACCCGGAAGCTTATATATAGTATATTTACGTCTTTCAGGTATAAATATCTTTTCAATAGAATTGCCTTATGTACTATCCCGATTTAATGTCCTCTCGATAATTAATCTCATCATTTCACCTTTTATTCGTTTCCCTTAAAATAAAATAATAAAACTTCGTTTTAAGCCGACTACACATAAAGATTTAAAATAAAGTATATTTACAACTTAATTTGTGATACTGATGCAAGATATAGATATAGAGGAATTTTTAAATTCAAACAGCTTAAAAGTAAACGATGCCATATCCTCATATTTAAAGAGAACAGCAACAAAACACTATCTAGAAAAAATTCTAGGCAAAACAAGTTATGATTATGATGAGTTAGCCTTTGAAAAAGGCATAATTAATCCTTTATGGTATTTTTTGGATTTAGGTGGTAAAAGATGGAGACCAACACTAATGTTGCTTTTTATAAAAGCTTTAGGTAAGAATCCTGAAAAATTTCTAGAGCTAAGCACAGTTATAGAATTAATACACAATGCAACATTAGTTCATGATGATATAGAAGATAACTCATTAACTAGAAGGGGCTCTCCCGCAGTACATGTTAAATATGGTATTGATATAGCAACAAATCTCGGAGACTTTATGATGTTCTTTTCTTTACATATGCTTCTTTCAGAAAAGAAGTTATCTTTAGATGTAAAAGATAAACTGATTAAATCTTATCTATCTAATATGGTGAGAGTTACTATCGGTCAAGCAACTGACATAACTTGGCACGCCGGCCTTTCGAAACCTGAAGAGATAACAGAATCAAAATATCTAGAGATGTCAAAAAACAAAACAGGAGTACTTGCACGTTTAGCCGGAGAATTTGCTGGTATCTTATCAGAAGCTGATGAAAAAACAACAAACGCATTAGGTGATTTCGGTGCAGCAATAGGCATAGCATTTCAAATACAGGATGACATATTAAATATAGATGAAAGTAAGGTTTCAGAAAGCAAAGGCGGAGTTGGAGATGACATCAGCGAAGGTAAAATAACACTTATAGTAATAAGAACAATTTCAATAGCTTCAAAAGAAGATAAGGAATTACTTTTAAAGATTTTATCAGAGCATACAAAAGACAAAAAAAGAATACTAGAAGCAATATCAATAATTAATAAGTATGATTCAATAAGTTATTCCAAAAAAATAGCAGAAAAGATTGTTTCAGAAGCATTAAATAAACTAGAACTATTATTAAAAAATTCAGAAGCAAAAGAGATACTCAAAAAATTTGTAGAATTTATGATAAAGCGTTCTAAATAAATAAAAATTAATTCTTTATTTTTCTTTTTTGTACGCCTTTTCCCTCTAAAAAGTTAAATATTTGATCGCTATTACTGAAATTATTTATTAAAAAATCAGAACCAAAAATACTGATCTTTGCGTTTTCATCATCACAAACCATTATGTGTTTAACTCCTAAACTTTTGCTTTGCATAATCCTCCTATAATCATCATCAAAATGAAAAACTTCATTCACTTTAAAAAGTTTACCTGTCAGTTCTCGAACCTTTCTAATAGTGATCATTAACCTTTCTGTATGAAGTTCACTATTTTGTCCAGTAACTACACTACTAAATAAATCTTCAACATTATCCCCTTTTAAAATATTTTTAACTATGTCCTCATCTTTAGAACTAGTAGCTATACTTAAGATATAACCTTTTTTTTTAGCTTCATGTAAAAAATTAATTGTATTTTGTTCCATCGCAGCAAGGCCATAATTTGGTATTAATGTACCATAAAGATCAAAAACCAAAAGTCCTTTCTCCGGAATTTGCGATTCCTTTTTCCTTAAAAAACTAGTAAACTCTGAATTCTCCATAATCTATTTTTTGTATAATGTGATATTTATATTTAACTAATATAAGTTAATTTATAAAAAAAACGTTTAAATTATTTATATTGTATTTTATATACTCTATATAAATAGTAAATAACATAATCAAAAAACTTTAAATAAATTAAACGAGCAATATCTTTGATTTAAATGACCCTATCTATAAGTAAAGATCTTAAAATTAACACAGTAAATTTTAAAGAGTTTAATAATACCGGCGTATTTATTTCAGATAACTGTACAAAAACTTATTGGCAGTCTGAAAAAATTCTCAAAAATAATAATTTGCGATTTATGACATTAACCGAAACATTACTTCATTTATTAAAAAATGAAGAATTTAAATATGCACTAAAAGAAAAAACATTTTTTATATCAGGTAAAGAAATCAATCTATCTTATTATTACTCTTTAATATCGGCAAACACTTTAAAGAAAGGAAAGGGTGATATTGAAAAAACATTACTTGTTCATGGTGGAACTTCGCAATTATCCTTTTATGTTGCTTCTGATTATTACGCGCAGTTCTATGAATCTCGTTACGTATTAACTGGTAATAATCTTGAAAATCATCATACAAATACAATTGTTGGTGTTAAATCTAGTGAAAGGGTCCTTGATAAAAATAATATAATAATAAACGAAGAATACATACAGCTTCAAAATGAAAATACCAAAGAATTTAAATCACTCTATTCAGCAGCGTTAATGGACGTTTTAAGGTTGAGTAATGTTATTGATTCTGATAACATATCTAACATAATAAAATTCCTTAAATTCTTTAAAAGATAATAACCCTCTCATTATGAATTTCTAAATTTGAAAAGTAATGAACATGTTTACTTCTGGTTTTTCTGAAAAATTAGCACATAATATGTTTCAAGATCCTGCTGTTTAATAAGACTAAAATCTTGTTTTTAAATTTATCACACACTTCCCCTTCTGAAAACGTCATAGCTAATGGCGGACCTAAATCGGTTTATTCTTTTTCCAATCCAGGTCAGTATAATATCCATTATTTTTTAAGACCCTTCTTATTTCATTTTCATATCCTAATGGAAGATCGTGAAAGGAGTTTGCAGTAAATACAAAATCCATTATGTTATCATCAAACGGTAAAGAGGTATTAGAAACCTTAATTACTTTAATATTTTTTATATTTTTTAAATTCTTCTACATTGCAATTATTGCTTCTTCAGAAACATCTACACAGTTTAATATTTTCACATTTGCACTAAGTAGTTTTGCAAAAAGAACCTCCTCCAGCACCTAAATCAATACCATTATTTTCACTTAAGTATTTTTTATTATCTTCTATAATCTTTACAAATTCTCTGTCTATAATACGAAAAGCATTAAAATGATGTGTATGTGAGCTATCGGGTTCTTCAGTTTGTATATAAATCAATCTAATGGGCCCGGTGGGATTTGAACCCACGACCTTCTGGTTAAGAGCCAGACACTCTGACCAAACTGAGTTACGGACCCGCGATAACGTAATATATATTGATACATGTATTTATTTTTTTGTAATTTATACATGTCCTTATTTTTATAATAAAAATATGTAGTTTTTGATTAAAAATAACATTTTAATAAATATTAAACATCAAAAAGAAACAAATATTTTAAGGTAAAAACTAAATAAGTGTTAATCTTACATTTATCGTCGACAAATAATATAGAAAGCTTTATATTCTTTAGATACCAAATACTATTGGTAATTATGGATTCATCTACTATGGAGTATGAAGCTTCAAACATAGTGGTTTTGGAAGGACCACAAGGTATACGCAAAAGACCTGCGATGTATATTGGATCAACTAGTTCGCAGGGAGTTTTGCATCTTTTGTTTGAAATAATAGATAATGCAGTAGATGAAGCATTAGCTGGTTTTTGTAAAAATATAAAAATATCCATAACACAAGATTCTGATGGAAATATAGCCGAGGTAAGTGATGATGGAAGGGGCATACCGGTAGAAATAATGCCAAAATACAACAAAAGTGCACTGGAAATAATAATGACAACATTGCACAAAGGTGCAAAGTTCAATAATGAAGTATACAAAGTTTCTGGAGGTCTTCATGGAGTGGGACTAACAGTTGTAAATGCGCTTTCAGAGTTTACAGAAGTTACTGTTAAAAAACATGGCAAAATATACACCCAAAAGTTTAGCAGGGGCATACCAGTATCAAAAATGGAGATAATCGGAGAAACTGATGAGACTGGAACAACAATTAAATTCAAACCAGATAAAGAAATATTTAAAACTACCTCTTTTGACTCTACCGTTTTAAAAGAAAGATTGACATATACCTCATTTCTAAATCCTAAATTGAATATAATATTGAAAGATGACAGGTTTGAGCAACTTGATGAAACAAAATACTATTCTGAAAACGGTCTAAAAGACTTTATAAAATTTTTAAATAAGAATTCAAATCCTATAACAAATATCATTCACCACAAAAAATCAGAAGGTCAATTTTCTATAGAGTATTCTTTGCAATATAACGATACGTATGAAGAAAGATTAGAGTCTTTTGTTAATTCTATAAAAACTCCAGAAGGCGGAACTCATGTATCTGGCTTCCACGCAGCTATAACACGCGCTCTGATAAATTATACATCAAAAAACAAACAGTTTTCAAAAACAGAGCTAAAAATTTCAGGAGAGGACGTCAGAGAAGGTTTATCTGCAGTTATATCTATTCTTATGCAAAATCCTGAATTTGAAGGACAAACAAAGGAAAAGTTAGGAAATACTCAAGTTAGAACCTTTGTAGAAACAGAGGTTTATGCTTCATTTTCAAGATATCTAGAAGAAAATCCAAATGATGCTAGAGCTATTTTAGAAAAAGCAATAACAGCTGCTAATGCTAGAGAGAGTGCAAAAAGAGCAAGGGAACTTTCAAGAAAAAGAAGTGTTTTAGAGAATACTGTTCTACCTGGAAAGCTTGCAGATTGTATAGAAGATGATCCGACAAAAACAGAGATATTTATAGTAGAAGGAGAAAGCGCTGGAGGTTCAAGCAAAATGGGCAGAGATAAGAACACACAAGCGATTCTTCCATTAAGAGGCAAAATACTCAATGTAGAAAAAGCAAGCTTCGAAAAGATATTTGAAAACGCAGAAATAAAATCATTGATAGCAGCATTTGGAACAGGAATAAGAGAAACATTTAATGTTGAAAATTTAAGATATCATAAAATAATAATAATGACCGACGCAGATGTTGACGGTAGTCATATACGCACACTTCTCTTAACCTTTTTTTACAGATATATGAAAAAATTAATAGAGTTGGGCTATGTTTACATTGCACAGCCACCCCTTTATAGAGTAAAATTAGGTAAAAATGAAGTTTATGTTTATAGTGATGAAGAGTTAAGTACAATAAGAACTGAGGAACATAAAGAAGCAGAGACACAAAGATACAAGGGTCTTGGTGAGATGAATCCTGAACAGTTATGGGAAACAACAATGAATCCTGAAAAAAGAATGTTAAAGAAAATGCAGATAAAGGATGCACAGATTGCAGACAGTCTATTTTCAGTCCTTATGGGTATAGATCCTCTACAAAGGAGGAGGTTCTTACATGACCACTCAGAGGAAGTAAACTTCTTGGATGTATAGTTGGTGTTTATGTCAAAAATAAATAATGTTAATCTTGAAGAAGAACTTCAATCAAGTTATATTGATTATGCAATGAGTGTAATAATTGGCAGAGCGATCCCTGATGCAAGGGATGGCCTTAAGCCTGCTCAAAGACGAATTCTATATGCAATGAGTAAAATAAACAATATACACTCGCAACCAACAAAGAAAAGTGCAAGAGTAGTGGGAGAAACTATTGGTAAATATCATCCACATGGTGACATAGCCGTTTATGATACAATGGTTAGAATGGCTCAAAACTTTTCAATGAATCATCTTTTAGTAGAAGGTCAAGGAAACATGGGTTCTGTTGATGGAGATCCTCCAGCGGCTATGCGTTATACTGAAGTAAGGTTAACAAGACTAGCCGAAGAAATACTAGAAGATTTAGATAAGGATACAGTGCAGATGGTGCCTAACTTTGATAATACTGAAAAAGAGCCTAGCATACTTCCTGGCAAATTCCCTAATTTACTAGTGAATGGAGCTTCTGGAATAGCTGTGGGTGTTGCAACAAGTATGCCTCCACACAATCTAAATGAGGTATGCGAAGCAATAGTATATAAAATAAAAAACAAGGAAGCAACTCCTAGCGACATACTTAATATAGTAAAAGGACCTGATTTTCCAACAGGAGGAATTGCTATAATGTCCTCAAATTCATATAACGGCTATAAAACAGGAAGAGGGCAGGTAAGCATAAGAGGAAAAGCAGATATAGATAAGCAGAAAAATAGAATTATTATAAATGAATTGCCTTACACCGTAAACAAAGCAATGCTTATCAATACCATTGCAAATCTAGTTCACGAAAAAAGAATTACTGGAATTAAGGATATAAGAGATGAAACTGGAAGAACAGGCATGAGTATTGTAATAGAATTAAAGAACGGAGAAGATCCAAACCAAATATTAAATCAATTATACAATCATACGCAGCTTCAAATTACATATCCAATAATAAACTTATCTGTTGTTGGAACAAGCTTGAAAAGTATGAATATACTTAATCTCATAGACGTATACATTAATCATAGGTTGGAAATAATATTAAAGAGAAGTCAGTATGATTTAGGCATAGCACAAGATAGATTACACATAGTTGAAGGTTTGGTTATAGCCATAGGAAAAATAGACGAAATAATAAAAACGATCAAAAAAAGTGATGAAACTGCAGATGCAAGGAAAAACATAATGGAACAATTCTCATTATCCGAAAAGCAGGCAAATGCAATATTAGACATGAAGCTCAGCAAGTTGACTCATCTTGAGGGTGCATCACTACTTAAAGAAAAAGTCGAGCTTAATGAGAAAATTATAAATTATAATAATATAATACAAAGCAGGGAAAAACAAGAAGAGATAATAATACAAGATCTGGAACAGCTTAAGAAAAGGTATGGTAGGGAAAGAAGAACTGAAATTGTACAGTCTGACGAGCCTTTAGAAATAAAGGATGAAGATATGATAAGTAATGAAAAAGTTACAATAATACTTACAAAAGAAGGCTATGTAAAACGTATGCCTGTAATAAATTATAAAGAACAGGCTCGTGGCGGAAAGGGCGTAATATCAATAAATCTAAAAGAAGGTGATTATGTTAGTAAGATGCTAACATGTAACAACAAAGATTATATTCTATTTATATCAGATGCTGGCAGGGCATACTGGCTGAAAGCTTATTCAATACCAGAACTAGGAAGATACTCGGAAGGAAAGGCTATAGTGAATCTACTAAACTTAACAAACGAAAAAATAGTTTCGATGCTGAATACAACAGAGTTTTCTTCTTCAAAAATTGTTTTCTTAACATCTAAAGGCCTTATTAAAAGAACAGAAGCTCAACTCTTCTCACACCCAAGATCTACCGGAATACGTGCAATAACGCTTAATGAAAACGACAAGATCGCAGACTCAATAATATACGGTAATAAAAAGTATCTTTTGATAGTAACAAAGAACGGCAAATCGATAAAGTTTGATGAAAATTCAATAAGACTAACTGGAAGAGGTTCAATGGGCGTGCGAGGAATAAAATTAAAAGATGACGAAGCAAAGAATATCCTTGCTGCAAATGATACTGGAAGTGTGTTATCAATAACAGAAAAAGGTTATGGAAAGATAACAGATATAAACTTATATAGAGAACAAAGCAGGTCAGGATCTGGAGTCATAACATTAAAAGTAAATGATAAAACAGGGCCAGTATTAAAGGCACTGTTTGTGAATGGAGATGAACAGTTAATACTCATAAGTTCTTCAGGAATAACAATAACAATACCTGTCTCTTCAATAAGAGTTACTGGAAGAGCAGCAAGTGGCGTAAGATTGATGAAGCTTGATGGCAACTCGGTAGTATCAGATGCAAAGTTAATAGAACAATAAAAGTATTCACAATAAATAAAATTATCATTAATTTTATTATTTTTATTATTACTTTTTCCAAAATCTGCTGTTTTTTACAAAAATTCTCTGTGCAGATAAAATATCAGAAATAAACTTACCATTTGTAGTTCTTAGCATCTTTAGTATCCTTCCGGCAGTAGCAATTCCAATACCATATGTTGTCAACGCTACTACTGCTCTCCAAGAGTATGCACTTATAAGACCAGCCTCCTTTATCGCGTCATTATAATTATTAACTTCTTCTTTAGTGAGTTTTTTTCCTGATAACTTTTTAGATATAATCCCATTATACTTGTCTCTTGAAATACAAATCATTGGGCTTTTACATCTGATACAAAGTATTTTTTCTTCAGGGATATCATTACCAATATTTTTAGTAAAAAACATGTCACAATAAGTGCATATAAATGAGAAGTCCTTTCCAGCTATCCTCTTTTCAAAGCCAATTATCTCTTCATCACCAGGATTTATTAAAGTAGTTAGTTCGTTGTATCCTAATCCAAAAAGCAATATTTCCTTAGAAAAAGGTGAATCATTTTTAACAAAAACAATATCATTTTTACTATTATGTTTGTTTATGAATAATTCTACAGTTTTATAATCAATATAATTTTTCTTTATGTCACGTACCGTTTCATCATATATTGGGGTATTTTTATAAAACTGTACAATCTTATTCATTATATTTTTAGTTAGAGTTGCATTTTTTTCAATAACTCCAAAAAGCTTCGCTGCCTGAGCAAATTTATACTTAAAAAGTTCAGATTCTACTAATATTTCATCGTCTATTTTTATTTTAAAAAGTTTTTTTATAAGTTCTTCAACATTTGGTCTTTTAGGAGAAAATCTATAATCTATAATAATAGCATATGGTGTTGCCTTTACGGCGGCGTCTATTCCGCTTTTTTTAATAAGATATGAAATTGCTCTAGCAAAAAAGTTGTTTGCAAGAGTGCCTAAATACAAATATAAAATTGTAAAATCTTCCGACTCCTCAACCATTATTTTATCAAAATCCGGCTTAAAAAACATATTTTGCTTTTTAATAAAATCCTCAACATTTTTAATACATTTTTCATCAAAAAACTGTTTAACACTATTAATACCATTAAAGAGTTCTATTGTTGTTTTTGCAATACTATAAGAGACTGGAAGATCTTCTCCTATCCAATCTGGTATTGAGGCTTCAAGTTCATTACTTCTTTCTACAAAAATAGTATTCTCTTCTATCTTTATAACCTTCCATGGAATTCCTTTTGTTATAAAAGAAAAACCCTCTTCAATATTATTATAAACAAAACTTTCATCAAGCGTAGATATTATTTTATTTGTAGATATTTGTTTTACTAAAAATCTTGGTCTATCCGGTATAACACTAATATTATTTATAAAATATTTTCTTGAAATAGCTCCTGTTTTGATATACTCTCCATCTAAACTGATTGTTTTTATTTCAGAAATAAAAGATATTAGATTTTTAAATGTAGAAAATTCAATTGATGAAAAAACAGAAGCTCTCTTTACAATAGAAAAAACCTTCTTAATCTCTATAGTCTTATATTCTAATGCGATAGCAGATACTTGATTCGCAAGTACATCTAATGGACAATTCTCTATCTCATTCTTTTCAATATCATTGTTCAATGATTTTATTGTTGTTGAAGCCGATTCCAAAGCTTCTAAGGGTCCTGAAGTAATTATTATTCCGTTGGACTTTAAACCTATTTTATGCCCGCTCCTTCCAACTCTCTGCAATAATCTTGTTGCCTGCCTTGGCGAACCATACTGTATAACTACCTCTATTCTACCTATATCTATTCCTAACTCAAGAGAGCTTGTAGCTATTATTGATTTTATTTTTCCTTCCTTAAATTTATTTTCTATGTCTATTCTTTCATCCTTATCCAAAGAGCTGTGATGTACTCCTACTAAATCAAAATTTTCCAATCTTCCAAGGTAAATGAGCCTGCTTCCCACAGTTTCTACTATCTGCCTTGTATTTCCGAATATTAATGTTGCATTATTTGATTTTATAACATCTTCAATATACTCTATTCTAGCAAGTGCAGATTCCTCCAAATCAAATGACATTTTAAAATCATCATGCTTTCTTGCAGGAATTAGTGGCATTACTATATTTACAGAAATCGATTTTTCTATTTTTGACTCTACAATCTCATATCTGTCTTTGTTAAATAGGAATCTTCCAACCTCTTCATAATTGCCTATTGTTGCGCTTATTCCTATTCTTTTGAAAGGTCCAGAAAGTTCAACATATCTTTCTAATACTACTGATAACTGTGCCCCTCTTTTGTTGTAATATAACTCATGTATCTCATCAACAATAACATATTTCAAAGACTTAAAAGCCTCTTTTAATCTTGGTGAAAGAAGCATTATATGCAAAGTTTCCGGAGTAGTAATAATAAGATTGGGAGGTTTTTTAACTTGCTGTAATCTTTCACTTTTGCTTGTGTCTCCATGTCTAACTCCTACTGTAAAACCAAAACTCTCAAAAATATAACTTATTCTTTTTAATAGATCTCTATTCAGAGATTTAAGGGGAGTCACATAAATTACAAAAACTCCTTCCTTTAAATTAGATTTTTCATCATTTAATTTTTTTAAAACTGGAAGTATTGCTGCCTCTGTTTTACCACTGCCTGTTGGTGCTATTATCAAACAGTTATTATCCTCTTCTATTTCCTTTATGGCTAATTTTTGTATATCTGTAAAACTGCCTACTTTTTCATTGAAGAAAGAGTAAATGTTAGACATTTTATCATATTAGGTATGCTCTTCCTAACGCAGTATAATTGCTTTTTGATATGGTGTAATTCATTACCATATTAAGATATAATCCTAACGAAACTCCAGATATTACATTGCCATTATCATAGCACGGAACAGTAATTGTTGTATTTGAATTTGGAGCTATACTATCATTAATAGTTGTAAATATTTTATTACCAAGTCCATAACAAGCAACTTTGTTTATTCTGAATGTGGTATTAAGATTATTCTTAAGATTCATTGTTAATCCGTTTAATCCAAATACCGGCAAGGAACAAGCTAAACTTGCATTGAAGATACAACTACTACTTATTCCAGAACTAAATTCTTCTGATTTTCCTGTATAATTTATTTTTTGCAGTATATTTATGCTACTCAAAACTTGTTCTGTAATTAAAGAGGTATTTATCAAAGATATAACTGAAAGATTATAATTGCCTACATACACCTTAGTATCCATAGCAGATATAGCTCCTATACTATTGTTATTATTTTTAAAGATGTAAGAGCTACAATAACTTCTGTTGTTTACATTATTTATTAATCCGTAACATACATTATTTCCTACAAGATTTGGTTCTACAGATTCAAAAACAAATGATCTATTTAAAATGAAAAGCTTTCCATAACCTTTTCCGACTATAGAGTTAAATGTCATATTATAAATCAAATCATTAGAACCTAAATACCGTAATTGATTATCTGGGTATAAAGTTATTGTATTGGTTATTTTGCTCTTATTTATATATTCAAAGCAATTAGGGCTTCCCATAATTGCTAATGATTTAGTCCAGCCTTCTTGGTACCAACTACACAGTGTTGTATTTTTGTCTAATTGAACAAAACTAACATCAGTTCCATTTAGTGTCTTATTATAAGTGGTAAGATTTGCACCCTTTCCAGCTTCATATATTATCTTTTGATTTATAGGTCCCTGTATCCAAACGGAATAAACTGTGCTGTTCTTGTATGTTGCCTGTGCGGTATAGATTTTATTTAGCAGTGAGTATGTTAAGTTCATAATAGGGCTAAGAAATGCAGTTACTGCGGGTATATCAGATAATCTAAAGACACTTAGTCCATATGCATTGTAAAGGTAACTTGTTACAACATAGCTATCTCCAGCTTCATTGGAAAATTTCTCGTAACTGTTATTCGAACTTAATAATGAATATGGCATAGGATTTTGAGGATTAAGTATATTTACATATAAGCTATTCTCGCTTGTAGATGTTGTTGAAAGTTGTTCATTTCCAATAGGATCTAGCACAACTTTTAATTGGTATTTTCCAGGAATGAGCGCTTCCTTACTGAAATTAATCTGCGTATACTTTCCTGCAGGCAAAGAAATATTATAAACTTCTACTAGCGAACCATTATATAGTAAGCCGAACGGAACGCTTGAAAATGAAGTGTTTCCAGTATTAATTATATTTGCGCTAGCATATATTGTTTGATAAGGATAAACTGTTGTATTTATACTATTCATAATTATTGAAACACTAATCTGATTGCTTTTAGGCATAAAACTAAAGTAAAATACAACTGCAAGAAATATTACTACTATTACTCCTCCTAAAATCCACATATTGTTTTTTGACATAAAATCACATAAGTTTTTCCTTATTTTTGAGATCGTTTATTACCCCTCCTATCTTTTTTGATATATCTTTATAAAAAAATTCAAACATACTCGAACTCCAAACATCTGGATCAAATCTATCTCCAATACTTGGTGGCTTAAAATAAAATTTACTCTGTTCATTATCTATGAAGCCCATCTTTTTCATTCTAAGTAAATGATACCTTAGTGTTTTTTCGTTTATTACTTCCCAATTTGTATTAATATACTCTATCATATCTTTAACTGTAGGGTCATACTTCTTTATAAATTGAAAGTATATTAAAGAGTCAAGTACAGCTATTGAACTAAGCCTTGACTCTCCTGGATTTATTATTCCTAATGATAAAGCAAGCCATCTTGCTGCTGACCTTTTTGTTTCTAATACCTCTTTACTAACTCTTAGGTCTCTTATAGTTAGCTCTCTTTCTATCAATTCAGCTTCATTAAGTTCCACAGAAATCATATTTATTTATTCAATAGATAAATTTAAACCTTTCTAAAAAACAGGCTTTGTTGATAAAGTCTTAAAAATGTTGATAAAGTCTCACTTAATCAACAAAGTCACACTTTAATAAAATATATTAATCAAGATGAGTCTTTTTTAAGAAGCTTATTAATATTACTATACATTATCTTTTCTTTATCATTTACAGAAACTTCTAATTCTTTAAGTATGCTTTCTTGTTCTTTAAGTATTTTAGTTCTATATCCATCAGGAAATATTCTTGTATCAGTTCCAAATATTATTCTGTCAACTCCAAATATATCTATTGATTTTTTGAAAACATCCTTTAATGTGAGAAAATTATCTTGATACGGAAGCCAATTATTAGTTCCAGAAGTTTCTATGTAAAGATTTTCTCTTTTGTATTTAAGCATTAGCGCTTCCCTGAAAAATCCCGCTCCGAAATGTGCAATTATAACATTTAATTCAGGAAATTTGCTTAATATTCTTGAAATATGTATTGGATTTCCAGTATAAAGATCTGCAGTAGGTCCTATAGTTACTCCAAAGTGTATTGTTATAGGTATATTGTTGTTTTCACAATATTCATAAAAGGGAAAGGTCTTGTCAGAACCTACATTATACTGTCCATTTGTTGCATAAAGTTTAACACCTGACATACCACTTTCAAGTTCCCTCTTTAATCTTTCTATTGCATCGGAGCTTTCTGGATTTAATGTTGCAAAACCAAAAAACCTATCACTAGAGTTTATAAAATTTGTAAATTCTTCATTCAAAGAATTTGTAGACATAAAAACTGTTTTTTCTATACCTTCTCTATCCATAGCACTTATCCATGCCTCTTTATTTTCTTGAAGAGTGTGGCTCATAGAATCGGCCATCTTTTTCATACCCTCTGTAATTTTAAAGTTTTTTGGCATCATGTTTTTGAACATATTTGCAGTAAAAAAATGAGCATGTGCATCTATTATCATAAAATCATATATTAATAGGTTTAAAGCTATAAATTACTTTTTGTTATTTTTTGTCGAATAGTTTCTTATGGAAAAGAAAACCTGAAAGCAGAGTAACAAAAATTGCCGATCCAAATGTAATTTGATATCCAAAATTTAAAACAAGTAACCCTGAAATAAGTGCTCCAAAAATAGCAGAACCTCCTAAAACACCCGTCCATAGTCCTATAAAATAACCTTGTTTTTCTCCTCTAATCATATCATATAAAAGAACAGAGGATGATAAATTCCAAAGAGCATAAGAAAATCCTGCAATAGAGTAAGCCAATATATTAAGAACAAAGAATAATTCAGGTATGAAAATAGTAACCAGTGCAACGAAGTAGCCCATACTTCTATAAGTTGTTGAGGCCATATAAACTCTTTCTGTCTTAATTCCTTTTTTTATTTTTATTATAAATACAAAAACTATTATTTGTGCTATTGCGTTAGCAAGATTTATTAAAAAGATGTCACTGTACTGCAAACCATTTTGATTTAAGTAAGGCACATATCCTGTGTTAAATATATAATAACCAATATTAAAAAGTATGATAGCTCCAAGTAGTTGATAAACACTTCGTTTTTTTATATCTTTAATATCACTTCTTATTCTGATTATCATATCGCTGCTTATTAATAAGTTAGGCAAGTTAGTTAATGTATTTAATAAAGGGTAAATCTTTTTCGTAGATTTTAATTTCTCTTTTTCTATCATATTCTTTTTAATATCCTTCACAAGAATAAATGCAAAAATTATTGAAAAAATATTAAAGAGTATAAGCAATTGTAAATAGAAATTAATATTGCTTGTTGCTATTGAAATACCAAAAATATAAGCTATTATTGATCCTGAAAGTGCGAACAAACTATATCTGCTAAAGTATTTAGGAAGTTTTTTGCTTCTTTTAGTTCCCATCACAAGTATATTCAGTGCTGGCGATGCTGCTGTTGCTATTACTGCAAATAATGCATAATAAAAATATGCTTGAGTTATACCAGAAAAGAAGTTATAAAATAAAAGTATCGGAAGCGTAAATATTACTGACAATAATATAAATGGCTTTACTCTTCTGAATCTATCTGTTATCATTCCCCAAAAAAGAGAAGAAGGTATACTAACAAGATTATAAAGAGCAAATGCAATTCCTATATCAAAAACATTACCTTTTAAGTAAAGTATGTATAATGGCATAAAAAGTCCTAAACCGCTGCTTATTGCGGTTATTGGAACTAATGTAAGCATCCAAGAGTAATGTTGCTTTTGAGCTACGATCTTTTCACCTTAGATATACAAACGATTCTCTTATTAAATATTAAGTATATATGGCTTAACCTAAGGTGAAACTATTACATAAAAATTACTAATGAAAAACAGTAAAAATATAATAAATAAAAAGAAAATTAGTTTATTGACATCTCTATTTGGACCGTGTCAGGTACAGTTATTCTCATAACCTGCCTTAATGCCTGTTCGCTTCCATCTATTTGTACTATCCATTTATGTATTCTCATCTGCCAATGCTCATAAGTGTGTGAGCCATCTCCACAAGGACTTTTTCTGGTAGAGACATCCATTACCTTTGTGGGTAATGGTATTGGTCCTTTGAATTTGACTCCAGATACCTTTGCAATCTCTATTATCTGCTTAGCAATGTCTCTTGCATCTTGTTTATTCCTACTTATCAATTTTATTTTTGCTAATGGCATCTATTCACTCATTATTGCTTTTTGACAACATCGAGAACTACTCCTGCGGCTACAGTTTGACCCATATCTCTTATTGCAAATCTTCCTAATTGTGGGAAGTCACTAAATTTCTCTACTACTGTTGCCTTTGTAGGTTTTATCTTTACTATTGCAACATCTCCATTCTTTATGAACTCAGGGTTCTTCTGCAATGTTTGTCCTGTTTTAGGATCCTTCTTTTCAACTATTTCTGTAATAGTTGCAGCTATTTGTGCTGTGTGTATATGGAATACTGGAGTGTATCCTGGAGCTATTGCATTCTTGTGATTTATTACTACTATCTGTGCTGTAAATTCTTCTGCAACTGTTGGGGGGTTATTTGCAGGCCCTACAACATCTCCTCTTTTAATATCTTTTTTGTCTATACCCTTAACGTTAAATCCGACATTGTCTCCTGGTATTGCCTGTTGCAACTGTTGGTGGTGCATCTCAATACTTTTTACATCTGTTTTTACTCCTGAAGGCATTATTATTATTTGATCGCCAGGCTTCATTATTCCAGTTTCTACCTTTCCTACTGGCACCGTTCCGAATCCTGCTACGCTGTGTACATCTTGTATTGGTAATCTCAAGGCTTTATCTGTAGGCTTGTTTGGCACTACAAAATTGTCAAGACACTGAAGCATTGTAGGTCCATTATACCAGCTCATCTTATCTGATTTGACTGTCATGTTGTCTCCTTGTAAAGCTGAATAAGGTACGAAAGTTATCTTACTTACATCATATCCTACTGTTTTGAGCAACTCCGTTACTTTTGCCTTTGCATCTTCGAACTTGGCCTTATCATATCCTGCTGCGTCCATCTTGTTTATTCCTACTATTAATTGTGATATTCCTAATACTCTAGCTAAGTAAGCGTGCTCTCTTGTTTGTCCTTGTATCCCATCTATAGCTGAAACTACTAGAACTGCAGCATCTGCCTGGCTTGCTCCTGTTATCATGTTCTTTACGAAGTCTCTGTGTCCTGGTGCATCTATAATTGTAAAGTAGTACTTTTGTGTTTGGAAGTCCTTATGCATAATATCTATTGTTATTCCTCTTTCTCTCTCTTCTTTGAGCTGATCCATTACAAAAGCAAACTCGAATGAAGGTTTGTTATACTTTGTTACTTCATCCTTAATCTTTTTCATATCTTGTTCAGATACCGCTTTTGTATCGTACAATAATCTTCCTACGGTTGTTGATTTACCGTGGTCGACGTGCCCTATAAAAATCAAGTTCATGTGTGGTTTATCTACCATTTTATTCACCTAAATATAATATTTGATATTTTAATACTTTAATTTGTAAATTATTAGCCAAAAATAAGCCATCTTGGCCGTAGTTATTACTGTTAATTAATGTAAGTATTTTATTATCTAATAACCTATTTATATCTTTCTATATATGTGGTGTTGTTGAAAAAGTCTAAATTTGTTGATAAAGTCTGATTTTTGTTGAAGAATTATCACTTAATCAACAAAGCATATACATGCGGTGTTTTCTATGAATTGCTTATATCTGATTCATTATCCATAACTTTAGTAAATTTTTGAAAATAATTGAAATCACTACACATTCTGAAATTCTATTGATGTTATGTTGAAACCATAAGTGCTTCCATTTGGCATAAGTTTTAGGTATAAATTATGAGTGCCTGTTGTTTTATTTATTTGTGCACTTTCAAAAGAAAAAACTTGATTTGAATTTTGACTATACGTTGACGTTATATTAAAAATACCTATTGTATTATTCGAATCGGAATTATTAATTTGCAAATATAAACTTACTCTATGAATCGCGCTGCTTAAGGAAACATTAGCTACTATTTCATTTACACCTGTGGAAGAAAAGTTAACATTATTAAATTCAAGATAAGCTCCATTTTTTCCATAACTCTCAAGTTGTTCAAATGAGTCATAAGAACCTAAATTTCCTATCCAAACTACATAAGGTCCCCAAAACAAGCAATTAGAACAAGAACTGTAACTTGCAGAATAAATCGGCGTCAATGCATTTCTTGTGGTTGTAATGCTTGCAATATTACTTGGCGATGAGTCTTCATGCCAATTTGTTGATTTAACTAAGTAATAATATGTTCCTGAGGATGTGTAGTTATCTATATAACTTGTGGTATTAACTACCGCTATAGGTAAAAAATTATTCTCATTTCCTTCAGATCTTTCTACCACAAAACTTCCTATATTATTATTGAAAGATGGTCCATTCCAAGATAAATGTGGATCATTAGAATTGGAAATCTGGAGATTTGTTGGTGCTTGTGGTATCGGCGTACTTGAAGTGGACCTTATAAAATTTTGTGTAATCTGCCACCAAGGTGCCGTACTTGACCATGGGTCTTGATACCCTCCCCAAATTATCGTTCCGTTAGCGTATCTTCCAACTACATACAAATTCAATGCCCACACATATGAGGGAACAAGCATATCATTTGCAGGTTCAGTGTAATAATACATAGAAATAAATGGATATACTGGTTTTCGTAAAATGTGTCCTTCATTTATCGAAGCTATTGCATACTGAGTCCAATTATAAGGTATTTGTATACTATCATAAATGTTTGGAGAGAGGTAACTAAGATTCTCTACCAATCCAATTAAATCTTCATTGGCATTTTGCCAAGCTTGAAAAGCTGCAGGATCAGAAACATAATTTACCTCTCCTACTGTATTTGTATAAAATCCTAAAGGAATAATTCCATAAAAGCCTACAGATAACTGCGGTTGAACCTCATGTATCCATTTTACAATGTCTTCAAATTTAGTGATGTTGTCCTCCACCTGTTGAGTCTTTCCAGACCTATAATCTATAGGCCAAGCCTCAAGATCTCCACTAAACAATTCATTATTTAATCCTGCAACATAATTTGCTGTAGCATAAACGCTTTGTATATCTGGAGTTGCTCCAGGTCCATACTCTCCTAAACTATTAAATCCTGTTCCAGTAACATATGCTGGCATCATATTATATTGTGAAAATGAAGGTTCTCCTAAAAAAGCTAGAGAATAATAAGTTTTGAAATTATTGTTTGCATTATTTTGATTTTGTACAGCTATGCCTCCCTGTCTAACTGTTGTTTCTTGAGAAGTTATGCCAATTCCTGCATTTGAAGTGCTTGTTTTTGCCACAGTAGTTGTACTCGTAGTTGAAGTGGTTGTCGAAATAATTGTTGCATCAGTTTTAATGTTCAATTCAGAACAACAACTTACAATTTTTGGTGATATCAGATATCTACCATTTCCATAATTACTATTCAAAGTAACATAATATGTGTAATTAGCTCCAAAATCCTCTAGTGTACTAATATTATAACTTAATGTTATGTTTTGTTTAGGTGCTTCTTTAAAACTGTTTAAGTTCTGCGCAATTAAATTTCCTACAAAAAGATTAGAAATATCTGTTGATTGCCCACTGAAATTTCTATAAGCATTTACATTTATATGAGAAAGTAATATGGTTCTGTTTGTTGGGTTGTTAATTATGATGTCAAGTCTGGTTGAATTTACACCAACATTATAAATTTCAGAGTTTATATTTAAATATGGAGAAACGTAAATCTGCCCTGTGTTATTAAGATTATATGTTGAATCAGTTACGGTTATATTATGTTCACCTAAAGTCAAATTTACATAAGGAACTATTATAAAGTTAAAGTATCTTTCAAAGTTGTACTCTTTTTTATCTATATATAATTTAATACTGTCAGAATTTGGATTGATATTTCCAAGATTTAGTAGTAAGGTTTTTCCTCCATAGAAAATATAGGTTATCTCTGGACTAATACTTTTATTATAAATCATTGATTCTATTGCATAATTATAATACTGGTTTAAAGATAATCCATAAAAGAAAGACATCGGATTTATCTTATTCGATGGGTTATTTTCTTCTGTTAAAATATATAACAAATTAGGATTGATATTAAGCATTGTATTTAATTTATTTAAGGAGTAATCCGTTTTTTCTAAATAGTATGAGTATTCATAAGTAGAATTGCCTATGTATTGCTGGCCTTTATTTGTGTAATCGCCCCCGAAATAATATGGTTTGCTAAAGCTGCTAATTAAATAACTATAACTGTTTAATATACTCTGCTCATTTAAATTAAGAAGTTTATTCAAAGAAATATCTTCTTCTAAGTAAATATAATCTAATTCGGGATAATAATCTTGAGCTATTAATTGCGCAGTTACTGTATTATTAGCAGTAATATAATATCCATTTTCCATTAAATAATATAAGTTACTATAACTGAACGCACCATATCCTAACGCAGTGTTCCCTAACGTGGTGTAATTCCATAACGAATTTGAGTAAGTTAAATTAAATAATAAATCAATGTTTTTCTGCTGAGAATTTATATTTTGTAATTCATTATAAAATGATTGGTTAAATCCTGTACTATTATAAAAAAGGCTATAATCATCTAGCATATAATTTAAATTTACTGTATTATTTTCAATCAATCTGTTTAAATTGTTTAATGAATAGGTATTTTGTTGTCTTATTAAATATGGAACTCCTATGTAATAAATCAATAAAAGAAGTATGAATATAACAGAAACTTCAATTAAATATTTTTTGTAATTAACAAAAACATAGTAAATAGAAGAAAAGAACAAAATTGCAATGCCAAAAAATTCAAGTATGGAATCTACCAAAGTTGTATAAGTTAAAATATTACTCTGTGTAAAATTTAATTTATTTCCAAACATTAGAGTTGTTGTATAAGTTACTCCTGGAAGTGTATTGATGCTACTTAGTGTTCCGAAAAAAAATCCAGTAGGTAGTATTATAAAAATGAATATAGAAGCAAGTGTAAATACAAATAACATCTTTTCAGAATACTCCTTTTCTATTTTTTTCTTATGCTCAATACCTATAGTATACGAAAATAATTTCAATGCTATTAAAAATTCAACAATGCCATATAAAAACAAATAAAGTTCGCTACCACTTCCCAAACTTGTTAAAGTATTTCCGAGACTTATTGGCAAAAGACTTCCTATAAAGTAAAAAGTTAGGAAAAGAAAAAAGAAGATAATTGTTCCTAAGAGCAGAACAAAAGCTGACACTAAAAATAATGTATCTGTACTAGTTTTTTTATTTACTTTATTAGATAAAAAATCAAAATTACTTTCACTACTAGGAAAAAGCAATTCATTTACATTTCTTTTACTTATTTGCATATTTTTTTAAGCATGGCAAAATAAATAAAGCTTACCTTATAAATAAATTCAAATCCACGAAAACTTTATATCTCTTAACAATGAAATTTATCTGATAAAATGCCTATAAAATATTGGGAATTTGAAGATGCGCCACTAAAAGAGAAACTTAAAAATCCTACTGTAAGGGAGGTAGCGAAGATTTATTTTGAAAATGAAACGCGTGCATATAGATTTGCCCGAGCATTACTAGAAGTCAAGGATAAAGGTCAGCTGCGCCTAAAGGATTGCTCAACAGAACTTCCCATAGCTACATGGAAAAGGTATCTTGATTTTGGAGTAACGGTAGGATTATTAAAACACGAGGCAAATTCCTATAGTTTTACTGATAGATATTCAAAGCCATTCAAAAATATACCTTTATACATAAAGTCATGGGTCGAAGATATTAAAAAAGAAGACCCTTCTCTTTTATTTGTTTCAGCAAAGACTGGAAAGCAAAAAAGCAGAAGAAATGACGAAAACAAAATAACATAATAATTAATTACAATACCATACTGTTCCTTCAACATTATCTTCCAATGTTATATTGTATTTATCAAATAAAATTTTTCTTATTTCATCTGCCCTTTTAAATTCTTTATTATTTCTTAAAATTTCACGTTCATTAATTAACTCTTGAGCTTCTTTAGGTATTGAACCACCTAAATGTTTTTCAAAATTAAGTCCAAGAATAGAATCAAATTCAATAAGTGTATCAGTTATCTCTTTAGGATTTTTTTTATAACGTTCATCTTTTTTACAAAAATTTATGAATTCGTGCATTTTTTTAATTGCACTTGGCAAATCTAAATCATCGTTAACCTTCTCAAAAAACTCTTTTCTAAAATTATTAATATCTTTAGAAAGTTCTTTATCTAACTTTTCTTCTTTATATGTGCTTACCTTATTTATGAAAATATAAATTGATTTTAAAGTTTCGTCTGCTTGTTTTAATCCTTCAAATGTGAAGTTTAACATCTTTCTATAATGAGTATTCATCACCATATATCTAAATGATAATGGCGAATAACCTCTTTTAATGAGATCATTTAAAGTATAAACATTTCTCAAAGATTTACTCATCTTTTTGCCATCTATTATTAAAAATTCTGAATGAACCCAATATCTAACAAATTTTTTATCAAAACGAGCTTCACTTTGTGCAATCTCGTTTGTATGGTGTACTGGTATATGATCTATGCCACCATAATGTATATCTATTGTTTCACCTAAATACCTGTAAGCAATTGTGCTGCATTCTATGTGCCATCCTGGAAAGCCTCTTCCAAAAGGTGTGTCCCACACCATCTCTTTTTCATTGTCTTTTGCAAATCTCCATACTGCGAAATCCGTTCCGTTTTTTAATCCTTCAGGCCTTTCAACCCTTGCTCCAGCAAGGAGCCACTCATTTAACTTTTTGAAATTAGAACCAGATAAAGCTCCATACTCTTTGAATTTAGATGTATCAAAATAGATTCCAGTTTTTGTCTTATACAAATATCCCTTTTTATCTAATATTGATATAAACTCTAAAATCTCTTTTATATTTTCAGATGCTCTTGACGTAATAGTCGCCCTTATTATGTTGAGTTTTTTAATGTCTTCATAAAAAGCATCAGTATAAAAATTAACTATCTCTTCAACACTTTTATGTTCCTTTTTAGCTTCATCCCTTACTTTATCCTCCCCAACCTCTCCATCTCCTATATTATGGCCAACATCAGTGAGGTTCATTACATGTTTTACTTCATAATTATTTTTTAACAATGTTCTTTTTAGAACATCGCTGACTATATAATTTCTCATATTTCCTATATGTGCATAAAAGTATACTGTAGGGCCACAAGTATACAGGCCAACTTTTTTATCATACAAAGATTTGAAAAGCTCCTCTTTTTTTTCAATTGTATTAAAAATTTTCATAAATACTCACAAAATAAATAAAATAAAAAAAGAAGAAGCAATTACACTTGCTTTCCTGTTGTTCCTATGGGAGTTTTACTCAAGTAGAAGTCACCAGCTGCAATTATATCATACTTTGTTGCAGGAGTGTATACCACACCTGAATAAATCCTTATACTTATATTTTTGCAAATGAACTGCGTTAGTGGTATTGTTGCATTTTCAAAGGTTCCTGAAGGTGCACCTAAATTTCCATAACTGTTAAATGTTTCATTCATTACAGGTGCTCCATTTTGAAGTATTTCTATTTGCAATAAATTATCCTGCGGAGAAACAATCTTAAAATTAAGGTATGGTTCAGTTACTTCAAAAGAATTAGAGGTAAGATTTCCAGTACTTATCAAAATACCTCCATCATATGTAGTTGCAAAGTACTCTCCATTATAATTAGACCAAGCACTATTATAATATTCGCTGTTTTTATTATACTCTGTAATGTTTGCCGGTGCCGTACCGAATCCTTGACCTGTAACATTCCAACCTGCATATGTTCCAGTACTAAAATTACCATTGTATATTGGTACTGTAGAGCTTCCAGAAATACAATCACTTAATGAAGTGTTGTTTTGTTGGGTCGTAGTACTTTGCAATACTGTAGTTTGTTGTTGCGTTTTTGTTTTATTTACAATTGTATTAGTTGTTGTGTTAATTGCTGTTGTTGCAGATACTGTATTTGTTTTTACTAAACTATTCAAATTACCATTGCTATATAAGAAGTAAGCCAATATTCCTATTATTATAATAATTACTATACCTACTCCTATTGCTACTGTTTTTTCCATATAAATCACATATTCTTTTAAATTATATTTAACGCAAGTATTATTATTCTTACGTAACAAAACATTATATGCTTTTAAAAATGGTGTTTTACTGGGAAGCATACCTAGAAAATGGAAAAAGAAAGGAAGAATGCGCTGGAAATGGGTAAAGAAAAGAAGAAAAAGGATTAGGAGAGCCCAAAAGAGAAGAGTAGGAGATCTCTAATTTTCTTTTTATTTCTTTTATTTATCTTTTTGATTTAATATCAATAAGTTAGTTTTACTTGGTTACTTTTAGTTCAGTGAGCAGAAAAACAAATTTTAGTTGTTGGTAAATTTTTAATTGTTAATCATCAAGCCAGTGTTCTTATACTGTATCTGCCTCTTTTTTCTATTTCATTTAGTTTATCCATTATTTTATCATATTTGGTATTATTTGAGTAAGAAATTAGAAAAGAATCAAACTCTTTTTTAATCAAAGATCTTTTTAAAAGAAGTATATCAAGAGCCTTTTCTTCCAAGTTTGTAGTCATTTCAGATAAGCCAAAATCAATTATAACCGTAGAGTCGTTTTCTATTATTATATTTGCTGGTGTTAAATCTCCATGTACTATGTCGGCTTCGTGCATTTTGTTAACCTCACTTCCTAATTTTTGCATGAAACTCTCTTTTTTATCAATATCCCTTAACAATATGCCATCAACATAACTCATAATAAGAGTAAACTTTCCAAAAGCAATAAGACGCGGAGCATTTATCTTATTTTTCATCAATTTAGATAAAATCTTAGCTTCTCTTCTAGTTCTAGAAACTCTTAACTTCTCATCTAATACCTGCTCACGGTAAATTTTTTGGTATCGTGTCTTTAAAACTACCTTAAAATTATTTATTTTATTTATAGTTACTCTAGCTTCAGCTCCTTCAAAGTTATTCATAAACAATAGCCTCGTCGATTCTATATCTTTGCTTTGTTGTACATTCATTGAAATTAGCAGAAAACCCGTTTTTAATAGAGTTCTCAGCTACTAGCGCTATCATAGCTCCATTATCTGCATTGAATTGGTTTTCTGCCTTAGCGAATGTAATATTGTGCTCTTGCGCTATGCTACTTAGCATCTGCGTAAGCCTGCTGTTCTGTGCTACGCCTCCGCATATACAAAGCTCCTCTTTTTTACTTAAAAGAAGCACTCTTTCTGTTGCTTCGCATAGCATAGCGAAAGCAGTTTCTTGAAATGAGTAGCATACATCCTCCTTACTTTCTTTTTTAAGCAGCTCTATAGCATTTGTGAGAAGTCCTGTGAAGGAGAAGTCCATACCTTTGACTGTATATGGCATTTCAATATACCTTCCATTTTTAGCTAGCCTTTCTACCTCAGAGCCCCAAGCATGCTCTAGCCCTAAATTTCTAGCTAGGTTGTCTATTGCGTTTCCTATTCCCATATCAAATGTTTCACCAAGGATTCTATACTTTCTGTTTTTTTTATCAAGTACAAGTATTTGGGAGTTTCCTCCACTTACATAAAGTGCTATAGGGTCCTTAAGATTTTTAGTATGTTTAGTTATCTCAACATGTGCCACACCGTGATTTACAGGAATTATTGGTACTTTTAGTCTATATGAAAGGGTTTTTGCACTTAGAAGCCCTACTTGTAAGCACGGACCAAGACCAGGCCCCATAGTATAACCAATTCCATTTATATCTTGAGTTTTAATTCCTGCTACATCAAGTGCCTCATTTATTGTGTCCTTACAACTTTGTATGTGATGCTCTGCAACCTCTATAGGTATCATGCCTTTATTTCCTATTTTATACATTGATTTAACATTGGCAAGAATCTTTCCATTTTCTATGATACCTACTCCAAATGTATGTGCACTGCTTTCTATTCCTATAATTGCCATAAACTCATTAATTAATCTAAAAAATATTTAGTATATTAAATATTATAACATTCTAGTATTTGAAATTAAATTTATTATCTCTTTTTGTTCTATTTAAAAAATTCTAATTAAATATTATTAAATATTGATAAATAATATTTTCTGTCTTATCCCAAAATAAGGTCCTCACGACAAAGGAATATGATTATGTAAAAAGTATACAAATCATGAAGAAGTTGACAAATAGAGGAATGAGATGGACTATAAGACAAGCAAGGAAAGGAGAACAGTCAGTGTACAGGACTGCAAAACAACAGAATATAATTCCAATACATGTAAGGCGACTGCGCAGGAAATATCGAAATACGCCAGACTATTTGATAGATCAGATAAGTTTACAGAGGCCTGGAAAAAAGGTAAAGCCTTTAGACAGATACGAGAGAAGGATAGTTCTGGACACGTACGAAAAAATGCCTATGGGTGCGGCTAAAATGGAAAAATACATAACTTCTAGGAATACCCAGAGTACCAAATAACTGAATACAACGCATACTGACAGAGGCAGGGTTAATGAAATCTATTGGAAGAAAAGTAAAGAGAAAGAACTGGGTTCGTTATGCGAGACCACATAGTAATGACTTGTGGCATACAGACTACACAGACACAGAAGATGGAAAACATGTTATTACATATGTGGATGATGCCTCTAGAAAGTGGTCGGAAGAGGCAAATTCAATAATGCTGCAACAGAAAACGCATTGTTTGTACTTGAAAGTGCAATACGCGAATGGAGCGTTCCGAAACAAGTGATGACTGATCCTGGAACCAAATTCTGTGCTAATAAGGAAAAGGAATAGAGATTTAGAGAAGAACTAAAGAAATGAGGCATATAACATATAATTTCTAGGGTAAAAAACCACAATCCAATGGTAAGATTGAACTCTGGTTTGGCTCAACAGACAAACTATACAAATATTTTGGATTTGATTTGGACAAGGTTGTTGAGTTTTATAACAACATGCCACATCTGAGTCTTGACACCACTCAAAAAATTGCATATTTTGAGAAGATGACACGAAAAATGGTTGAATACGAAACAAATAAAAGGTGAAATGATGAGATTAATTATCGAGAGGACATTGAATCGGGATACTACACTAAGCCATATTTTCAATTACATTTATATATCTGAAAAAAGATAAACTTTTTTTGTGAGTTTTTGGGAAATCAATTTAAAAAAAATAATGAGCATGGGTTACAGCAAAGTAAACCAGTAGCGCTTGACAAGCAAGTAATAGAGATACTAAAAAATATAGGGGAAGAATCTCAAAGTCTATATACGCTTGTAAAAATGGAAAAAAATGAAGTACTTTCTAGAGTAATTGCAAATAATCTAAAAGAAGGTTCAAAAAATCTTTACAGCGCAAGGCTTCTTCTCGGAAGTACAGTTTCTGAAGAATGGTATGGTATTCCTGAAGGACTAGATACAAATATGTTGAGAGATGTAGCACAAAAACATCAAAGCGTAGACCTAGCTGATAACATACCACAAGAAGACTTAGCTCTAATAAAATTTTCAAAATCAATAATTAAAAAAACAGAAGAAGTACTTCAACTTTCATCTAAAATGAGTAAAGATAAACTTAATGTACCCAAAATCTTAAGGCGTTTAGCATTTCATCTAGCAAATCAATTAGAAGAAATTTCAGATAATCTGTGAAATTTAAAATAATTTCCATTTGTTTAGTATTATACTTTTTTTGAGTTATGTTTTTATCATTTCAAGTAAAAATAAGTAAAATAGAAAAAACAATAGTAAAGTAACCTGCTGAAAAAGTCTTAAACCTATTGATAAAAATAATTTATAACTTAATTGACAAAGCTCAAAGAAAAGAAAAGCTTAATATACAAATTTTCTATAATATACTGAGTCCATGATTCAAATAGAGTACATCTCAAAGAAGAGGATTATAGTTATAGATCAATCAAGTATCGACATACTTAAAAAAGGTTTTTTTGGAGAGCAAGACAAAAAAGCACTAAAATTAAATATTTTTGAAGCTATTTATCTTATAGATGTAAGAAATGCAATTTGTAAAAGAAAAGGAGAAGAGTTAACTTTAGATAAACTATTCTCGACTTTTGGAAATAGCAAAAAATTTATGGCAAAATATTTAACTTACAAAGACTGGAGAGAAAGAGGCCTTATAGTTAAAATATCTAATGAAGATTTCAATCAAAATAAAATACCATTGAAACAATATCCTTCATCAAAAATATCACTTCCTAATTATTTACTAAAAGGAATTTTTTTCCCATCAGATCTTACTTCAATAATTGAAGATAATGAAAAAGGCAAATTTTTATACGAAAATTTTTGGATGGGACAATTTGGCTCATACAAAGCTATAGAACGTGGAAAATTAAATAAATTAGACATCTACGAAACCTATTTCTTAATGGAAAAAAATATTCTTGAAATATACGGAAATAATAAAAAATCAGTAATGAAAATTGCAACAAAAAGAAGAAAGGATTTCCCAAAATTATTAGAAGTTTACACTGATTGGAGAGAAAAAGGATATGTGATTAAGACAGGATTTAAATTTGGTACACATTTTAGGGTTTATTTTCCTGGCGCACTGCCTATAAAAAAAGATGACAAGGACTGGAAGCACTCAAAACATGTAATACATGTATTTCCTAAGGAATCGCGTCTTTTAATATCAGAATGGGCAAGAGTCATAAGAGTAGCACACTCTGTAAGGAAAACATTCATACTCGCTGTACCTGGAAACATATCTGCTAAAAAAACAAATGTAGACTTTATACTTTATCATAGGCGTAGTGGCGAAGCTGAAAGCCCTGACTTATTTAATCCAAAATATGCAATGTTATCTTTAAGTGAAGAAGAGTACCTTGGTGGAAGAGACTTTGCCGGAGCTATAAATGAAGCAAAAAGAAGAAAATTAGACTTAATATTAGCTATAGCAGACAGAGAAACTGCGGTCACTTATTATAAAGTTAAACAAATAATTCTTAAAGGAAGCACAGCAGACTACTATGAAATAGACTGGATGCAACCTTAATTCTATTCATATCTAGATCTTCTTTCTAGTGTTCCTCTATTCTGAAAAAAGACAAAAGTTTTAAATAACTGTTCCTTGTAGTATTATCGAGGCGATTATGTGAAGATATCTGAAATATACCGAATGGATATATACAGTGACGAAGGCCAATATCTTGGCGATGTGCAAGATGTTATTATAGATCTTGAAAAGGGTGAGATAAGCAGATTGCTTATGACACCTTGGAAAAGCGCAAAAAATGACGCTAATGTAGTTCTTAAAAAGAAAAGCATCTTATACAAAAGCGTAAAGAATGTAGGGGATGTAGTTTTAGTATCTGGTCCTAGCGGTTCAAAAGAAGAGCCTGCAAGCAGAGAAGAACTAAATGATCTTTCAAGGTAAAATTTAATTTTTTATTTTATCTTTAATTATTTTAATTAAACTTTAATTTTTAACATTTTCACTTCAATTTTATTACTTTTGGCAGTCTTATTCCTTTTTGTCCTAAATACTCTCCAGAATAAGCATTGCTTACCTTACTTAGTGTAGTTGCAAATATAACGTGTGCAAATCTTAATCCTGGTTTAATCATTATTGCATTTGTACTAGCGTTAAAAACTTCCAATGTTACATTTCCATCAAAACCCGCATCTATTATTGTAGGTGGCATAATTAATCCATGCCTTGCCCACGTACTTCTAAGTTCTACAAATCCCATTAAGTTATCAGGCATTTTCAAGTACTCTTTTGTAGACATAAGCACCTGCTCATGCGCATTTATTATTATTTCACTGCAATTTTTTTCAACTAGGTATTCTTTCTTTACATCTTCAGGATTAGAAGGATCTAAAACAAAATCCTCACCAAGGTCTTTATTATGTCTTGCAACCTCATTATCCAATCTAAAATCTATACCATTTTCTCTTATAGTGTCCTTTTTAAAAGGAGTTATTACTAATCTTTTTGATCTCAACATATTCTCTAAATCATAATCTGACAGTATCATTCAATTACCTATTCTAAATTTCTCTGTTTGTCATTTCTAACATAATTATCTATTGTACTAAATATAAAAGTTGATATTTCTTGTTCTGATTTATTACCATCTATTCTTATCCATGTTTTACTTCCATATCTTTCCGAATAAAGTTTTTCATATACATTGTAAACCTTGTTCATATACTCCTTTGCACTTTCAAATCTATCTGTTTTACCCTTTTGTTTTCTTTTTCTTTCAAAAGCAATTTCAGGTTTAATATCTATATAAAATATAATGTCTGGCCTTGGAAGTGACATAATTTCCTCAACTGCCTTTGCTTTTTCGTAATCGAAGCTTCCTGCAGATTGATAAGCTATTGTAGATATAAAGTATCTCTCACTTACTACAATATTGCCTTTTGATACATTTTCTAATATATTTTTTTTATCAGATTGCATATCAAGCAAATATAACAAGAATTGTTCTTCAACGCTCATATCTACCTTGCCGGTAAGGAACTCTTCTCTTATTATTTTTCCATACCTTGAGTTATGCGTTGGGTAGGAAAATAAAGAGACCTTTCTTTCAGAACTTTCAAGTTTATTTATTAAAAGTTTAGCTTGTGTGGTTTTTCCAGAACCGTCTATACCTTCTATGCATACAAATAAGCCCTCCACTTACTAACCTAAATAAGTTATTATGTAGTAATATTTATATTACTGAACAATTAAATATATACACAAATATACTGCTCCTATCGTCTAGCTCGGCCAAGGACGTTGGGCTTTCAACCCAGCAACCCGGGTTCAAATCCCGGTGGGAGCAAATATTGATATGAAAGACGGACTGGGAAATACCGCTAATATGTATACATTGGAATTCGTTAAATATTTAATATTAAAGATCGCTCTTCAAAGTAATGCAAATGTGGATATACAAAATAAAAAAGGCATTACTCTGCTAATGATAGCCACAAGAAATGATGATATTGAAGGTGCATCTATAGTTGTAAATTATGGTAATCCAAATCCATTTATAAAAAATAATTCCAGTATGTCTGTAGAAAATAACCTAAAAAATAAGTTAAAACATAAGTTAAAAAAGAAATAATAATAATACTATAAATGCTACATTAATAATTATTACTTACTATTATTTTCAACAAATTCTTTAATTGCATCTATATTGTCAATAATCAACTTTGCTTTTGTAAGGCCAAATGTAAATGGTCTTGCATCATTCTCATCCTTTAGCAGGCTTAATATTGGGTGTCCTTTATATTCACTTATTTTTGTTGGCATAAAATCAACATATTAATATATTCATTTAATTATTTACTCCTTTTGTTTTTGTTTGTGTCGTATTTATTGTTCTGATATTTTGTACTTTTTGTGTTTTGTCCTGATCTTATTTGTTTAACATTGGATTGTGTTTTATCTCCTGCTTTTATTTGTTTAGGGTTAGATCCGGATTCATAATAGAAATACACTGGTATCATAGCATACCATACTGAAGAAAATATATCAACTAATAAAATTGTTATGAAACCTGCAATCGGAATAATACCTAAAACAGACGAGATAATTCCAACAACAATACTTATTAGAAATGTTATCAAAAGTGTCAGAAAGATATTAGTTCTATTTTTAGTTGCTATTTGAAAACTTCTTTTTATTGCGGCTATGGGTCCTTTATTTTCTATAATCACTACGGTAGTGACTTGGAAAAGATATATTGATGTAACTATTAAAAGTATCAAAGCAAGAATTAATAAAATTGCAGATATAACTAAAGTAGATAAAGATATTTGATTGTATAAAATTACAACAACTAAAAATATTGGGATTCCAACAGCAATAATACTTATTAATATAGATAGGAATCCCGCACCTATCAAATTAAGATACTTAGATCCGGTATTAGAAATCGCATCTCCAATATGAAGTTTTCTTTTTGTTTTGAGCTGATACGCCATTGAAACAATTACTCCATTCATAAGCATCGCTACAAAAAATGTGATTAAAAATATAACTAGTAAAAATATCACTACAAATGTAATAAGATTACTAGATGTTAAATTTGAAAGGAAGGTATACGGTGAAAATGTAGCCAGAGTTATGTTTGATACTATTGTAGTGCTTAAAAAAATAAATACGACTAAAATAAATATTACTATTGTTATTATACTAAAAAGCAATGAAGGTAAAAATACCTTAGGATTTGAGATTATATCATTAAAACTATCTGTAAAAATTTTAGGTACTTCCATATTTATCAAATATAATTAAGCATTAACATTTAAAATATGTGCTGTAGAATAAATATTGAATAAATTAAATAAGTGTTAATAATGACGGCAAATGTAAAACATGTTCATGAGCGTTTTTTTATAAATACAAATTCAGATGATGCTGAATTATTATATACTTTAGATGAAAAAAGAAAGATAATGAGCATTTATCATACATTTGTTCCTGAAACTGAAAGAGGCAAGGGTTTGGCCGAGATTCTTGCTATAAAGGCATTCGATTTTGCAAAAGAAAAAGGGTTTTTAATAAGACCCGATTGTGATTATATAAAACACTTTATTACAAAACATAAAGAGCTTGAAAAGATGATAACTTATGAAAAATGAAGGAGTATACAAATTTTCAAGAGAGTTTGATAAAAAGAATAAATTAGTATCTGTTGGAGGAGTTACAGTTCACGAAAGCGAAATAGTTATCGCCGCCGGACCATGTTCAGTTGAAAGTGAAGAGCAGATTTTTGAAATTGCCAAAGGAGTAGTAAAAGAAGGAGCAGCTATACTAAGAGGAGGCGCATTCAAGCCAAGAACCTCTCCATACTCATTCCAAGGTTTAGGAATAAAAGGTCTAGAAATTCTCCAAAATGTAAGTAAAAAGTTCAATATTCCAATAGTAACAGAGCTAATGGATACTGAATTAATAGAGCTTTACTCAAAAAAAGTTGATTTAATACAAGTAGGTGCTAGAAATGCACAAAACTTTGATATGCTAAAAAAGCTAGGAATGCAGAAAAAGCCAGTATTATTAAAAAATGGTCTAGGAACTACCGTAGACGAATGGCTTATGTCTTCAGAATACTTGCTTTCAAATGGCAATGATGATGTAATCCTATGCTATAGAGGTGCAAGGAGCATAGAAAGTTCAACAAGATTTTCAATGGATATAGGTTCTATAGCTGTAGCTAAAGCGCGCTCAAGGCTTCCTATAGCTGTTGATCCGAGCCATGCAGCAGGAAAGAGAGAGTATGTGAAAGAGTTTGCGCTTGCTGCAATAGCTGCTGGAGC
>JBMFWW010000006.1:0-33364 GCA_049964835.1 Candidatus Micrarchaeia archaeon | reverse complement strand
AGAAGTGGAGAACCTAAATCCTGTTGGTATAGACATGGGGCTCAACTCTTTTATTGCAGTATCAGATGGAACAAAGATAGAAAAGCCGAAGTTCGTCAAGAAGAACGCAAAACATATCGCAAAGTGGCAGAGGATTATTGCAAGAAGGCATAACGGTTCACGAAGAAGGCAGAGGGCAAAACTCGCGCTTCAAAGGGAATGGGAGTACACAACGAACCAATCCAACGACTTTGCGCATAAACTGTCGGATAAACTCGTAAATTCAGGATATACATCGTTTGCAGTGGAAAAACTCAGCATAAACAACATGGTAAAGAACCATAGACTTGCGCAGGCGATATATAACGCTTCGTGGAATAAATTTATTCAATTTCTTTCATACAAGGCTGAAAGTGCTGGTATGAAAGTAATAAAAGTAGACCCTAAAGACACAACGCAGGAATGCAGCAAGTGCCATAACATAAAAACAGGAAACGAAAGGCTGTGGCCTGAAGACAGAGTATATCACTGCAACGTCTGTGGACTGACAATAGATAGGGACATAAACGCGTCAATAAACATATTGCATAGAGCAACTACCCTCGGGCAGAGGGGAAGTTACGCTCAGGGAGAGAGTGTAAGACCTCAACAGGAGGCTGTTCTCAAGGAACTGAGAACCGATAAAATACATCCTTTGCAGGATGCAGTGGTTGCATGAATGTAAAGGAAGCCCACGCCGTTTACGGGTGGGAGGATGTCACAAAAGTAATAAATGCCATATCTAATGCTACATTTGCAGTAAAGGGCAAAGTAGATTTAGAAAAATCAAAGAACATAGCAGAAACGGTAGTCAAGATAAGGTAAGAGAGATACATAGGGAAAGGAATGCCGATGGTAGAAGAAATACAAGACCTTGTTGAAGAAAGCTTGATGTGTTTAGGATTATATGATGTTGCAAAAGCTTACATATTATATAGGGAAAGACATAGGCAGTTAAGGGAAGCAAAGAGCGAAGTCTCAAAAGGTTTTTATCAGCCTTGTTTAAAAACTGTGAGTTTATGAACAAACCATTGAGTTTTTGGACAGATTTGGAGTTTTTAAACAAAGCCTCTTTTATCAGAACGCATACTAGAGTTTGACCTTAAGAAGATAAGCGAGTTCATGGTACCAAAAAGAGACGAGCTACTTACAGAGACCAGTTTGCAGACACTTCATGATAGATACTTTATAAAAGAGGTAAATGGTAAGGAAAACAGGCTTGAGACTCCAATAAATGGGAAAAATATGGGATATATGCACTGATCAACTTTTTAAGTTTGTAAAAAAACTTAAGGAAAACCCTAATGATAGAAGAGTGATAGTTTCTGTCTGGAACCCCCAGCAAATTAATGAGATAGTTTTACTTTATGTTCAGTAATTTCTTAATTCTTCCTAAATTTGGGATTATCTGTGCTCTTCTTAAATCTCATTTTATTTTTATTTCTTCTCTTTTCTGCACCTTTATTTACGTTATTGTTTTGAGTTGTTTCAACTTTTTGGTCTCTCATGAAAGACTCAAGTTCATTTCGTTTTTTTTCAATTTCATTATCAATTCTTAAATACTCTATACTTCTTACAACTCCATTTACTAAAATATTAGTTCCTATAAAAAATCCCATTTCTCCTAAAGTTCTAGGATTTAGATCCTTGTTTTTGATAAAGTTCTCTATAATAGGTATATAATTAACTACAATTACCGGTACCGATAAGCCGATTGCAATCGCACCTGTGTATATGGTCTTTTTAATATCCTTTCTTCTAGCTTCAAATAATGCTTTCTGAGTAATGAGACACTCCTTTATATTATTCTCAACTTTATCTATTTTGGAACTTAACTCCACACCACCACCAATTAAGTAATAATATTCCTCGTTTTTATACCTTTCTTATTAGTGGAAAAAAGCAAAATGTTATAAATATTTCCTGCAAAATCTATCTTCTAAAATAAACTTTAAAATAAGGTATTTAATATACTATTTTTTAAGATAGTTATATAAACCTTTTTGACATAATATATTAGATGCTTGCAGTAGACTCTAGTCTTAGTACTTATTTTACTTATAGGTGTTTTAATGGTTAAAGAAAGCATTAATGAAAATGTTCCAGTTCACACGTTGCTTACGCAAGAGCAGTCCAAAAAAATTCTTGAGAAATTAAATTTAAAGACAGAAAATTTACCTAAACTTCTTAGCTCTGATCCACAGGCAGTTTACATAAATGCAAAGCCTGGTGACGTTGTGGAGATAAAAAGAAATGACGGCGGCAAAGAGTATTTGTATTACAGATTTATTATAGAGGGTTAAAAGCCTCTTATAAGTTGATAAAATGGAAGAGAAAAATCTATTGTTAGCATCGTATTTGAATAACTCGTCCTTAGTGCAGCACCAAATTGACAGTTTTAATCGTTTTTTAGATAATGGTATACAAAAGGCCATGGGAAATCAAAACATAATAGAACCAAATGTAGAGGGATTTGCACTCAAGTTAGGAAACGTAAGAATAGGTAGTCCATCTATAATAGAATCAGATAGTTCTAGAAGAAACATAATGCCAAATGAAGCGCGTTTAAGAAGTATAACTTACGGAGCACCTCTTTATATGGAAGTGGTTCCTGTAATAAGAGGTATCGAAAAAACCGCTTCTTACGGAGAAGTTTATGTTGGAGATATCCCTATAATGATAAGAAGTAATTCGTGTCACATGAAAAACATGAGTAGATCACAATTAATAGAAAACGGAGAGGATCCAGATGATCCTGGTGGTTACTTTATAATAAAAGGAGTCGAAAGAGTTCTTATAGGCCTTGACGATGTAGCTTCAAACAAAATAATTACAACAAGAGAAAAGAAAGGTACAGAAATTAAAAGTAGAGTTTTTTCATCAACCCCTGGTTTTAGAGCAAGATGTGTTGTAAAAAGAACTCAAAACGGCTTATTTACAGTAGACTTTCCTACAATAAGCAGAAGTATTGAGTTAATTATGCTTCTAAAAGCAATGGGTATGGATTTAGATGAAATAAAGGAGTACTCATCAGTTTTACTTCCGTTCAGAAATGATATCCTTCTTAATATTGAGTTAAGTTCTGTTAATAAAGAAAAACCAGAAACAGGAATACTTACAAAACAAGAAGCCTTGCTAGAATTAGGCAAAATGGCAGCTCCAGGTCAGGCAAAGGACTACCAGATAAAAAGAGCAGAGACACAAATTGATAATTATTTATTGCCACACTTAGGAAATGATGAAAAATCAAGATCTGTAAAGGCAAGATATCTTTTAGAGATGGCGAAAAAATCAACAGCTATAGCAAATAAAATAGTAAGACAAGACGACAAGGATCATTATGCAAATAAAAGAACAAGATTTGCAGGAGAGTTAATGGAAGAGTTATTTGCATATGCATTCAGGTTTTTCTTAAAAGAGGTAAAGTATCAAATAGAAAGAATGAGCGCAAGAGGAAGAAGATTAAGCATGCAGTCAATAATAAGTCCAGATACATTAACAGAAAAAATAGCTTATGCCATGGGTACCGGAACTTGGGTTGCTGGTCAAACTGGAGTATCACAGGTTTTAGATAGAACAAATCTCATAAGCACTTATGCTCATTTAAGAAGAGTAAAATCACCACTTGCTAAAAAGCATCCACACTTCAGAGCGCGTGATGTTCATGGTACTCAATGGGGTAAAATATGTCCTGCAGAAAGTCCTGAAGGTCAAGAAGTAGGACTAACAAAGTATCTTGCTTTAATGTCAAAGGTAACTATTGGTGCTGATGAAACAATTACTGAAAAAGAGCTGAGAAAGCTTACAGATATAAAATCTTTATAGGTTGATTTCTTGGAAGACAAAAAAACATTTATTTATATAAACGGAAAGGTAATAGGATTTATAGTTGACCCTAAAAAGTTTGTTGATGAAGTAAGATTAACAAGAAGAAAAGGACAAATTTCAGGAGAGATAAATATAGCTTATTCTGAAAAGTTAAATAGTATAAACATAAACACAGACAGAGGTAGACTAAGAAAGCCATATATAATATTAGAAAACGGGAAGTCAAAGTTTACAGAAGAGTTGGCTCAAAAACTAAAAAACAAAGAGATTAATTTCAATTACCTTGTTAGGAATGGAGTAATAGAGTATTTAGATGCCGAAGAGGAAGAGAACACACTAGTGGCATTATCTGAGAGCGAAATTACAGAAAAACATACACATCTAGAATTTGATATGGCAGCAATCTTCGGTCTGTCTGCAAATGTAGCCCCATATGCAGAGCATAACGCTATATCTAGGCAGGCAATGAGCGCAAACTACATGAAGCAGTCTGAAGGTTTATATGTTTCTAATTTCAACCAAAGATTTGATTCTAGATCTTATATATTATTCTATCCACAAGCGCCTTTAGTCACAACAGTTCCATACGAAGCTTTAGAGCTCAAAAAACATCCAAGCGGACAAAATCTTGTTGTTGCATTATCAACTTATTATGGCTATAACATGTCTGATGCACTGGTTCTTAATCGCGCAGCTGTAGATAGGGGTGTAGGAAGGAGCATGTTCTACAAATCATACGCTGACGAGGAGAGAAGATATCCGGGAGGACAAAGAGATAAGTTCAAGATACCTTCACCAACTTCAGAAGGTTATATGGGCGAACACGCTTATTCTAAGCTTAGTGAAGACGGAATAATAGAACCTGAAGTGAATGTAGAAGAGGGCGATGTACTAATAGGAAAGGTTGCACCACCCAGATTCTTGGAAGAAAATATAGGTGCAGGTTCATTAGAAGAAAGAACAAGAGACGATTCAGTAACATTAAAGGCTGGAGAAAGCGGCGTTGTAGACAGTGTAATATTTACAGAAACCCCTGGAGCTACAAGAACTGTAAAGATAAGGATAAGAGGCATAAGAGTACCAGAGAGAGGGGACAAATTTGCAAGCAGACACGGTCAGAAAGGAGTCGTAGCACTGATAGCTAATCCCGAAGATATGCCATTTACAGAAAGTGGCATAATTCCAGATCTTTTGCTTAATCCACACAGTATACCCACAAGACTTACATTCGGTCATCTTTTAGAAGAGATAGCAGGAAAGGCAGGAGCCGTTGCAGGTCAAAAAATAGATGGCACTTCATTTACAAAAACAGGAGAAGAAAAGCTTACAAGTTATAGTGAACTACTTCAAAAGTATGGCTTTGATAAATACGGAGACGAAATAATGTATGATGGTATGACAGGAAGGCCATTCAGAGCAGAGATATTTGTAGGTGTTGCATACTATAACAGATTATACCATATGGTAAGCAACAAAATACAAGTCAGAAGTAGAGGAAAGGTCCAGATCTTAACACATCAGCCTACTGAGGGTAAAGCAAGACAAGGAGCATTGAAGTTCGGAGAGATGGAACGTGATGCGCTTATAGGTCACGGAGCAAGTCTTCTACTAAAAGAAAGAATGCTTGACCAAAGCGACAAAACAACCGTATTGATATGCGGGCAGTGCGGTGCAATGGGTTTTTATGATTATATTAAGAGGACAAATATCTGTCCATTATGTGGAAATACATCTCTAACACCTGTAGAAATAAGTTATGCCTTTAAGGTGTTGTTAGATGAAATAAAGTCAATGCACATAATGCCAAAGGTAAAATTAAAAGAGTGAGTATATGCAAGCTGAAGCGATAAATTATATAAAATTTGGAATAATATCACCAGAGGAATCTAAAAAATTAAGCGTTGCAAAACTTACAGTGCCAGATACATACAACGAAGACGGCTATCCTATTGATGGCGGTTTATTAGATCAAAGATTAGGAGTAATAGATCCTGGACTTATATGTAAAACATGTGGAGGGAGAGCAAAAACATGTCCGGGCCATTTTGGTCATATAGATTTAGTAAGACCAGTAATTCATTCTGAATTTTCTAAAGTAGTATACAATATACTTCAATCAGTATGTTATGAGTGTCATAGAATTTTAATAGATGAGAAACACATTCAAAAAATAAAAGAGGATGTACTAAAGAATGATGTTGAGGTTCCAGGAGAAGTAAAAGAACCAATAACAGAAAGCGAACAAGCAGTAAAGGATGAAGAAGAACATAAGAACAGAGCTTCAGCAATGCAACATAAAAAAATTAAAACAAGCAAAAAATGTCCATATTGTGGTGCAGTACAGCCAAAAATAAGATTTTCACAGCCAACTTACTTCACAGTAGGAGATAGAAAATTAAAACCAGATGAAATAAGAGAGATGTTATCTAAAATAAGTGCTGAAGATCTTAAAATAATTGGTATAGAAAAGGAAACAAGCAATCCCTCTTGGCTTATATTAAATACGCTTTTAGTGCCTCCAGTAAATGTGAGGCCATCAATAACTCTAGAATCTGGTGAAAGAAGCGAAGACGATTTGACTCACAAGCTAGTAGATATAATGAGAATTAATCAAAGGCTTGAGCAGAACATAAATGCTGGTGCACCACAAATAATAATTGATGATCTCTGGGAACTTTTACAGTATCATTTAACTGCATATTTCAACAATGAAACATCAGGAATACCTCCGGCAAGGCACAGAAGCGGAAGAGCTCTTAAAACATTAGCTCAAAGACTAAAGGGAAAAGAGGGTCGTTTCAGATACAACCTTAGCGGAAAGAGAGTAAACTATTCTGCAAGAACTGTAATAAGTGTAGATCCTTATGTCAATATAGATGAGGTGGGTGTACCACAGTCAATAGCGGAGAGATTAACGGTACCTTTTTATGTTACTGAATGGAACATTGAAAAAGCAAGAGAGTTTATATTAAACAAAAGTTATCCTACGATATTAAACTTTATATCAAAAGAAGGAAAAAGAAAGAGAGTTCTTGATGCAAACAAAGAAGAAATAGCAAAAGAAATAAAAGCAGGAGATATATTAGAAAGACAACTAATCGATGGAGATATAGTACTGTTTAACAGACAACCAACCCTGCACAGAATATCTATAATGGCACATAAGGTGAAGGTACTTCCAGGAAAAACCTTCAGAATAAATTACTGTACTGCATCTCCATACAATGCGGACTTCGACGGAGACGAAATGAACCTTCACGTGCCTCAAACATTAGAAGCACAGGCCGAAGCAAGAATACTGATGGATGTAAAATACCAGATATTCTCACCTAAAAATGGTGGAGCAATTATAGCTAACGGAGAGGACGGAATAACCGGTCTTTATAGTTTAACAAGAGACGGTCTTTATCTATCAAGAGATGAAACAGAATATATGCTTGGTCTTGCAGGTATCTACGAGTTGCCAGAAGCTCAGAAAAATGGCTTATTTAGTGGAAAGGATATTTTTTCTATGCTTCTACCAAAGGATTTATCTTTTGAGGAAAAAACATCAACAGGCATGTTTAAGATAAAGAATGGAAGACTTATCGAAGGTACAGTAACAAATGATACCTATGGAAAAGGAAATAATCTATTCATAAAAATAGCAATAAATTACGGATTTGATGCATTAAGAGATTTCATATTCCAATCAGCAAAACTTGCTGATGCTTATGTAACTCTTGCAGGTGTTACAGTAGGAGTAAAAGAATACGAAATAGATCAGAAAATGCAGTCAGAAAAGAATCAAATAATAAAAGAAACATTTGAAAAAGTTAACAAATTAATAAGTGAATATAAAACCAAAAAATTAGAGCCACTTATAGGTTATACAACAAGAGAGTCTCTCGAAAGGCTTATAATAACAGAGCTAAACATGGCAAGAAACAAAGCTGGAAATATGCTTGTAATGCATGAAGGAGAAGGAAATAGCGCAGTAGAGATGACAAAAGCAGGATCAAGAGGTAATGTACTTAACCTAGAACAAATGAGCATGTTTCTAGGGCAGCAAGCAACCTTAAGTGGAGGAAGAATAAAAAGAGGTTACTACTCAAATAGAGTTTTGCCCCATATTGCACCTAATGATGTGGGTCCTGTTGCTCACGGCTTCATAACAAAAAGCTATTTTGCAGGTATGAGTCCAATTGAACTATTCATGCATGCGGTAGGTTCAAGAGGTTCAGAAGTATACAAGGCGCTTTTGACAGGAAGAAGCGGGTATCTATATAGGAGATTATCCAATGCACTTCAAGATTATTATGTTAAGAATGATCTTACAGTAAGAGACGTTAACAATAATATCATACAAACTATTTATGGTGCAGACGGTGTCAATCCTACCGAATCGAGATTCGAAAGGGTAGAAAAGAGTTGATTTTATGGCTGATAAAAAACAAAAATATGTTGTAGATTATGGTGAACCCGTAGGGATGGTAGCTGCGCAGTCTTTAGGTGAACCTGGAACACAGATGATTTTGAGAGCATTTCACTTTGCAGGTATTGAATCAACTATAGCAACTTCTGGTTTGCCAAGAATTGTTGAGCTTGTTGATGCAAGGAAGAAGCCGGCCACACCTATAACTTACATATATCTAAATAGCGAAGCAAGAAAAAATTTTGATAAAGCTGAAGCAATAATGAAAAAGATAAGCGAGGTAAAGATGGTAACAATAATAAAAAGAGTTCTTGAAAACTTTCCAAAAGGAATGATAAAACTAATAGTAGATGAGCAGGCATTAAATGCAAATAATTTAACTCCTAGTCAGGTTGCACAGAAGATCTCTAAAAAGTTCAATGTATCTGCAAATGTTGAAAAGGATAAAAATATTATACTAAAGTTAAAGACAAAGAACGTAGCTGAAATAAGAACAATGAGTGTAAAAATAATGAAGGATGTAATTCAAGGAATACCAGACGCAGGAAAAACAATAATACAACAAAATAACAAGACCGGAGAGTTTTATTTAATCTCTGCAGGAAGCAACATACGTGACATAATAGAAGTTGATGGTGTAGACAAATCAAAATTATACACTAATGATGTCTTTGCAATGTATGGTCTTTTTGGAATAGAAGCTGCAAGGAATACCATTGTAAGAGAGCTCAAAAATACACTTGATGAGCAAAAGATAGGGGTCGATTTAAGACATCTTATGTTAATAGCAGACGCTATGTGTTATTCAGGAAGCATAAAAGGCATAGGCAGGCATGGATTAAGCGGTCAGAAGGACTCTGTATTTGCAAAGGCTGCTTATGAAGAAACTGTCAAACACCTAGTAAACGCAGCAGCATTCAGTGAAGTAGACAACATGCGTGGTGTTACTGAAAACATACTTGTAGGAAAACAAATACCGATAGGTACAGGTTCAGTAAGATTGGCCATAAAGAAAGAAGATATGCAAAAGATAAAAACACAGCCAAAGAAATCAAAATAATTTAATTAATTATTTTTACTTTTTAACTTTATTTTTAAGATTTTTTGGTTAGGCTATGTCTAATTAAAATTCGACTTCTTAGCAACTTTTCTTACAAAACCTTTTTATAGTAATTCTAAATATATTAAATTATGAGTAATATTTCTTCAGAAGAGAGTGCGGAAGGCTATTCTATTTGGCTCATTCCGGATAAAGACTCATCAAAGAAAATAACCCCGATAATATCTGGTCTTTCATTAAAATATAGCTCTCTAATCTTTGAACCTCATATAACGCTTCTTAAAAAAATACCATTCAAAAACGATCTTCCAGAACTTTTCAAAAAGTTTTTTTCCAATGAAAATGATTTTTATTTGAAATCAAATGGAATAGGAGTTGACACAGACTTCTTTAAATGCATATTCTTAAAAATAGAAAAGACAAAGGAGCTTGATTTGCTTAGGAAAAGAACAGAAAAATTCTTGAAGTTCGAAGAGGTTCATTACAACCCACATCTAAGCCTTTTATACTCAAATATACCTATGGAAAAACGTGTAGAAGAAGCATCAAATCTGTCATTAAATATAGATAAAATACATATAAGCAAGGTAAAGTTATACAAGACAACCGGAAAGATTTATGATTGGCAAGAAATTGCTTCTATATCTCTAAAGAAAAATGCTAATGTATAATTACTTCTTTACCTTTTCAAAAAGATGTTTCCCTTTTTTAATTTTCCCATCATACGGCAAGAACTTACATTTATCTATTTTTTGTTTATCAGTTCCTAATTGAACTCTTATCTTTTCTGCAGTTTCTGGCATGAAAGGAATTAAAAGTATCGATATAACCCTTAATGATTCTAGTAAATTATAAAGGACATGGCCGATTTTTTCTCCATCAAGTTTCCAAGCTTCATTATCATTTATATATTTATTAGTAGCTCTTACAATGTTCCAAATCTCATTTATTGTGCTAAATGTATCAAACTTATTCATTAATTCCTTTAACTTTTCAATATCTATATTTTTATCAAGTTCCGGTTTTCCCTCTATTTTACCATCAAATCTTTCTGCCAATGTCAATGTTCTATATACGAGATTTCCAAGATCATCTACAAGTTCGCCATTTATTCTTGAAATCAATGCAGCTTCAGAGAAATCAGCATCATCTCCCAAGGGCATCTCTCTTACAAAAAAGTATCTGAGTGCATCAACTCCATACTTATTTTTAATTTCTATTGGGTCTATGTAATTGCCTAAAGACTTGCTCATTTTTTTACCGTCTACAGTCCACCATCCATGTGCAAATACAGTTTTTGGAGGTTCAATTCCTGCAGAAAAAAGTATTGATGGCCATATTACTGTATGGAACCAATTAATTTCCTTACCAACTATATGGACATCTGGCGGCCAAATTTTTTTATATTTTTCAGAAGGCCATTCAACTGCGCTCAAATAATTCAATAAAGCATCAAACCATACGTAAGCCGTGTGTTTTTCATCTATTGGCAGCTTCACACCCCATTTTACCTTTTCTCTAGATATGCTTATATCATTTATCCCTGCCTTTACTCTATTTATTATTTCTTGTGATCTTTTCTTTGGCATAAGAAATGCACTATTCTTATCGTAAAATTCTAATAATTTATTTTGATATTTACTTAATCTAAAAAAATATGTCTCCTCCTTTACGCGTTTCACTTCTCTTCCACATTCTGGACATTTACCATTAACAAGCTGAAGCTCTGTTATGAACATTTCATCTGGTACGCAGTACCATCCTTCATAATACCCCTTGTATATATCCCCTTTATTATATAGGACTTTAAAGAATTCTTTAACAACTTTTTCATGATGTTCATCTGTTGTTCTTATGAATTTATCATATGAAATGTCTAACTCCTTCCAAGTACTTTTATATTTTTCAGCTAACTCATCTACCATTTCTTTTGGCGTTTGCCCTAACGCTTTCGAAGCCCCCTCTATCTTTTCTCCATGTTCATCACTACCAGTAAGAAAAAATACCTCATCATCACAAAGTCTATGCCAGCGCGCTATAATATCTGCAATTGTAGTAGCATAGGCAGTACCTATATGTGGTTTTGCAGTAACGTAATATATCGGCGTTGTAACATAATATTTTATTTAACCACCTAACTTTAAATATAACCTTTTATGATACACTCTTTTATTCCTTTAGAAATATAAACACTATGTAAAGGGGTGATACTGTGGATGAAATAGCAAGTTCAGAGATAGAGGATAAATTCACAGAGTTTTTCAATAATTATTATTCAGAGCACATAAAGGATATGTATATAGGTTACCCTAAGGTAAGAAGTTTAAATATAGATATTAGAGATCTTGAAAGGTTTGATACAGATTTAACATTGCAACTAATACACAAGCCAGATGAAATACTACCACTAGCAAATACCGCTCTTTTCAAGATGAATCCAGATCCCGAAGCAAAAGAACCTACACATGCAAGATTTTTTGGTGCAACTACACAATCACCAATGATACAGGATGTAGGTTCAGAGTATATAGGACAGCTTCTTACGCTTGACTCGTTAGTTGTTAAAAGATCGGAGATAACACCAAAGGTAAACATAGGCTATTTTAAATGTATTTTCTGCGGCAGTGTCATAGAAACAAAAATGGAGCGAGATACAGTTGTAGAGATATGTCCACAATGTAAAAGAAAGTCATTAAAGCAGGATCCTGAACGTTCGCGTTTTTCTAATTTGCAAAGATTAGCAGTGCAAGACCCTCTCGAAAGATTAAAGGGGAGTACTCCTACTTGGCAATTAGAGGTATGGGTAGAAGACGATCTAGTTAATAAGGTAATTCCTGGAGATAGAATAGACATTACCGGAATACTAAGAATAAAACCCAGAAGAAACGCGCGAGGCAAAGAAGACAAAGTACTATTTACAATGTTTTTTGAGACGGTTTCTGTAAAGCCAAAACAAAAGGAGTTTGCTGAGTTAGAGATATCAGAAGAAGATAAATCGGTGATATTAGATTTATCTAAAGATCCATCAATATTTGATAAGATATCAAAATCAATTGCACCTTCTATTTATGGCCATAATGAGATTAAAAAAGCACTAGTGCTTCAACTTTTTGGAGGAACTCCAGACAAAAAACTTGTAGATGGAGCACTCATAAGAAGTGATATACATATGCTATTGATAGGAGACCCTGGTAGCGCAAAAACAAGATTGCTTCAAGCTGTTACCGAACTTGTTCCGAAGGGAATATACGTAAGCGGAAAATCAACTAGCGGAGCAGGACTCACAGCCGCTGCAGAAAGAGATGAATTTTCAGAGGGAGGCTGGACATTAAAAGCAGGAGCATTAGTACTAGGTTCGGGAGGAGAGGTAAGTATAGACGAATTTGATAAAATAGGCGATGAAGATAAATCAGCGCTCCTTGAAGCTTTAGAATCACAGACCATAAGCGTCGCAAAGGCAGGAATTGTTGCTAAGTTCAATGCAAAAACATCTGTATTGGCAGCTGCAAATCCAAAATATGGAAGATTTGATAAAAATGAGTTTCCAGCAGAGCAGTTCGATATTCCTCCAGCACTGCTTTCAAGATTTGATTTGATATTCCCGATTACTGATGTATTAGACGAAGAAAGAGACAAAGAGATAGCTAGTCACATAATGATACAACATAAAGCCGCTGGAGCCCAGATAGCTGATCAAAAAGATTTTGAGCAGGTTGAAAAACAGCCTATAGAAAAAGAGTTGTTAAGAAAGTACGTGGCCTATGCAAGAAAAAACATTAAGCCAAGGCTTACAAAGGAGTCTGCAGATGTGATACAAACATATTATGTTGAATTAAGAAAACTTGGAATTAAAAAAGGTGCAGTTCCTATAACACCTCGTCAAATTGAAGGTTTGATCAGGCTTGCGGAAGGCAGTGCAAAGTCCAGGCTATCAAGCACAATAGAGAAGAAAGATGCGGAACTCGCTACATCACTTTTTGATTATATGTTAAGTAGTCTTGCAGTAGATCGTGGTGGAAGAAAGGATATAGATATGCTTTTAACAGGTATGCCTAGAGAAAAGGTAGATAGAATAAATACAATACTTTCGATAATAAAACAGCTTGAAAAAGATGAAGAGAGTGCAAAAATAGCAAGAATTTTAGAAGAAGCAGAAAAGCAAGGAATAGACAGAAATACAACGAGCAAGTATATTTTTGATCTTGAAAGAAGCGGAGACGTATTCAGTCCAAGACAGGGCGTAATAAAATTAGTAAAGAGGAGCGAAGAAAGTCTTTAGGTGTTGAAATAGAGCGTAGAATAGATAATCGTCAAATACTTAGTATATTTTCATTATTTCTATTGGCTCAGCTTATAGCACTTTTTTTAATAGTAATAGGTCTTCCTCAAGCATTAAATCTCGAGAATATAATATTAAATCGAGCAAATACGCTCAGCACAATTCTTTCTTTCATAATAGATGTTGTAGTAATATTTTTGATAATAGAAATAATACTCAAGCGATTTAAAAATGAGTTGATATTTAAGATACTTGAAGCATATATCGTAGTACTTGGTTCAGGTACTGTTTTCTTTCTTCTAATTGACTCTATATTTTCTAATTATATATCATTTTTATATGTTCTTATAATATCATTTACACTGTCATTTTCTTTGCTCATAATAAAATCTAAGAAACGATCAAACTTTAGAATAAGAAATGTTACAACATTGGTTAGCAGCATAGGTGTTGGCATACTTATCGGAGTAGGTTTTGGCAATGTACTTTTTCTTTACCTATTAATTGCTGCATTTGCAGTTTACGACTATATTGCGGTTTTTGTATTAAAATTTATGATACCTCTTGCAAAACAAGCTATGAAAATGGATCTATCATTTATGATTGTATCTTCTGATATGGAGTCTGTGCCTAAAAAAGAGGTTAGCAAAAAAGAAAGAGCAGCATTCAACAAAGCAGTAAAGCATAATAAAAATTTTTCTGAACATCTTTCTGAAGTAATAAAAAGAGGCGAGGTTCCTTTATTGTCAAGTATAATGTTAGGTAATGGTGACATAATGTTACCTGCCGCTGTTGCAACTGGCTCTTATGCAGCAACAGCAAATCTATTTTTATCATTTTTGATAATAGTTTTTTCAGGTATGGGCGTTCTGGCAACAATGTTCATACTGCGTAAATATAAGGTTGGACTTCCAGCAATTCCTCCAATATTTTCCTTCATAAGTCTTGCATTCGCAATATTTTTTATACTAGAAGATCCCTCTCAAGTATTTTATATAATAATATTTTTAGTAGCATCTGTGGCTTTTATGTCGGCACTACTATTAACACTTAAAAGAAAGTTAAAAAAATAAAATTGGTGTGGTAAATGGTGAGTTGGTTTTCAAGAATAAGGGAGTGTGATGAAGAGTTACTTGTGCTTATGGAAAAAGAGCTTGAGAGACAAAGATCTTCAATAGAATTAATACCCTCTGAAAACTTCACCAGCGAAGCAGTGATGCAGGCGATGGGCAGCATACTCACAAACAAATACTCAGAAGGTTATCCTAAAAAAAGATATTATGGCGGAAACGAGTTTATAGATCAAATAGAGATAATTGCTGAAAATCGAGCTAAAAAATTATTTAATGTAGAATACGCAAATGTGCAACCATACTCTGGTTCTCCAGCAAATATGGAGGTTTATCTTGCACTATGCAAACCTGGCGACACAATAATGGGGCAGAGTCTTACCTCTGGAGGTCATTTAACACACGGATGGAACTCAAGCGCTACCGGTCAGTTGTTCAAAAGTGTTCAATATGGTGTTACGGAAGATGGATACATAAATATAGATGAAGTAAGAAGATTAGCAGAGGAGAATAAACCAAAATTAATATGGGTTGGCTCTACTGCTTATGTAAGAAAGTTGCCATTTAAAGAGTTTAGTGAAATAGCAGAATCTATAGGTGCATATCTTGCAGCAGATATTTCTCATATTTCTGGTCTTGTAATAGCGGGGGTTCACGAGAGTCCAGAAAAGTATGTAGATGTAATAACAACTACAACACATAAGACCTTACGCGGTCCCAGAGGAGCAATAATAATGGCTACAAAAAAGGGTTTAGAAAAAGATCCCGACCTTCCTTCAAAGCTAGATAAATCTGTTTTTCCAGGAATGCAAGGCGGTCCTCATGACAATGTAGTAGCTGCTATAGCAATAGCATTAAAACAAGCATCTACTCAAGAGTTTAAGGTTTATGCAAACCAAATCGTTTTTAATGCAAAGACTCTCGCACGTTCATTGATGGATCATGGAATAAAACTTGTTACTAACGGTACTGATAATCATATGATACTTGCAGATTTAACTGACATAGCACCAGGGCTAGGCATTTTTGCTCAAGAAGCACTTGATATTTCTGGAATAACTTTGAATAAGAATACAGTACCTGGAGAGCGCTCTTCAGCATTTTATCCAAGCGGAATAAGAATGGGAACTCCGGCTGTAACCTCTCGCGGAATGAAAGAAACACAAATGAAACAAATTTCAGAATATATTTCAAATATATTGGAGATAATAAAAGATAGCAGACTTCCTGATACAAAGGAGGAGCGTTTAACTTATATTAAAAAATTCAAGGAAGATATCAAAAACAACAACTCATTGTTAAGCATACGTTCTGAAGTAGCGTCTCTTGCAAACTCATTCCCATTATATCCCGAAATGAATGAGTAAGTATCAAGTGACATACTCCCACCGCTAAAGCATGTGGTTTTACGCCTACTTTAATAAAAAAGTAATTACACAATGGACAAATAATTATGTTTTTGTTCTTATTAACTTTAAAAGTTCTTCAGAGTTTCTAACATTAAAATCAGTTACTTTGTCATCTGCGTCTGTTTCAGATACATGTATAGAAACAATACCTAGTCTTTTAGAAACCCTTACATTTTCTTCAGAGTCATCTACAAAAACTATCTCTTTTGAAGAAGCATTAAAGTGTTCTGCAGCTATTTTATAGGAAAATTCTTCAGGTTTAAGAAACGGAAATAACTGTTCATAAGCAATTATTCGCTCAAAATGCTTAAGGTATCCAAGTCTTTTAACAGTTCTACATACTGTATCCTGTGTGTTATTTGTAAAAATCCCGATTCTAATTCCATTTTCTGAAAGACTTTTGATAATTTCTATAATATTTGAATCGGGTTTCATACTTTCATATTTTTTATTATATTCTCCAAATATTTTCTTCATAATTAACTTTCCATCCATCTCTGGAAAGTTGTTTTTAAAGAATTCATGCAAATTAACCTTATTTTTTTTAGTTATGTCATTGTACATTTTTGTGCTATCCTTTCTACTGATACCTTTTAATTCCACGATTAATTTTATAGCGTTTGAAACAAATCTTGTATGGTCATCTTCGTTTGGAGCCGGAACTAGAACACCATCAAAATCAAATAGCCAAACTCTTTTTCCTAAAAGTAAAGTATTGTGGTTATTAATATTGTCATTACTATTTTTATTACTATTAATAATACCATCTGAATAGCCGTTATTGTTATTAATATGGTTACTATTTTTATAATTAAATCCTATGTAATTACCTAAATAAATTACTGTTTTTATATTATACTTTTTAGATATTTATGTTGTTTGGTGTTTTCCTTTTGTATCTTTTATAAGTAAACTCTTCAAACTCCACAGTCTCTTGAAGTTCCCACTCTTCATAATTTATTTCAGGAAAATAAGTATCTCCTTCATATGCTCCTTTTACGAGTGAAATATGTAGTATACTTGAGATAGGAAGCATTTGTGAATAAAGTTGTGCACCTCCTATGCAATATGCATCACATTCAAATCGTCTTGCAATAGCTACTGCCTCATCTATACTTTTACATACAAACGCTCCGGACTGCGGTTCAAGAGTGTTGCTTATTATTATATTATTTCTATTAGGCAATGGCCTAAAAACAGAAAGCAGAGAGAACCAAGTTTTTCTTCCCATTATTACAGTTCTATTCATAGTCAATCCTTTAAAGAGCAATATATCTTCTTTTATTTTCCAAGGAATTTTCCCATCCTTACCAATTACTCTGTTTCTTGTCATAGCTACTATAATTCCAATTTCCATAAATACTCACTAGTTATTGTTGTTTTTAGACAGCAATATCAAATTTTATTGGAGGATAACTTTCATATCCTTCTAATTTTGTAGTATCATACTTCCAGTTAAAAATGCTATCAAATTCCTCTGTTTTTATGCTTGGAGATTTGTATGTATTAGGATCTCTTTTTACTTGCTCATTAGCTCCTTCAATATGATTTTCATAAATGTGTACATCGGCTAAAAATCCTACGAGTTTTCCTTCTTTCAAATTCGATTCTTTTGCTAGTAGGTGTAGTAAAAGTGCATAACTTGCAATATTGAAAGGAAGTCCAAGCATTGTATCTACCGATCTTTGATTCCATAACAAATTTAATTTGTCATTGATAACAGTAACCTGAAACGAATAATGGCATGGCGGCAGAGCCATCTCATTTATTTGCTGTGGATTCCAAGCAGAAACTATCATTCTTCTATCATTAGGACTTTCTTTAAGTCTTTTAACAATAGTACCTAGCTGGTCTACGCCTTTATTTTCATAATCAGTATCGTATCCTTCATATTTAGCGTTAAAATGTCTCCATTGAAAGCCATATATCGGACCTAAATCTCTTTCTTTAAACATCTCTTTCTTAGCTTCTGGTGTATGCCCGTATGGTGTTTTAGTAGGATTTGCCCATTCATCCCATATATGATTGTTTCTTTCCTGAAGCCACTTTTTATCTGTAATTCCTTTTATAAAAAATTCTAATTCTGATGCAATTGATTTAAATGGCATCTTTTTTGTAGTTAATAATGGAAAACCTAATTTCATATCATGTTCAAAAACAGCGCCAGCTATAGCCAGAGTCTTAACTCCGGTTCTATTATCCTTCAATTCACCTTCTGAAAGTATTTTTTTAACAATATTTAAGTATGATTCATCCGCAGTTTTTTGTTTGTGTAACTCTCTAAAAGAATGGTTTTCAGAATTTGATTGTTGCCCCACAGCACTTTTAAATTCCATACTAAGTTGTTTAATATTAAAATTATTATTACTTTGTTTTGTAATTTTAACTTACTATATAATAAAAAATATTGAAAATATTTGAATAACTTTTCTATTTGTGCAAAATATATACATTCCTTATTATATAATTAGTTTAGAAGAAACCAAACTTCTTTTTGTCACTTTCCTTATTTTCTCTGAGTGTTGCAAACTCTTTTATTATTCGCTCTTCATCTTTTGTCAATGATTTGGGTATGTCTATACTTAATATTACTATTTCATCACCATAGTATTGCGTTCCTATTCTTTTAATTCCACTTCCTTTTAATCTGATCTCCGTGCCTTCTTGGGTACCGGGATTAATTTTTATGCTCTTAGGCTCATTCAATGTTGGAACTACAACATCTCCTCCTATTATCGCTTTGTAAAAAGGTATTTTTACAGTTGTTATTATATCATCGCCTTGACGTTCAAAGGTTTTATCATTAGAAACAGACAGTTCTAAGAATATACTACCAGATCCATTCTTACTAAAATCACCCATGCCATCAAGTTTTAATCTCATTCCGTCTCTTACGCCTTCTGGTATTTTTACATCTATCTTTTCTGTTTTTGTTAAACCTCCTTTTCCTCTACACTCCTTACATTTTTTTTCGTAAAAACTTCCAGAACCTCCGCACTCATTACACACCATTACAGTCTGCATTGCTCCAAAGAATGTATTTACTACCCTTTTCACTCTCCCAGAACCTCTGCAAACATTACATTTCACTATCTTTGAACCGGGTTCTCCTCCAGTTCCAGAACAATGGCTACATTTTGCAATGTGTTTTACCTCTATTGTTTTGTTGGCACCCTTTGCAGCCTCCATAAAAGAAATCTTCATTCTATAGAGTATATTTCCATTACTATCATCATCAGAGTTATACGTAAATCTTCCTCCTCCGAAGTCTATATTGAAACCAAAGTCCTTGAAGATATCATTGATATTGAAGTCACGGAATATATCCTGCTCGGTATAGTGCTGGTTAAACTGTTCATGCCCGTATGTGTCATACTGTTTTCTTTTCTCTTCGTTGCTTAACACTGCATACGCTTCATTTATCAACTTAAATTTTTCTTCTGCCTCTTTGCTGCTATTTCTGTCCGGATGGTATTTGAGAGCTAACTCTCTATATGCTTTTTTAATTTCATCTTGAGTCGCATCTTTTTTGACACCAAGTATGTTATAAAAATCTTCACTCATTTTTCTACCTTGTAATCTGCATTCACAGTTCCATCCGGATTAGGTCCTTCGCCGCCTTGGCCCGTTGAACCTCCTGGACCTTGCTCTGCTCCTCCTTTATACATGCTCTCTCCAATCTTCTGCAACATCTCATTAAGGGCATCAGACTTTGATTTGATATCATTTGCATTATCCCCTTTGATTGCATCTTTAAGGTCGTTATTGGCCTTTTCTATCTTGCTGTAAAGTTCATTTGGTATTTTATCTTTATATTCTTTTAGTGTTTTTTCGGTTGTATAAGAAAGTGACTCCGCATTATTTTTTATTTCTACCTTTTCAAACAGTTCTTTATCCTGTTCAGCATACTGTTCGGCCTCCTTTACCTTCTTTTCAATATCCTCCCTACTCATCTTGTTCTTTGCAACTACCTGCATCTTTTGTTCTTTTCCACTGGCTTTATCTTTAGCAGTTACATGTATTATTCCGTTTGCATCGATATCAAAGGTCACCTCTATTTGAGGTACACCTCTAGGCGCAGGAGGTATTCCTGTCAATTGGAATCTTCCAAGTTCTATATTGTCCTTTGCCATTTTTCTTTCTCCTTGTAATATATGTACATCTACTGTAGTTTGATTGTCTTCTGCAGTTGTAAATACTTGTGATTTTCTTATTGGTATGGTGGTGTTTCTTTCTATTAGTGTTGTTGTAACTCCACCATAAGTTTCAAGACCTAAACTCAAAGGAGTAACATCAAGAAGAACGATATCCTTAACCTCTCCAGTTAGAACACCAGCTTGAACAGCTGCTCCAAAAGCAACAGCTTCCATAGGATCTACACCTCTTTCTATCTTTTTTCCTAGAAGCTGTTCTACATATCTTTGCACTATTGGCATTCTTGTTGGCCCTCCTACTAATATTACCTTGTCTATATCCTTGGGTTCTAGCTTTGCATCCTTAAGTGCTTGCATAACCGGTTTTGTAGTCCTTTCTACTATTGGTAAAACTATCTCTTCAAGCTTAGCTCTTGTCATAGTATAAGTAAAGTGTATAGGTGCGTTTCCAGGTCCCATAGTCAAGAACGGAAGATTTATCTCAGAGTTTAATGTTGTTGAAAGCTCTATCTTTGCTTTTTCAGCAGCTTCTCTTACTCTTTGCATAGCCTGGCTATCATTTGTTATATCAACCCCTTTTTTCTTTACCTCATCCGCTAGGAACTTTGTTATAGCATTATCCATATCTGTTCCTCCTAGCTGCGTGTCTCCGCTAGTTGATTTTACCTCAAATACACCTTTTCCAAAGTCCATTATAGTTACATCAAGAGTTCCACCTCCGAAATCGTATACTATAATCTTCATATCCTTTCCTGCTTTGTCTAATCCATATGCTAGCGCAGCAGCTGTAGGTTCATTAACTAATCTAACTACCTCTAAGCCTGCTATTTCTCCAGCATCCTTTGTAGCTTGCCTCTGATTATCATCAAAGTATGCAGGAACCGTTATAACTGCTTTCTTTACCTCTTCTCCCAAAAAAGCTTCGGCATCAGTTTTTATTTTCTGCAGTACCATTGCAGAAAGCTCTTGCGGTGTATACTCCTTTCCATATATTTTGTACTTGAAGTCTGTTCCCATCTTTCTCTTGAAAGCATTCACAGTTCCATCAGAATTGGCTACCGCCTGTCTCTTTGCTGGTTCTCCAATCAATCTCTGTCCATCTTTTGTAAATGCAACATAGCTTGGAAATGACTTTCCATAAAGAGATGTTCCCTCCGCACTTGGTATAAGTACTGGTCTTCCTCCTTCCAAAACAGCAGCAGCTGAGTTGGATGTACCTAAATCTATTCCTATTATTTTCATATATATCACCATTTATTTTTCTTCATTCTTTTTTTCTATTTTACCGTTCGAAACTATTATCGAAGCGGGTCTTAACATAATATCATTCAGCATATAACCCTTCCTTACTATTTGTATCACAGTTCCTTCTGGTTTGTCGCTGTCTTTTGATAACATTATTTCATGTCTGTATGGATCGAACTTGCCCTTTGTTTCTATCTCTCTTAATCCTTCTTTTTTTAATATTTCAATAAAGTTGGAAAAAACCATCGCAACACCTTTTTCACCTTCAGAGCTCATCTTCAATGCTTCTATGGCAAGTTCAAATTCATCAATTACTGGAAGTATCTTTTTTGCAAACTCTACCTTTCCCAACAATTTTGAATTTTCTAACTCTCTGTTGCTTCTTTTTTTGTAGTTATCAAATTCAGCCGCTAGTCTAAGCAATCTATCTTTTAATTCTACAGCTTCATCCTTATTTTCTTCTTTCTTATCCTTTTCTTCTTCAACCTGTCCCTTTTCGATTTTATTTGTATCTATCTTTTCTTCGACCATTTTTACCTACCTCTAAAATACTATCCATTTTCTGAGCAAGGTTTATTACTCTATCAAACTCTCTTACCATCTCGGCTTGTATATCCTCTATAGTACTTGTAAGATCATCTGATCTTAAATAATACTTCCTACCTTTTCTGATAATTAATCCAGCATATATAAATCTATTCAAGTGATAAATAACTGTACTTCTAGGCGTGTCAAGATCCTTTTTTAGTTCCTTACTTGTAATTCCATCTCCTGAAATACTCTTCATTATTAATTTCTTTAACATGAGCGGTTCGATATTATTATCTTTATCACTTAAATCAAAAACCTCACAGAACCACGTTGATAAATGATCTAAATCATCCTTTTGAGGTCTTCCGACAACTCTTATGGCGATTCTTTCTATGTTTCCCATGTTTAATATTATGTTAAAACAAATATATAAATCTTTGTTTTTTTTAACAAAAAGTTGAAATCTTTTAATTTTTATTGAAAAATAATGTAAAGCGATATAAAAGATACATTATTATATATTTCTTTTGGAATTTAATAATGAGGTTGTTTTATGAAACATGCGCATAATAAAGTTTTAAGTAGCATAATTGTAGTGGCATTTATCATAGTAGGATTTATAGCGGTACTTACATTTTTGTATGTGCCTACAACATTAGCCTATCAAAATATACCATATATAACTTTGGTAATGATAATTCTCTTAATAGTAATGTGGGGTCTTTTGTTAATACTTATGTCTAAAACAGGATATCACGACTCATATGCAGATCCAATTCAGATATTAAAAAGCAGATATGCACGAGGAGAAATAACAAAGAAGCAGTATCTTGAAATGTCAAAGGACATTTCTGCAAAGCACTAAGCAAGTTTAAGTAAAAAAGGAGTTACGCTTGACCGTTCTCGGAGAGGCACAAGGAGATCAAAGCGTTCCTTATGATATAGAAGATAACAACGTGCAAGCTACTAATATACAAGGACAAGCACAAGGACGAGACACAATACAAGGAGCAAACTTAGAATATAAAAGATCTCAGTTGAAAAAGCATATTTATTCTGTTTTATTTTCAATAATACTTTTTGTAGTTCTTATTGTTTTAATAACTTATATACTTTTGAATTCTTCATCAAACCTTTCTAATAAATTTTTAATTAATGATTCACAGGTAACTGCGCTTTTAGGTGAAGGTTCTTTTTCATCTTTTTCTACCAATGCTCTTCAACTAAATGCGTCTGCAGGCTCTATAATCTCTATTATTATGGGCAATGCGACAGTATACGCTACTGAGTTCTCTTCAGGTAATCAATTTTTACAAGAGTTCATAATTAATAGAACAAACGCATCAAAAATATTCTCTTCTGTTAGCAACGATATGAATAATGAAAGAAAGACAGAAAACATATTATACTCGAATGGTACTGAGAACAGTGCACAGTATTTTTATATAATACAGAACACAAATACCTCTTCAAAGCTAATGACTTTAATAGCAAGGCACTCTAATACACTGGCAGTTTTTACTTCTTATTTTGATAATTTATCCGTAAATCTAACCTTAAAATATATATCTGAAGACCTAAATAAATAAAAGAAAAATCAAGTCAATTAGAAAAACAAGTATAATGGACTCCGCGGGAATTTCACAAATCTAGTTTATATTAAAAACGAGAGTTTGATTCGAACCCGCAACCTCCTGCATGCCATGCAGGCGCGCTACCGTTGCGCTAGGAGCCCATTAACAGTATATAATTAAGCAGGAGATATAAATAGTATATTGCCTCCTCTAAGCAAAATAACGCCTAACTTGGTTTTAGTGCTTCCACCATCATCAAGTTCTTCAGCTCCTTCAAGTACTATGTTCATATGTACATCAAAAGACTGTACCTTACCTCTTATGTCACTCCCGTTCTTAAGTCTTATCAATACTTGTTGACCTATTGCCTTGTTTAGTAAATCAAAAGGTCTTTCGTGGTTCATGTTCATTGCTTCACCAAATAAATGCTCTATTATTGTTTAATTAAATTTATATACATTACTATTTTGTGTATGTTGTTGTAAATGCGGCCATAAGTTCAGTTTCATTAATGTCAGTATTTATGACTGTATAATTTATCCAAACATAGCCAGAAAAATCATTCCCTTGAACCTGTTCTGTAGAAACTCCTACTGAGTTATAACAATAAAGATCAAAAGACGCAGAATTACCTGTGTTTATGTTTATTCCATTTGCCATCTCACTATTTGGATAGTAATAAAAACTATTATAAACACCATAATTCCCATAAGCCGGCCCTACACCAACGCTTGATTGCGCAGTAGAACAAGCTATTCCTTTTACTAAAATATCCGCTCCAGTATCCTGCGATATTGTTATATTCAAAATTCCACTATCATTTAAGAACAGTGTAGAACAAGAAAAACCAGAGTATCCGGTACATGAATTTTGAAATACGTTGTTATTCGAGTTTCCTATAAGGTATATTGTTGCTACTGCAAATATAATTATTATTAAAGCAAGACCATAAGAAGCCATAAAGTCCATGGCCGCTTGGCCCTTCATAAAATTATTTTTTTTCTTATGCAAGCTCAATTACTTCGCCTTCATCTCTACCTTTGCTTCAAAGTCAGAGACTTTATAATTAAACTCTTCATTACTCTTTATTATTCCTTTCTCTTTTAAGAACTCTCTTGCCAACAAGAAATATATTAATGAAAGAGAGCGCCTTCCTTTATTATTACAAGGTATAACAAAGTCTACGAACTTAAGCCAGTTGTCCGTGTCGCATAATGCTATTGTAGGCACATTTGTCTTGCTTGCCTCTTTTATAGCCTGTCTCTCATTTCTATTATCGCTTATAAGTACAATTTCTGGTTCTATAAAATCGTCTCTGTTTGGATTTGTGAAAAGACCTGGCATTACTCTTCCAGTTATAAGCTTTGTTTTTGTTATCTCTGCAAACTTGCTTGCAGCTGTTATTGAGTATATTCTAGAAGCAGTTACAACAATATCTGAAGGATCATATTTGGCTAGCATCTTCGCTGCCATCTTTATTCTTTTATCTATAGTTGCAAGATCAAGTAGGTATAATCCATCCTCTCTTACCTTGTAAATATATCTGGTCATTCCCGGAGTTCTAACCTTAGTACCTATGTGTATACCTACCTCTAGATATTCATTCTGATCAACAAGCATTTCTTCAACCATTTAATTCACCAATCCTTTTTATACATATGGGGTCGCCGAGATTTTCAATTTCTTTTTGAACTCGGGTCTTATGCTCCCTAAGCACAAAGCCTAACCAAACTAGCAGACGACCCCATAGTTTTTAATTATTATTCACCATGTTATTTATATGTTTTCAATTACTTTCTGCTGTAATTCATTATGTCATCTATCAAATCGACGTGACTTACAAGCATTCTTCTGCAACAGTATCTAGTTATTTTCATATCATCAAGAACCTTTCCTGAATCTTCTTTGTTCTTATTAACTCTTCTATCGTACTCTTCCCATTTATCTGCAATTACTTGACCACATGAAAAACATCTTACTGGTATCATCATATTCTCACTAATAATTATCTATCTGTATGAAGTCTGGAATCTTGCTCTTGCCTTAGGTCCTTTGTACTTCTTAGGTTCTACTCTTCTGTAGTCATCTACTAGTATATTTCTATCATATTTCATAAATGCTGCCTTTAGTTCTTCGCTTCCAGAAGCTTTTACCAAAGCCTTAGCCAAAGCATTTCTTGCTGCTTGAGCCCTTCCACTAACTCCTCCTCCATGAACATTAATTCTTATTCTTGATTTAGTTGCAATATCCATTGCAATAGGTGAAATATTCAAAGGCTCCGTTACTATGTACTTTATCTCTAAAGGTTTTATATAATTTATATTAACTCCATTTATGAATATCTCTCCACTGCCTTTGCTGTAGATGCTTGCTCTTGCTATTGCTTCCTTTCTTTTACCTTTTTCTAAAAATACTTTTATCTGCGTCTTTGTCTTTTTGTTCGAAGTTGTTTTTTTTGCAGCACTTCTTCTTCCTGTTTTTGTTTGATCAGCACTTTGTTCAGCTCCTTGATTAAATGCACTTAGCTCTTTATCTAACTCTTTTACTCCTTTTGGTTCAATATTTGTTTTTATTGCGTTTTCAGCCATGATAATCATCTTCATCTATAACCTAACTTTTCAGAAAGTGTTTTTATTGTTATGAAGTTTTCATAAAGATCAGTACCTTTCTTTAATTCAAGATTTTTTGTTTCTTTAATACCCTCTGGTGTACCAATATATACCTTTAAATTTTTGAATGCTGTTTTGCCTTTTGGCTGTCTGTATGGCAACATACCTCTTACAACTCTTTTTACAAAAAGATCTGGCCTTCTAGACACGTAAGGCGAATTTTCAGGGTTTGCTTTATCTTTCAACTCAACCTTTACTTTATACTTTGAAATAATATCTTTTAAATGACCGCTTATAACTACCTTTTCTGCATTAAAAATTTTTACCTCATTGCCCTCTAAAAGAAGTTTTGCTGATTTACTAGCAAGCCTGCCTAATACGATGCCTTCGCCATTTATTGAATACTCTGCCATCAAAATCACACTATAATTCTTACATTACTATTTTTCATTATACTTTCAACATCAGTTATCTTGCAACCTGCGCTCTTTAAAGTTTCTAATGCTCCTTTTGAATACTCAATTGCAGATATATTGAACTTTTTATTAATTTTTCCTGTTCCCAAAATCTTTCCTGGTACTATTATGTTATCATTTTCATTTGCATACTTTTCAAGCTTCATCAATGTTACCTTTACTCTCTGTCTTTTAGGTTTGCTTGCTTTGAATATAGCCATTTCAGATAAACCTGGATTCTTGCTGCTAACCTTTACTCTTTCTAGGCTTTCTATCCATTTTTTAGTTGCATCCTTTTCAATTTTCATATTATCACATAATTTATTTGCGGGGGGTGAGATTTGAACTCACGCAAGCTCTAAAACTACAGGAGCCTCGGTCCTGCGCATTTGACCATACTCTGCCACCCCCGCTTGCTTATTATTTTTTAAGCTCTTTGTTTATATCCTTTGCTTCATTTTTTATTAAATCTAAAGCGCGGGTAAGCATTTCAATGGCTTGCATCTGTCCAAAAGACTCAATATAAAACTCAAATTCATCTCCAGTGTCGTTAGCTTTATATGTAGCTAATCCTGGCTGAAACTTTGAGCTTTTTGCACCGGTATTCATAACCGCTTTTGCATCTACTCTTAATTTCTGACCGTTTGCAAGTTTCATTATTGGTATATTGTCATTTGCCACTTTTACGTATTTATCACTTCCTATTATATCCTTTGAATATATGACTGTTGGGCCTTCAGCATTTAATTTAAATAATATCTCATCCTCTTTATTATAGCCTTTTGGCGACAATATTGGTATAAGACCTAATCTGTGCGCTATGTATTCATCAAACATAGCTGTAGAGTTTTCGTAAAATGTAACAGTATCTATTGCAAAACACTGTACACTATTCATAAGTATCCTCCGCAATGCATTCGCAAAGTTAAATCCCGCTCCTTTAAGTTTAAATCTTATTGAAGTTGGGGTATTCTCAATAAATTCCACTTTCATAAAAACCAGCCAAAAATAGGCATCTAGACTTTATAATTTATATATGGTAATATATTTAATCCTTTTGCAAGCCACTTCTATATTTCTCTCACACCTTATTTTCACCGTTTGCAAAGATTTTAATTTATTTATATCTATTAAATAAACATGGATCTATGGGACTCTTATTTAAAGGAAGCTTCGGAGAATGATTTTGGCACCTCACAAATAATTTTAAATACTGGAGATAGGCATAATAGTTCTCTGAAAAGATACTTTGATCGCGGCATAGAACTAAAACCAAATGCCTTTATGATAAAGCAGTACTCTTACGACAAAAGATATATTCGTTGCATAGGGATATCCTATGATTTACTTATAACAATATTCGATGTAAATACTTGCGATATTTTTGTATCAAGAATAAGCAAAGTTCCGAGTAAAAAGGAGTTTTCTGATATGTTAAAAGATATTAAAAAAATGAATGAAAATAATTTAGAATTACGCTTAATAGGACTGCAAAATAATCACTTAGAAATAACTCGCTTTATAAATACGCTTCACAGCAAAATAAATTGTAAGGTAGCAGAAGTCGACTTATTTGGAAAAGAACTCCGAAATATACTTATCGATACAAAAACAGGAATGCTTTATAATCTTCTTCTAGAAAACAGAATATACCGGCCTGGAGAATTAATAAACAAAATCGCTTTTGAAGATTTTGAAAGCGCAAATAGTACAAAACTTATTCCAAATCAAAAGACCTAAGTTCTTCATATATCGGTTCTTTGTTTGTAAGTGTACTTTTTTTAAATGATAATCTTTTAATTTGAAAAGAACCAAATTCAAAATTATTAAACTCTTTAATTTGTTCCACAAGTTGTAAATTAAACTTTTTAATTCTTGCTACAGTTAGATGAGGTATAAACTTTTCATGAGAGTTAGAATAATCAAAGAAACATCTCCTTTCCAATTCTTCATATAATAAACTTAAGTTTTCCGAGTTTTTATTTATATTAATAAAAAGAATCCCTGAATCATTATTGAATCTAAAATAATCGAAACCATTCAATGAAATATCAAAGATTTTAAAGTCAAAATCTTGCAAATTTCTAAAAATTTCATCTGCAACTTTAATATCGATATTTCGGAAAAATTTAATAGTAATGTGAAGAAGATCTTTATTAACCAATACTAAATCTTTTTTGTAAAGCTTATCTTGTATAATATTTATATTGTTTTTAATATTCTCCGGAATATCTATTGCCAAAAAGCATCTCATTTACTCAATATCTTTTTATAATACTTTATTTAAATAATTTCGGTGCTTTTTTGGCAACTATAATGGATTTATCAAAATTAGATATAAGGATTGGAAAGGTGCTTCTAGCTGAAGATATAGAAGGTGCAAGAAGTCCTGTCTATAAACTTACCATTTATCTTGGGGATGAAATAGGCATGCGTACAATAATTGCAGGTATAAAAAATACTTACACAAAAGACGATTTAAAAGACAGATTAGTAGTATGTATAATAAATTTAGAACCGAAAAGAATAGCTAATGTAATGTCCGAAGGAATGATACTAGCAACAGAAGAAAATAGTATAATATCTTTGCTTACTCCTGAAAAGGCAGTAAGTCCAGGTTCTATTGTAAGGTGAATAAAACGATAATATGCTTAACTGGAAGACCGGGATCTGGAAAGACCGAATCATCACGAATACTTAAAAAATTTGGATTTGTGTTAATAGAAATGGGTTCAATAATAAGAGAAGAAATGGCAAAAAGCAATGTTCAATTAACAAACAAGAATACAAAAGAGTTCATGTTAAAGTTCAGGGAAAAATACGGCAAAGATATAGTTGCAAAGAAAACATTAGAAAAAATAAAAAGCACAAAGGCAGATAATAAAAATTCGGATATAGCAATCATAGGCATACGCAGTATTGACGAGCAGGAATTTTTCAAAAACAACCTCAAAAAAATATATACTATTGCGTTGGTTTCATCTCAAGAAGAGCGTTTTAGGCGGCTTAGTAATAGAAACAGATATGATGATTCTAAAGACATGAATGAGTTTCTAAAGTATAGAGAAGAAAACGAAACGAAGGTAGGAATAGACAAAGCTATAGAAAATGCAGATTATATAATAGATAACTCAAGTACAATTGAAGAGTTAGAGAAAAACTTATTCATGGTATTAAAAAATATCCGCAAAGATTCTCAATAACTTGAAAGCGCACCTTCATTCTCCAAAATTGCCCTTTCATCTTTGTTTCTCCAAAAGCATAATTACCTAACTCGCCAGATTTTTTAATACTCTATGGCATGGTATTATTAATGGAGAGAATTTTTCTTCAATGCGTTTCCTACAGCTCTACATGATTTTGGATTTCCTATCCTTCTAGCCAAATCACTATATGTAATATCACTTCCTTTACGTATTTTTAATTTTTTCATTAGCACTTTTATCTCAAAAAGCTACAAATCCCTTTTATTTAACGTTCTAAAAGTATCTGCACAATTTCTTCTTTTCAACTTATCTACCCCCGACTACTGAAGGTCTGCTCATAATTTTTCTTTTTTCATCAAGCATTATACTTCTAAGAATCTTTAAACCATTATCCGTAAGGGCAAGAGGCCTGTAGGCCTCGCCCTTTTCGGTAAAATCCACCACCCTCTCTTTTTTAAGCTTCTTAAGCGTGTACCATACTCCGCTCTGAGACATACTATAACTCTGAGCGAAAAATTCTACAAAGTTTGTTGCAGCTGGTATCTGATCAAGACCTATCTCAGATAGAAGTAGAACTTCCTTTTCTTTAAGTCTTTTAACATCTTCCGCACTTTTAAATATAACACTAGTTATTTGCATAAGAGCACCATGATAAAAAGATTTTAGAAAGAGCCCTTATGCAACAAGCCAGTACAACATTATATTGTACTTGCAAAAGTTTGTTGCTATAGCTACTGGTGATGTGTGTACGAAACCAACTAAACACCTGATAGCATTTTTCATTTGCAACAACTTTCTTTCTATATTTACAAATTAATAAAGCATTAATATTTAAATCTTTTCTACAAATCGGTATATGCATATAAGGTAAACTTCTAATTTAGATTTTTATGTATGGAGAAATTATTCGAATAATAATATTAATTTTAATAGCTGGAATGTACGCTTACTTTGATCTTTTTAATAAAAGAGAAATACCAAACATTTTTGCATATTTAAGTATAGTAATTTCTTTAGTAGCGGTAGTGCTTTTAGGCGGAGATCCTTACTACATTTTATTTTTAGCGGCGTTAATAGCATTTTTAGGTTATATATCTTATGAAAAAGGTTTTGTTGGTGGTGGAGATATCTTTGAGTTTGTAGCCATAACTCTTTTAATACCAATTCAAACAACTCCTTATCTTATAAAAAATATACCTCAATTAGGTTTGCCATTTATTTTTTCAGTATTTATTGCGTCTGGATATTCTTCAGTAGTAATAATACTAATCTATTATCTAATCTTTGCAAAGAGAACAAAAATAGAAAAGAAGTTCAAAATAGAAAAACAAAACATAAAGAAATCATTATTAATGATTATTACTTATATAATTTTAGCAGTAATGCTTTTGGTTATATTGAAAGTTTCAATTATAGGTGTAATACTCCTTTTACTAATAGCTATACTCTCGTCTATTCTAATTATCTATGAAAAACTTATAAATTACAGAATGGTAACCGAATTAAATCCAAACGAGCTGGTTCCAGAAGATATGATAGCAATTAATCTAATGACAAAATCAGAGATAGCATACTTCAAAAAAAAATCAAAGTTTTTTGGTAGGCTAGCAACAAAAAAACTTATTTCAGATATTAAAGATGTCAGGCGTAAAATACCTGTATATAGAAATGCTGCTCCTCTTGCCGCTTTTATACTAATAGGAATTATACTTTCTCTTCTTTTGGGAAACATAATACTTTTAATAATTTAATTATATAAAAAATTAGAGTAATTTCAATGGAAGAATACAAATATAGCAATAAACAAAATACAGATGAAGATGTAGAAAAAGGTAAAAATACTAATAAGAAAGGACCACTTTTATCATCTTTTGAGCAAGATCCCGTTCTTCCATGGGAAGAAAATGAAGCCGAGAAAAAAGCATTGAAGCAAAGTTTCTTATCAAAGTATTGGATGCTTATTGTATTTCTTATACTTTTAATTATACTTCCATTTACAATCTTAAAAATAAACCTAAATTTTTTACATACAAACTTCACAATCAATTCTGGCTCTCAACAAATTAATGGCCCATATCTTAATTCTCAAGAGTTTAGTTCTTTGTTTAATACTAACAATTTAAATGTTAAACTTTATAACCACGTCATTTTCTTTTACAATAACTCATATAGTGAACTTACTAAAATAACAAATACAACCTATGGGGACTCATTAAGTATTGCGCTTAATACTTCTCCATATACTTTTATTATTAACAATATTACTGAAGAAATATTTTATATTAATCAAGAAAATATAACTACAAAATCAAATAAGATTGCAGATGTAATCGGAGCTTTTGGTACTACTTACGAAACTTCCAAACCTATTTACATATACTCTTCATTCTTTTCTCAAAGTTTTAAATATCTGGCTCCATTTATAGATAATAAAACCTATAATGGCATGGAGTACTCAATACAGAATTTGTATGAACCTCAAATTAATGGTTCTGTAGGAGATTCATACTCAACTAATAGAATTACTTTTCTAGGTGTAAAAAACAACAACGTTTATGATTTTACTTTTACAATAAGTAATTATAACAGTACAGAAAATGCAACACTCAACATTACCGCACTAGTTTCGATGGTATCAAATTTCAATTAGATAGATATATCCTTGCATTGAGTTATTTACCATAAAATATAACTATTTTTACAAGTAAATCATATTTAGATAAAAGTTGTGTAATATGAAAATAGGAATACTTAGTGATTTTCATTTAGGTTACGAACGCTTTTTTGAAGACGCTTACATTCAAGCCAGAGAAGCACTTGAAAAAGCATCAGAGTTATCCGATATGCTAATAATTCCCGGAGACATTTTTGATTATAGAAAACCAGAACCTGAGGTCATGGCTCAAGCAGTAGAGCTCTTCAGAGACATTTCAAAAAAGAATTTTGCAGCAAAAGTAGTTGAGTATACGGGCAAAGCAGCATATACTTCAAAACCAATAATAGCAATACCAGGAACACATGAACGCAGAGCTGAAGATGCGATAGACTCTGTAGACGTTTTGCATCTAGCCGGATTACTAGTTGAGGTTAACAAATCAAAGGCAGTAATCGAAAAAGATGGCGAGAGAGTAGCAGTATTTGGTTTAGGAGGAGTTCCAGACGAGCGATTCAAAGACTCAATAAATCAATTAAATCTCGATCTCAATCCAAATGATTTTAACATATTCATGATACACCAAACACTTTATGAATTATTGCCTTTTAGTGAAGAGTTTACTCACATAGAAGAACTACCAAAAGGTTTTGATTTGTACATAAATGGCCATATACACAATAAAGTAGAGTTAAAGTGTCATGGGAAGGACTTCCTTATACCTGGAAGTACAGTTCTTACCCAACTAAAAGGTGTAGAGCAAGAAGATAAAGGTTTTTTTATATATGATACAAAAACAAATACATATACTTTTGAAAAAATAAAATCAAGACCATTTAAAGTAATAAAAATAAACATA
>JBMFWW010000005.1:22046-35647 GCA_049964835.1 Candidatus Micrarchaeia archaeon | reverse complement strand
GGAAAAATTGATAGAAAAAAGGTATAAGGTAAACAAATTCAATGGCGATGGAAAAATAGTAGATTATATACAAGGAGAACTTAATATTAGAAGATATGGCAAGTTTAAGAACCTATTTCTTGAAAATATATACGTTCTTAAAAAATACAGAAGAAAAGGAGTTGCTAGGCTTTTAGTTCAGATGTTTACAGAGTATTGGTGCAAAAAAAGAAAGTATGTGGAACTTGTAACCACAAAGAAAAATAGGAAAATATTTGAAAAACTTGGATTTGAATGGACAATGGTGTATATGAAGATAGATCCTGAATTGAATAAGTTAAAAAAATAGTACTGAGATTAAATAATATAATTAATCGGTTTTAATACTCAATTTTAATCCCATAGAGTACATAGATTAATTTATTTTCTAATTATATAGGCACGGCTCCTACGAAGTAGCCTATTAAGTAACCGGCTATACCTGCCAAAAGGCCTATTATTAACATCTGCATGCCATTTCTCCATAGAGAGCCTATCGTTTTCTTTGCTTCATAATATCCTATTCCAAAAAGCACTATGCCGCTTAATATTAACGAGAGTATAGCTCCAGTATGTATGTTATTTATGAAAAAGAATGGAATCAATGGAATTATAGAGCCCAGAATCGTAGCAGCAAAGACTATTCCGAAGCTGCGCAATGGTTGATGTTTTGAAACTGGTGAAAGCTTAAGCTCAAAGGACATCATAAACTCAAGCATGGCTTTTGGATTTGCTACTATCTTATTTGTCATGCTATCAAGATTCTTTCCAGAGTAGCCCCATTCCTTTAATATATTGCGTATCTCAGCCTTCTCGGTTTTTGGAACACTTTTCATTTCACTTAGCTCACGTTCGCGCTCCTTTAGATAATACTTACGCCTTGCAAGAGTCGATGTATAGGCTACTGCACCCATAGAGATTGATTCTGCACCTAATGCCGCGAGTCCAGCAACAAAGATAAGTCTTATATCGCTTGTTGCAGCTGAAATGCCAAGAATTATTCCAAGAACATTTACAAGGCCATCCTGGCTCCCCAATATGAAATCAGATAGAATATTTGTTGTTGAATGTTTTTCATGGCCTTGTAAAACAAGTGTATCATCCTTAACCTTTTTTACGCTCAAAAATAACACCAATATAACAGTATTGAATTGCTACTTATACATAAATATTTTTCTATGCTTCTCTTACTTTGAAAGAACTCTACTTTTTCTTTTTTCTATTCTTTCAACAACCTCCGCAAGTGATACAAATGAGCTATCATTTCTTTTAGACTCATGGAGAAGATTTATTGCACACTGGCTTACACCACTATCTTTTATAGACTCAAATCTTTCTCTGGAACGCTGCCATATACCTACCCATGAATCTGTATATAGATTTCCAATTTTTATATCACGTATTAATGAACAAGGAGTAACTGAACCATCAACAAAAACTGCAGCTCTAACAAGGCCAGCGGTGCAGGTTTTAAATGCGTATTTGTCAAGAACAGGCGTCTCAAACTTTACAGATTCAGAGCAGTCCTCTACTATACCATAAAGTTTTAATTCGTCCCTCCCATGAACTTTAATAATACCATTAACTAAATTAAAGAGTCGTCTCATTTCGGTGCTTTCCTGCTTTAATTCAAAGTACTCAGCGCCCAGTATAGAAGTTGGCTGGAGAGGCTCTAGATTTAACGAAACTAAATATGAGTATTCTTTTATGAGTTTAGAAGTTGTTGCAACTATATCATTAGAATTTACATTTGTAAATACTATCCCTACGGAGAAGGGTATGCCGCTCTTTTCAAGTGTATTTATGCCGTCTATTGACTCTTTGGTCTTTCCTCTGGTAATGTCATTTATACTTGGATTTAAACTATCTATAGATACCTGCAGTGAAACCCCATCATTTACTGCATCCTTTAAGCGTATGAGCTGCTTTTTATCAAGCCTTGATAACAATGTTCCATTAGTACTTATTTGAACGCCTCTTCTGAATACATTATTTGCAAGTTCAATTAATGAAACCATATCTGTTCTTATAAATGGCTCTCCGCCTACAAGCACAGTCTCAAAAGGATCTGCTTCCTCTTTTGTTTTTTTAAAGAGATACTCTATATTTTCAAATGAAGGCGTTTTCCATGTAAACGGTTTTGCATAACAGTACTTACAATCAAGATTGCAAACACTGGTTACTTCAAACTCTACCCTAAATGGAAAATCAGGATATACCCTTTCCATGTTACGCACTTTTTCTGTATTCAAATAACTTAAGAATATCAGGATCGGAGCGAGAAGCCTCTTCAAAGGTCTTATTTAAAATGATGTTTATTCGTTTTGCAACATCCGCGGTAGTTAAAAATATCATATTGGTTCTTAGATCTTGTACAAAGGCCTTATCTTTTTCTACTCTTATTTTTATCTGCCTTCCTACATACTTTTCTTTTAGAAACCAATTATACATATCCTCAAAAATTTTGGGATCAGACCTTTTTCTAACCTTGGAAAATACTGATGCGTGCGGTCTCTTTTTATATCCTAATATTTTACCAATCTTATCCACAAGTAAAAAGTCTGCAAGCTCCTCATCTGTAAAATGTTTCATTTGTTTAATTACAAATGCAACAATATGCTTTGCAAACTTCTTTCTATGCCCATATTTCTGGACTATAACCCGGGCTGTTGCCCAAATCTCTAGTATTTTATTCTTTGACTCATATAATTTCATTTTATACATCTCCTGGCAGGCGACCGATGCACTCGTTGTATCTGTTGCTCAGGAGCCTAACGGTAAATCGTCTTACGACGACAAAAAGAGAAGAGAAATTCCACAAAATACTATAAACACAAAGATATTTAATTTGTCAAGTTCCTATTTTCTAAGATTTTTAATATTAATCTTCTTAATTTTTCCATCTAAAATAACATGTGATATTTTATCTATATTGGCTATATTATATTCAACATCTTTTGTTAAAAGTATAATATCTGCTTTATAACCATCTTTTATCTGTCCTATTTTTTCATTTCCAAGAACAGCAGCGGCATTAGTTGTTGCACATTTTAATGCTTCGATTGGGGTTAAACCACAATTTACTAATAATTTTAGTTCTTGATGCATTGAAAAACCTGGGGCAATATACGGATTTCCAGAATCAGTTCCAGATATTAATTTTACTCCGTTTTCATTTAGCTTCTTAATTAATTTCAGCATATTTTTAAATGCGTTTTTTCTAACACTATAGTTAATCTTACTAAAATTATTCTTAGTCTTTTTATTTGTATAAATTTTATCTAATGGAAATAAGATTTTTAAATATTCTGAATACTTTAACGAAGGAAACAATTCCATTTGGCTTAAAATTAACGTAGGACATAGTACTGTCTTACTTATAACTAAATTATTAATAAGTTTTTCAATACTTTTAGAATTCAAATTTATACTAGCCCATTTTTTATATATTTTTTCTATTGATTTATCTTTGTTTCCATATGTTTCATTTATTAACATCACAACATGTTCTAATGTATCTATGTTCATATTAATTGCATCTATTGGTTTTGTAGTTAATAAATCCCCTGCAACTTTAAGCCCTCTATGATGTGCTTCTTTTATAATTTCTTTTAATATTTTTGGATTAATACCTCGATAAGCTTTAACCCATTTAATTCCTGTTTCACTGTACATTTTTATTAATTCAGGTATTTGTTTTTTATTTTTTATAATAAATGACATACTCCATAATGGTTTATCGCTATCTAAAAATAAAGAATAAAAAATTTTGGGTTTAAGTTCATCGTAATGTTCAAAATTATAAACATTATTTAAAGAATTGCCTAAATCTCTAACTGTAGTTATGCCATTATAAATTAACATTTTATTAAAATAAGGAATAAGTTTTATACTTTTATAATACAAACCACCGTAAGTACTCAAATGTATATGCATGTCGATTAATCCAGGAAGTATAAATTTAGTATTTAATGTTTTCCCTTTAAATTCACCTCTTTTACCTATCTTAGTTATTATACCATCAATTATTAATATCGAAACATTGTCAGTTATTTTGTATCCATCAAACATTTTATCTGAATTAATTACTATATTTTTCATTTTTATACCTAAACTTTATATTGAATATCCAAAACCTATGGTTTCTAACGGAATCTCATCGTCAGTTAGATCTAAAATTTTTGTAATAGTATCATTTATAAATCAACCTACTGGACAACTACCTACATTATATTTAGTACAAGAAAGTAATATATTTTGACTTATATGTCCGGCTTCTAATAATGAAAACGGATATGATTTATATCCATATTTAACTTCAGAACGTGATATTGCTGATGTCAATATTATAATACCTGCGGTATTATTTAGGAAAGGAGATACTAATTCCTGTTCATATTTTCTTAAATTAGTTTTTAATAACAACTCTAATGAAAATTTTTTAATATTTAGATGGTATGCTCCTGGTTTTAAATTTTTTATTCTGAACGCTACCAGATATATTTCTATTGGAAACCTTACACCTGCTGAAGGATAACACCTTCTCTCAGGATTGTTTTTTATAATTGCACATGATTTAAAAATATTTGCCAATGTTTGAATTGAAATAAATTTATTTGAAAAAAGTCTGACAGATTTTCGTGTATTTAATAATTTATTATACTCACCGCCTTTTGAACTGCGTGGTAATTTTATAGAATAAAATCTTGGATATTCTTTATGGAATACATGAATATATTCTATTGGTGCTTTACCTTTAGGAAGAGATATTTCAGTAAGTTTAGTTTTTTTATAAAATTCCTCAACGTCTTTTAACATAATAAACACTTTTAACAAAACGGTTGTGGTTTAAGATTTTTATCGGGTTTAATATTTCCACCATGTATACTATAAAGCATTTTTGATTCTTCAGCAAGGTATAAAGGTTGTAATTCTGGAATGATTACCTTGCCTGTCGTAAATCCAGCTTTTTTAATTTCATTTAAAGAGACATCCACATAGAAAATATGATAATTTTTATCTTTTAATTGTTTAATTCCAGCATTTAAAGATGAAATATATTGCGGTATTCTATTAAAAGATATTACTTTATTATTTTTAAGCCAAAAATTTAAATATTTGATCATTTTTGTAGGATACCAATAAAAACATCGTTTTAACATAGAATCTACCTCTTTTTCTTTTGGAAATTGAAACTTGTCCCCAATAATGTTTTTAAGGATAAGAATATATACCTTTTGTTTTAATGGGATATATTGATAAACTAACTTATATTTTAATATTTTTAGTAATGATAAAGTAATACTTATGGCGCCAGAAGAATTTTATGAATACCTTATATACAAGCATATACCAAAGACCAACTATAAAATCATGACACAAAAAGAGTTATTTTTAGATAACAGTGTACTTTATTATAATAATGAAAAAACGTTTTTGTTCTTAGGCCATAGACACCAGCAGCTAACTGGAGATACTATAGATGCATTTTCAAGCGTATTCAAAAGATTTCGGCCTAAAACTACATTTCTTGAGATTGATGAGAACACGCCACAGAGCAGAATAGAAAAATTAGTAGCTCAGGGGGATGAGGTAGGTATAGGAGCTAGGTTGTCCTTTTTATTTGAATCAACGGTTCTTGGAATTAATCTTTCAAGAGCCACTTATTTGAAAATACTTTCGGAATATGACAAAAAGCAGTATACAGGAATTGAGCTTGGAGTTTATTGGAACTTTGTAAGCATATATAGGTACTTTAAGGGCAATATGTTAGATAAGAGTAATGAAGAGGTTTATGAAAAAACACTAGATGTACTTAAATGGGAGTTTTTAAATGAAAATGGTTCTCTATACTCTTACAAAAACCAATTTTTAGAGTTGATGAAACAGTATTCGCCAGAGATAGATGCAGGGATTAATACTTTTATTGAGCATAATAATATTAAAAATACTGGAAAGAGTTTTTCTGATATACAAAATTATGAAGAGCTTACAGTTCCATTTCCATATTGTGTTAAATATCCAATAAACAAGGCTAGCGCTTATCTTGAAGCATATAGAAATACCCATATTATAGAGCGAGTTTTAAAGGAACTTGAAACAACTAAGAGTGTTGCGTTGGTTATCGGTTCTGGACATGTTTTTGAATGTAAGGATATTTTAAATTTCCTTCTTTCTGAAAAATTTGGAATGAATATGAAAAAGCTTTCTGAATTGTCATAGAGAACTATTTAGTTTGTAATTTACTCTAACAACATATTTATTTGACTAAATTAGAAAATTTCTAAATTAGTATAATACTTTTTGTTTTTTTTTCTAAAGAATCTAATAATTATGGTAGAAAGTATTTATACAGGAAAGAATAATAAATATTGGTGAAATAATGAAATTAAGAAAAATTGTAACTGAAAATAAGATAATTTCAGTTATAAAAATTGAAGAGGCCGTGAATAGTAAACAATTTGGTATGCCAAGATCAGAAAAGTGGCCAAGTTATAGTCCAATCAAAAGAAAATAAACAACATATTAATAACCAACTAGATATTTATGGTATACAGATTATTTGTTAGAAAGGAGTTTTTTGGTTATTTATTTTATGATAATAAATAGGATAAAATATACACTTATAAAACTAATAAAAATTTAGATTTTAGTAGGGGAGTTGAAGTAGCAAAAAATAATAAATATGAATTTTTTGATTCATCCGAAATTAAATTTCTAAAAAGCAAGATTCTCAGAAGTGATATACTTTCAGCTCCAACTACAGTAGATTTATATCCTACATTATTTTGTAACGAAAGATGTAAATTTTGTTATATTGGGAATAGATTAGATAATAAAATAAATGGCTTAAGTAGAAAAAATGCTATTAGCATAATGAATGAATTAGTTGAAAATGGTATTTTTTCTTTATCTATTCTAGGTGGCGAACCCTTATTATATAGGGATTTGGGATGGCTTTTGGATATCGCTTATAAAAGAGATTTGATTATTTCAATATCAAGCAATGGAACAATGTATAATGAAAATCTAATAAATAAGATAGTTGAATATGATATATCATTTAGTTTATCATTTCACTCACATTTGCCTAAAATACATGCAGATATTGTAAATAATAACGTAGCACTAAATAAAGAACTGAATTTTTTGGACAGAGTAATAAATAAGGGATTAAAAACGCATGTTACAACTTTAATTACGAAAAATAATAAAGATTCAGTATTAGAAACTATAAAGTTTTTGTGTGATAATGGTATAAAAGCAATAACTTTATTTCATTGGAGTAAAAGTGATTTTGGTTCTATTAACCAAAAAGATGGAATAGATTTTTGGGATTTTAAAGAAATTCTTAAAAAAGCCATGATAATTGGTAAAAAATATAATGTTAAGATAACTTCACGTACAAATTTCCCTTTTCTGATTTATGAGGATATGGATCTAGAATATGATAAGAACTTATCGAATATTTTATATGGAACAATAGATACTAGAAGAGTTTTACATATTTTGTATGACGGATCAACTTATAGCACTACATATGATTTACCACATAATAAAGCTTTTTTGGGCAATGTCTTTCAAGAGGGTATAAGCAAATTATGGAATAATAATAAAAATTTAGAAATGTTAAGAAACGCAAGTATACCGAATGTATGTAAAAAATGTGAGCATTTTGATTACTGTCGTACTGGATCTGTTTTGAATTATAAAGAAAATATAAACAATGATTTGCCATTATGCCCACTACATATAAAACCATTATTTGCTGAATAAGATTAAATTAATAAATGATGTGTTTATATATTTTATAAGATTACATGAAAAAAGTATTATCGATAAAGAAAAATTCAAAAACAGTTAAAAAATGAAGCGGATAATTGTTCATTAGTGGAAGATAAACATGGTAAAAACGATTAAGGCATATATAAAAAAAGAAAATGAGTATACTAATTCAATAATGGCACAGACTTCTGAATTACAAAATAAAATATATAATGAGATTAAAAATCGATATAAAAGTATTAGTTTTTCAAATGTTATAAAAATAAAAGAGTATGAGTATTATTGGAAAATTAAAAACGGTGCGCAGTATAAGACATATTTTAGAAAAAACTCCTTGAATAAAAAAGAGGAACTTATTTTAGATCTTAATAAAATTGCAGAAGGACATAAATACTTTTTATTTGATGATTTTAAAATTAGTACAAATAACACATTTATTGCTTATTCAGTTAATACAACAGGAACAGAAGAGTATATAACATATATTAAAAAAATAAGTACAGATAAAATTATTAAAAAAATAACCGGAGTGTGGGAGTTAGAGTGGTTAGATGATAACACAATAGTTTATACAACTATTGATAAAATATATAGATCTTATAGAGCTTATATTTCAAATTTTATAGATAAATTTAAAAAGAATAAGTTATTATATGAAGAAAAAAACGCTTATTACTATTTATCTGTTAAAAAATCTGAAAGTGAAAAATTTCTTTTTTTATATTCGATTGGGATTGATTCTACAGAAATAAGATTTATCCAAATAGGGGATTATAAGAATGATTTAAAACTTTTCAATAAGAACAAAAAAAGTATATGTTATATTGAACAGTTTGGTAAATATTTTTATATGTTAACAAATGAAAATGCGCCTAATTTTAAGTTAGTTAGAACACCAGTTAATAACAAACTAAAAGAAAATTGGAAAACGTTAATTCCAAATAATAAAAATAATAAATTAGATAGTTTTAAGGTATTTCGTAATTATATAGTAATTAAAGTTATTTCAGACGCAACAAATAAAATTATTGTTTTAAATATAGTTACAGGAACTAAAAAATTTATTAAAATGCCCCAAAAAATGTGTACCGTTTCATTTGATACATATCAAGATTTTAATAGTAAAAACTTACGCTTGATTTATAGCTCATTTACCATTCCTAAATCATTATTGGAATATGATATGGATAATAATATTTTAAAATTAAATGAGATAGATAAAATAAAAAAGTATAATAGTTCTAATTATAAAACAGAAAAAATTTATGCTACTGCGAAAGATGGAAATAAAATACCTATTTCAATTATTTATAAAAAAGAGTTAAACAGAAATAAAAGGCAACCGATGTTACTTTGGGGATATGGGGCTTATGGAATTTGTTATTTACCAACATTTTCAGTTGAGCGGTTGAGTTTGCTTGATAGAGGAGTTATTTTTGGAATAGCACATATTAGAGGAGGTTCTGAAAAAGGTAGTCGATGGTATCAAGAAGGTAAATTATTAAAAAAGAAAAATACGTTTAATGATTTCGTAGCCTGTGCAGAACATTTGATAGCTAAAAGATATACATCTAAAGAGTTACTAGTTATTGAAGGAGCTAGTGCCGGTGGATTGCTTATCGGATCTGTAATAAATAAAAGACCAGAATTATTTAAAGCTGCAGTAATGACATCACCAGTTGTAGAGTTATTAAGTAAAATATCAGATAAAAAACGCCCATTTACCATAAGAGAGTATAAAGAATGGGGTAACCCAAATAAAAAAAAGTATTATAATTATATTAAGTCTTACTCTCCTTATGAAAATATTAAATCGCAACGATATCCTAATATTCTTGTAATTATTGGAATAAATGATGTAAAAGTTTATTATTTGGAAGTATTAAAATTTATTGCAAAAATGAGAAAAATGAAAAGTGATAATAATTTATTATTATTGAGGATAAACATTTCAGGAGGACATGTAATGAGTTCTAAAAATGAAGAAAGATATAAATCGCTAGCATTTAAATATGCATTTATACTTATGACACTCGGAATAAAGCACTAATTGTTAAAAAAACGATTTCCAAAACAAACTAAATTAAAAAATAAATATAAAAAGAAGGTTATGGAGGTTTTGTAACTAGAATATACCCATAACTTTTATAACAAAAAACACCAAAAGTAATAGTATAGAACAGTTAAGGCAATTTTAGTTTTAGTTATATAATTATTAATAATTACTCCTGCCCATGCTCCTTTGTATAAAGCAGTATCTCTTGATGCTTTTTAGGCATTGGATTTGCTCTTATGCCATAGATTGCCTTTACACCTTTTTGAATTGACAACTCTACAAGTCTTTGGGTTATTACACCATCGAGAACTATTGCATGTACACCATTAGAAGCTTGAACTGAAGAAAGAAGATCGCGAATAGGTATCTCCTTCATCATATTTCCGGTGCTGTCATAAAGTCTGCTTCTAAGAGTACCTGAAAGCGCTTCAAGACCATTTAAATACTCAGTTAGTACTACACTTTCAAGTGCTGGTTTTGTATGCTCCGTAGCGTCATCAGTTTTCATACTTTCTTGGGTGTCTTTTGTTGTGCTTTCATATCTCTTATTATCTTCTGTTTTGCTTTTGTATGAAGAATATGAGTTAGTATCTTTCTGCCTTGAGTACTCCTGCCTATTATTTGTAAATCTTTGGTTTTGGCTGTTTGTGTTGTTGCCATTGCTGCCACTATTGTTGCTACCGTTGCTGTCGAGTTTATTGTTTTCATTCATATTAGATTTTTCTGAATAGTCTTGAGCAGGTTCTTGTCTTTGCCTATAGCCAGGATGATACTGATCTAAAGGTATCTTTGTTCTTAATGATTTTATTATTTCCTTTCTTGTAAGATCTTCAACCTCTTTACCATCTGGAGCTCTTGCAACATAATCAACATCTGCAACAGAGGATATGTTCTTTAGTATCATATCTCCGCCGCGATCTCCATCTAAGAATACAGTAACCTCTTTTTGCCTACAAAGATCTATTATTGATTTAGGAACAGCTGATGCGCCGCCTACTGCTATGACATGAGTAACATCATTTCTTAATAGGTTGATTACATCTGCTCTGCCTTCTACTATTACAAGTTCGGCACTTTTTCCTACCTCGGGACCTGCTGGAAGCTTCTCTGGACCATAAGTAGTTATCTCGCTAGTTCTTACGTCAGATTGGACCATCTCGCTTAGCTCCTTGCTATCTGGTATCTCAGTATTGAGCAGTAGCTTTACAAGATCCTTAGCTCTTGTGAGTATCTTTCTTCTTTTCTCAGATCTTGTATCCTCTATCTTTTCCACAGAGAACTGGGATTCATAAGGACCAACACGATCAACAGACTCTACAGCTGCAGCAAGGATACATGTCTCTATCCTATCTAATGATGCAGGTAAGAAAAGCTTTCCAAAGCTCTTGTTGTTTGATTGTTGAAAATCTATCTCTATTCTTCCAATCTTTCCGCTCTTTTGGAGCTCTCTTAAATCTAAATCATCTCCTAAAAGACCTTCAGTCTGGCCAAATACCGCACCTATTATGTCTGGTTTGTCTACCATTCCGCTTATAGAGAACTTTGCCTCTACCATATACTTTACTATGTCTAAATATGTTTTCGCCATTTATATCACGTTTTGTTTTTCTATTTTAAATAACTGCTCAACAGGAGTAAGTATTCCTTCTACGTGGATAGTGTTTAGAAGAAGAAGCAGAGACCTGCCCGTTTTATTATCTACTGCTATATTTTCGCCTAAAAGCAAGGATGAAACCATCTCTGCCTTTGCAACTCCACGTCTATCTAAATCCATCATTAGAATAGCCTTTTCTGTTGGGACATTTATTTTGCGCATCACACTTTCATATGTGTATGATTTTATACCTAATTTATTCAACACATTTAGATCGTGCTTCCCTTCAACTATTACAAAGGATGACTTCAGATCGAATAGTAATCGTTCTACTCTATGTGCCTTATACGACTCCTTTATTGCCTGCTTCATAGCTAATCACTATGCAAAGCCGCAACTATACAGTAAGTAGCTCATATGAGCTATTTCCAAAGTAAATTAGCGTAAGATTAATATTGTAAAACATTTACTCATTCCTGTTAGTGCAACTTATTATAATTATTTTATAAACAATAAGATTAATAAAGCCATACTACTAAAGTAGTATGTTTCTTGAAAAGGTATTTTATGAGTACTTTAAAAAATGAGCTCGAAAATAATGAGCTTTTATTTCCAGACTTTAAGAACAGCAATATGGAGGTTTTCAATGAATTTGCAGCAGGAAATGGCAAATTGATAGAAAAATCAGAAAAAACACACTTTTGCTTATTGATGGTTTAGGATTTAATTTATTAAATGAGGAAGACAACACTACCATTATATGTTTAATGTGGCGAGATTAAGTTTATAGTTACATTTATGTTTATTTTTAATTAAAAGTCGTGTGAATCAGAATTATAGTCAGTATCATCGTTATTTTTAGGTTCGATATTTGTGTTTTGAGTTGAATCCGAATTAGGATTATTTTCTTTGTCTAAACTGTTATTATTTTCAAGGTTTTCTTTTTTATTCTCATCTTGAGATTCTTCTTCGCTAGATTTTTCTTGAGTATTTACTTCATCGGGATTAGTATCTATTTCGTCTTTAGTATTTTCTTGATTATTTATATTATTATTTTCTTCGCTAGAATCAGTTTGACCTTCAGTATTTTCTGTATTGGTTTCATCAGAGCTTTCTTTATTTTCATTATTTGTAATTTCTTCGGCATTACTAATTTCATTATTATCTAGTTCTTTTTTGTTATCATTTTCTATGTTTCTTTCTGTATCATTACTTTCTCTGATATAGTTTGTTTGTTGATTGTTTTGAATGGTTCTATCTTCTTTAAGTTCATTTTGAATATTAGTAGGTTTTGTTGGTTTTTGTTTTAGAATTTTTTCTTTAAGTATATATGCAATTACAAGCAATGCGGCAATTATAAACACAACAAGATATAATGGATTGTTACTTGAAATAGTTATTGCTGTAGAGGTACCGTTTTTAGTTATTATTTTACTGGTTGAGTTGTAGGTACTTGTTATTACTGATGTTATTTGAGTAGTTGTTTGTGTAGAAGTGATAGATTTATTAGATGGTGTACTTAATGTGTAATTAGTGAAAATTCCAATTATTGGATCTTTTGGTATTACAACCGATATTATACATAATTTTGTATTTATTGTATAATTATTAATTTGAACCCATTGATCGTTTGTATAGATAAATGGTTCTATTGTATTTGAAGGTATACTGCAGTTGTAAGATGAGTTTAATTTTGTAGATACATTTGAACTTTTATTTAATGTAACGTTTACTAATGAAATTGTAGTTTTATATTTATTAGGTAGTGGATAATCAGAAAGTGGAGGAACTGAGAAACTCAATTTTGTGTTTGTATTTGACTTTGAAGATATATATAATGAAACGTTATTGTTGTTGCTAACGCTATGGATTATTGTTGGAGTAATATTTGATATACTTACGGTTGTATTTACTACTCTATTTTTAAATGTAATATTCTTTGAAGACTCTGAAATTGTTATGTTTGTAGGTTTTGTTATTGTAATATTTTTTGTAGTATTTATAGTATTATTTGATTGTGAGATTTTGTGAACTTCAAAAAACTTTATTGCAACTGTTTGCTGTAACGGGATATATGAAATATTATATAATTGCATTGAACAACTCTGATTATTTAATACAGAAATTGGAGTTGAATTTGATATTATA
>JBMFWW010000005.1:12618-22039 GCA_049964835.1 Candidatus Micrarchaeia archaeon | reverse complement strand
GTATATATGAAATATTATATAATTGCATTGAACAACTCTGATTATTTAATACAGAAATTGGAGTTGAATTTGATATTATAGTATATGGAATATTATTAAGTGTTATTCCAGAAGTATCTGGACTTATAAAGTTTAGTGTTCCTAAAACATCTTCTCCGCAAAATTCAAAATTAAATGTTGCAGGTACACCGATATTACTAACCAAATAGCCATAAGAAGTTTGCGTTACTGTAGGATGTGGTAGGCCCCCACCACCAGCGCTTCCACCGCCACCTGAAGAAGGTATGGAAGTTGTTGTAGATTGTTGAACATAACTACCTATTCCGATTGCAATATTTTGATCTGAAGAAAATCCTATAATAGATTCAGGCAGTTTAACCCAAATTAGTATATTCGAAGCATAGTTAAGATTTGTATATTGTTGCCCGTTCGAAGCATTTCCCTGTATCCAGGACGGTATTGTTTTTCCTGAACTCTTATTATATAAATAGATATTTTGTAAGTTAGGAGCAAGATATTTACTGTAATTTAATGCGTTGAATGATATCATCAAAGTGCTATTATTTGAAAATTTAAGTACTTGATTGTTTTCTATCTTTAATGGTATACAATAACCGGTCAATGGTTTTAATGAATTGGGTATATTCCCACACTGAGAGTTTCCAAAAGTTTCTACATTCCCATATGTTGTTACTGGCATTTGACCATTTGGTGGATAAGTCGCAACTCCAAGATAACTTAAGGTATAATAGATATAACTTTCTATGCTGTTAGATGTTATAATATCTATAGGGTATAAACTGTCGTCTTGGCCTATTGAATCCGAGTATAAATTTATGATGCCATTTGATACCTCTTCTGAAGGACTACAATAACCACCTGTATGTAACCAGCACCAGATTATATATCCGTTATTTATTGAAACATTTTTAACATATGATATTATAATTCCATTATTTATGGATGCATTTAAATCTGGAACTCCGATAAACTGTGATTTACAAAATGATGTATTTGCAGTAAATCCGTTATTTATTGCAATCCCATTAGGACACTGCTGATTTGACACCAGCTTATTTCCTAATTTACTTCCATTAAAGTTAACATAAAATGGAAATACATTAAAACCATTATCATACTGCCCATATTCTGGAGTTAACTCTGGAGCTATGCCTATATTTGCGCCATTTGTTGCTAATAAATTAGGTAGATTTGTTGATACGGATGGTATAACCGTAGTTGTTGGAACTGTTATTGAACCTTGTTGTGTTGTTTGCGAGGTTGTTTGTATTGTTGATGTAGTTGAAGTAGTTGTTAAAACTGTTGTAGATGCTGTTGTTGGAATTATTGAAGTAGTTGCTTGTGTAGTCAATGTTATTGATGTTGAAGTTGATGTACTTGTTGAGGTTGATGTGCTTGTTGATGTAGATGTTGAGGTAGATGTTAAGGCAGATGTACTTGTTGAGGTTGATGTACTTGTTGAGGTTGATGTGCTTGTTGATGTTGAGATAGTTGTTTTTATTGTTGATGTAGATGTTGAGGTTGATGTGCTTGTTGAGATACTTGTTGATGTGGATGTTGATGGACTTTGGCCATTATAAGATATTGGAACTGTGGGAGTATACATCACTGGAGAATACAAAAACGAACCGTTTTGAGTACTTGCGACTTGTTGTAAATAAAAGCAAAGATATACTGGAGCTGTGATGGATACTGAATGCGTTATATTAAAAATTCCAATACTATAAGAATATTCATCAATAGAATAGTTATTATCATTTGCACAAGATTGAGAAGTTCCTTCCCTTAGATTTATAGAGTAACTACTTGATTGGGAATTTACAAACGAAAAATATGGACTTTCATTATAGATATTCAGTGTTGCTGTTACATTTTCTCCGGAAATAACATTTTCAGGTGAAAAATGTTGTTTCAGAGTAGGTTGGACTGGAGCAGTTGCAGTAAATATTACGGCGTGTGCCTTAGGATCGCCTATAACTACGCTTTTCCACTCTAAGCATGGCATTGCCGCATAAAAAGCATCTCCAAGAGTAAAACCTTCAAAATAAAGAGGATATAACATTTCTGATTGTTCTAAGCAATAAGCATAAGGTTCACTTACATATCCGCTTACACCAGTAATGTTATCCATTACTAAATCAGATATTAAGGATTGTCCACCAGTCCAAGGATATTGTAATAATGTTCTTGCGCTTGTAGAAACATACGTTTCACCTATAGCTCCAGGAACAAAACCGTAATCCCATTTACTTGAATTTTGGCCTGCAGAACAACCACAATTTGAGCCCCATGAAAGATAACTACTTAAATTTTTCAAGCCTATTGGGAATGTTGAAAAAACATCAACTGCCTTTCTACCCATTTGATTTAGTGAAATGTTAGTAATTGCTATATCTTGCCCATATAAATTTTGATAACCAGAGTTAGTGGTATTGCTTATTAAAAGCACATAGCCTTGCTTATCTGCATCTGAAGCGTTAGTTGCATCGTTTATTAAGTTATAAATACTTTGAAGTGTTGGCCCATCTAATCTAGTAACTATATACATCCCTTTATAATTTGGATTTGTGTTGTTGAATGTATAATTTTCAAGAGTATACTGATTTATATATCCGGGGTTATAAGCAAAAAGTTGACGATATATATATAAGTAATAAGGATTATAAACATCACCATAGCAGTTTGAACATTGATCTGCTGGATTATTTGTAAGATTGTCTGCAATCAATGAATCGATTGATGATCCTACTCCATCAAGCGCAGGGTATGCATTATCATCTAACGGAACACCTACCGTTGTTACAATATACTGTATGTTATGTGATGTATTTAACTTTTCTTTTATTTGTTCGAGTATAGAGTTTGTAACTGTATTGTTAACGTATTCAGAGGTAGGTATATTTGTAAGATTTAGTATGTTTGATACGTTGAAGCCTTCGCTTACTCTTGCATTTTTAAAGTAATTGCAAACATCTATACTTTCTTGACTTGCAGGATTGCACACCAATAAAACATCATAATAAGAGTAGTAGTTTGATGGAAATAAATAGCCAGTTTTGGTAAATGTTGTTTGAGTTGAAGTTTTACTTTTTGAACTTTGGTTATTTGCATTTATATTTATTGTATTTTTAGAAAATGATCCCGTTTTGTCTGATAATGTAGATTTTGATGTTTTTATTGAATTAAAAAAAGAAAAAGTAATCATAAGCAATAAAATAAGAATTAAAAAATAAGTTAAACTATTTTTAACCTTTTGATTATTTTTCCTATTGAATTTTTTAACCATTTTTACAGTCCTTTAAATTGTATAATTTATTGCTTTAACATATTAAATATGCAATAATTATTAATATATGTGTATATATGTTCCTTGATTATGCTATTTAACAACGTGAGCGGGAAATTCCACAAGGAAGTCCACGCCATTTACAGGTGGGGGATGTCACTAAATTTATGATAGTATTGAAAGCATTATACTCAAAAACAAATCAGAGGAATCTTCGCATGAATCTATTACACTATCGCATAAGTAAGCTAATTCAGTTATATGATAAAAAAGTTTAAAGTCAGTTTTTACAGTGTATGCAAAATCAAGCAGTGAATCCCTAAACATGTCAACCTCATTTTCTATTTCTTTTATTCTTGAACGATAACTTTTAACCATTGATAATTTTTTGGCTTTATGCATTTTTGATAGAAGAGTTATTGATTCATCTGCATTTTTAGTGAATGAAAATAATGAAGTGTCTAAATACTCGTTTATTTTTTTATCGTTGGAGCCATATCTTTGATATTGACGCATTAATGCAAAAAGATAATCAAGTATGCTTTCTTCCTTATTTATCAATAAAAGCATATCATCTAAAATGTTTGGAGCTATTGAGCCAGAAGTTATCATATGTGATAAAGAAAAGTACTCCTTTGCAGACAAGTTTCTTATTTTAGATATCGTGCTCCTTTTTGAATTGTTGTTTATCATTTCCTTGAATTCTTTATTTGCTTTTAATGCAAAATCAGTAAGCGTTTTTGATTGAATAAACGCATTTTCTTCACCACTTAATGTTAAATTTTTAAAGAAATTGGACATTTTAATCAACAGTAGTATAGTTAGATGAAAGTAAAAAACTTATGGTATTTGCCTTTTTCTTGCCTATTTTTTCTATCTCCATTAATTCTGACGGGGTAGCGTTTGCTATGTTTTTTATACTTTTAAATTTCTCTAGAAGATTAATTGCTAATTTTGTACCTACCCCTGGAATAGAACTAAGAAGTATTATCTGTGACTCATAATTAGAATGTGATTTTTTAATTCCTGCCAATCTGGGTTCTCTTTTTTCTTCTAACTGCTCCTTTTCTGCAAATTTTAATAATAAATAAGATGTTTCCTCTGGTGAAATTGAGTTTATAACCAATATACTATACTTTCTATAAAGAGTGAGAATTGTTCCCAATATAACATTTCTTCCTAAGTTTGTATTGTTTATATCCCCTTCTAAGATAAGAATAGGTTTGGTAAAACTTTTACTTAAACGATCAGCTTGATCAAATATTCTTGAATCTATTATTGAACTTTCAAAATCAGTTATTGTTTTTCTTTCTACACACATCCTTTCAGATATTATGTAATCACCAACAGGAAGTTGTTTAAAAACTATTTTTACATTGCTTTGTGAAAGACCTTCAAGAAGTTCATAGTTTCTTTCCCTATTATCTACTATTATTGAAAGTTCACTCATGAAATAACACTTTATGATTAAATATACCAATAAGGATATAAAAAACTTATGAACCATCTTTAGCTTTTGGAATAAGTAATTATAATGTCCTAAAGAAACCATCATATAATATATATTTGATAGACCATAGGTGATTTTATAGCATCAAAAGAAATAGTAGGAATAGGAGTAATAATAGTTATAATTTTGTAGAAGTAATCAAACCTAATAATAAATATGAAAATCAGTAACGAAGTTCTTTTGATCTTTCTTTTATCTCCTTTTCTATCTCAGTTATAAACTCGTTTAACTCTACATTGAACTTTTGTTTTCCGGAACGTGAACGTACAGTAACCTTAGATGCATCCTCTTCTTTTTTACCCAAAACTAAGATATAAGGAAGTTTTAGAGATATTCCTTCTCGAACTTTATACTCTAAGGTTCTATCCGAAATGTCAAGTTCAGCCCTTATTCCATGTAATTTGAGTTCTTTGTATATTTTTTCTGCGTAATCGTTTGTTTGCTGTGATATCGATAGAACTCTTACCTGCATAGGCGATAACCATGTAGGAAACTTACCTTGATAGTGTTCAACCATTACCGCGGTGAATCGTTCTAATGAACCTAAAACTGCTCTATGTATTATTATAGGGGTTTTAGCGAGACCGTCCTCTCCAGTATACTCAAGATTAAATCGCAGTGGCAATTGATAATCTAATTGTATTGTTGAGCACTGCCACTTTCTGCCCATTGAATCTATAACGTCAAAATCTATTTTAGGGCCATAAAAGGCACCGTCTTTGTCCTTAATGCCATACTCTATACCGTTTGATTCTAATGCTTTCTTAAGGAGAGTTTCAGCATTTTGCCAAAGCTTTTCGTCTCCCATGTGATCATCAGGCATTGTTGAAAGATTGGCTTTGAACTCCATTCCAAAGATAGAATATGTTTCCTTTACAAGTTTCAAAAAGTTAGATATCTCTTCCTGCAACTGATCCTCCCTTATAAATATATGGCCATCATCTTGAGTTAATTCTTGAACACGTAAAAGACCACTTACTACTCCCGATAACTCTCTTCTATATAGCTTATCAAATGTAGCTGTCCTAAAGGGAAGCTCTCTGTAGCTCCATTTCTTTGATTTATATATCATTATTGTTGCTGGACAGTTCATAGGCTTAAGCCCGTGCTCTCCAGAATCGGTATCGAATATGAACATATTGTCTTTATAATGATCTAGATGGCCACTAACCTGCCAAAGAGCTAGATTAGCTACTACAGGCGTGCTAGTTTCTAGATAATCATACTTATGCTCTAGCTCACGCATTAAGCGTATGAGTTCTCTATAAATTGTATGGCCATGAGGATGCCAGTAAACCATAGCTGGAGAGATCTCTTGAAAGCTGTATAAATCTAGCTTTTCGCCTATTGTTCTATGATCTTGCTCTGGAAGGCCGGCCCACGAGCTTTTCTTTACTATCGAAGTGTTTCTGCTTACCGGCTTAGCCTTCTTATATACCTTCTCCGAACCGGAAGCACCATAGCTCCTAGACTGCTCAGCTAGCGGATGCGCTTTTATGTCTAAAATGAGCTTCTTATTCCAGCCGAAAGGAGCTTTAACTGTAGTTATCTCTGAAGGAACACGCTTATACATATGATCTAGTATCTGCATCGCTTCTTTAGGCGGAGCTAGATCTCCGCTTAAATGTGCAAAAGGATATATAACAAGAGAGGTTCTTGCAAGCTTTTTCATATACTCAAATGTATCATCCATGGCCTTATCTCCAGTTTCTACCGTGTCACCTGTTTCTACGGTTACAAATATCACTAATGTATTATCTATTGAGTGCCTTTCTTTTTTGACATCCTCGTATATACTAGCTTCTGGTTTTACAGGCTCAAATGTTATATTGTCAACATCCATTTGAAGTATCTTCATTAAATAACCAGAAGTATTATATTTTAAAAGAATTTAATCTTTTTGTTTGAACTGATTTTGTTTAAAAACTCATTTTTCGACAACGTACAGGGTTTATGGACAGATTTGGAGTTTTTAAATAAGGCTGTTTGAACTTGCTAATTATTATTAGATTAGAAATTATCCTAAAGCTCTGCGTCCTATGCATCACAAACAATAAATATCTGAATAGACCAAAGAAAAATATGGAAAGTTTAGCTACTAAAATTTACAAGAAAGGTATTTTCCCAATTATAAGAAATGAAGAGTTTGAAAAGGTGCACGAGATTGCTTTGGAGAAAATGAGAAGAAATGATAATCCCATTGCTTTGAATCTGATAAGTAGATATTTTAAACCTAAAATGCATAGGAGAAAAACTATTTTAAAGGGCAAAAATAACAAGGAATTGGAACTAGAGGGGCCTATCGGATTAGCTGCAGGTTTTGACAAAAATGGAGTTGCAATAGACTTTTTATCAAATCTTTTTGATTATGTTACGGTTGGAACTGTTCTTCCGTATAAAGATAGTGAAAATCCTAAAGTTATTACTGAAAATGGCATTGAAAAAAGAAGATGCATAAGATTAGATGAAAAACAAGCAATAATAAACTGTTTGGGCTTTCCATCGTTAGGCGTGGAAAATGTATTAGGGAATATAGCAAATTATAAAGGCACAACTCCGATAAGCATAAGTGTTTCGGTTAAACCGGGTGATTCAGATTCGCAAAACCTTCAGATTATGCAATTTTCTATGATGGTTGAAAGAATATCACACTTTACACCACATAGAATAAAGATGATAGAGGCTAACTTTTCCTCACCGAACACAAAAGGAGTGCGCGTTTTTTTACAAAACGATTTGTTTAAGGAACTAACCTGTGTATTTAAAAATGACAACTTTTCAAATACAATTCTTCTTTTGAAAATGCCACCGCACACAAATAAAAATGAGAAAAAGGCTAATTTTGAATTGGCTTGTAGATGGTTAAGTACAGTTGGAGATGGTATAACTGCAATAAATACAGTACCTGTAAAAGATGAAAGGCTTACAATGGGTGCAGGAGGTATGAGTGGAGAACCTATTTTTAGTACGCTACAAAGAAATGTTCATGATTATAGAAGTGATATGGGCAATGACTTTATTCTAAATGCAGTAGGAGGAGTCTCGCATAAAAATGTTAATGAAATTATTGATATGGGAGTAAATACTATTCAAATATACAGCTCACTTGTTTTTGGAGGTCCAGGAGAAGTAAGAGATATGCGCAATAAATTGTACGGTTTAATTAGAAATTAGCTATTTCTAACTGCTTTTGTAATTTTTAATTTATAGAGTTATTCTTATTTTTAAGCTAAAATAAGTAAAAGTATAGTAATTTGCCAAATAATAGTATTTTTAAGGAATATGTTAGCAACTTTCATAATTTATTAACAGAAATGAAAATATTAGCAAAGCCAAAGTACAGATACCTTTATATATCTTAATGTTATAACATTAAATTACATTATAATACATTATTAAGTGAGTAGATGCCTAATAAAAAAACGAATAAGATAGCAAGGAAGTATACAACTATAACTATACCGCAACCTTTGTTTGACAACATCAAAAAAAGCATACAGAATACTGGTTTTTCTTCTGTTTCAGATTGGGTCACCTTTGTATTGCGTGAAACTATGATAGATATGGAAAATAAAGATAAAAATGAAAAAAGCACAGTCATTAAAAAATTAGAGGCGCTTGGTTATACTGGTTGATTAAATGAATACATTCAAAGATATAGAAAATGAGTTATGGAAAAAACAAAACAAAGAGAATTGGGAAAAATTCAGAAATTATCTTAAGAAAAGCAATGCAAAATATTATAAAATAATTTTTGAACAAGGCAAGATTAACAATGAACAAGATCTTAGAAAGTCTTATGCTGAACTCTTTGATGATAAGAAAAAATTGTTGGGAAAAATACCGATATTCATGACTGAAGGTAAAAAACTAACTGGAGCAACAATATACTTAGTAGGTCTAGAAATACTAAATAATTAATTTGGTTGATAAAATGATTATACAAGATATAAAAGAACTTGAAGAAAAAAGTATTTATATAATAAGAGAAGCAACTAACAACTTTAAGAATGTCGCAGCTCTTTGGAGTATGGGAAAGGATAGTACATCTATGCTAATGCTGGCTAGAAAGGCTTTTCTTGGAAAGGTGCCTTTTCCCGTAATACACATAGACAATGGAATAGACTTTCCAGAAACTTACAAATTCAGGGATGAGCTTGCAAAGAAATGGAATCTTGATCTTATTGTGGCAAAAAGCGAGATAAAACCAGAGATGTCAGGCTTTGCCTGCTGTGGAGCAAATAAAACTGTTGCACTTAAAAAGTTGATGAAAGAACGTGGCTTTGACGCGCTCATAGTATCAATAAGAAGAGACGAGCACGGAATACGAGCTAAGGAAAGATATGTAAGTCCAAGGACAAAGGAGTTTAAATGGAATTATAAGAACCAACCTGCAGAGGTATGGGGCAACTATCTATCAGAATTAGGAAGAGGGGGCCATGTTAGAGTACATCCTTTGCTTGATTGGAATGAGATAGATATTTGGAATTATACAAAAAGAGAAAAAATACCAATGAATCCTCTCTATTTCTCTAGAAATGGCTTTAGATATAGAAGTCTGGGTTGTACTCACTGCACAGTTCCAATAAAATCAAATGCAAAGA
>JBMFWW010000005.1:10495-12279 GCA_049964835.1 Candidatus Micrarchaeia archaeon | reverse complement strand
GTCCAAATAAAGTATGGAAACTTTGCATTTGAATTCATAGACGTGCCGGGACATGAAGAGCTTACAAAGAATATGATAAGCGGTGCGTCATATGCTGATGCTGCTTTGCTTATGGTATCTACAAAAAAGGATGAAGGGATAAAGATGCAAACAAGAAGGCACCTTTTCATAGCAAAAATGTTAGGCATACAAAAGATAGTTGTTGCGATAAATAAGATGGACCTTGCAGGTTATGATAAAAAGATATTTGAAGAGATGAAATCGGAGCTTTTGATGTATCTTATAAATATAGGTTTCAAAGAGGAGAATCTTGATTTTGTGCCTATATCTGCATATACTGGAGAAATGCTTATTAAAAAAAGTAAAAATATGAGTTGGTATAAAGGGTCAGCGTTGATAAACTCTTTGATAGAACTTACCAACAAAAGTCCAGAAAAGAAAAATGAAGTCGCAGTTTTACTGCAAGGAACTTTAGGCAATGACAAAAAAATAGTTACAGGAAAGGTACTTTCTGGTTCTATAGAAAAAAATACATCGTTAAAAATTATGCCTTCTGAAGAGATAACTAACATTAAAAATATTGTAGTAAGAGGAGACTCTGTTAAAAAAGCTACCGTTGGTGAAAATGTTGCGTTTGCACTTGAAAATGAGCCAAAAAGTACTATAAGAGGTTCGGTTCTTATAGGACTTGATAACAAACAAAAACCATCTAGAGAGATACTAGCGACAGTATTTTTTATAAGAAATATGAATGGACATCTATCAGTATTGATAAATGGTTCTAAAGTAAACTGCAAAAGCATTAAAATAAACAAAACAATAGATCTGAAAACTGGAGAGGAGGTAAACAAAAACAAAATAAAGCCATTATCTGCGGCAAAGGTTTTAATAAGAATCGAAGATAAAATATATATTGATAAATTTGATAAAATACCTGAGCTTGGAAGATTTGCAATTTATGACAATGACACATTTTCAGGCATAGGAATCGTAGATATGATAAAATGAAAAATATCTTAGTGATGGAGTCTGGCTCTTTTAAAACCTTTGGTGGCGCTGCAAACGCTACTTATGATATATACAGTTACCTAAAACAAAATAAAGAGTACAATGTAGAACTTTTTGCAGATTTTAAAAAAATAGATCCTAATATTAAAAGTATTGATTTAGTAAAGATGAAAAAAACACGCTACGATGCAGTTTTAATGAACTCTATAAGGGATGTACCTTTTGTAATAAAGTATCTTATAGGTGGAAAAAGCAAGAATGCGAAGTATATTTATGTAGATAGAGGAAATGTTTTATTAAACTTTAAAAATGCAAAAGTTAAAAAGCTTCTTCCTAAGATGATCATTAGACAGTATCTTATATCTAGGATGAAAAAATGGTTAACGTGTTATATTGCACTGTCTGCAAATCAGTACAGATTTGCAAAGACGTATTTCAAAGAAAAAACGCAGCTGTGTTATCTGCCTATAACTCCTAATAAGGCATTTAAGATTATTCTTGTTGGTAATAAAACAAACAGCGCAATATATGTTGGAAGATTAGATGAGAAGCAAAAGAAGGTAGGGCTTCTTATAAAAGGAATAGAGAGAGTAGCTACGCTTAATCCAGAGCTTAGAGGCAAGCATTTAATTACAATAATAGGAAATGGGCCTGATGAAAAAAAATACAAAGAGTATGTGAAGATTAACTCATTAGAAAAAAATATAAAGTTCATGAGTTACATGGATGAAAAGAATCTTGTTAGAATGTATAACTCTGCAGGATTTTTTGTTTCA
>JBMFWW010000005.1:9419-10316 GCA_049964835.1 Candidatus Micrarchaeia archaeon | reverse complement strand
ATTTTACGATTTATACAAAAGGGAGTCATTGAGAAAAGAGCTTGCAAGAAATGCTTTGGAGTTTTCAAAGCAGTTTGATAATGATGAAAACTTACAGAGCTATGCGGATATTATAGAACGCCTATTAGAAGGAAAACTCGTAACAAGCATAATTTTTAAGACTTGAACTTTTTGATTTTTCTGTTTTTTAATTTCTTCTTTTTATATTTTTTAAACTTTTTGAAACTTCATAAATTGAAGTATTTTTGTATTGTAGCAGCTATTTGATTTATTTTTATATTAGATATGTTTGGTTTAGATTTTGGTGTGTATGCGCCAAATATAGCCATTCTTGTATGATCTCCACGCTTGGGAGGTTCCGGCTTCATGAATATTGTTTTCTTTGAAAAGTTGAATATATCTATAGAATAATTAGGCATCGCCTCTACAAAAAGATCTGGAGCTATAAATTGTGGTTTTTTATTGTAATAAAGAAGGGCGTCGTAAACATTTTTTATTATTTTATTTCCTTTTGAATCTGTTATTGTTACTAATTCTTTTGCAAGCCTCTTCTTTATTGTAGATATTTGCTCTGGTTTTACTATACCTTTTTCAAATCTTTTATCATTTATGAATATTGTAGCTACATTTATATTTGATATTCCTGCAAATGCGATTGTTTTGCTCATTTCATAATCAAATAGATGAAGTCGTGTGTAATCTGAAGAAGATGCTGATGATAAAACTGTTCCTACAGATTTATGAATTACCTTTTTAGCAGTATGAGGAAGCTTATCATAAACTCTTCTTAATTTTGTTTTCATAACTTTTTCTCTTACTGAATAAGAAAGAGAGGTTTTCGAGGTACTTGTTTTTTCCATGCTCTTTATTACACTCTCTTTTAAATAAGCAAAGTTA
>JBMFWW010000005.1:0-9372 GCA_049964835.1 Candidatus Micrarchaeia archaeon | reverse complement strand
TGCACCATGATCTGAAATTAACATAACAACGCCGTTTTCTTTTTCTGCACGATCTATGCAAAACTTGATAAAGTTGTCTATTGAGGAGTAGATAGGTAAAAGAAGTTCTTTGTAATTTTCTTTGTTTAGAACAAAATGCTGAAGTCTGTCAGTCTCGGTAAAGCATACATAAACAAAATTATAACTATTCTTTTTCATTGCTTCCATTGCAATCTTTGATCTAGAATTTATACTTTTTGTAAAGTGTATTACTGCTTCCTCTTCAGACATTTTGCCTGCTTTCATATCTTTTTCTATATCGGGTTCCCCAGTAAAGTCATACTTTTTCATTAGAGACTGCATCAATACGGAATTTGTTTTTGCCTTTAATGGAAAACCACTTATAAAATCTATATTTTTATATGTTGGGAGAGTAGTTACCATCGCAGGTGTTATTACAAGACATTTATAATTGTTCTCAGTTAGTTTTTTCCAAAAAGGAGGTGTTTTTTCATCATTATAGAATGCAAGGTCTGGAGTGTAGTCGCTTTTCATCTCAAAAAAATCAGGGACACCATGCTCAGATGGATTTTTTCCAGTATATATAGTTGGCCATGCGGCTCCAGTCATAGGTGGCATTGTAGAATCAATCTCAGTTATCATTCCTTTTTCAAGAAATGTACTAAAACCTTTTAAATTATTATTTTTTGAAAGCTCCTCAACTAGCCATAAAGGTGCAGAATCTATTCCTATAAGATATAAACGTTTTGATTTTTCCAATATAAACACCGGTTATTTAATAGATTATATATTTCTTTTTAAGCAATTTATATTTATGGATACTGATTATGATTATGCAGTAAATGTAATAAAGAAGCTAAGAAAAAGATACAAAGACAAGATGCATACAGAGCTTTTGCATAAAAATCTTACAGAGTTGTTTGTTGCTGTTCTTTTATCACCGCAATGCAATGACAATCAGGTAAATAAAGTTACTAAAACATTGTTTGAAAAATATAAGACATTTAATGATTATTCAAATGCTGATTTAAAAGAACTTTATAGATATCTTAATGGCTTGAATTATTATAAGACAAAGGCAAAGCATCTAAGAGAATCTTCTAGAATAATAATTGATAAATTCAATGGAACTGTTCCAAAAACTATAAATGGACTTATGGAGCTACCGGGAGTTGGAAGAAAGGTTGCAAACGTCATTTTAAATGAGGGTTTTGGAATATCTAAATTTGGAATAGCAATAGATACGCATTGTATAGTAGTTTCAAAAAGGCTGGGTCTTACGCAAAGTAAAAAACCTAAGGTTATTGAAAAAGATTTGATGAAAAAACTACCAAAAAAATATTGGAAGATTTCATCTAATTTACTTATTGCGCTAGGAAGAGATACTTGCACCGCTAAGAAAACATTCTGTGACAAATGTGTACTGAATAAAATCTGTCCCAGCAGCACGGTTATAAAAAAGAAACAAAATAATTAAAAGGATAAGAAGAATTCAAGAATAAAAATGTTGATAATTATTATAATTATTATTTATATCAAGCAGCGTCGATGCTTTCTTCAGGATATCCAAGAGATAGTAGGGCCTTCTTTACAGCTTCTTTGTGCTCTCCCTGAAGCTCTATTATTCCATTCTTTGATGTGCCGCCGCAGGCAAGCATTCGCTTTAGTTCCTTAGCTGTTTTGTCCATCTCATCCCCTGTAAGACCAGAAACAACTGTCATATACTTTTTGAACTTTTTCTTTTCGGTGTATATCTTTATCTTTCTGTTTGTCTCTTTGTTAAGAACATCGCATACGCAGATCTCTTTTGGAAGACCGCATTTTGGACAGATATCAGGCATTAGGTTGCCGCACCTCTTTCCTTAAGAAGAGTCAGTATTTGAGCAATAGTTCTTTTCATCTCTCGCAATTTAACCTGCTTACTTGAAACTCCAGTAGAGACTATCTTTCTTTTCTCTATGCTCTTATCGAGTTTTAACTCGCTTAACTTTGCAATTAAAGCTTCATTTGATAAAGCTCTAAGTTCTTTTATTTTCATAAGTATCATTATGTCGAAAAAGATATTTAAACTTTTATTATTTTTTGTTTATTATCTTTTTATTCTTATTTTCTTGGATATTTATTATCACGTATGCCTGCTGCTGCTATGTTTTTAGGTATGTCGACCTTCTTAACATCTCTGTCTGGAAACTTTGTTCCTGGCTGCACTATTCTAACTGTTACTCCAATAGCTCCATATTTAGGATATGAGGCTATTTGTGCTACATCTACAAGTTTTGAAGCGTTTCCTGATTTAGGCAGGTATCCTAATCTTACCTTCATCTTCTTTGCTCTAGCGCCCTTCGCAGCGAGCTTTCCTTTTGCTATTATCTCTGCTCCAAGAGCGCCATTTTCCATTATCTCTTTTATTGCTGTATGTATTAATCTTCTAGGATTTATGCCTCTCTCGAGAGAGTTTGCTATTGATTTAGCTACTAGTCTTGGCTCTAGCTTTGGATTTACAACCTGTGCAACGCTTATTTGTGGATTTTCAAGCTTGAACTTCTTTTTCATTGTTTCTGTAAGCGAGTCGATCGTCTCTCCGCCTCTTCCTATTACTCTGCCAGGATTTATTACATAAGGAGTTATTCTAGTTATTATTGGTGTCTTTTGTATCTCTACTCTTGAGAAGCCTGCCTTTGAGAGCTTTACCTCTAAGTATCTTGAAATTCTTGCTTTAACTATAAGATCTGATATAAACTTTCTTTCTACTACCACAAAATTCACTCATTTTTATCTTTTGATTCTTTAACGTCATTTTTTGTTGACTCAGCCTTCGGTTCATTTTCATGTTCTAAGTTTTTTGTAACTGAATTACTTTGTGTACTTGTCTTTTCCTTTTCATGCTTTGGATTTTGATTTTGCTCTTTTTTAATTTTAGACTCATCTGTTTTTGACTGTGCTTTTTCCTTTTCTTTCTTTGGATCATCTTTTTTCTTTTTTATTACAACTCTTTCGACTGACTCAAATTTCTTTGATATCTTTGATTTTTTATTTATGAAATATTTCATATTTTTAGTAAGTTCTTTTTCATCTGGACTGCCAAGAATTATCTCTATCTTTGCATACTCAATATCACTATGCATAAGTGCAGATCTACCATACATTCCGCGCCCCCAAGCAAGGCTTCCTTTTGAAGGCTGTCTTCTGATTATCTGTGTTTTGTTTGCACTTGCATGTAGAACTATTAAATCTTCTCCAGATAGTGCTTTATTATTGGCATTTGCTATCGCATTTAATAGTACAAGCCTTACCTCCTTTGCTGCCTTTACAGGATACTTTCCTTTCCTTCCGTGCAATTCATGCCTAGCTCCCATATGCTTGTTATGTCGTCTGAAAGGTATTGGCATTTCCATTCTTGAAAGCTTTTCGGTTAATGCTACTGCGCTGCTAGCTTTTAGATATCTTACAGCATCGCACACTGCTCCTAAATCTTTATAACTGGCATTTATGTCCTCTTTGTAAGCATATGCTATTGAATCTTTATTTACATTTATATTGAATGAGTATTTCATCACTTCACCTCTAAGAACTTACTACCTCTTGTAGCCCTGATTCCAGGAGCTGAGTGTATAACTCTCTTTGTACTAAATGAGAACTCGCCTAATCTATGACCAAGCATCTCTTCAGTTATTAGTACATCCTTGAACTCCTTTCCATTATAAATACCGAATCTTAAACCTACCCAATTTGGAAGTATTACAGCTTCACGTATATGTGTTTTTATTGGCTTATCGCTTTTGCTCTCTATCGCTTCATTTACTTTTGCTATTAACTCTTTATACTCATGGCCCATTCTTTTTATTGACCTTCTTTGCCTTGAGTTAAGAAGTTCTGAATATCCTTTTAAGTCTAATGCTTTTATCTCTTCTAAACTTTTTCCTCTAAATTTATACTGCCTTGCCATATTTATCCTCTCTTCTTTCTACCTACTCTTCTAGCCGCTATATGGCCGACCTTTGCTCCAGGAGGCGCATTTCTTGAGGTCATACTTGAAGCTCCCTTGTGGTGTTGCTTTCCTCCAAAAGGATGATCCACAGGGTTTGATTTTACTCCTCTGTTGGTTGGCCATGTTCTATTAACTGCATGTTTAATATAAAAGTTCTTTCCGGCCTTCATTATTGGTTTTGCCTTTGCTCCTCCTCCAGCCACAGCGCCAATCTCTGCTCTGCACTCTGGACTAAAATCTACATTTTGTTTTGAAGGCATAGAAACTGTTACCGAATTGCTGTTGTGCGCAACTACGGTTGCGAATGTTCCTGCAGCTCTCGTAAGCTTGCCGCCATCTCCTGGAAATGACTCTATATTGTATATAGGCATTCCGTCTGGTATTTCTTTTAATTTTAGAACACTTCCTAATGTCAATGATGCGTTGTTTCCTTCTTCTATCTTATCTCCTATCTTTATTCCTTCAGGTGCTATTAATGTTGAAGTTGTATAATCTTCATAAAGTATCTTCATTAATGGAGCGGTATGTCCAGGGTCGTCTATGAACTCTACTACCTCTCCGACAACCTTATTTTGAGAGTTATGATTTTTAAATAAAACATCAGCCTTAAAGTGGTTTGCAGGTTTTCTGTATACATTACTGCCTTTTCCACGTCTTTGCTGTTTTAATCGTTTTCCCATCTTTTCACCTTGTTATCACACTAATTTTAATTTCTTTGCTATCTCTGAAGCGAGATACTCCTTTTTAAGTACTATATAAGCACGCTTTATGTTATTTGGCTCGTTAACTGTATTAACCTTTTCTATCTTAACCTTAAAAGTTTCTTCAAACTCCTTTTTAATATCTTTTTTTGTTGATTTATTTGAAACAACATATATTATTGTATTGTTTCTTTCGGCAAGATTAAGCGCCTTTTCTGTTGCTATTGGATACTCTAATGCATTCATCTAATCAACTATTTTCCTTATTTTTTAATTGTGTTTCTATGGACTCTACAGCTCCTTTGCTCCATATTGCAAAACGAGGCAAACCTCCAGGTGCTAATTTATTAACTGTCAATGAGTCTATTGTACAAACATCAACTCCAGGAATATTTCTGCCTGCTTTTTCTATCTTTGAATTTGGTTTTGTAACAATTAATATTGACTTTCTAAAACGTCTTTTGTTTGAACTTCTTGAAAGTCCTTTCCTTAAACGTGGTTTATGTGACTTTTCAATATCATTAGATAGGCCTAATTTTTTAATTAATTGCATAACTTCCTTTGATTTTGAAATACTTTCAATAGAATCATCTATTATTACTGGTGAATGGAACTCTTCTTGAAAGATATGCTTTTTCTTCAATGCAATGTTATTTGCGGAGCCGGCTATTGCGGACTTTATTGCTTTTACATACTCTTTTTTATTTATTCTCTCTTCAATTATCTTTTCTATCTTATGTGGATGTGCTCTTTTTCCTTTTACACTAGAAGGTATTCTTCTAACAGCTCCCATTGCCCCTGCAGCAAGTTTTTGCCTTGGTCTTATGGCTATACCCATATGTCTTCCTCTTCTATATCCGGAGTACTTTCCTACATAAACAGCGGTAGTGTTTAAACCCGCCATTAGATAATGGCCTTGTGGCTGCTGCTCTTTGCTTTGCTCGCTTAGTATTGCTCTTTTTATCAGATCCTCTCTGAACTCTTCTGAGAAAACCTCTGGTAACTTTATCTTTCCAGAACTTTCTCCATTTATATTATAAACATTTACTTCCATTTAGCTCACTGCTTAGACTCTAAAGATGTATAAACGACATTTGGCTCCTTTATTTTTGATGTACTTCTTACAGCCTTTCTTATTCTTATTAATCTTTTTGAAGAGCCAGGTATACTTCCATCTATTACTATAAAGTCATTCTTTAAAACGCCATAATTTGTAAATCCTCCTTTTATATTTATTGTGTTCACGTCCTTTTCACTTCCTACCTTTATTACTCTTTTATTTATTTCTGTTCTGTAGTTATAACCTTTGTGACCAGAATGTGGAACTGTAAAAAGAACTTTAGGAGGATGCCATGCTCCAAGAGTACCTACGTGCCTTACCTTTCCGGTTGCTTTTCTATACTGCCTTGAAACTCCAAATCTTTTTATTACTCCTGCCCATCCTTTTCCTTTTGATATGGCGGTTATGTCAATATACTCTCCAGGTTTTATAAAATCAGAGATTTTTACCTCTTTACCTAGTATACTTTCTGCATATGTAAGCTTTGTATTTATATCTGATCCACTTATAGGAACCTCAAAACGCATTATTCTTTTATTACCAAAACTTAATGAACCTGCATCAAGATATGCTAACGCAGCAATATCTACAAGAGCATCAGATTTTGATTTTATCTTTGAAAGTTCTGTGTTTTTAGTAGCTTTAATACCTACATTTGTTGCTAATTTGGCATCGTAAACTTCATTGGCTATTTCTTTGTAGATGTATCCTTTTTTATATGATCTAATACCATAAATGTAAACCTTTGGAATTTCTAGAACGGTCACAGCTCTTGAAACCTCTGTTCCTTTTGCAGGTGATTCGCTGTCATCTATCATTAATAAATGTGTCATTCCAGCTTTAAAAGCTACAAAACCTAACAAAGCAGCATCTTTTTGATTTGCAAAGGTCCTAACTCTAGGCATTTGTCTTTTAGCGCGCCTATGTGGCCAATATTCTAATGAACCTTTTCTCATTTAACTCACACGGTTTAATTCTTTGATATTTCTGAAACATTTTCTATTACTCTTATCTTTCTGATCGTGCTTCCTATTAAAGAAAGCAGGGCCTTTGGAGTTTCTGCATGAAACTCTATTTTTAAGCCGTTATCTGTTTTATTAAAATTTACTCCTGAATCTATATCTTTATCACTTTGCAGTATTGAAATATATTGATTTGAATCTTTTAAGTCAATATTAAGATTTGCGCAACTCATTTATTATACCCTTATTCCTCTTTGTGCAGATCTTACACTTGGCCTTGAAATTATAGTTGTTTTACCTTTATGTAATAAACCTCTGTGCTTTATACCAGAACTTGTAAGCCCTCTGAATACTCTTCCTTTTGAACTTACAACATCGCTATAAAGACTGTCGGAAAGTATTGAACCGTGGCTTCCGTCTAAAAGTATAACTTCAAAAAATTTATATCTTCCGTCTTCTCCGACATAATAAGAGTTTAAGACTTCTGTGTTCATGTACTTTCTTGAAGCTCTTTCTTCTGCGATCGACTGTAACGATTTTACATATGAAAAAAATCTTCCGTTCTTTGATGGTTTTCTTCCGCCTCTAGGCTTTTCTCTTTTTCTCATACCTTTTCTTATACTACATCTAACTACAACTACACCTTGCTTTGCTTTGTAGCCTAATTCTCTTGCTCTTGCTATATTTGTTGGCTTCTCTAACCTAACTATAGATGATTCCTTACCCCATTCTGAAACCCTTTTCTTGAGTATAGAATCTCTATTTTTGTATTGCTTTTGAAAGTTTTCCTTTATGTATTTATAAGCGCCCATTTTATAGCACCAATTTTAAATTCCAATTTTTCTCTTACTGCGTTTAGACAACTTGTGTCCACAAATGTTAAGAGTTATGCAACGATAAAATCTTGCACACATTGCCTTAAATATTAAGGCCTACAGAATACTCAATATTTATAGTCAAACGTATTTAAATACTTTTTGGATAAGTATGTGTATGTACATCTAAATTAGAATTTTTTCTGCTCTTTTTAAAATTTTTTATTATTTTATACTTTTATATAATAATATGTATTTTATTTAAAGATATTTAAATGTATATTTAATTTTTACGTAAATCAAAATTGATGTTTTTAGTAAAACTAAGTATTAGACATACCAGTTATTGAATAACCATGGGATACCGAAGTTATTGTATTTACTATCGCATCTTGTGATGGATTATAAACTAGAATATTACTATTGCCACTATTGTAGATGTAAAGATCACTTCCTGATTTTGTTATATATTCCGGATTATCGAAAAGAGATGAGTCGATTGAGGAGAATTGATTGGTTTGGGTGTTGTAGATGAGCAAGTTGCCGGAGTTATATTGGCCACCATTTGGGTTTGTTATATATGCATTCGCGCCGGAGAAGGCTATTCCTTGAGGATCATCGAAAAGAGGTGAGTCGATTGAGGAGAATTGGTTTGTTTGGGTGTTGTAGATTAATAAATTACCAGATAAAAGATCAGGAGTATACGAATAAACCATATATAAATTATTATTATAAATACTTAAACTTGGAGTTGAACCGAGGTAATTAATATAAGAACTGATTTTATTTACCTCATTATTAAAGGGATTAAATGTAAATAATGCGTATTGTCCATATTGTTCACCCATAAGATATCCTAAACTACCATTTAAAATTATTGAAGAAGGATTATAAAGCATATTATTATTTGTAAAACGTGGTGAACCTGTTATTATATTGTCGAAAATATTTAAAGTTATTATATTTCCAGTTTGTAATAAACCTCCATATAGATTTGTTATATATGCATTCGCTCCGGAGAAGGCTATTCCTTGAGGACGATCGAAAAGAGGTGAGTCGATTGAGGAGAATTGGTTTGTTTGGGTGTTGTAGATGATTATATTTCCAGAACCATATTGGCCACCATATTGATTGGTTATATATAAATCTTGATCATAAAATGCAACAGAAATAGGACCATCAAGAGGCGTTTCACCTAAACTTATCGAATTTATTATATTACCATTTGCTAAGTTTAATTGTATTACATTGTTTGATTCAGATTCACTATTTGAAAGATATATTGTTCCTTGTCCGTTACTCCCACTAGATCCGGTTGGACTTCCAGTAGATACAGTTGCTGATGTACTTCCTAACTCTTCTTGTTGGCCATTATTTAATTTTAACCATAAAGAGCCTTTAAATGATGAACCTAAACTTTGCGATTGCAATTGGCACATAAATGTTACATTTTTCTCTTGACCCTCGCCTAATGTCAAAAGTATTGGAGAATAAACTGTTGGAGCTGCAGATGAATTAGAACAACCAAGCCCAGTAACTACAAGATTTCCTCCTTGATTATTTCCAACGGTTAATGTAAGATTACCAGTTGAATTTAAAATTGGATTTGTACATAGAAAACCTACTTGTGATAAACATGCACTTCGTGAAATATTACTTGTGTTAAAGTATCCTAATTCGAAGAGTGAAACAAGAGCAATTGCAATAATAAGTATTGACCAACCGTATGTCATTAGGTATTCCATTGCTGATTGACCGTGAGTCTCTTTTTTGTATTTTTTAACTATTTTTTTGGACATGTATGCCATTATTATTAGAAAACTAAAAATTTAAATACTTATGCTCC
>JBMFWW010000004.1:4160-44445 GCA_049964835.1 Candidatus Micrarchaeia archaeon | reverse complement strand
TATTATGGCAGAAAAAAAATTGAAACAAGAAAACAGTCTACAGAATTAAAGTCCGATAGTGTCTACATGTAGAGAATTATCATAAAACACATCGATTCTAAAAGGGCTTTGATAAACTTCTCGACGCCATACTCTAAAAAAATGATATTTTAACTTATTCAGATGGAGCAATAGTAAGTACATCGATAAAAAATGATGAATTTAAATCTGCAAATGAAAGAAATATAAAATCATATAATTCTAGGATAAATAAAGATAAGGTAAGATTACTTATGGCTAAAAAATAATATAATAATTTAACTAATGATTTTTATTTTAAAAAAGATATAATATAATATTATGTGATAAAATGGTACATTCAAAAAAGTTGCATATATTCATCGGAGGTCCTCCAGGATCTGGAAAAACAACATTATGTAAATATTTTCAAGAACAAGGAAAGAATGCTTACGATGGGGATAAGACTGTTGGCTTTTTTCGTGATAAAATGGGCAAAAAGATTAAATTGCCACCTAGAATAGGAAAAAGAGTTAATAAATGGGCTGAAAAGTTAGGTCTTGAATGGACTCCAGATATGGAACGTCTAAAGAAATTAATTAATGATAATAGAAATAAAGAGATGTACTTATTCGGAGGTCCTGTTCCAGAACACATGGAGCGTTGGTTTGGAAAGCGATTCTGGCTCTATGAAGATGAAAAATTAGCATTAAAAAGGGTAAAGCGGAGGCTGAATGATAAAAATGCTTATCACAGATTTGGGGAGACTAAAGAGCAGAAGGATAAAATAGTGAAGATGGTTAAAGAGGATAACATCTGGGCAAAAAAAGAGGGATATAAATTCATTGATGCTGATATGACCCCTATTCAGATATTTGAGATTATAACTAATAATAAAATAAAAAAAGATTTAAAAAGGAAGTAATTGGGTAAAAATTAAGGTTTTACTTTATTAATATAAAATTATTTTGTAAAATTTAAGTACTTAATCTAAAAAAGCATAAATAGCTGCGTTTCGTCTACTAAATACGGTAATTACGTCTCTTAAAAGACATCCATTAGGGGATCCAGCAAGGTTGCTCATTGCAATTGGATTAGTACTCGTTATATTCTCTTGGACTTTTGGAATATATTTTAGTGTATACACTGGAAAAGCAACGGTTTTTATAGCGCCATTTATATTTACATGCGTTTCACTGATACTATTTTTAATGATTATATATAGATATGAACTATTTGAAAAGTATCCATATTTTATGAATCTACCATCATTATTTTATCGCATTAAGGATCGAAAGGGTACTGATAATAGAAGTATTGCATTTCGCAATAAAGAAAAAATTCAGGGGCAGAGGCTATGGGTTATAGGCATTTATGATGTTGAAAGAAAATCTAAAGCTTCCTGTTGTTATAGAAGTTGAACCTGAAACATTAAGTCCGACCGCAGCTAAAAGAATAAACTTCTATAAAAGGCTAGGAGCAAAACAAACCCATTTAGTTATATTCAACCAGCCTATTCCGCTACAAAAAGGCCAGTCCCCATGATCATAATGCCATATCTGGATTCACTTTCTGAATCAATGTATAATAAGGTCAGGGAGGAACTGCACACTAAGGTTTATGGATTAAAAAGCCCATTGAGGAGCTTATAGAACAAACAATAAACAGTTTTTCATATAAATGAAATATACAAATTTTTTATTCAGTTTTATTGATTTTCAAATTTATGAAACAAAAACATAACTAAAAAAAGTAACTCATTTCACAATTATGAAAAACAAGGCCTATTAGTTAAACCATCCCTATTATTTGAAAAAGCAGTTCTAAAGAGAGGCCATTTCCTCATAAAGCATTTTTTATTGCATAAATATGGAAAATAAAAACTAGATTTCATGATTATGATAAAACAAAAATTATGGTGTAAACGTACTCATTTTTCTATACAAAACAACTTCCGACGACAAAAATAGGGTCTAATTTGGCAATATTTAAATGTAAATTTTTATTTTGAGTAAATACTCAGTAAGTTAGATCGTGCGTTAAACTGCAAAATAAGAGGAAATTAGAAAAAGTATAGATAATATTAGAAATACTAAAATATTGTAAGAATATTATTAAATCTTTTTATTTGTAAGAATAAAAATTGTTTTAAGCTTATTTGCGGTTTAATAACTATCTACCTATTAACTATCTACCTATTTTTATTTTATATTTAATATATTAAAAAGTATGGTCTTCTTATAAAAATATACTATGCTAAGATTCTTTTAGAAATACTATAAAAATGTTGGATTACTTCTTGTTGTAGAATGCTTAGCTCACGCAAAGTTGAGGTGACACTACAGATATGAGGATTATAATCTCGCTTAAGTATAATTATTTTATTTCTGTTAAGCACTTTTAGAAGTAGTGTTTTAAAAAATCTACACAGACACAGAAGATGGAAAACATGTTATCGCATATGTAGATGATGCCTCTAGAAAAGTGGTCGGAAGAGGCAAATTCAATAATGCTGCAACAGAAAATGCATTGTTTGTACTTGACAGTGCAATACGCGAATGGAGCGTTCCGAAACAAGTGATGACTGATCCTGGAATCAAATTCTGTGCTAATAAGGAAAAGGAATACAAATTTAGAGAAAAACTAAAGAAACGAGGCATAGAACATATACTGTTTAGGGTAAAAAGACCACAATCCAATGGTAAGATTGAACGCTGGTTTGGCTCAACAGACAAACTATACAAACATTTTGGATTTGATTTGGACAAAGTTGTTGAGTGTTATAACAACATGCCACATCTGAGTCTTGACACCACTCAAAAAATTGCATATTTTGAGAGGATGACACGAAAAACGGCTGAATAAGAAACAAATAAAAGGTAAAATGATGAGATTAATTATCGAGATGACATTAAATCGGGATACTACAACAGTAATTATATATCAATTTTATTAGTTAAAAAAAAGAAAATTTACTATTTAATAAAAATTACATTAAGCATTAAATACAAATTCACGAACTCTCTTCAAATTAGAAAGGTCATCGTGTATACCATCTGATAGAGATGGGTGTTTAAACGGATCTATGAGGACAAATCTATTATTGTGTGAAATCATTATATTGGAAGGGTCCAAATCGCCATGTGGCAGTTCTCTTCTATGTAATTCTTTAATCGAGTCATAAAGCAAATCAAAATTAAACTCTCTTTTAATTTTTTCTTTTGATTCCGGATTTTTGAGTTTTTGTTCTAATGTTTCTCCATTAACAATATCCATTAAATAGCCATAATCTCTCCCTATCTTCAAAAAAGCTATCGGTTTTGGAGTGATCTCTTCTAGTGCTTCATTAACTTTTTCAAGCCATTTATATTGAAAGTGGATTTGTTCTGAATCATTAAGTGTAAATCCATCCTCTTTTTTAAAGAAAAAGTCCTTTTTGTGTATTTTTACAATGCAGTTTTCTTCGATATCTCTCAATGTTCTTTTAAGTTCTTTATATCTTAACTCAATGTAACCGGCAGTTCTAAGGAGATTGAACCTTTTTTGCATAGATTATGTTTTTTATAATATGATATAAATACTTTTCTATTAAACTTGAAAAATATCTAATCCTAAATCCCTTGTTCGTGCTAAAAACTACTATGATTTATTACTCTGTTGGAATTTGGCGGTGTACCTTTTCTTCTTCTACTCGTATATGTTTGCCTCTTGTTGCAGATGCAATTCCTGCAATAATTAGTATAACAATAAGAACTAAGAGTGAAAATTGCATTCCGGTTATAAAACCTGCAGATTCTATAGAGGTAAGTTTTGAACTACCTACAAAGATCTGAAATGCTAATGAACTAGGTATCGCTGACGCTGCAGCGACTATCACTATAACAAAACTGCTTATAAGACCCATGTTTGAAAATAATCTTAATAATCCAGACGCAGAGCCATAAGAACTTTTATTCGAGTTTGACATTAGCGCGTTACTGTTTGCAGGATAAAACATTGCACCCCCAATACCTACTATTCCAGATCCTATCACTATCAAATAAACTGATGCGTTATAACTTACAGTATACAAATAGACCATTATACCTAGTATTATTAATCCTATCCCTATTGTTGCAAGTTCTCTTGCTCCATATTTGTCTGAATATCTTCCCATTTTTGGTGCTACTATTGCGCTTATTATATAACCTGGAACTAGAAGCAAAGACGCAAAGAATGGAGTGTATCCCTTGACTCCTTGTAAATACATTATAAGCATAAATGTTGCTCCTATGAATCCCATACTCTGAAAGAATGCAGCTATCAATGAGTTTCTAAATATCTTATTTTTCAGTGAAACGAAGTCTATAGTTGGAAATTTAGATTTTTTCTCATTTAATATGAAAAGAAGCAATAATATTATACCTAAAATAAGTATTCCCAATACAAAAATTGTTAATCCAACAACTGCTATATCTATTCCACCATATACAAGTAATGTTATTGCAATTCCTAGTAAAATCATTCCTGGAATATCTATTTTTGATTCGTGTTTGTTGTTATCCTTGAGATACTTTACACCTAAGAAGAATGCTAGTATTCCTATAGGAACATTTATGAAGAATATGTACTGGTAGCCTAAAAATGTCGTTATAAATCCTCCAAGTATTATTCCTAAAACGGCACCAAGACTCCATCCTATTGCCGTAAAACCAAAAGCTCTTCCTATATTTCCTTTTTTGAAAATATCAGCTATTATCGCAGTACTTGTAGATTGTAAAAGTGCTCCCCCTACTGCTTGCATCGACCTAAAAATTATTAACTCTACTGCAGTAGATGCAAGACCACATAATAAAGAAGCTACAGTGAAGATGGCAAAGCCAAGATTGTACATTCTTCCTCTTCCAAATATATCGCCCACTCTTCCTAATTGCAAAGAAAGAACAGCAGTAACGAGTATGTATATTAAAATAACCCAAAGTATGGTTGCAAAGTTTGACTTTAATGCAGAGGTTATTGCAGGAAATGCAAGAAGTACTATTGTAGAATCAATAGAGGCCATTACAACCCCTATTGTTATTACAAAAAGTATTATGTTCTCGTGAACTGGTTTATTATCTGGCCTTTTTTCCTGCATACAAAGAACTCAATATATTATAACTAAATTATATAAAAACTTTTCCTTCTTTAAGTGTATTTTCAATTATCTTATCCATCTTAACAAGATCTACAATATTTCCCATACTACTTTTTCTTACAGATGTAGATGCATTATTTGAATTTAATGTGCACACGTCCTTGTACAATTTAATTGATATGTCAAATGTTGAGATCTTTCTTGCAATAGAAACTATCTCTTCTTTATCCATTCCTATTAATGGCCTTAATATAACATTCTTTATATCAATACTTTCTGCAAGAAGATTCCATGCTGTTTGTGATGAAACCTGGCCAAGGCTTTCTCCGGTATAAATTAATGGAGTTTTTTCTAAGTCGGCTATTTTATCAGCTAATCTTAGCATAAATGCTTTTACTAAAACTGTGCTTTCTCTACTTACTCCAAATGAAGCGGAATACGCTTCGAAGATCTTAGAAGGAAATATATAAAGTTTTGATTTTGTAGAGTAGCTAGATAAGATTTTATATAAAGAACCCATCTTTAAATTATATGCTTCATCGTTGTTTTCATATGCATGCACATGTAAAAATATGGGCTGTAACCCTCTCTTCATTGCATACCATGCAGCAACTGGAGAGTCTATACCTCCAGATAAAAGTATAACTGCTTTTCCAGATGTACCTACTGGTAAACCACCAGAACCACGTAGTTTTTCTTCATATATAAAAGCATGTTCTTTAGCTACACTGATAAATATCTCCGCATCATACTCCCTATTTGAAATTTTCACATCTAATTTTTTAGCAAGTTTGGTAAGCTCACTTATTATCTGCACAGAGTCAAATTTATGCTCTTTAAATGATCTATGGGAATTTATCTTTATGGTTTTACCCTTATTTTTAATTAAAAACGGTTTCGATGTGGCTTTTATCTGCTGGAGAGTTGGTTTTGAGACAATTCCAATTTCAAATGAACTTATTCCGAAGATCTTACTTACTATAGCTGTTATTTTATCTAAATCAGTTTCTTTAAATGATTTAAGTATTAATCTATCATAATAATACACAAGAGAGTACTCATACTCTTTTAAAGCATTTTTAATGTTTCTTATTAATGTGAATATGTACTTATTTCTGTTGCGTCCTCTTAGCCATAATTCACCAAAATGAAGTATAATGACCTTTTCTTTAAAAACAAGTTCTTCCAAATGATTACCTCTAGCACTTATTACTAATTAATATAAATTAACGGCAAAAGATAAAAAGTAATGTAAAAAGAAGAAAAAGATATGTTAATTACTCATTACTTCTCTTTGTTCCTTAACTTTCTGTCAAAGGTAACGTTGAACTTGTAACATCTTCTAGAACAAAAGTATCTTGCTACTCCGCTTTTTCTTATAAAAGCGAAGCCAGTTCCTTGCTCTATCTCTTTTTGACAATATGAACATTTCATTTAACTTACCTTGCTATTATTCTTTTATCCTCTCTGCTTGTGTCAGGAAGTCTTATTATATCTCCTTTCTGTATCTTACCTGCGAAGTTTCTTCTTATTACTCTGCCCTTATCTTTGCCTTCCATTATCTTGCACATAGCTTGCTTTATCTCTCCGTATATGCCAGTTCTACCCTTTACAACATCAACTACCTCTGCTAGATATCCATCAAAAATTGTTTCGTTTGAAACCTCTTTAATCTCAGTTTGAGTTTGGACTGCTTTGTCCTTTTTTTCAATTTTTGATTTTTGTTCGGCTTTTTCTTCAGGCATTATAATCACTCAGACTCTTCCTTCTTAGCTTCTTTTTTCTCTTTTTCCTTCTTTGGCTTCTCTTCTTTTGCTTTTTCATCCTTTGATTTTTCTTCAGGATTTGAAGATGCAGCTTTTCCAGTAGTTTTAGATACAACTTCATTTACTGCTGATTGCGCATCTCCTGGCTTTTCTATTGCAACGGATGAGCACGGAACATTCATTCCTACAGCTTTTCCTAATTCTAATTTGGTAGGAACATAAACATATGCTATCTTTTTTTGATTACATAGCGTAGGTATATGCATTACTACCTCTTCAGGTTCAATATCCTCAGCAAGTATGACTAATGTAGACAAACCGCGCTCTATACTCTTTGTTACTTCATTGACGCCCTTTCTAACGGTGCCGTTCTGCTTTGCAAGCCTTACTGCTTCAAGCGCTTTATCTGAAACTTCCTTTGTTACTTCAAAGGTTACATAAGATTTTGTTGTTTTCATGTTATTACCTCATCTCATTGGTTCAATATAATTTATAATTAATCCATAAACTGCTGTGGCGTAGGTGGCTCAGGAGTTTGTCCCTTTCTCTTTCTTATTTCTCTAACTACCTTATCCTGAAGATCCTTTGGCAACTTTTCATAACCCGCATATTCCGGATACCATATGGCCTTTCCTGCTGTAAGACCTCTTATCTCATTTGAAAATCCTTTTATTACCTCTGCAACAGGCATCTTTGATATTACGGTTGCTTGCTCTCCTTCTTGTTGTATATCCACTATCTGACCTCTTTTACCTTGTACAAACGTTATTATATCTGAAAGATACTCTTGTGGAATATTTATTGTGAACTTTTGCTTTGGCTCTAAAAGTGATACTCCTGACATAAGCATACCTGCATATATCGGTCTTCTTATTGCCGGTATTATTTGTGCAGGACCTCTGTGAACAGGGTCTTCGTGTATTGTTGCATCCTTTATTAATATTTTTACACCTGAACACTTTTCTCTTGCGAGTGGACCGTCATGCATTGCATCTTCAAATCCTTCAATCAAGAGTTCCATTACCTCATCAAGATACTGAACACCGTGAGTTGCATCTATAAGAACATTTCCATTTGAAATATCTACCACTCCTCTCGCTTCGTCTCTTTCCATTCCTGCCTTTATGAGATCATCCCAGTACTGCTTACCCTTTGGCTTTCCGTTTTTAAGTACTCCTGTTTCGATTAAATCTAATACTCCTGGTTCTAGAGGTTTTACATCTATATAGAACCTTGTATGTCTGTTAGGTGTTTTACCTTCTACATCCTTTGCTTCGCCTTCTATTGTTTCTCTATAAACTACAATAGGTTCAGATGTAGTTATTGCAACTTTATAATCATCTCTTATCTTTGTTTCTATAATTTCTAAATGCAGCTCTCCCATTCCGCTTACTAAGTGCTCCCCTGTTTCTTGATTAAGCTCTACATTTATTGTTTGATCCTCTTTTGACAACTGTCTTAATGCCTCTATTAACTTCATTAGATCTCTTGTATCTTTTGCTTCTATTGCTTTAGTAACTACTGGTTGTGAATAGTGCTTAATTTGTTCAAACGGTTCTATATTATCCTCACTTGCAGTGTCTCCTATTGATATGTTTTTAAGTCCTACTAATGCTGCTATATTTCCAGCAGATATCTGCTCGATAGTTACTCTTTCAGGACCCATATAAATTCCTACTTGTTGAACTTTTTGAGGATCTGGCATTCCTGTTGTATACAACATTGTGCCTTTTCTTACAGTTCCTGAAAATACCCTTCCTATTGCAACTTCACCGCTATGTTGGTCATTGGTAACCCCAAATATGACTATGTTAACTTTAGCTTTAGGATCTACTGTCATCATTGCCTTTCCGTTTTCACTCTCTAAATCTCCATGCCATAACTTTTGGATTCTGTATGGCTGTGCCTCCCGTGGATTAGGCAAATGTTCAATCATCATAGAAAGTGTTGCTTCATCTATAGGAGCAACTTCTTGAAGTTTTGTTTCATTTTGTTCTTGTGTTAATTTGAATATATCTTTAAAGTTAACTTTGTACTTTTCCATCATTCTTACTGAGATGGCCCATTTCTTATAAGCAGATCCAAAACATACACTTCCATTCTCAACGCTAACCTGCCATTTATCTCCATATCCCTCTGGAGCAAATCTTTTAATTAGAGTATTTACTTCACCGATCAATTTAAGCAATCTTTCAAAGGTTTGCTCCTGTGTAAGTCTTAATTCATTTAATAATCTGTCAGTTTTATTTACGAAAAGAACTGGTTTTGCTCTTTCTTGTAGTGCTTGTCTCAAAACAGTTTCGGTTTGAGGCATTATTCCTTCTACCGGATCTACAACAAGTACAACTCCGTCAACCGCTCTCATTGATCTTGTTACATGACCTCCGAAGTCTACGTGGCCTGGCGTATCTATTAAATTTATTATATAATCTTGACCTTTATAGTTAAATGATAAAGATATATCTGCCGATTTTATTGTCATCTTCCTGTCCTTTTCTATAGCTTCATAGTTTGTGTATAATGCGTCTCCGGCTACATTCTTAGATATTATTCCGGCTCTTGCTAATAATGAATCTGTGAGAGTAGTCTTTCCGTGGTGCACGTGAGCTATTATTGCTACGTTTCTAACTCTATCTATATCATGCATAAGCTTAGCAACTTCTTCAGCTACAAACTCCTTTCTTACCATAACTAACACATTTAAAAATTATAATTATCTAGCACGCTTTGCTATTCTTTCTCCTTCTAATCTCTTCTTTATAGCATAGCTTTCTGGTGCTTTATCCGCAGCTAATACTAACTCATCTGCTAATGCATCTGAAAGCTTCTTTCTTTTATTAAAAGCATTTATCAAAGCTGCTAACGCAATATTTTTGAGTGCAACATCAACTCTTCTATTTGAGCTGATTCCTACCGCAACATTATATGAAATACCACCATATCTTACTCTTGTAGTATCTTCGATAGGTGCTGCGTTCTGTAGTGCATTTATGAAAACCTGTACAGGATTTTTGCCTGTTTTCTTGTTTATAGTATCAAAAGCATCCTCTACTACATGCATTACCTTTATCTTTTTCCCTTGGAGTCTTCCTTCAGTTCTGATTACCTTTCCTCCAACCTTCTTTCCCGTTCCTCCTCTCATCATCTTATTTACTAATCTTTCAACTATATCTAGATGAGAGTTGTAATAAGCATTGTTTTTTCTTCTTCCAAAAATATTTGGATATACTTGACCGTTAAAACGAACATATCCTTTAACACTTTCGTCTGTTATTTCTATATTGGATATATCATACTTGCCGAATAACTTAACCTTACTTTTTAGAAAGGTGTTGTCTGGCATTGACTCTTTAGGTATTGCGGTTTTTCTTTGTCTTTTTTGTGATCTTTCTACTTGCTGTGTTGAATCTAAAGCTTCAGATACTGATGCTTCACCAGATTTAATGTCTTCATTCTGAATGCCTTTTTTAGTATCAATTGAATCTGCCATAAAATTTACCTCTTAGGTTTTTCCTTCTTACCCTTTACTACTTGGAATATATCTGCACCGTTTACTGCTATTACTCTGTACTTTAAGCCAGGAATACTTCCCATTTGACCTCTTTGTGAGCCTCCCATTCCTTGTATTGTTACCTCGTCGTGCTCTTCTATCATATTTATTGAACCATCAAATGGAACATACGCTCCAACAATTTTTCCATTTTTAATAAGCTGTACTCTTACGCATTTTATCAAACCGCTGTGAGGTTGCTTCTGCTGTAGTACAAACTTTTTAAGTACTAATGCCTTTGCCATAGGTACTGTACCTACAGGATCATACTTTTGCTTTAATTTAAAGTACTTTCTCTTCCACCATTTATTGAGAAGCCTTTGCTTCTTTCTTTTTCTTATAACTTCCTTTGCAGCGAACTCTCCATTTGGCAAACATAACACCTATTCATATTCTTCATTTAAAATGTTAGAGTTTCCTGGCTCTAACACAGCTAAAACAGTTACTGAGTATGGCTTTCCACATAATGTTCCAAGTTCAAGTGAATTGCCGCTAAATTTTATAACACGCAGTTTTGCAACACTGCAAAGATGTAGTATATCCTCTGCAATTTCCTTTTTCCCTTTTGAAGCTAGAACTATTACCTTTGCTTTTGAGTCTGATATTGATCTGATAACCTCTCTATTGCCTATTGTATACTTACCTGTGTCTATAACAAGTCTAAGGTCATTATTAATGTCTGTCATATAATCAATTTTTGGTTTGGCTAAAAAGCCTCATTACCAAGAGGTTGCTACAAACAACACTCAGAGTATAAAGCAAATACTATTTTAGACAAAAAAGTATATAAAGCTTTAGATAAATTCTTGTCCATTACAGACTAATTTTTTGCCACCGATAATAACAATCATATCCTTCAATATGGCTCCGTCAAATTTTACATTTATAAATTTAGTCCCAGTTATATCTGCTCCTGAAAAATCGCATCTGCAAAAATTAACATTTTCAAATAACGTATCTGTTAAATCAGCACCTCTAAATATTGAGCCTTCCATATCCGAATCTCTAATCATTGCATTTTTTATTTTAGATTCTGATAAGTCAACTGCTCTGATATTAGACTCAAAGATCTTTGCATCGGTGAAATCTGTTTTCTTGGCGGATAACAGTTCATAAGATTTATTGAATGTAGATCTTATAATTTTAGATCCGGAAAAATTTGATTCGTCTATAAATCCAGAACGTATCTTTACTCTTGATATAGATGCGCCTCCAAAATTTGATTTCTCAGCTTCTAAACATTCTATTTCTAAATGATTAAAAACACTCTGCATAAATGATGTTTTGTTTGCGGATAATTTTGTAAATTTAGAATCTTTTACTACAGAGTAAGGCATTAAAATATCTGATAAATCTATATTATCAGTTCTCTCATCTTTTATCCTTAACGCTTCAAAGTAAAATTTATCTGCATTTTTCAACTCTAAAACATCCTTTAAAGATAAAGGAGTACGTCTTAATACATTAGCTAATCCAATTATATCCTGTTTGACTGTCGTTTGTTCAGTTTTTTCTTGTTCTGTAGCTCTAACACTTTTTGGGGGAGTGATTTGGGTCATGTTATCACAAAAATATATTAAATACTTCAGATTAATATTTCTTTTCATTTGACTTTTATTGTACTAATCTTTGCAATTTCTTGTAAAACTAGAAAATTTTCAACTTCTTCTCTTGAAAGTTTTCTTCTGGAAAGTCTTCTAAGTCGAAGAAGCCTATTTCTAATTGTTATGATATGATTCTTGTAAAAAATATTTGAGTTATTTTCTAAACATAAATCTTCATACTACTATCTTCATACTACTAAAAAAAGATTTGACAGATATACCATCAACTTCATAAGCAACTCTATATCTCTCTTCTGTTTTAGTTCCAACTTTTTTGATATCGGTTGGTTTTAATCCTGCAATATTACTTGCTAGCATTTAATCCCCACTACTAAATATTTACTAAGCAAAGGTATTTGTAGCTTTTTTCTGGCAACTTTTGCAATAGGTATAAATATTTGAAAAGATAAGTGTTAACCTACATGCTGATTATATGCCAGTACTTCATAAACCCAAACGCTATTCTGGACTAACTAATGAAGAAAATTTCATATTAGACTCAGAACTAAGGAGTTTGTTAAGAAATACTCATACAAAGCCAAAAAAGTTAGGAATATTGTAGAATTTTTCTTGATGGATAAAGAGTTATTCGACTTGATGAATTCTAAGCATCTCTCATTAATAAAAAATATTAAATCAGAAAGAGTAAAAAAACTTGCATTTTCAAATGAAAAGATTTTAGATATAATGAGTACAGAAGAGTTAGTAGAACATTGCAATTCTTCTGATTCTGAGATTAGAACATTGTGCGCAGAAAGTAATATTGTTGCAAAGAGAGTTCCAATAGATATACTTAGAAAGTTTATCAGTGATGATGAGTATGTTGTTTCTGCAATATCTGGTAACAAAGAAGCAGTAAAAAGATTTGATAATTTTATAATCGAAGTTCTTGCAAGAAATGAACTGCCATATGTGCGTAGAAATGTTTTATTAAATAAGGAAGCTGTCGATAAGATTTCATCAAAAACATTAAGAGAATTAATTAAAGACGAAGAACCTATAGTAAGAATAGCCGCATCATCTTTTTATTGCCTAGCAAGGCATAAAGAAGAGTTTATTAAAGATGTATTATATAAAGAAAGGGATAATAGAGTACGTACCAAGATTGTACTATTTCTTAATAAAATAAAGGTATTATCGAATTTAGAAGCTCAACATGAAATTAATCATTAACGCTTTATATCTTTCTTAATATAATGTAATTGATTATATGATTAGCGGCATAGTCACATCTTTAGACGAGGATCATTTATTAGTAATACCTTCTTCAAACGTATCGTTAGAAGAATTGGTAGGAAGATTAGCAAGATATGTAGATAAATCAGGAAAGGTATGGAAAGCGTCAGTTTACGGAGTTGAAGAACCAGGAGTTTTAATAAAATTTGAGATTTTCCCTAGCGGTCTTGGCCAAGGACAAATAATGGATATAATAGAAAATGAAGATAAAGAAGAAGACTTTTTGTCAGGAGCAATATAAAAATATGTATTTAAGTATGTATTATTAGCTTTTTTTATTAAATATTTTTTTAATTCTGTCAAAGCCCTCTGAAACTATAACATAACTCCCACTTATTGTAATTATTGCAGGCAATGGATTTAGTGTTAATACCGATGTAGCTATTCCAGAAGCAATCAATGTTTTTGACAACGGAGTAGCTAAGACATCAGCTATAATCTGTTTCTTTGAGCTTGTTAATTTGCTATTTGAGTCGATATCAAAGATACACGCACCGTTTTTGAACGCGCGTATGTGTTTGTCCTCTTCACTAGCCAAAATAGATACGACACCATTTATCTTTTTACTGGTGCCTAATGCAAACGCGTGTCTTTTACCATGTCCAACAAACTTATCGGAATTAATTAATGTTGCACCATAATGTACTAACTCACCTTTTTTATTTATGATCATTGCTCCATCAAGACCTGCAAGCAATTTTATTGTTGTCTTATCTTTTTTATTCAAAACGGATAATTTTTTGCCGTTTTTTTTATAAATGTCAGTATTGTAATCTTTGTAATATTTTGTTTTTATATTTTCAGTTTCGACTACAAAAAGACATCCTTCTTTCTGGTCACTTGATAAATTAAAACACTCCTCAATAATCCTATCCATTCCAGTCGCCAATTATCTATTACAAGAATGCTTTATAAACCTTTTGTATGAAGTGAGGATAGTGGAAATCCCAATGTCAGAAAATATAAAAAATAAGAAGGGAAAAGAAAAATAAAAGAAAACAAAAACTAATTATTAGAACTTATTGCTTTTTCTTCATAGAGGATTTCATTCTTCTATAGATAGCTACCAGAATTATGACAACTATGATAATTATTACTACGTCTGTTATAGTTCCAGAGCCACCTGCTGAACTTCCTCCAACTACGGCATAATAAACATTTGTACCGGAATACAACTGTTCTACAGCTCCATTTGGCTGTTTCCACGTTTCGTATATTGTTATTGGGTATGTTCCGGAATTTGCGTTTGTATCTGCACTAACCTCAAATGTTACGTTTGCGCTCTGTCCTGGTGCAAGTTGCTGTATGTAGTCTGAACTTGTAACTGGCGTTATCGGATAGCCACTCTGCAATGAAAGTTGAATATTTTGCGCGTCTATATTTCCAGTATTTGTTATAACAAGATTCAATGGAACCGCTGTTGCTCCTAGTGGTATAGAGTAATTTCCACTGCTTATACTAAATGTTGAAGATGAAGCAATGTTTATTGGTATTGTTATATTTTTATTGAATACTGAGTGATAATTTGCAGAGAGGTACTTTACAGTTGCATAGAAAGATGCATTATTTGAAGAATAGTTAGATGCAGATATAAGTAATGATTCATCTACTCCCTGTCCTGGTGCTATACTTCCTATAAACATCTTGGATACAGAACTGAGGACATTTATTCCGTACCCAGAGTTAAATGCTACAGAAACATTGTTTGCTGTTCCTGTTCCTATGTTACTGATTACTAATCCTAAAGTTTGATTATAACCTTTATACAAAGTTTGTGGTTCTTCAGACACAACATTTATTACGATATTAGGATTGTTTATTAATATATTGATTTTCTGATTTTGCGTCTCGGTATACTTTTGGCCTGTTTCTGTTTGATATGTTACTAAAATAGGTATGGTATAAGTTCCATTAGTTATGAATTTATTTGCCTGATACTGAGCAGTTAATTGCGCTGATGTTCCTTGATTTAGAAGTCCTATATTGAAAGATTTTGCACCTATAGGCGTAAAGTTTGTATTATTTTCAAGTGTTATTGTTATATTTTTTCCAGCCGCATATCCAGAGTTTAACACATTCAATTCCATATTAAACTGTTGACCAGGTAAGATCTGGCTCGGTTGTGATGTTAATGTTACATTTGGCTGTCCGTTCACATAAAAGGTAATGGGCATTACAGATGAACCTGTAACCGTTTCTGTAGAACCAGTAGCTCCAATTTGTGTGCTTTGATAAGTAGCTAGTACATTTAATGTGTATGTTCCTGAAGGAGTATCTTTTGGTATGTTTATATTATATGTAAAGTATGTACTAGAGCCGCCATATATCCCTTGTGACATGCTGCTAACTATTTGCAATCCTGCTGGAGAAAAATTTAATATTGGATATGCTCCTTGCAATTGTATATTTACATTATTCAGTGTTGATGAATAAGAGTCATATATTTGAAAGCTTATCTGCGCATTAGAACCTGCGATTATTGGATTCGGGGATATTTGCAGATTTGTTACACTCAGTGCTCCACTGACACTTTGTGCGTTTACAATAGCGGGCAATGCCATCGCAGCCAAAGCAAAAACAAACCAAATGTTTATAATTTTTTTCATTTTATCACGTTTAAATATATTTTAATCAATTGTACTCTTAAATAATCTAAAACTAAACAGTATTATTATTACTGTAAATATTATCATTATGCTAAAGTCAGTTATTATGTGACTTATTGGGAAGTACCCTGATAACATAACATCTCTAATTCCACTTGTTGCATATGTTAAAGGATCTCCAATGCTAAATGGTTGTATAAATGATGGAAATGATGAAGCTGGGAAGAAAGCACCAGATAGGAACCACGTTGGAAGAGTTATTGCTTGTGCAACTATTGCATACAATTCAACAGTTTTAATCCTTGATGCAACTATTAAAGCAATAGCATTAAATGATAATGAAACAAAGAATATCAGAGCTAGTATCCAAAGCAAACCTATTGGACCCATAGCTATTCCAGCTCCAAATAGAAATCCTAAACAGAGGGCAAGAAAACCATAAAGCAGCGACTGGACGGTTCCAGCCATTAGCTTTCCAAAAAGTATCGCATCCTTATTTATTGGCGCTACAAGAAAAGATTTTATTGTTCCTAGCTGTCTATCAACTATTATTGAAAAGCCACTTCCAAATATCGACCCAAAGGCCGTAGCCATTATTATAACACTTGCGATTATAAAGTCTCTATAATTGCTTGATGCACCAGATATTGGATTTGAGGTTATTATTGGCGATTGAGCAGCTAAACTTTGCTTAACGTTATTTACGCCAAAGGTTGAAGAAACACTTTTTATAAAAGGAAGTACTGCACTTACTGTACTAAATTCACTATTTGAATAGTAAACAGAAACTGAAGGATTGTTATTGAAATTATTTGGAAATGTTGGCTCTATTGTTATTATCGCAGTAACCTCACCATTTTGTAAAAGTGAAAGTGCATTTTCTTGATTTGTCATTGCAGTTATTTCAAGTACACTTTGCCCCTGTAGTGAATTTATGAACTGCATAGACTGTGGGTTGTTTGCAAGATTTACAATTGCAACAGGAACGCTTGAGACAGTACTTCCAAGATTTCCAAAGAAAAGTATTATTATAAACGGAAACATCAAAGAACGTATAATATTAGTTCTAAGGTTGCTTTTGAATACAAGCATTTCTCTTTTTGCTATTGTAAGTGAATCTCCAATTAAAGTCATTTTATCTCCTAAATCTTGCTTTAGATGCAGTATTCTCTGAAGATGTGTTATCCCTAAAACTTGCACCGGTTAACTTTATGAATACATCATCCATTGTAGGAAGATGTACACTGAATGCTAAAACTTCAATTTTTTCCTTTTCAAGCAGCTGTGCAATCTTAACAGAAGTTGACATAGAATTAACTTCTATATTACCTCTTAACTTATCATTATCAATAGTAAGATCGATATCAAACTTTGATTCTATTATTTTTTTTGCCTTTTCTATTTCATCTTTTTTTAATGTTATATCAAGTATATTTCCTTTTGAAACCATTCTTTTTAGCTCAGATGCGGTACCTATGGCTTTTATCTCTCCGTGATCAATTATAGCTATTCTGTCACAAAGAAAATCTGATTCTTCAAGATATTGGGTAGTCAATATCACAGTAATACCCTTCTTGTTCAAATTTTTAATGCTTTCCCACATCCCGATTCTACTTTGAACATCAAGTCCAGTAGTAGGTTCATCAAGTATTAGTATTTTAGGTTCTTGCAACATAGATTTTACTAGATTTAGTCTTCTTTGCATTCCTCCTGAAAACGTTCCTGCGGGTTTTTCTGCAAATTCTAATAAGTTAGCATCCTTAAGCGCTCTTTCTACTCTACTTTCTATCTCATTTTCTGGAACGTGGTATAACTTGGCAAATATTCTAAGATTATTGCTAGCTGAAATATATCCGTCAACAACTGTTTCTTGGGTCATAAATCCAATCATTTGTTTGACTTTGACGGCGTCCTTTACATTGTCATAACCATTTATTAGTATAGTTCCAGAAGTCGGATTAAGAAGACCCAAAATCATATTCAGGGTAGTTGTTTTTCCTGCTCCGTTTGGCCCAAGTAAACCAAAAATCTCTCCCTTGCTTATTTTAAAAGAAATACCTTTAACTGCTTGAAAAGATCCGAATGATTTTTTAATATTTTTAATATCAACTGCAATGTCATTCATTAAACTCAACCATCAACTTTTTAAGTGATAACATATGTCTTTTCATTATTGTTCTAAACTTAACGGTTACATCTTTGCCTTTTTTTGTCAGTACAAGTACCTTTTGATTTTTATTAGAAAGTTTAGATACTATCATATTTAATTTTTCCATAGATGCTATGGAATTATAAATGTCATTTTTACTAACGTTAATAATGACTTTCTTATTTGATTGAATCTCTTTGTAAATAGCATAAGCATGCATCTCTTTACGTTCTATTATTTTTAAGATCATGATTCTTAGTAAACCATTCTTAAAATTTTTATCAAGCGATTTAATTTCTAACTCTGCTTTATTTTCCATATATATCATTTTAAAGTATAAACTAGTCTAAAATTAAAACACATCGATATATTGTATAGTTTAATATTTAAATATATTACTATTTGCAAAACTGTCATCACAATTTAGAAAGTAATATAAAAAAGATTATGTTATATATATATTGATAGAATGATTGACTACAACTTTATATCTGCTAAGTGGCAAAAAGCTTGGGAAGACGCAAAGATATTTCAACCTGAAGTAAATGAAAAGAAACAGTTATTGATAACGGCAGCAATACCTTATCCTAACGGCCCACAGCATATAGGCCACCTTAGAACCTATGGAACTGCTGATGCTCTTGCAAGATATAAAAGGATGAATGGCTTTAATGTTTTATATCCTATGGGATTTCATCTTACTGGAATTCCCTTATTGGCGCAAGCAAATAAAGTAAAGAGTAATGATCCTGTAATACTTGCTGATTTTAGAAGTTTTGGCATACCTGATGATACAGTGCAAAAAATGTCAGATCCACTTTTCATGGGACAATATTTTTCAAAAGAAGTCGAAGAAGGAATGAAACTTGCCGGATTCAGCATAGATTGGAGAAGAAGATTTACAACCATAGATAAAAATTTCAGCAAATTTATAGAGTGGCAATTTGGAATCTTAAAAGAAAAAGGTTATCTTGTACAAGGTGAGCATCCAGTAGGTTGGTGCACTAAGGAAAATAATGCAGTAGGAATGCATGATACGAAGGGAGACACTGAGCCAGAAATTGAGCAGGAAACGGGCATACTGTTTCAAGTAAATGATGAATCGTATAGTTTGATATGTGCCACATATAGGCCGGAAACTATCTATGGTGTTACAAATATTTTTATCAATAAAGACGCAACTTATTATTTATGTGATCTGAAAGAATTTGGAGACGTACTTGTTTCAAGTGCAACATATGAAAAATTAGTGTATCAATTAAAACTTATTAAAAAATCAGAAATACGTGGTGAAGAACTTATAAATAAAAGTTGTATAAATCCAATATCAAAAAATAAGATACCAATACTTCCAGGATACTTTGTTAAGCAAGAAATTGGTACTGGAATTGTAATGAGTGTCCCAGCTCACGCGCCTTTTGATTATATTGCACTTAAACGTCTTTTCAAAGAAGGTATTATAAATGATGAGATTAAACCCATAAAGGTTGTAACTTTAGATAATATCAAACCAGAAGAAATTCCTGCTGAATTTTATCTTAAAAAATTAGGTATAGATATTAATTCTCCAAATGATAAGATAGAGGAAGCAACTAAACTTGAGTATAAGGAAGAATCACATAGGGGTATAATGTCATTTCCAGGTTATGAAGGACAATCTGAACCTGTAGTGAGGGAACATATAATAGATAAGTTGAAAGGTTCAAAACAAGCCGTTTCTGTTTATATAATTGCAAATAGACAAAGAGTACTTTGCAGATGTGGAACCGAAATAATAGTAAAAATAATAGATAATCAATGGTTTATTAATTATGGCAACCAAGAATGGAAAGAGAGTGCTAAAAACTATTTAGAAGAAATGAGAATTGTGCCTGAAAAAAGTAAAAGTGCCTTTCTTTCTGCAATGGACTGGATAAATTTGCGTGCAGTTGCAAGATCCCAAGGACTAGGAACTAAATTTCCTTTTGATCAGAGATATATAATAGAGTCATTATCGGATTCAACAATATACATGGCTTATTACACAATAAATACATACATAAATAATGTAGAATCTGAAAAATTGACTTCTGAATTCTTTGATTATATTTTTAGGAACATAGGTAGCATAGATGAAATATCAACAAAGCTAGGCATACCTTACGATATAATTAAAAAATCTAAAGAATCTTTTAATTATTGGTATAAAAACACATCGAGACATTCAGGTCTTGACCTAATTTTTAATCACCTGACAATGCATATATTTAATCATATCGCTGTTTTTGATAGAGCGTTTTGGCCAAAGCAGATAGTAGTCAATGGACTTGTAATGATGAACGGAGAAAAAATGAGTAAAAGTCTAGGAAATATAATAATTGTCAAAGATGCAATTAAAAAGTACGGAGCAGATATAATTAAACTTGTAGAGATAGGCAATACTGACTTATTTAATGATTCTGATTTTGTTGAAGATACTGCAAATGGAATTAAGGAAAGAATTGAATATATGTTTGATTTATCAGAGAAACTTGGTGAGTTTCCAAGTAACAAACTAGATAATATAGATTACTGGCTCTATTCAAAATTAAACAAAAAAATACAGAACATAACAAATGCAATGGAAAAATTAGAATTGAGGGATATTGTAAACAGTGTAATTTTTAATACAAATATAGAACTGAGAAGATATATTTCAAGGGGTGGGAACAACGCAATGGTACTTAGAGAGTATCTATGCAATGTTGCACTCATGTTGCAGCCTCTGGCACCACATGTGTCTGAGGAGTTGTGGAATTTACTTGGGAATACGACTCTCGCTGCAACAGAAACATGGCCTTCTGTAGACAGCTCACTTATTGATGAAAAGATAGAATTTGGAGAAATGTTAATAGATTCGACAATTGATGATGTCAAACAAATTTATGAATTAACAAAAAATAAAATTGCAAATATTAAAAATTGTAAAATAATTGTTGCAGACCAATGGAAAAGAGACTCTCTGAATAAGCTAATTGAAACAAAAAATATAAGCGGTACAATATCTACAGTTAATGAATCAGTGAATAAGGAAGTTGTATCTAAATATCTTACTGGTATTTTTAAGAGAATAAATGAAATTAGACCATGTAAACTGAGCGAGGAAGAAGAGTTCAACATAATAGCTGCTTCTAAGAGTTATATATCCAAAATAACCGGACTAGAAATAACTGTTGAAAAAGAAAATGGGTCTGCTTCACAAAGAGCAGCAAGAGCATTTCCACAAAAACCAAGTATTGAGGTCTTCTAGTGTTTTATGAGTTTAACAAACTCGAGCAGATAATCTCACGCATTTTACGATTATGAGGAAGTCACAAATTAGAATCATTAAATATTTTCTAATTTATTTAGATCATTACTAAACTCTTTTTTTCAGTTCTTAATATCTCACTCAAACTTTTTACATAATCAGATTCCTTTGTTGTGAGGACCTTATTTTGGGATAAGACATTTGTGCTTTTGGCTTTAAAATGTTCTAAAAAGTATACCTCTATAAAGGTAAGACATTATAAACGCTATTACAAGTAGGAAACCAATATCGAATATCATTCCGAGTATTGTAAGACCTATAAGTGGCCCTATCAAAACTAAAAATATCATTGCTACTAATAAAACGACTATATAAAGAGGTTTACTCCAAGCTAAAACCTTGCTTCCATCTAAAGGATATATCGGAAGCATATTGAAAAATGCGAGCCACAGATTAATGAAAGCTGCAAAAACTAGTGCGGTTTCGATATAAGATGAAAACCTTACTGTAAGTGCTATAGATATAACTATCAAAAATATTATAAGATTTGTTAGAGGCCCAACAAGAGATGTTAATCCATTTTCTTTTTTTGTAAAGTTGTTTGTGTATATCATGGTCGCTCCAGGCATTGCCAATAAAAAACCTAAAAAACTTGTAACAAGAGCTATGATTATTCCAAAATCAGATCTTTTAAAAGCGGCTATTGCTCCAAACCTTTGAGCTACAATTTTATGCATATATTCATGAAGTATGAATGAAATTGAGACTGCAAATAATGCTATTGGGAAAAACAGAAGAAAGTTACCAGTACCAAAAACTATTGAAAATGCTATAGAAAGTGCAATATCTGCAATTATTAAATCTATTAATTCCTGCTTTGTAGGTATATTACTTCTTAATTCTGCCATCTAATGAACTCAAGATAGTTTTATATATTTACAGCATAAATATTAAAATATTCTCAATTTGTTTGGTATTATTTGTCACATTTATTTGATTAATAAGTTAAAATAGATAAATTAAGATTAATTAGCAAAAGTGAAAGCAGATCATTTCAAATCCTTAAAAACAACATATATTAATAATTTTGCTACTAAAATGTATTGGTGCATTTTTGAATTATGATCAACTATTAGACAAAGCCTTCAAAGAGCTTCCTACCTTATCGGTTGAGAAGTCTGACTTTGAAATACCACAAGTAGATAGCTTGGTGCAAGGAAGTAAGACTATATTGAAAAATATAGATCAAATATCTGACAAAGCTAGAAGATCTCAGGAGGATATAGCAAAGTATCTAAGTAAAGAACTAGCTGCTCCTGTAAGCATAAATAATCATGTTCTTGAGATAAGTGCAAAGATTAATCAGCAATCACTCAAAACTAAAATAGAAATGTACTTTAAGACTTACGTTATATGTAAAGAGTGTAAAAAACCAGATACGCGATTTGAGCAAAGAGACAGAGGTTATGTAACCATAGTTTGTGAAGCGTGTGGTGCAAGATACACTGTAAAAATATATTAGGCGAAAATATGCAACATAAAAAAGGAGGAGTAATAGAACAGCCAAGACTTATGATTCCAAAAAGTGGTGAATTGGTAGGAGTTGTAACAAAATCACTAGGAGCCACTAATTTTATTGTTTTTTGTTCGGATAAGATAGAACGCACATGCTCTATACCAGGAAGGCTAAAGAGGCGTTTTTGGGTAAAAGAAGGAGATATTGTATTAGTAAAACCATGGGAAATCCAAAGGAATGAAAGAGGGGATATAATATGGAGATACAGCGTAATGGACAAATCCCTACTCAAGCAGAAAGGTTTTGAAATACCAGTATAATAACATATCAAAATTAGAGTTTTATCTTTTCTAATACTTGATCTAAACTATTATCTATTTTGTATTTTTTTGAAAAATGTGCCAAGATTACAGATACATCTCGTTTTAAGTACTCTTCAAATTTAGGATGGCCATATACTATGGCTTGCCCCATATCTATAAAAACTGCCTTTTCTTCTTCATCAACATTTTTTATAAGTATATTATACTCGCTTAAATCTGAATGAACCATTTTCCCCTTATATAATAATCCTATATTTTTAATAATTTCATCTAAGACTTTAGTAGGATTATTAAGAGTTATATCTTTTAGCATTGGTGCTGGAGATCCATTTGATGTGTAGATAAACTCCATTGCCAATACATTATCTATTGCTTTTATTGGTCTTGGAACTGCAACTCCCAATTCATAAGCAATTTTTAGATTTCCGAACTCTTTTTTACACCATAAAGTTACTATAGATTGCATTTTCTTATTCAATGTACCAAATCTTGGATCACCTTGCATGTATTTTATGCGATTTTGAAAGTTAGAGTTCTGAACTCGAAATATCTTTAAAACTACAAATTCATCCTGAATAGAGTCTCCTGATTTTGCCAGGTATGCGTTTGCTTCTTTTCCGGTAGAAATCACAAACATGAGTTCTGAAACTATCTTATGATTAAAAAATTTTGCAAGAATCATTAATGTTTTTTTATCAAAGACGCCGTTCTCTATTTTCTGAACTTCATGTATAAGGTGGATATCTCTATCTGGCTGTTTTCTTTTACTAAGTTTTCTTGGCATGTTTACACTAATTAATTTATATTTTAACTTATCAGTATTTATTAATAGATAAGTAGATTTAATTATTATATCTATAATATTTAATTGATTTTATGAAAAAATTTGTTTTTATACTCTTTAGCGTTATTATTTTTGGATTTGTATATGCTGGGACTGTCACATTAACTGGAACGTGCACTAAACAACTAAATAATAATTATATAATTTTTAATCTTAGCAACTCTGGAAATGATGCGGCTTACAACCTAAATATTGATCCAAAAATTAGTTATGCTACATCTAATGGACATTTTTATATTTCTTCAATAGGTCCAGATAGCTCTAATAATTTAAATATTACTCTAACAAATGTAACTGCAAAAGGGACATATGTTAATTACATAGTAGTTTCTTATCAACAAAGTTCTTCGATATTTTCTGCTATTTTTCCATGTGTTGATAACTTTTTCAACGCAACTCAAAGCCAATTACTGATTACCAAAAATATAACTGTAAATTCTCCAAATTATTTAATTAATGTCACTGTATTTAATTCAGGAAATACTGCGCAAGAAGTAAACGTTTCATTAATTGTACCGGAAGAATTTAAGAGCATATCAAGTAATTACTATTATGAAAATATAAAACCACTAACTAAAAAAAATGTTTACTTTAATATAAGTTCATTGGTTTCTGGTGGCAGTTATACTGGATTTATACTTGCAGCTTATAAAAGTAATAACTTAACTTATTCCTCATATCAAACAATAATAATCAATGCAACATCTAAAAAAACTATGTCTTCTTTTTTAAATATAAATCCGTTTTACCTATTTTTTGTAATAATCATAATAATATTTTTAGTTTTGATACTTAGATCATTTATAAAAAGTAGAAGATTTAGAAAAATTAAGATTTGATTTTTACTATTTTTACACTTTATTTTAAGTTTACAATTCTTAAAGTATTTACTTATTTTAAGCATCTACTTACTTGTAGCGTTATTTATCTTATATAATGTAAAATTTGATCCTTCTGAATTTCTCTCTGTAGCTAAAACAGATGTATTGTAACTAAATAATTGAGAACCACAAGTTGAAGAACTAAATTCAGAAACTGTGCACCAATATCCATAATCAAAAACAAAACATGAATAATTTTTGAATAGATTGTTGCTTGTATTTGAATTTAATTCGCTCATATAAGAAACCTGAGCCGCGCTCCTATTTAATTCATACCATATATCGGGTGTGAATGAAAAGACAAGACAGCTTGTAGGTACTTTTTGGTAATTATTGTATATAAATGAAGTAGCTTGAGTATTAAAGTATTCTTGAGGCATTTCATTTACTGGTATTGTTATATACGGAATTATTAAATAAAATGGAATTATTACTGTAATTATTAAAATTGTGCTTAGAATAAGTAAAAATACTTCCTTTTTAACTTTCAATAATTTTTTAAATCCAAAATATACAATGTCCGTAAGTCCTAACACTCCAAATCCTGCAGCTATTGCAATAAATGGCATAAGTTCCAACATGAATCTTACATCTACACCATAATTTACAGATCCAGCATAGAAAGAAGTATAGAAAATAAAAAAGAGTAGTATAGAAAGAATAAGCATGAGAAATATGCCCAATCTATTTTTTATTCTTTTAAATATTATTATAAAGATAAAGCCAAGAATAGCTAATGCCAACAAGTTAATACTTGAAATGCTTGGATAGTTTGTTGTTGTTCCTAATAGAAACTCTGCATTTGGAGTGATATTTTGTTTAAAGTTAGAAATAGATATTACACTTTGATTTGATGCCTGGCCGTACTGCGGTGATTGGTTTTCAAGGTATATATAAAGCCCTTGTGATGCAAAAATTAGAAAAAAGAAAAGCAGTATTATAAGCCAGTTATAATCAGATATCATTCGTTTTAAGAGCATGGCTCTTTTTTTAATAGTTACTTTAATCTGCGCATCTCCAAATATAAAGTATAATATTATGAAAATAGGCATTAGTAAAAAACTTTCTATTCTTGAATAAAATGCTAGAGAAAGAGATGACAAAAATAATATTAGAGTTGTTTTGTTCTCATTTTTTGTAAACACTATAAAAAAGAAAAATGAAAAAGTAGTAAACATCATAAAGTATAAATCTGGAGCTGCCTGTGTTCTTGACCAAATAATAACTTCAGGTATTAACGAAAAAATAAAGGTAGATATTGGTGCTAATGCCTTTCTTTCTGTAATAATGCTTGATAATAGAAATACACCGATTATTGATAAAATTCCTATAAATAATTGAAAATTATATGCAGTTTGAGGTCCTGGACCGAAGAGCATAAGAACTATTCCTAAGAATACAAAAATACCTACTGGATCGTGATATAATTGATTTGAATAACAATGTGTTAAAAGACCGGTTCCATACTGGCACCAAAGACTATTACCGCTATGTACAATGTTCAATGCTATTCCTTGATATATATTTTCATCAAAAAACAGCTGTTCGACAGGATGAATAAAAATAAGCATCAAAGATATGAAAAATGCAAGTATTAGTACTAATCCTAGAAGTGTATATTTATTTATATGTTTTTTTAGCAATGAGTTGAGATTCTTTCTGTAAAAAATTACTGCAAAAATCAGCACTACAAAAGAAATTAAAACAGAGGTAGTTATTGTATATCCGATAATCATTTTAGCACTTATTAAAATCGTGTATATTATTTTATTAAAAGTATTTATTATTAAGCATTGTTAAATAAAAATGTTAGACTGAAAGCTTTTTATAATTAATCAACAATATGTATGTGATTAAAATGGCAACATTATCTACACCTACACAGCAAGCAGGCATAATGAGTTTTTATGATGCACCTGAAAGAGGACCGCTAATGAATCCAAAATTTGTACTTATTACCGTATTTGCTTTTGCAGTTTTGATAGTACTATTAGATCATTTCTTGTTGTTGTAAATAATAGCATACATACAATTAAATTAGGTATATAATTTAAATAGTAATCCATGTTATTATTTACTGGTTTTATGTATATATTAGGAATATGGGACGGACACGATTCCGGAGCAGCATTAATAAAGGATAATAAGATACTTTATGCTGCAAATGAAGAAAGATTTACAAAAAGAAAGCTAGAAATAAAATTTCCATATAACTCAATAAGAGCAGCATTAAATTTTGCAAAAATATCTCCGAAGGATGTAAAAACTATAGCTTTTCCTACTTTAGAACTTACAAAAACAATATCAAGAATTTTTCCTGCTCAAAAAGAGTATTATTATAAATTTAGAAGAAGAAAAATGCAAAAACCCAACTTTGAAAATCTTATGCATTATCAAAAGTACGCAATGACAAGTATAGGTGTTCTACCGCTTTGCTCAACAATTAGTAAGTACGAAGTTTCTAAATCTTTGAAAACTATGGGATTTAGTGATTTTAAACTTTATGCTATAGATCATCATGAAGCTCATGCGGCTACTGCTGCATTTACATCCGGATTTAAGAAGCAGCTTATCGTTACGCTTGATGGAGTAGGAGATGGTAAGTGTTCTTCTATTTCAACATATGAAAATAATACTATAACTAAGGAACATGAGATATCAGCAAGAAATTCAATAGGCATATTTTATGAGCAGATAACTAACATATTAGGTATGAGAGAGCTTGAAGATGAAGGAAAGATAATGGCTATGGCAGATTACTCATATCCTTTTTCTTTTAAAGATAATAAATTAAAGACACTATTTGAAGTTAATGGAATAGATATAAAAGCAAAGTATGGACCAATAAAACAGTATAAAGTTCTTTCTAAAATTGCATGGAACACTCCAAGAGAACAACTTGCGTATATGTCGCAACAGCTTCTCGAAGAAGTATTAGTTAAATATTTTAAAAATTTAAATAGCGAATATGGCCTTAAGTATTTTAGTGTTTCAGGAGGCACAATGTCAAATGTAAAAGCAAATATGAGAATTAGAGAAGAAACTGGAATAAAAGATATTTTTGTATTTCCACATATGGGAGATGGAGGAATAGCGCTTGGCGCAGCAATGTCAGTAAATTATAAACTAAATCAGATATCAGAATATACTTTTGACAATGCATATTTAGGAAATGAGTACAACGATGACTACATTAAAAAAGAGCTTAAAAAACATAAAAATCTTTATTTCGAGCTTGAAGACCCTAACGAAAAAACAAAGCACGCTGCAGAGTTGATAAGAAATGATAATTATTTATTTTGGTTTCAGGGAAGAATGGAGTATGGACCTAGAGCCCTTGGAAATAGGAGTATTATAGCAAAAGCAAGTTCCGAAAAGGTGAAGGATAGGTTAAATTTATTTGTTAAGAAAAGAGAGTGGTTCCAACCATTTGCACCTTCCATATTAGAAGAAGAAAAGGATAGAATATTTGAAAATTCTAACGGTCGTTATAATAAATTTATGACTATGGCCTACAGAGTAAAGGAGCCATTTGTTGAAAAAATGAACTCAGTCATGCATATTGATAAAACAGCAAGACCCCAGATGGTTGGAATTGAAAATAAAAGCTATATGCAACTTCTAAAGCATATTAAAAAATTTGAGGGTATAGGTGTAGTTCTTAATACAAGCTTAAACATACATGGTATGCCAATAGCGATGGAACCTGAAGACGTAATAATTGCTGCAAATGACACTAAAACAAGATACATGTTTATAGGAGATTATTTTGTTGAAAATAAAAATCATCTGTGAATTTGATATATTATGCTATTGAAAATACATCACGCCTTTGCTCTCGTATATCTCCAGCTTCAGAAAGTAAGTATAATATGCCTCTAACTGCGTCCTCATTTAATCCTTCTTTTTCTGAAATCTCAGATACCTTCATAGGATTTTGCCTTAAGGATTTTATAATATTAGCAGAATACTTTTCAAAAAATGATCTTGTAACAATATAGAACTTTTTATTAAAGGCTCTTGTGCCAAGAATCATACCTTGTCTTATGCTTTCTTCTAGATGACTAGATATGCTTGCAGCTTCAGCCTCAGTTTGAAGAACAATATACCCATTCTTATCAAGATACTCTACTTCTGCATTTTCCTGTTCTTCTGGTATTTTCTTTAAATAAAAAAATCTTGAATTCGCATTATTAAAACTTTTTGTTTGTGGGTTATTATAAATCTGCTTTGATTGCTCTAAATTAGAATTTGTTTTCTTTCTCATTAAGAATGTGTCATAAACATATTTTGATATGCTGTAGTGTTCTTTACCATCTTTGTCTTTTAGCAAAAAAACTGCTTTTTTCTTTAGAAGTTGTTGAAGCACAGATCTGAACTTAACATCAAGTATTTTATTTACATTCTCGACTGTTCTGTTGGTATACCTCAATTCATCAAGTTTTTTAAGCACAATTATTTCTTCATTTGATATTTTCGATAAAGTATTTTGATTTTGTTGTGTTATGTTTTGAGATGTCTTTTGAGATTCAATAATTTCTGGCTTATTTTGTATACTTCCAGTAAGCAAAGCTGTAAGATCATTCTTTTTTGCTATTAGAAATGATTTGTTATTAAAAGGTAAGAATTCTATCTCATCATTTTCTTTTAAATTTAAGGAGTTTATTACATCTGAAGAGATATATACAAATAGTTTATTATTTTGCTTATTTACTCGCATTGCATCACTATATTTTGTCTGTAAAAGCTTAAAATGGTTTCTTTGTAAATTATATTATTTTGCTGCGCTAACTATTTTTATTATATCGTTATCTTTTAATAAATATTCTTTTGAAATTCTACTTTTTTTCCTTGCGTCGATAGCATAAATCATTTTTTCAGCAAGATCAGTATGTATTTTTGAAGCTAGATCTAATGCAGTACTGCCTTGCGTCATTAAAATTGCATCTGGCAGTACATTTCCAAAATGATCTGTATATTTAGTATCATTTTCAACTGGATATGCAACAATTTGCTTTAGTAGTTTTGTAGTTACATAATTTATTAACTCTTGAACACCCGTACCATTGTGCTTACTAAGGTATTCTGATATAAAATCCAATGCTCTCTTTTGCTCGGGTTCTGCACTTTTTATATTAAATGAGGATTTATTGATGTCATACTCTATTACTCCTGATTTTTCTGCTTTTCTCAGTGCAAGTTCTATTGCTGCTGAGCAACCAATTACCTTTAAATCAGGTACCTTTTCGATTAATTCGGTAAGTACTTTGCCACTTGAAAGGTCTAATTTATTAGCGGCTATGACCATTGGTTTATTTAATGAAAGAAACTTTTCTGAAAATAGCTCTATGTTTTTATCATCCCAGGATATGAATGAAAGTGATAAATTTGAAAGTTCTGCTGCTTCTTTTACTTGATTGCTAGTTGCTTTAAAAGAGGATAATAAGGTTTTAATAGAAGTTATACCGTCTTTGCTTTTTGATAATGTTCCCATGTGTTTTTTAATTATCTCACTTAACCAAAATTTAAGCTCTTCTCTTATCATTTTTATGTCTAAATATGGATCATAAAATTGTGTCTTATTGCCACTAGAATCAGTCTCGCCAGTTAAATCAACAACTAATATTAATGCGTCCGCTCCAACTATATTGCTCAGAAATTGGTTGCCCATACCTTTTCCAAGGCTAGCTCCAGGGACTAATCCTGCGATATCAGTTATTGAGATTGGTATTCTTCTAATATTATTGACGCATAAAGAATTCCTAGGCATGCATTTTAATCCTAATGCTTTATCTGGACACTCTTTTGTAAAATATGTCGTTCCTAGATTTGGCTTTATTGTAGTAAATGGATAATCAGCTATTCCGACCTCTATTGTAGTCAATGCTGAAAATAATGTACTCTTGCCCTTATTAGGTGCACCAACTAATCCTATAAGCATAAAACCATTATATATTTAAAGTATAAAAAGTATATAAACACAGATTAAAGCAGGGGTTGCAGAGCTTGGTCAAATGCGACAGGTTCAGGGCCTGTTTCCTTTGTGGATCCGTGAGTTCAAATCTCACCCCCTGCACATTCTGAATAAATTAACTAATAAATGCTTAAATAATACATTACTTTAACTTTTGAATTTCAGACATTATAACATTGTAATCTGGTTCTACTGTAGGATCATCAGATATCCACGCATAACTTACAACTCCGTCTTTATTTATTAAGAATACAGAACGCTTTGCTGCTGTGTATCCGTTAAGACCTGCAAAATTATTAAGTTCTACACCAAATAATCTTACAGCTTCTCTATTATAATCGCTTAGAACCTGAAAGGTAAGGTTATTCTTTTCTTTAAATGCCTTATTTGAAAATGGTCCGTCTACGCTTATACTTATAACCTTTGCATTTATTGAATTAAACTTTGAGATGTTATCCCTAAATGTGCATAGTTCCTTTGTACAAACTCCGGTAAATGCGCCCGGAAAGAAAGCTAATAATGTAGGGCCTTTTACTTCATTTTTTAGACTAATTCTATTAAGATCGGTATCAACCAATGTTATCTCTGGTATCTTGTTTCCTAATGTTATCATACTTACACCAAACATATTTTACCAATATATTAATAAATAAGTTTTTGTAAGTAATATAAACATAGGTACTACATAAATTGTTACGAAAAACAAATAGCAACATTTATATATGAATATAGATAACAAAGTATAATTATTGGTCTTAATAATGGATGCACTAATATTATGTGGAGGGTTTGCTACAAGATTGGAGCCTATAACCCAATTTACACCTAAACATCTACTTCCCATAGGAGGAAAACCACTTCTTGATTATATTATAGAAGATATTGAAAGATTAAATATAAACCGCATAGTTATATCAACAAACAAAAAATTTGCAGATCAATTTGAATACTGGTTAAATAATAAAAATCTTTTAGGTAAAAGAAAAATTGAACTTGTAGTAGAACCTGCACTACATAATAATGTTAAGTTAGGTGCAATAAGAAGTATATTGCATACTATCGAAAATGCAAAATTAAATGATGATCTTTTAATAATCGCGGGAGACAACTATTATGAGTTTAGTTTAAAAGAATTACAGGATAAGTTCTACAATAAAAACGGTCCGGTTCTTTGTATTTATGATGTAAAATCATTGGATGATGCAAAAAGATTCGGCGTTGTGGAGTTAGATGGAGATAAAGTTGTTGAATTTTGTGAAAAACCAAGTGATCCTAAAGGAACATTTATAAGCACAGGAATATACTTCTTCAATGTAGATAATCTAAATAAAATAAAAGAGTACATAAAGGATGGGAATAATCCTGACTCTCCAGGATACTTTGCACAATGGCTTGTTAAAAATACCGATGTGTATGGAGTTATTGCAAAAGGAATTTGGATGGATATAGGAACTATAGATTCTTATAAAAAACTATTTTATGAAAAACATAAAGAAGAGCTTCCTGATTAAGCCTATTTTTAATCGGAATTCAATAAATTTTTAGCATAAAGTTCGATATAGTTTTGATATAAGTTATACTTTATCTTAATATCGTTTCATTGCATCCTGGAACAGAACCAAATTGACCTTTTATTATTAGTGAGGGATAGCCCAAAAATGGAATTGTCAGTGCAACGTAACCAATAATTTGAGTTTGATTTGGAGGATAGTTCATATCCTCAATATCTAAGATTTGGTTATTATCTCCTTTTGTTAATATATAATAAGTATTATTTACTTGAAGAGCGGCAAATACTCTATGAACTATTTGTGAATCTGTGAAACTGTCTCCAGGAATTGTTTTATAAACAATAACAGGATTGCTATAATTTTCGTAAACAACAGTATTATTGATTTTTATACTTGATATGTACGGCTCTTTGAATATTGTATTTTGATAAGAGAGGTTTGCAATAGAGTAGTTATACTGGATTATACTGCCTTTTTCATATGTATTGGCTAAACACTGTGAAAGATCTTTAGATAGACCTTTTGATAAATATCCGTCTATACATTCAACATTGTATAAACCAATTTGATATTTAGATGCGTTTGTATAATAGCCCTTTAATAGTACTTCTGAAGGATTTCCTTTTATATATGGAAATGGGTATATGAATTGTTGTGTGATATTACCGAATAATGTTAATAATTCATTTTGAGATATTTTTATAACTGGTATTTTGTTTTCACTTAGAAATGAACTCATATTTGAAATCCCATGGACTAAAACTAAATCTCCTCTTTGTATACTCGGCAACATACTACAGCTAGCTACAACATTAATAGGTGAGGATGATTGAAGAACTATTGTTGGTATTACCCAGAATAATATTATAACTACAACTAAAACTATACCTATATCAATAATTGTCTTTTTTGTGCCTTCCTCTGTAACACTTGATTTGAATTCAAGAAAAAGTGTAGCTATTATTAGTGCAAAAGATAAAAAACCAAAAATAATGCTTTGAGTTGCTATGTAAGCGACCATAAAGATTATTATCAACACATATGTCAAATTTATAATATTATTATTTGTTTTCTTGTTTTGCTCTATTTTCTTGTTTAAATTATCTTTTTTTACATTTTTCAAATATCTCACTGTTGTATTTTATTAAGTATCTTATTTATTTCAAGACCTACTGCCTTTGATTCATTATTTGATTTTGCAACTCCAATTGCAACATCCGCACTTGAAACTAGAGAATCATTGTGGCTTACTACTATAAACTGAGCGTTTGAGCTCATCTGTTTTATTAAATGAGATAATTTTTTGGAATTTTCTTTGTCAAGAGAAGCATCTACTTCATCAAATATATATAATGAAGAAGGCTTGCACATATGAATTGCAATAATTAATATTAATAATATGAATGATTTTTCTCCTCCCGACATCGATGTAAGAATTTTTTTAATTTTATTTTCAGTAACTGTTATAACCAAACCTCCTTTAAACGGATCGCTTGGATTTGAAAGTGTTATCTCCGGTTTATCTTTAAACTCATAACTGCACAACTTATTGAAGTTCAATAGTACATCATTTAGTGTACCCATAAAAGTTTGCAGTTTTTTAGAATCTATTTCTTCTATCATTCTCATTACCGCTTGCCTTTCTGTTTTTAATGTTTCAAGCTTCTCTGCAGCATTTTCTAAGTCTTTTGCCCTTTCAGCATACATTTCAGGTGCTCTTAGGTTCACATTTCCCATATCTTTTATTTTTGAGGATAAAACAATAGATTCCTTTTCCATGTCAGGTATATTTCCAGTTATTGGTGTTATTTCTTCTTTATAACTTGATAATTCTGCCGAGATGTCTGCAAAGCTAGTTTCATACTGCGATCTCTTTATTTTTGATTCTGACAACTGCCTTTCTATAGAAGACTTTTCTGCAGAGATATGGCCTTTCTCATTACTATATTTAGATATTTTTTCATCTAATTGATTAAGCATGGAGTATATCTTTTTACTTTCATCGCTACCTGAAGATATCTTCTTTTCAATATCTTTTCTTTCAGATATTTGCTTTTCTTTTTTGTTTTTAGATGTATCTATATTTTGCATCAGTGTATCTATTGATTTTGATTTTGTAGCTATCTCTTTGTCTATTGTAGTTATTCTCTTCTTAACAAGTTCATTCTCTTTTTGAAGTGATACCATATCCATCTTTAATTTTTCCGACTCTTTTCTTAATGCCTCAATTTTAGCTATCTCTTCATCGTTTAGGCCACTTTCAGCAATTCTTTTTGATATTTCCATAGCTTCATTGAAAGCAATATTTAATCTTTCTTTATTTTCATTAAATTCTTGAAAAATAGACTCTTTGTCTTTTAAAAGCTTTGAACATCTTAAATTATTTAAAGAAAGATTCTTTTCTATACTTGATACTTCAGACTGAATACCGTTTATGAGTTCTAATTGCTTTTCAATTTCTGTTTTTATATTTTCTACAGAAGATTTTAATGATTTTGCTTCCATCTCTGCAAATGCCTCAGATTTTCTTGAGTTTTTAAGCGCTATGGATATATCATCAATTTTATTTTTAAACTCCTGCTTCTTATCATTAAATGATTTTATCTGATTCTCTATTGATGATATTGATATCTTTTTTCCGCTTGAGCCGCCTGAAACAACTCCGGATTGCTCCACTATGTCTCCGTCTATTGTTACGTATCTTCTTTTACCAACTCCGAATTTTTTTGAGTCTTCTATACTTTCTATTAAATATGTATTTCCAAAAATATACGTCATTGCCTTTAAGAATTTTTTATCAAATGTAATTAAACTCATTAAGGGAGTCATTCCCTTTTCTTTGTCATTAGACTCATTTACTCTTATTTCGTTAAGTGGTATAAATGATGCTCTTCCGAGTGAGTTTGAACGCATGTATTTTATTATATTATTTGCAGTTTCAATATCTTCTACAATTATATAATCCATTCTAGAGCCTGCAGTAGACTCTATAGCATTTATATATTTTAAATCATAATTGAATAGATCAGATACTCTTCCAAAGAAACTTTTTGAGTTTGAAAAGTTATTTTTTATTTGATCGTAATTTGATGAACTCCTTTGCCTAATTGATGCTCTTTGCTCTCTAAGATTTATTAACTTTTCATCCAATGCATATGATTCTTGCTCTAGTTTTGAAAGTTCCTGCTCCAATTTTTTTGTATTGGCCAAACTATTTGAAAGATTATTAGATATGTTCTTTAATTTAGATTCAAGTTCTGCAAGTTCTTTTTTCTTTAAATTATAGGTTTGAGTATAGGAAATACTTTCTGCTTTTTTAGACTCAAGAGTTGCTTTATCTGAAGATATTTGATTATTTAATAAGTTTATTTCGTTGCTTAGTTCTTCAAGTCTTTTTTCTAGTTCTAAATTTTTCTGCTGAAGGTTTTCAGTTATTTTAGGGTTAGATTTCAACTCTTCAGGTTTTAATTTTATTTTTGAAAGCCTTTCTTCCATCGGCTGAAGTTTTTTAACAATAGCTGCTATTGAGGAGTTGTTTGATTCTATGGTAAAGTTGCATGAAGCTTTCTCTTCAGTTAATGATTTTATATTGAGCTCTAATTCTTTTATTGCGTTGTTTGACGCCTCTATTTCAGATTCAAGCTTAACAATTTGAATATTTGTTGCTTCTAGCTTTGAGTTTATCGAGCCCATCTCTATATTGCTTTGACTTAGCTGCCTTGTAAGTTCTTGCCTTTGTTTTGTTGATGAATCTATTAAAGCGTTTAAATCATCTAGCTTTTTGCTTATTGTAACATATTTAACATCAAGTGCTTTTATTGTACTAGAAAACTCATTAAGATACTTTTCAGCATTTTCTTTTTTTATTAATAGCATACTATAATTTAATACCTTCAATCTAGAAGTTATCTCTAGATACTTTTCAGCGAGCTCCTTATCTGCTTTCAACTCATCTACAAAACCTTTCTGTGTATGCAATACAACATTAGATTCGCTTATTTTTTGATCTACTTTTTCAAGTTCCTTTATTGCTTCATTCTTTTTGCTTTCAAACTCCTTTACTCCTGAAGCTAAATCAATCAACTCTCTAAGTTCTGTAGGCTTCATATTTCCTAAGGTGGTTATCTCACCTTGTGATATGGTATTAGTTTCATCAGCTTTTATACCATGTTTCATTAATACAGAAAGAATTTCGTGCTTTTTCATATGCTTTCCATTTAATTTATATGTTGTCTTTCCATCACTTCTTATAAAACGTGAAATTGTAAGATTCTCGTCCCCCTTGAAATTTAAGGTTACATGGGCAAGCTTTAGCTTTTTCTCGTTTTCAGTTATTCCGCGAATAAGCTGATCATATCTATCTACTCTCAATCTCCTTGCAGCACTTTCCCCTAGACCAAATAGTAATGCATCACAAATTGTGCTTTTTCCGCTACCGTTTGGCCCAACTACGCAGTTAAAACCCCCATTAAACTTAAGTTCAGAGTGGTTAAAAGACTTAAATTTATCAATTACTAATGAATCTAGATATAACATCAATACAACTTCTGGTCAAATTATACATTATACTACAATTATTAAATTCTTTTCTTTGATTTTTTGGCAAGTATATGCAAATAAATAAAGTTCTGAATCCTTTGAACTGTTATTACACCACTAACCTTTTTATTTTTAATTACAACTGCTAAATCTATTCCGGATGTCTGAAGCTTTGTCAGTATATCTATTACTTTATCATTTCCATTAACAGAGGCTGCGGGTGAAGATATATCCTGTATTTTAGTTGCTAGATAATTTTTTGCTTTAAATGAATTTATGTATCTATATCCTTTTGAATCTTTAAATATAAGTATGTCCTGCCTCTTTTTTAATGCTAATTTATAGATAGATATGGGTGAAAGAGTGCTTGGAATTATTGAAAAGTCATTGCCCATTATATCAGAAGCAAATAAATTTTTACATTCATACTTTATTATTGCATATTCTTTTTCTGTTTCAGATCCACTATAAAGGAAAACCGCTATAAATAGAAGTATAAAAAATTCAAATTCTTTATAGATTATCGAACCGTTAATATATAACGTGTAAGCAAATGACCCTATTAAGAATAGTCCTATTACAACAGAACTTATCTTTGCAGTAAGCATTGTTGCGTTGAATTCTGATCTTCTTTTCTGCAAAAAACTTTTCAATGCCCTTCCTCCATCCATTGGAAATGTTGGCAACAAATTAAAAACACCTAAAAGTATATTTATTTCAAACATTATGTTTAATAGATAAGAAGGTACACCGCCAGCGGTATAAAGAACTGAAAGTACACCGAAAATCAATCCTATAAATATACTTGCTATAGGGCCAACTATTGCTATTCTCAACTCAGTATTGGGATTTATCTTTGTATTATCTATTATCGATGCTCCACCTATAATATTTAATACAATTTCACTCACATGAACATTATTTCTCAGAGCAGTAAATGAATGCGCAACTTCGTGCAAAAATACACATGTAAATAAAAGGATAATTACTAGAAATAATAAATACTCACCATATAGCAAGAGTATAAGTGATAAGAAAAGAAGAAGTGACAGAGTCCAATGAATACTTATATCAATACCAAATATTTTTCCTATCTTAAAACCATTTGCCATTATGCTCCCTATAATTATTTAATAACTATGAACCTTTATATACATATGAATGTTGAGTTTGTAAAAGAATATCCGATACTTTATATTAAAGATATATCCTGCCTTGTAATAGGCGATTTACATATAGGCAAAGAAGATCTTTTTAAAAATAGAGGAGTTGTATTTTTAAACGCTACAAAAAGAATGTCACAAATTTTAGAGAAAGAAATTAATGAAAAAAAAGCAGAAAAGCTAGTCCTCTTAGGTGACATAAAAGAAAGTATTATGTACCCTGAAAAAAAGGAGTATCTATTATTGAAGGAGTTTTTTGAAGTTATAAAAAACAAAATTAAAATATATATAACAAAGGGAAATCATGATGGACATATTGAAGAAATAATTGATATGATGGGCATAAAAGCAAAGATAAAGAATGAAATTCTTATTAAAGATTATGCCTTTCTGCATGGAAATGGTCTACCATCCAATAAAGCAATACTTAAAAAATATATAATTTCAGCGCATGCGCATGCGGTAGATGACAACGGTAAAAGAATTTGGATAACTGCTCCATTAGGAAAGGGAGCTTTAGAATTGTATAAACCTGTTAATAAAAAATGTAAACTTATAATTGTACCGCAATTTAATGAATTATTGACAGGTTTAAACATAAATAAGGTAGCTACATTCTTGCCAATGCTAAGAAAAGATATCTTTTCCATTAAAAAAGCACAGTACTTTTATCTTAATGAAAAGATATTAAAAACAAAAAACAATTATTAAACTGGATTAGGTTTAAACTTCTCTTTTACACCTGACATCTCAGCTGTAACCTTTGCTTTCCATGCTCCAAATTCCTTCGGAGAGTTAGGATACTGTTGATAAATCTCATTGAGTGTTTTCATTTTATCTACAACAAAGAGCAAATTTCTAAATGCATTTATATTACTTATACCACTAAGTATCTTGTTGAATGTGCTTTTGAGAGTTAATTTAGGTATTCTACCGTAGCTTATTTCAACAGCTTCTTCTTCTGTAAGGAAGTGAGCCATACCGTAATTTATAAGGTCATTGTTCATTGATTGTAAGTATACTCTAAATACTTCTAGTCCTGCAGTTTTGTTTCCGTAATCTTTATTATACCTAATATTATACTCCCAAATAGATTCAAGTGATGTGTCTTTTTTTGCTACTGCTTCTCCGGCAACCTCTCCTGCAAGAACTCCCGCAACCATAGCTGGACCAATACCACCTGCACTTATGGGATTAGGCATTGCCATGCTGTCTCCAGCGCCCATATATCCAGGATATACAAGACTATCAAACTGCCTTCTTACTGTAACTGACCAGTATCCTTTACCATTAGCATCTGTTTCATCTAATGATGTACTTTTTATTAATGGTACCCATTTAACATACTCATCTATCAACATATGAAGTGTGTCTTTTTTGTTTAACTTGCTATTTCTTATCTCTAAACTTTTCTTCTCAACGCCTAAACCGATATTCATTCTATTGCCACGCTTTGGAAATACCCAGCCATAACCACCAGGTGCTAGAACTTGATTTAAGTGTATTAGCGCGTTGTGTGGATCATAATATCTCTTATCTTCATGTGTAGCTTCAAAATTAAAGATGTATCTACCAGTAGACTCTATATCATCTGTGCTTACCTCTCTTTCGATATAATCGTTTACAGGAAGCTTTCTTCTTATCATACTTGCTATTCCTAATGCATCTATTACTAACTTTGCTTTAATCTTTACCTGTTCGTTTTTCCCATCTCTTCCGTAAATGCCTACTACTTTGTTATCTTCTATTATAGGTCCTTCTACATTGAATTTAGGTATATACTCTGCACCATGTTTAATTGCATATTGGTATAGTTTTTTTGCAAGCTTTGGTCTATCTAAACTGTACCCTTCACCATCAAAAAGAAACTTATGTTCTAAATCAGGACTAAAAGCATATACTCCGTCTACTTTTAGGTCTAGCTCAGGATCTCCAAACTTCAAATCTATATGGTCAGATATGAAATCTAAGTGGCTTTTTGCAACAGCATCACCACATACCCAACCCCAGTTTGTCTTTTTTCCTACTTGTGATTCATCATTTCTATCGAGCATTATTACTTTAGCTCCCTTTCTTGAAGCAGCTGCTGCTGCCAATGAACCGGCAATGCCTGCTCCTGCAACAATTATATCGTAATTATCATTCAAAAAAACACCTACTCATTTCCTCTTATTACAACAATAGGTATTACTCCCTTTTCAAACTCTATTTCGGCTAATTGAAGGGGTTCTGTAATATTAGC
>JBMFWW010000004.1:3162-3645 GCA_049964835.1 Candidatus Micrarchaeia archaeon | reverse complement strand
TCTTTCGCAACAATAAATAATGCATTGCCTTGGTAGTGTAGCGGTCTAGCATACGAGCCTGTCACGCTTGTGACCCGGGTTCGAATCCCGGCCAAGGCGCTTTATCCTTACGGCGCGGCACCCGCCTCATTTTGGGTATTCCCTTGAGGATTGAGTGATAGATAGAACCTCTGACAGGATTTTAATAGTCATATACAGCAACTTGTATCTTTAACATTTCTAAAGAAGGATTGGGCGACCATTTTCAAAGCCTCAGACATAGTTGGAAATACATGCACCATGTCTATTACATCCTCTACTTTATACCTATTTTTTACTATCATAACGGCCTCATGAATAATTTCCGCTGCCATTGGCGAAAGTATTTGGACTCCCAGAACGACATGCGTTTCTGGATGTGCAACCATCTTTATCATGCCCCTAGTATCACCCATTATGATGGCCTTTGGTACATCGGTAAATCTAACTAGCCTACACGTGCAA
>JBMFWW010000004.1:0-2853 GCA_049964835.1 Candidatus Micrarchaeia archaeon | reverse complement strand
GTAGCAAAGAGAATCATGGCCGCTTCAAACTTGACTGATTTTCCATCAACCTCGGCATTTACAATAGCTTTATTGCTTGTAGTATTTCTCTCAAAGCTTTTGAGATTGACGTTTGTATGTATCTCAATTCCATCTTCTTTCAAGTATAATTCCATTGCCTTTGACATCTCCGGCTCTTCTTCAGGAATAAGCAGTGGACTTCTTTGCAGAAGAATTACTTTTGTTCCGAACCTGTTGTACATCTGGGCAAATTCTAGGCCAAGAGCTCGACCCCCGACTACTATAAGCGATTCTGGAATTTTTTCCTGTTCAAGGCCTTCTATATTTGTCCAGTAGTTTACTTCGCTTATCCCTTGAAGTTTGGGTATCGATGGGCTAGCACCGGTAGCTATAATGAATTTTCCGCCTGAAATAATTGTACTTTTATCATTATGTCTAATTTCTATTTCTTTTTCAGAGACGAAACTTGCGATTCCTTCATAAAGCTCTACGTTTGACAGCTTGTTTAGCACCTTTTCGTATTTATCGGATCTAAGGTCTTCTACAAGCTTTTTCTTAAATTCCATTATCTTAGCGAAATCGAACTCCTCATCATGCTGCACAATTGTATTTTTACCTAAATTGTGGATTTTTGTATTTTTGATAACTTCCCCACTAATAAGAAGTCTTTTGCTAGGAACACATCCGACGTTAACGCATGTTCCCCCAATTGTGCCTCCTTTTACCATGGCAGTCTTCTTGCCAAGCTCATCGGCTTTTATTGCAGCGGCAAACGCCGCAGCGCCGTTACCCAATATAACCAATTCATATTCCTTGTTTGTCAAATTTATTACCTCTTCATTTAATAGTCATCTTTCTTATGTCGGAGAGTATTTCACAACCTCTCATTTTGTTTCCAAAAATCCTTGCGTGTTTATTTGCAGCCTCTATAATTGGTGCTATTGTATCTTTATTAAGTTCGTATATTATTTTCTTCCCGTCTCTTTTAGAGTAAACAAATCCACAAACCGCCAGGCAGCGTAGCTCGTGCGATATCCTAGACTGCGTTTCGTGTGTCTCTTCGCAAATTTCACCTACATTCATAGGAGTCTTGAGGAGTGTCTCTATTATCGACAGCCTAACCTCGTTTGAAAGCACCTTGAAAATGAATACATCTATGTTATTCTCTCTTTGCATGCAAAATCAACGTTTAATGATCAACAATCGCAGTTGCATTTCATTTCTCCACCATTATCGGTCTGCTCTTTTTGCGATGTTTCCTGTGAATGAGCCATGTCCTTCCTTGCATTCCGCTTTTGTTTTGCCATAAAATCACAATATATATGTGACAAATACATATTTATAACTTAACATATGATAAATTATAGATATAATGCCGTTTCTTGAGTATGAAAGTAATGCGATTGGAATGATACTTAATAATAATCATTACGTTTTGTTATTGATTTCTTTATCGATAGTATTTACGGCCCTTTACCTTGTTCTCTTGCCTTCTTTGCCTAACGGCACTGTGAGTCTAACGTTCGTAAGATTTATCACGCCAATTCAGATAGCATTCTCGATAATTTTCGGTGTTTTGTTTGGTCTTACAATAACACTTAACCTATCTATTAGAGGAATCCGAAATTCATCAAAATTTAAGAACACCGCCACTAAAGCATCCGCTGGAGCGATCTTAAGCACATTCGTAAACCTGCTTTGCTGTACTCCGATAGTGCCTTCAATTATTGCACTATTCGGCGTGTCTACGCCCCTAGTTTTTGCTTACTCTGTGCCTGTAGATGCGTTTTTTGAGAATAATTACGTTTATTTTTATTTCATATCGGTGATACTATTCGTTGTTTCAATCCATTATATTTCAAAGAGTGCGTGCTGTTGCACCATGAAAAGAGATGAAAAACATGACAAGTAAATGTAAGTTTTGTAACAAAGAACTTAATTCTGATGCTGGCCTGATGGCACATTTTAATGACAAGCACAAGGCGGATAAAGGCAGCCTTAGCATTAACGAGCTAAAAAAGCGCAGCATAGGCGGCATCACCATGCTTGCAATAGCAGCTATAGCATGCTGTGGAATACTCACATTATTAGGCTTAGGCGGCATCGGATTCTTAAGTTTTTTGGCAGTTCAGCACACCCAAACTAGCGGTGTGCAGACTGCAGGAAGCCAGTCCACTTACGGAGTAGCCAACGCGACTGTTGGGGAGCTTGCACCAAACATCCCGATTACATTGACAAACGGCACAAGTATTACCTTAGGCGACCTGAGAGGCAAGCCAGTAGTATTGTGGTTGGTAACCACATGGTGCTCTTCATGCCAAGAGGGAGAGCATATCCTGACATCTGGAGGCTATTACAGTGCAATAAGATCCAAAGGAGCGAATATAATAATTATAGAGCTTTACAATGATTTAGGGCAGCCTGGCCCGTCCATACAGAGTTTCGCAGACCAATATGGAAACGGCACCCAAAATCCAGGATTGCTATATGGAATCTCTAATCTGAACGCAACATATTCGTACGATCCGAAAGGCTATCTAGAGATTTATTACATAATAAATCCAAACGGAACGATAGCCGCATCAGGCGCTCCACTTTCCACCAATCTAAACGGCATAGTGCAAAGCGTATGAAAATGACCTTCTCCTAGAGCTAAAGCTCTAGGTATCATTTTTGAATAAAGTAGTTATGTCAATTTCATTTGCCCCGAAATGTCCTGTTGTCTGATATAATTCCTTACTATTTCTTCGGTTTGAGGTCCAGCATTACTGCTACCATAACCTGCACTCCAAAAAGCACCGTTAGGGTAACGTAAACGATGATCTGGCATTTCTTTAAAAATAGTGTATGAAG
>JBMFWW010000003.1:18469-58170 GCA_049964835.1 Candidatus Micrarchaeia archaeon | reverse complement strand
CTTTCTTTGTTGAAGCTAACCTTAATATATGGTAATCAATCTCGTCCAAAACCTCACCTTATACTTTAGTATACAAACTAGTATTTAAGGTTATTTTATGGTTCATAATTAAATAATACAAAACGAACAACTATGAAAGGAAACTAAATCCATGCTAAAGCTATGTTAGAAAAAGGTAACGTTTGAGGCTTCTATATATAACCCCCCATATTCTTTGTCTTTCTGATGCGATAGCTACTATCTTATTTGTAGATATTAATTTTTACATGTTATATCTGAGCAGCTATTTCATTTCTTCTTAAAAAAGGAAGAGTCCATGGTGGATTATATTGCATAAGAAATATCCTTTTTGGCTTGAGATTGTTTTCTTTCAGTATTTTCTTCAACATCTCAGTTTGTTTTAGAACTTTATCATCGTTAACGCTTCCTGAAAATCTCAAAACAAGAAGTTTCATAACCTTAAACTGTTCAAACTTTAATTTATTATTTTTTAAAGGCTTTGGTAGTGCTTTCATACTATACTTTCTAGGCATTATAAAGCTCATTGAAAATAAATTATTTTCATTTGATGTAATTACCGGGGCAGTCATTTTTATCTTCTCACCTTTTTCATTGCCTCCAAAAATATATCCTGCAAGTAAACCGAAAACGCTATAACTATCTACTTTGTTTTTTGTTGCTGTAACCAAAATTATATTTTTATACTGGCGTAACTCAGCCTCTCCAACTCTTTTTTTGATTAAGTACTCGGGTGTTTCTACCATGGAATCTCCTTGATTATTATCAGTACCAACCACGTATCTTCATTGCTGCTGCAACCCTGTTTACAGCTATTATATATGCGGCCATTCTAGCGCTTATCTTCTTGTTCTTTGCTGCATACTCCTTCTGAGTTTGTATAACATCTTTAAATGATTTAGTTATTATGTTATCAAGTCTTTTGTATACGTCCTCCTCAGTCCAATAGAAGCTCTGTATGTTCTGAACCCATTCAAAGTAAGAAACAATTACCCCCCCTGAGTTAACTAGAAAGTCTGGAAGATCAAAAACGCCATTATTGAATAGGATTTCATCGGCACCAGGTGTTACTGGACCATTTGCAAGCTCAAGCAGAATTTTAGTATTTATTTTATCTGCATTTTTCTCTGTTATTTGGTTTTCAATAGCTGCAGGTATTAAAACATCAACATCAAGCTCCAGAAGTTCCTCATTTGTTATCTTTTCTGCACCTTTATAACCATCAATGCTTCCTGTTTTTGTCTTTGCATCTTTGAGCTTTTGATAATCCAATCCTTTATCGTTGTATACACCGCCTACTGAGTCGCTTATTGCAACTATTTTTGAACCGAATAATCTTTTGCATAAGTCAAATGCAAAGTTTCCAGCATTTCCAAATCCTTGTATTGCTATTCTAGCTTTTTTAAGGTCTATTTTTTTGAGCTTAGCCGCCTCTCTTAAAACGTACATTCCTCCCATTGCCGTTGAGTCAAATCTTCCCTCAGATCCTCCTACTTCTAGCGGCTTTCCTGTTATTACGCCGAACTCGTTGTGGCCTACAAGCTTACTATACTCATCCATCATCCAAGCCATCTCCTGTGCGTTTGTATATACATCTGGAGCGGGTATATCAACATTAGGGCCTATGTTATTACCTAATGCTCTTATATAAGCTCTAGAGAGATTTTCTAGCTCAACCTCGTTAAGCTGCTTAGGGTCGCATACTACTCCCCCTTTAGCTCCACCATAAGGTATGTTTGCTAGCGAGCACTTCCATGTCATCCAAGCCGATAGCGCCTTTACCGTATCAATAGTTTCTTTTGGATGATATCTTATACCACCTTTTCCCGGGCCTCTAGCTGTGTTGTACTGCACTCTAAAGCCATTAAATGTCTTGATGCTTCCGTCGCGCATCTTTACTGGAAAGTTAACTATAAGCGTGTGCATAGGTTCGCTCAATATCTCATGAGCTACTTTGTCTAAATTCATAATTTCTGCAGCTTTATTGAGCTGCTCTTTGCTTATTTCAAAAGGATTTAGTTCTTCTACCATAAAATCAACTATTTTTAAATATATCTGCACAAAATTTGTCTATTTGCTTTGTTATTTCATTTTTACCTATTCCATCATTCATCATAGCCGCAATTTTTTTACTTTCTACATCTTCATTTATCTTACTGACAAGAAGTCCAACCTCCTTTGAGTATCTTTTATTAAGATACTTACTAACTGCAACTTGCACTATTCCTAATTCTTTTGCTATTCTTTCTTGAGTCCAGCCATACTCTTTCTTCATACTTTGCGATATAGAAGCTCTTACTGCCGGCAATATAATCCTTGTTATGTTATTACAACTTTGTTCCATTACTCATCAACTATTCCTAATGAGTCTTTAATATTTTTAAAGAATCCTTTACCTTTAGATTCCTTTGGTTCTCTTTCTTCTTGAAGAGGCTCATCTCCTATGGCCTTTTTTTGTTCGCCTGATTTATTCAATTTAACAAAATATTCCGTACTTTCAACCGCGCTTTTACTTGCAATATGTTTTTCGCTCTTACGTTCTTCTAACTGATCTTTTGCATTATTTTTATTTTTTTTCATAGCCTTAAATATTCCTATTGAAACATCTACATCATTATTTATCAGAAATACATTTACATTGTTTTTTTCTGCAAGTGCTACATCTAACTCGGTATTGCAAACAGCAGCCTTTATTCTTTTATCTCTATTCAAAAAGATACTTGCACCTATTGTATCTTTTACATAAGCAACTACAATTCCGTAGCCTTTTGTAAAACTATCATTTATTGCGGTTGTTATGCCACTTACATCATTTGGGTTTATGACTTTACCTACAACCGTCATTCCAAGATCAGAAAAGAAATCTAGAGCATCTTCAAGAGTTTTTTCATCTCCTATTACAAAGACCTTCATTTTATCACTTAATAAATATTTCATGAGATTCGGAAAGCCCCAAAATCTACAAATTTTTTGCAAGCTTGCACAAACCTATATATAAACAATTTTACATACATATTATTAATAGTATACTATCTAATTAATATATTAAATATTGAACGGTGTTTATTTGAGAGGAAAAGAACCACTTGTAACATGCGACAGCTGCGGTAGGAAGATGCCAAGAAACAAAGGCGTAATTTTTGAAAAAGTCATACGCTACGTAGGAGATCCTTCTACACAGATGACTGCAAAGTTCATGTCAACTAGAAAATTATATTATTGCATAAGTTGTGCAAAGCATAGAGGAATATTCGAGAAGAAAAAAGCAGCGGCTCAAAGAGAAGCAAAAAGAAATATATAGGTGAGTTGTTTTGGAAATAAATCCTGATGATCTTCTAATATTCAAAAAAAGAGGAATTTCAGGATCAGCATCTTCATCAAAAACTAATGACTCCTCTAATAATGTAGTTAATGGAAAAAAGCAACCACTAGAAAGCAGTGTTGTCCAGCAAAAGCCACAACCAAAAATTAATACCCAAGATATTAATCTACCTGCAAAAAATCTTTCTAATACTACAAATATTTCTAGTACTTCAAATCCTTCTAATATTGCAAATACGTCTAGTATTAGTAATAAACCTCCAATTGCGCAAGAAAAGAAAAGTGAAAAAACAGTAGCTACGACACCAACTTCTGTTATCCCTACAAAATCGGATACCTCTAAAATACAACCGGAGGCAACTAAAAAAGACAACATTAAGTCAAATCATCCAAATCAACCAATTTCACTAAAATCAGGATCCAAACCTATGACTAATCCGACAATTATCACATCAAAAACTGATACAGCAAAAACAAAAACAGATAACGATGCTCTTAGTAAAAAATTGTTTGAAAGGAATCAAGCTATAGAAAGAAAAATAAATATGGAAATAAGCAAAGAAGGAAACGCTCTGACATTTGAAAATAATAACTCTAGTACAGATAAAGATTTATTTTCAGAAGACTTACTTTTATCTCCTGATTCTACGGGTAAAACTTCAAATAAAAAAAGACCGGAAAAAAATAAAGCTTCAAATCAAAAGGAGGAAAGTGTAGATGGACTTGCATGTATAAATCATCCTTGGAGAAGCGCGTATGCAATGTGCAGTTATTGCCATAGGCCTTTCTGCTACGCAGATATTGCAAAGAGTGGCGGCAAAAACTACTGTCTCGAAGATATAGATGAGGTATCCAAAGTTCAATCCGTACTTGTTAAAAAGATATATATCTATAATTATATTGCAGGAATTATATTTTTATTATCTATAGGAATACTTCTTTATTACTCGTATCCACAGATACATTATTCCTTCTCAAATATGCTTCTCTCAATAAAAAATTTAGGCATACTAAATTTTATAAAATCTATAAATATCAATTATTTATTTGAGATCAGAAATCTTTTAATTCTTGTCTTTACTGTAATAGGTTCTTTATTCTTATTTATGAAAAGTGAAAAAGCAACAATAATAGCAACTTTATTTTTAGCTGCAATAACATTTTTAGTCAGTTACACTTATCTATCTACTAACGTATACTACTTTTTGTATTTATTTATGGTTTATGTACTAACTATGGTTGTTCTTGCGGCAGGTAAAATGAGCAACATAGGCAGTCTACATCTATCCGAAGTAACTGAAAGAATAGAGTGGCCTAGAGCAGAGACTTTCTAATCAATAAAAATATTTTCAAAAATAAGTATTTGAAGAATAAGAGCGTAAATAAAATAATAAAAATAAAAAGAAAAATAAGTTAAAATTACAAAAACAAAATAAAATAAAAGTTAGATTATCTTCTTCCCTTTTTGCTCATTTTTGCTTTTCTTGTGCTAATTCTTCCCTTTCTATTCATTTTTGTTCTTGCTATATATCCGTTCTTATCGACGAAGTACAAATAACCATCAACTCTAGTTACTTTTTCTGATCCTACCTTTGCTTTTCTTCCTCTTGGGTTATTTTTCATAGGTGTTCTCCATGCATACCCATCCTTACCTACAAAATATAGGTATCCATCTTCTCTTTCTATTTTTTCCTTCGTCATCTTTTCATTCATTATGTTCACCACTATTCTATGAAACACATATGCTTTTATATATATCGTCGTAATCACGTCATTAAAATACAATATGCTTACTATCTATTTTTTAAATGTTGATTTGTAATAATATATTGATTGTATGATAGAAATAATTCTTAACAAGCAACAGAGTATCTCCGGTTACACTATAATAGAAGCATTTCCTGGAATAGGTCTTGTAGGACCTATGGCTGGAAGTTATATGATAGAAAAATTAGAAATGGAGTATATAGGCAGAATAGAAAGCGAGCAGTTTCCTCCTATTGTAGCCATACATAAAAATACTCCTATGTTTCCAGCTAGAATATACAAATCAGATAAGTATAAACTTCTTTTATTTATATCGGAGTTTACAATACCTACAACATTGGTACATCAATTATCTGACGAATTATTAACATTTGCAAGAAAGTACTCAATAAAACAAATAATCTCTGTTGGAGGTATGCCTGCTCAAAAACCATCCGAAACGATATACCTAACCTCTATCAATAAAGATGTGATTAAGAAAGCACTTAAAAATGGTTTAAAACAAATCTCTGAAGGCGTTGTTGCAGGTGTAAGTGCGGGCTTGCTTGTAAAGTCAGAGCAATTTGGTATTGAAACCTTAAATATACTTGTAGAGGTAGATCCTAATTTAACGGATCCAATAAATGCAGAAAAAGCAATAAAAGGTTTAAATAAGGTACTTGATATAAATATAGATCTTAATGAACTTGATAATGAAGCAAAACAAGTAGAAGCTAAGATACGCGAAATGTTAAAGAAGGTAAAGGATTCACATGAAACATACAATTCAAGTGATAATATATCAGATCAAGGACCTTCGATGTATGCATAAAATGTAAAATTATATTTATGCAGGGGTGGCAGAGTCTGGTCTGGCTCAGAAGCCACGGAAAAACGCGCAGGACTTAAGATCCTGTGGCTTAGCGCCTTCGTGAGTTCAAATCTCACCCCCTGCAATATATTTTTTAAAATAGCCAAATGCAAAAAACTTTATATTATTCATTTTAATGTATATATTGATGAAATGAATAAAATACTCGCAACACTATTTCTTGTAATTATAATTGCAGTATTAGTTGTTGTGTTTCTAATACTTCCAAATAAGAGTACTAGCTTTTATTCATCTTACAAAACAGTTTCAATATACAGCTATAGTAAGTTTTTATTTCCATCAGGGTCTAATGCCATACTAATAAATTATACTCATATAAAGGCCTATTTAAGCAACAGCAATGAAACCTCAGCTAATATCTCCAATTCAGGAAACATTTACTTCTTTCCAAATCAAAGTTCTCCAGTTTTTCTAGGTCAAATTTACATTCCAATAAATGCTTCTATAAACTCTATATCAATTAATATCTCTAATATAGATCTTGAGCTAAATAATACCTTTTATAACACTACCTTGCTCAACAAGACAATCTCTGCTTATGTGTCTGGAAGTTCTAGTCAGTTAAAAAATACCAATGTTATATTATATTTATCGGGATTTATAGCACCAGTATTTTCAAGCAATGTTTTAAGATTTTTTACTTATAGCTCTGGAAAATTATCTTCAAATCAAAATATAAATCAAAGTTTGAATAATTCTATAAACAAAAATAGCTCATCAAATTCAATAATTATTAAAAAGGCAAGGCTTTCTAATAATGGTAAAAATACCTCACTTTACTTAAATATTTCCAACAATGCAAATAAACCTGTATTAATAAAATCTGTTCTTTTAGTTGGTAAACTACAACCGATAAATAATATAAATTCAAGTATAAACATTTCTCAATTAGAAAAAATTAAAAATCTATTAAATTATACATTTATTAACAATACGTTAGGCGGAACAATAAATATAACAGAGGAAAATGTACTTTCATCATTCTCAAATTATCTAAAACCCATAAAACAAGAATTTTATAATAGTAAGATAGGAAATGTTTTATCTGGTTTCGGAGGTTATATTAGCAGCACCAATCTCTCTTCGTCATTGTTAAGTTACATAGAAAAAATTAATTATTCTAATATAGAAAATAAAATAAGCGGCAAAATAACAAAAATTTCAAATATAAATATATCAAACAATATCAAGAATGTTAGCCAAATAATCTCTTCTGTTGAGTCAGAATATCTCGGATCATTGGATGTAAAGTATGAAGAATTAAATTATACCTCTTTTATTATTGAAAGAAACGGAACGTTGTTGCTTTCTAACTCAAGCGATATTCAAAACTTATCCTCGGGACTTTACATACCTTCTAATTCATACAAAACTATTAGTTATTACGGAGGTATAACCTTTGCAAGCAATAATATATTTATACCTATTGAAAACAATACATACGAAGTATTTTTATTGGGTAATAATGCAAGTATATACGTTAAAAATATTACTGCTTCGTAAGTGATTATATGAGTTTATTTGATTTATTTGGTAAGAAAGATGTTTCAAGCGATATAAGCAAGAAGCTTCCTTTTATGTTGACAACTGAGTTTGTTCCATACAGGCTAAAGTCTAGAGAAAAAAACAACTGCACTCTTAATATAAAAGTGAAGAATCTAATGAATGAAGCAGTTCTGAGCTCTGTAGTTATAGAACTGCCTAAGCAATTAAGTTTTGATAGTATGGGGATGTCAAAGCAAAAAGAGATAAAGATTGGAAACATGGCTCCAAACGAAGAAAAATATAATTATGTAGAGATATATGGAGGTGTAGGTACTGATAAAGGCAGTTATACAATAACATTAACTGCTTTTGTACACTACAGAGACTATGCACATATAATAAATGAAATGAGAAAAAGAGTAATACTTGAAGTACTATAAAATTATTTCTTTTCTTCCTGTTTTTTATCTACTCTTGTAATCTCCAATATTTTTTCTATATAACTTGCTACTTCTTTACCTTTATCAGTAAGGAAGATACTTTTTATCTTTCCATGTTTTTCATAAGAAATCAATTTTTTATCTTCACATGCTGAAAGAAATCTACTTGTATGCACATAACTAACCCCCGTAATCTTCGCAATATCCGATATATAATTATTTTTTTCTTGCTTTAAAAGCAATAAAAGTATCTTTATTTGTTTTTCTTTTAGTATAATTAATTCTCCATTTTCCATAAAACGCAACATTTATATTTTGAATACAAGTAATTAAATAACAACTAATTTTTAGATAAGTATATAAATATAAGCAATTATATACTTTTAGATGTTTCAAAAAGGTGTATTGTATGGTAAAATATATGATAGCAGAACAGCTCGTGGGCAAAGAAGTAGTAACCAATGATGGTTTTGATTTGGGTAAGTTTGTAGATGCAGAAATAAATGAAAGCAGTGGCAAACTAAATCTATTAATAATAGAGCCTAATGTAGACAGCGAACTAGTAAGCAAGATGTCTGTAAAAAGCGGAAAGCTAAGTGTTCCATACTCAAGCGTTCTTGCAGTAAACGATTTTATAGTAGTCGAAAGAAAAGGCTTAGTATAAAGGTGATCATATCCTTATTGCCGGCGGCGATGAAGCAGGCCGCGGCGCCGTTTTAGGCCCTTTAGTAGTAAGTATAGTTAAAATTTCTAAAGGTAGAGAGAACAAGTTCGCACGTATCGGTGTTAGAGATTCAAAGATGCTTTCAAAGAAAAAGCGTCTTTTTTTATTTGATGAGATATACGCATTAGCGGATGAGATAAAGGTATACAAGATATCCAATGATGAAATAAACAAAGCCATGTCTAATAAAATCTCATTAAATGAAATAGAAGCACTAAATTTTGCAAAACTAATAGATTCTTTAGATACCTTGCCAGATTATATATTTCTAGATTCCCCAGATGTAATCTCCGAAAGATTTGGAGTTAGGGTTGGCTTTTTCTCAAAAAACAAACTTTTAGTAAAGGGCATAAAATACACAAAAGAAGATAGATCAAATAAAAATAAGGCTAATATAATTTCAGAACATAAAGCTGATGCAAGATATCCTGTTGTTTCGGCTGCAAGTATAATATCTAAAGTTGTCCGTGACAAAGAAATAGATATGATTAAGGAAAAAACTGGAATTGAAATCGGTTCAGGTTATCCTTCAGATGCCTATACAATAACCGCAATAAGAGAAAATCTTGGCACAGGTAAGTTAATGCCATATTTAAGACATGAGTGGCAGACATTGAAGAACATAAGGCAGCTCAAGATTGAAAACTTTCTTTTTAAATAAATTGTATTTATAAAACCGAATTAAAACCTAATCAATACTATATCTATTTATAATTTTATAATTATAACTTATTAGATAATATGAGTAGGATAGGTAAGACTAAGAAGGAAATTCTCAAGTTGCTTTCTAAGAAGCAACAAACAATTACTGATATTAGCAATAAGCTTGGACTTTCTCCATCTACCATAAAACAACACTTTGACGAACTTGTAAATATGGGTGCTATAGAACAGGTAGAGAACGAATTTATTAAAAGATGGAAGTATTACAAGGTAGTGCCTTCATTCAATATAGAAGAAATGAAACAAGAAAGAAAAGAAAGTTCAATAAAAGAGATATTTCCATATGCTGTCGGTGCATTAATAGCTATAGGAATTGTAAGTGTTATATTTTTATACAACTCAAATTCAAACAACATTACATCTGGAATTACTGGCATTGCAAAAACATCTTCAAATGCTTCTTATTACCTATCTATACAAATTATCGACCCACCACACGTTCCTCAAAATACAACTGCATTATTTCTAAATTATTCATCTTTGTCAGTTAATGTTCTAAAGAGTAATGGTACATATGAATGGATAAATAGTACAAATGGGGGCACATTGAATCTCATGTCTCTCATAAATGTAAGTAGTATTATAGCAAATACAAATGTAAAATCAAATGATATTATAAAAGGCATAGCATTAAAAATTAAAAACTCTAGTATAGTAATAAATAACAATACCTATCCGGTATATCCAGTAACTAATTACATATACGCAAACATATCTTCTAATTCACTGGTTGATTCAAACTCAAGCATTCTAATAGATTTTTCACCAACAGTTTCAAGCGTCTATACAGATAATGGAACTACATTTGTAATGTATCCTGTTGTAAAAGCACTTTTTTATAGCAATTACAAAAATAATGGAAAAGCATTAGGCTCCAAATTTACACTTAATAATTCAGAATTTACCCTAATAAATAGAGTATATCAACTTAGACAAAATCTTGAGGTTACTTATTCGAACATATCAACATATAATAATAAAACCAAAATAGTTGTAACTGTAAAAAACATCGGCAATAAAACTGTAAATCTAACTCAGATAATTGTATCTGGAAAAATAAATACTAAGGTAATAATTAACAAAAGAAGAATTATTTTTATAAATAACATGGGAGATAAGGATTTTAATATAAATGTATTTGGAAATGGGAATGGATTAACAATAAATAAAAGTGGCATTGTCAAAAATATTTCATTACCAAACATAAACAATAAATTTGGTTTATATAGATGGAATATGTCAAATATGGATCTAAATGTAGAACATACTGGAATAGATATGGCATTTATAAATCAAATAGCACTTATAGTTAATAAAAACGGAACACTTTCAATTCCACAACCCACTCAATCTAATCTGAGAAATATGTTTTTTAATAATGTTGGATATCCAATAACACCAGGTTCAAGCCAGACTTTCACCTTTTATGGAAATATGTCCTGTGCAAACGGTTTTATAATTGGCGAGTTGTCAAACAATGCATCTTATCATGTACTTGTTATAAGTTCTAGTGGTTCATTTAATTCTATAAATACTATGTCTAATATCATAAGTGTTGATAATTGAAAAATTAAAAGCAATGTTAAAAGCATTTTAAAAGTATTTTTAAAATTTAGTAAATTTTTAACAACGTGAGCGGGAAATCCCACAAGAAAGTCCACACCGTTTACGGGTTGGAAGACGTCACCAAAACCTAATTAGTAAAATGAGTAAAACAATCTAAGGCAAGACATAGTTGTTTGCCCAGGAACCACTATAAATATTATTGTAAACAAAGCCGTTTTGATTATTACCAGAATAATCTTGAGCATTTCCATTTAAAGGCCACCATCCTACTAGATTTGCAAGATTTATAGGATCGCCTCCTAATCCTTCATTATATAAGCTTTGTATCTCATTTGCATTCAAGCTTGCATTATATAACTGTACATTTGATATACCCCCATTAAACCATTCTGCATTTCCATAAGTTATTGCCGCGTATCCCGTAGAAACAGATCCAATAGTCAAATTAGAACTTATATATGTCATAGAACTACTTACTATCTGATTTCCTATTTCTTGTCCATTTGCATACCAGTACTTCTCATTACCGTTTTGAGATACGGCAAGAAACATCCATTTACCAAAACCAGAGTTTGGTATTGGGAAGCTATATCCTATCCATTCACTAGGATTCGCAGCCGCAGCAGTATCCCATTCTAAACAAAAGCCACTACTATCGCTAGGCGAACAGCTATGTGGTTGGTTGTTATAATCTAGTTTCATTCCGTACTGATCCTCCTTATCTACAATATCATGGTAAGGTGCACCATTTACATACACCCAAGCTGTTATAGTTATCTGATTACCTACTATATTTTCCCTACTATTTATCTCGTTTGAGTTATAAATTTGAACATAATCTCCTACACCTTCAGAAATCATTACGCTTTCTGGAAGTACATTATGGCAAACTCCTTGTAAATTAATATCATACGTTGTTCCAGGACCTTCAGGTCTAAAAACATTACATGAACCTGGAAAAACTCTTGGGAAAAGCGGTGAAGAATTAAAAAAACCAAATTCAAAAAGTATTACAAGAACGATGGCTATTAGAAGTATGGACCAGCCATAAGTCATTAAGTACTCCATTGCACTTTGTTCTTTCAAGTTGCTGCCTTTTTTATTCATTATTATCTTTAATAACTAGAAAATCATTATTTATATACTTTCTTAATTAGATATTTCTTTTCATATACAAATGGAATCAAACTTTCTAGTAATTATTTTAAGAATTAGCCCCCGGCGAGAATCGGACTCGCGACCTTCTGCTTACCATGCAGACGCTCTTTAGTGTAAATAAATACCACTGAGCTACAGGGGCGCTCTTTAATATTAATATTAAAAATTTAAATAACCTTTGTTGTTAAAGTACTAATTAAATTAGCAAATACTTATAACTGCTTTACTAATTATAAAATATAGTAATAAAAGTGTAAAAATGAAGATAATAAGTTTTAATTCTGTTTCAAATATGTTAAAGCTAGTTCCAGAATCTTTTGATGATTTATATTTACTGGCAATAATACTAAATAATAACGATAAGATAGGCTCACATACCTATAGGAGATTTAAATCAACCGAAGATGATACTGGAGAGCAGAAAGAAGTCTTCATAAGAATTACTTTAGAAAAAATTGAAATAGACAAAGCCGCTTGGAGGCTAAGATTAACAGGAAAGATAATAGAAGCAAAGCCATTAGAGTTTGTTCGCCTGAACACATACCATACATTAAATATTGGAGTTTCTGATCTTTTAGAAATTGAAAAGCCCGAATGGAGCGAATACATTCTCAAAAGACTTAAGCAAGCCGTAGCCGATTCAAAGAAATCAAAGCTCGGGATTGTTGTATTAGACGATGAAAAAGCAGCATTTGCATATGTACGCGGCTATGGCATTGACATAATAACTGAAGTATACAGTAAATTAAGCAAAAAGCTAAACGAAAAAGATTTTGAAAAACAAAAAGTAACTTATTTCAATTCAATACTAAAATTAATTTCAGGTCTAGAAGTAAACATAGTTGTAATTGCTGGTCCGGGTTTTACTAAAGAAGACATTAAAAAATATATAGAAAAGGAAGGAATAAAAATAAATAAAAAATTATTTTATGAATCATGTAGCGATACAGAAAGATCAGGAATAAGAGAGGTAATGCAGAGCGAATCTGTTTCTAGAATTTTTGAGAATGAACATATTAAAAAAGAGTTTGAATACTTAAATATGTTCTTAAATTCACTTAGAGCAGGAACCTCGATATCTGGAATAGAAAAAATAAATGAAGCTCTTGATAAATACTCTATAGGATTGATAATAGTCAACGATTCGGTTATATGGAATAGGGAAATAAAGAATATACTTGAAAAAGCAGATAAGCAAAATGTTCTTATAGAAATATACAACTCTGAAGATGAAGCAGGAAAACAGCTCGCATCATTTAAGAATATAGCTGGAATACCAAAGTATCTTTTAAAAAATTAGTTAATAAGAAAATCGGTATTATTTCACTCAATCTTTTCTTTGATAAGATTACGAGTAAATATTGCTTATCTGAACTGCCTGTAGTCCACTACCACAACTCTGTTCCCAAACTACTGCAACTTCATAATTTCCAGAAGGTATGCTGTTTTGCGACGTATATTCAACAATACCATTATTTTTGTTCCAGTTGGTAGTTGTAAATGCTTGCGCCCAATTTTTCCATAAACTATTTTTATAATATATTTGTATTGCATTAGTCGCATAAGCGTTTATGCTAATTGTATTTGGTTGATACATATAGAAAGTCGAATAAGAAACGGAAAGCAATGAATTATATGGGGCATTACAGGAAACTTCCATATTATTTAAATCTGAAAGGGTTGAAGGAAAAGAAATAACATTTGCACCAAGATAATTTTGACCTACATATACTGAACTTCCAAATGCATAAATTATGCTGTTATAAGTACTAATTGGCACAAGATCTCCATTCTGTTCGATTGTATAATTAGGCGGTATTATTGGTATTGATAACTCCGGATTTAATTGCAAGGTATTTGAACCAACTCCTAATATTGTTACAAACGGATTAACTGCAGTACTTGAAGAGTACAAATAGAAGTTACCTTTGTAAATAGTTGTATTATACGTACAGCTTGTACCATTCAAGTAATTTATATTGGAGTTGCAGTAACCTGCGTTTACACTATAAGAACCATATTCATTTTGATCTGCAAGATTTAAGCTATTGAAAGGTATTTCGCATATACTTTCTTGTCCTGGATATAAAAATGTTGGACTACACACTCCCGTTTCATTCAAATTTAAAATACTTGCATTTATACTTGTTATATTTATGGGAACCTCTTGCGAGTTTCCAAAAGATAATTCTAAAACACCATAATTAGAATTTTGATTGTTGTAATAATAGACATAATTGCAGTTTAATCCACCATAAGGAGTGCATGTTGTACTCTGTATTGTATTAGTATAAGTTGTAATCAAAACTATTGCAACTATAGCTATACCTAATATCAAAAACATGAAACCATAGGTACTCATGAACTCTATTGTTGCTTGCGCTTTCATTGATTTTCTCATTATATCCTTTCTTTGTTGAATTTATATTCAATATAAAGTATTATTACTTTTTGCTTTTCTTACGCATTATTTTAAAATCAATAACTATTTCAATAATATTCGGAGAATAGGGTCTTACCGTTCTAATAAAAACACTTTCAAATTTAAAGTTCTTTTTTTCAAAGAAGGTTTTCAATTTATTTTCTAATTCTTTAGCCCCTCCATCCAAATCAACAAAGGCGTAATAATGTACAATACAGCTCTCAGAAGCGGCATAAACTACTGCATCTAGAAATGATCCAGAATCTTTTGGAAGCGGCATTACTATTCTATCTGCAAAGTTCTTATACCCCAAAATCTTCTTATTCACATCGCCGCTAAGAGCAATGACATTTTCTACTTTGTTAATTTTTATATTTTCTTTCATGTACCTTACTGCATTTCTGTTTATTTCTATTGCAACAACTTTAGAGTTTTTGTTATGCTTTGCTATCTCTATGGCAAAAGGACCAACACCTGCGAACATTACTATAACATTTTCATCGCCCTTAGATAGTGTTGCAATGCGTTTTCTCTCAAAAGCTAATCTTGTCGAAAAAAAGGTATCCCTAAGATCAAATTTAAGCACTACACCATTTTCTCTGTATAAAACATCGAAGGTTTTATCGCCAGCTACATATTCATAAGTTCTCTTTCTATATCTTCCTTTAACTGAGCCAGCTTTTCTAACAACCGTTTTAATATTCGTGTTTACTGAAAAGATAACAGTTGCTATTTTTTTTGCTATATCTTTTTCAGCATCTATTATTGCTAAAGAGCCAAGTATTTCAAAACCTCGTGGAGCGGTATCAAATTTATCTCCCAGAATTTTTTTTAATAATTCAACATAGCTTTTATTTGAGTTTCTAAATTCAAGTTTCTTATTCACAATTGTTGCTTTAAATCTTTTTTTCAAAATCTCAAGTTCCTTAGTGGTTATGCTCTTTATAGGAAAATATATAAAGTAATTACTACCTAATACATTATAATTATTGTCAATTAGCGTATGCACTGAAAGGTACTTTTTAGCACTTTCAGCATATTTGGTTTTTACTTTTACGACAAGCATATAATCAATACAAGCATATAATTAAATAGATTAAAGTTTTAAAGCATATGTAATAAAAACCAACTGCTATATAAAGTTAGATAATAAAATAATATAATGTGGTAATTATGTATTTAATAGCAAGAGTAACCTCAAGCCAAGAAAAGATTACAGCAGACATATTAGAGAATAAAGTACGAATGACAAATATCCCAGTTTACTCTATAATACTACCTAATGGTATGCGTGGTTACATAATACTTGAATGCGAGAATGAAAATGCATGCAGGGATCTTATATTAAATGAGCCTCATGTTAAAGGTATACTTTCAAAGCCTTTAACAGAAGAAGAGGTTTCTAAAATGCTAGTAGTAAAGCAGGTATCACAGAAGATCTCAATAAATGATGTAGTAGAGTTTATGTCAGGTCCATTCAAAGGATATAAAGCTAAGGTAAAGAAGGTAGATTCTGTAAAAGATGAAATAACGGTAGAGCTTATGGATGTAGCAGTTCCAATACCTGTCACTACAAAGTCTAATATTGCAAAAATAATACAAAAATCTGAGGGAGCATAATGCCGGAGATAATAATAAATGGTCTAATAGAAGGAGGTAAGGCAACAAGCGGTCCACCATTTGGTCCAGCTTTAGGTCCTACCGGAGTAAACATAAATGAAATAATTTCTGAGATAAATAAGAAAACAAGTGCATTTTCAGGTATAAAGGTTCCTGTAAAGGTAATAGTAGATCCTTCTACAAAAAAGTATAAGGTAGAGATAGGAACTCCACCAACAAGTGCACTAATTCTTAAGGAACTAGGTATTCAAAAAGGAGCAAAAACAAAAGAGGAGGTTCCAGGAGATTTAAAGCTTTCACAAGCTAAGAAGATAGCAGAGTCAAAAAGCATGAGCATGTATGGCAATTCAATTGCATCTAGAGTAAATCAAGTTTTAGGAACGTGTAAAAGCATGAATATAAAGGTAGAAGGAATGGATGCAAGAGAAGCTATAGCAAAGATAAAGAGCGGAGAGCTAAAAATATAAAATGAATAAAAAGAATATATCTTTTAAAAAGCTACACAAAATTCTAGACACTAAATTCAACTTTGATTCTTGGTGGCCTGGAGATACAAAGGATGAAATTTTTATAGGGGCTATCCTTACTCAAAATACCAACTGGAAGAATGTTGAAAAGGCCGTTTTCAATTTAAAAGAGAAAGGTCTTCTTTCACTTACTCTTATATCAAAATGCAATCTTAAAGAGCTGGAACATGCAATAAAACCAAGCGGCTTCTATCACCAGAAAGCATTACGCCTTAAAAATTCAGCATCTTATATAATAACTAATTATACCTCTTTGGATAACTTTTTCATGAAAGATACTCAATTACTAAGAAAAGAACTGCTTTCATTAAATGGAATAGGTCCTGAAACTGCCGATTCTATACTGCTTTACTGTGCAAACAAGCCAATTTTTGTTATAGATGCATATACTAAAAGAATAACAAAGCGAGTCTTTGGTAATAACGAAGAGTTAACTTATGAAGATTTGCAAAGTATTATACATAACGAGATAACTCCAAACGCAAAGGAGTACAAAAAGTTTCACGGAGAGTTAGTAGAACTTGCAAAAACAAACTGCAAAAAGGAGCCAACCTGCACAAACTGTCCAATTAACCAATATTGTATATACTTTTTAAATGAGAAAAAAATAATTCATTAATCTATTCTTTCAGCATATAGAAATCCTAAAACCTTTGGATTCGGAGTATTAGGATCATTCCAAGAAAGACGTTTATTACCATCTACTCGAAATCCTGCATCTTCAAGCTTCTTTTTAATTGGTAAATAACCTTTGTGGTATTCAAACATCATCTTCTTAAATATTCTTAATGTATCTTTTTTTGCAGTAAGTATCGCATCATATTCACAGCCTTCACAGTCCATTTTAAGCACAGCGTCTTTTTTTATTTTATATAAACTAACAATTTTTTCAAGACTTAGAATCTGTGTTTTAATACCATTATTATCTATTAATAATTCACTATATGCTGTAGAATTAAAATCTTTAGGTATACTTATAACCTTTGTGATACCAACACCTTTTCTTTCTAAAATAACATTCTGTATTTGATTTTCTTTTATAGTTTTCATTGCGCAATTATAATTTTGTGTATAAGGTTCAAATGCAACTATCCTTTTTGCACCGTTTGCTGAAAACCAAACTATCGTATCACCCATACACGCTCCAACATCTACTACTTCTTTATTCTTAACATCAAGCCAGTTATAATTCTCTCCCAAAAACTGCTCGCCTATAAGATGTATCAAACTTCTTTTTTGAGCAAGCGTTTTATAATAAAACTTATATGTTTTATTTTTATAATCAATAGATACATACCTTTCATTTTCATTGTCTTTTATACTTGAATATGCTGGTACAAGAAACTTTTCATAACCCATTATTATATTTTCAAGTTCATTATCTTTTATATTTTCTAAAACCTGCGGATCTATTCCCAATTTTTTATTTATTTGTATTTGATTATCTAAGAGCATCTGCTGAATTCTAAGTTGTGTAATTGTTGCATTATATGACCACATCTCCTTTTTTCCAATAATTTCATCTATATATGGTGAAGTTGTTGTATTTATTCTATGCATTTCAGACATTACTTTATATTTATAAAATATATATCCAACTAAAGGCTGTATACCTACAAATATTATGGTTATTAGAAAAAATCCGATTAAACCTAAGACATGAAGAAAGGTAGCAGAATAAAGAAGTAAAGCATAAGTTATCAACGAGATTCCAAAACCTATTTCAGAGTAGCCTTGCTTTGCCAAATACCATAACTTTGCTATTTTAATTTTAATTGGCATATTTTTCATCTACTTTTTATCTTCCAATTCTTATATTTAATTAATGCTTCAGAATAAGATTTTTGATATTTATCAATAGAATACTTTTTACTATGCATCCACGCATTATATCTAAATTTATTATAATCCTTTCTTATTTTCTCTACTAGTTCGGGTATCTCAGAGACATTATCAAATAGATATCCATTTCTCTTTTCACCTTCTATAATTAATTCATCTAATGCAGTACCACTTTTCAAAAGTAAAGGCAAACCATAAGCTTCAGCTTCAACAGATGGCAAGCTTGCACCTTCATGGTAACTATTCAATACAAAAATATCTGAATTATTCAAGTATGTATCTATTTCAGGCACTTTGCCAATAATAGTTATCTTTCCATTTGCATACTTTTTTGATTTTTTATAATTATTTTTATATTCCGTAACACTATAGTTATCTCCAAATGTAGTAAGGTAAAGATCAGCCTCATTACAGAGTTTTGCAAGTTCAGGAATACCTTTGTTATTGCTATATCTTCCGTAAGACAATAATCTTGGTTTATTAATTTTTTTTATAGGTATTTTTGAGAAGTTTTTCTTGTGATATGGTATTGTGACAAATATATCCTCCTCTTCAAAACCCATTCTTATTAAACATTTTTTATTAAAGTTACTTTGTGTTATGAAAAATGGGTTCATATCTTTTAACGACATTAATTGCAATCTAGATTCAACCATAGCCCTTGCATTAGTTACAAGATGTGGAAATGTAATATTATGGTAATATACTATATCTTTGAAGTGTATAAAATTAAAAAGTTCATAACCAGATCCGAAATGCCACATTCTTATGTCTGCATTTTCTATTATAGTTTTTGCAACGTTCTTTTTATATCTTTTTAAAGCTTCAATAAAGATTTTTGCATATTTATATTTATTTTCTACAAACATAAATTTTTTAAACATTTCATAAAAATTTAATTTAAAGTAATCATATATAGCAAATTCATAAACATTATAATATTCTGAAAATAGTTCTACTGCTATGTGGTTATTTATATTTAGAGCTTCGTTAATTTTTTGTGTCACTCTAATAGTGTTGCTTATGCCATCTCCTTTTATTAATATGTTATGTATCTGCGTTATTTTCAATTAATTACCAATATATCAAATACTCATTTCAATAAATCATTATTAAAAAATCTATTAATATTAGTCTTGATTTTTTTATCACTCCAATCCCACCATTCAACTTCATTAAGTTTATCAATACTATTTTTATCAAATCTATATTTTATATGTTTCTGAGGATTTCCTGCTACCACTTCATATGGTTCTACATTGTGCGTTACTACAGCTCCTGCGCCTATGACTGAACCATTACCTACTTTGACAGTCCCTATAATAATAACATTATCTCCAATCCAGACATCATTGCCTATCTCTAATATTGGTGAATCTTCATGATATTTTAAATATATTTTTTCAAATTCTTCTTCATTTAAAAACAGTGCATTTAAATTATTACTTATTAATTCCGGGGTATGCTCTTTACTCGCAAGCCACTTGAAATTTTTTCCTATATGTACAAATTTATTTATAATAAGTTTTAAGTTTGAAGTATGGTAAGCATGTATTGTCAAAGGATTTGAACAAGAAGACCATTCCCCTATTTTCAAATCAGTAAATTTTGGTATGGGGCTATTAAAAGATATTCTTGAGTTTTTAAAAACATCCAGACCATTCTCACCTTTTTTATTCTCTCTTTTATTTAATATATTAAAAAATTTCTTCATGGCATAGCCTCATGAACTATTATTATAATTTATCTTAAATATTTTGCTATCAGTATTTGAATGTATCAAACTAAATGAGGTATTATTATTTTTTATAAGGCAATCATAATCATTACAAAAATATAGTAATTTAATCATATTGCTTCTTGCAAGTCCATTAGCCATAGCCATAACACTTGTAACATTTACATTGTTTTTATTGTTTGGTATATTAGAATACTCTATCAATAAAGTTTGATTATTTGTTTCGTTAATATTATTTTCAATTATACTGAAATTTTCATTATTTATATTATAAAAAGCAGTATTTTTAAAATATGAAATGCCATTTGGAAACTTTAAAAAACTCACTTCCGTATTATTCTTAAAGATAATTAAATATGCAGTTAAATTATAATATGAACTTTTAGAAAAAACAAATTCCTCTAAACTTAAGTTTTTAAATTCGGAGAAATTACTAAAGGTTATGTAACTATAATTTGTAGAATGTGATTCATTTATTCCTGTTTCTAAAAATAATCCTAAAGTTTCCATTAACCATACATCTCTTACTAATAAATAATCTGGTTTATTTGCATACCTACTATAAAAAAAACTTAAATTTTCATTATCATTAAAAAGCCATTTAGAAAATGCATCTATTTTTGTTCCGTTCTGAGCTCCCACACTATCCGTAACACTTGTTAAATTTCCCCAACCTTCAATTACACTACCATCTGACCATAGCGTTAAAACAGTACTATTTTTGTTCAAGTTATTTTTCATCCAAGATACTGCATTTAAAAATTTCTGTGTTATCAATCCACCAAACTGAATATTATTATCTAAATATAAATCATTTAGGAACATGGTAAGTACAATTAGAATTATTAGTATAATTATTCCATATTTTAAATACTTTTTATTTTTTACGTTTAACAAAATTATATATATGCTATATGCGCTTAGTATTGCAAGAGGTATCGATAATAAAGAATCAAATCTTATAGCAAATAAGTTCAAATATCCAGTTATAATAAAATATGATAATAAAACAATCATTTCTATTTTAATATCTAATATAAATCTAAAATTTCCATTCATCCATCCATTAGAATCATATACATTTAAGAAAAAGTAAATAAGACCAGATAATGATAATAAGATCCAAAAATAAATCTGAAAAGAATCAAATAATCCGTAAATTGCAATAAGAATAGACATTGGTGTAGTAAAAAGTGTTACTCCAAAATCATTAATTAATACACTAGTTGTAGGTTTTGAAAGCTCTTGAATACTAGATGTGACAAAATTAGTAGTTGATACAAAATCATTATTAACAAATATATTGTTTATTATCTGATAATAAAATACTTCAACAAATACAAATATAATTATTAAAAATAATAAAATTAATAAAAATCTCCTTATTTTTGAATCAAAAAATTTTGAAAATGAATAATCTACTATTAAAAATTCTAGTATTAGTCCGATTAAAAATAAAATTATTAAAAGTAAAGCAGAAAAGCCAGTAAGTTCTTGATTTGCTGCACTTATTAATCTACCATAAACATAAAGTCTTACTAACGAAAACCATATTATTATAGAACCAAAAACATATGGTAATATTTTCAATATATTTTTTTTAAGATATACAAAAGAGTATACCATTATTGATACGGAAGAAACAAAATAAATAATAAACGCAAATGGTGCTCCATTCCAAACAAGATTACTCATACTGAGCGAAAATGCAGAAAGGAACATATACACTAATTTTTTATTGTTACTATTTGTTTTAAAAAGCTCTATTAAAAATATAAGCGCCAAAATTAGAAATATGGATACAAAGCCATCTCCTCTATAATCCAAAGCGCTTGTTTTCGAGATATTTGCAAAACTCAAGGCAACAAATGCCATCACAAGTAATCCAAATACTTTATCCTTGCTCAAAAATCTTGAAAGATAGTATGCTCCAAGAACATCGAAGATTGCAAATAGAAGAGGAACAAGACGCATAACGTCATAATATGAAACTCCAAAGAATCTAAGAATATAATATGGGAATAAAGTTATCCAATACAATCCTACTGGTTCTGTAACTAATGTGTGTTGCGGCCATCCAGATATGGATAGAGTTTTCGGCACAACAAAATTATTATTGACAGCTGCGCGTATTACTGAAAAATGGTAAAATCCATCTGGTTCATAAAAACCCTGAAACTGCAAAAGCTGTACTCTCAAAAAAATAGTTATAAAAAGTATTAATAAAACTATACTAAAAAAAAAATTCTATTTAATTTCATATCATACCAAATTATTATTTATAATTTATTTTGTATATTCTTGTATCTCCATTTATAAAGTCTAAACTCAATGTTGCATTTTTATTATTCCATGTGCATTCATAATCATTACAGAAATAAAGGAATTTAATCATATTGCTAAATGCTAACCCATCTTCAAAAACAAATGCCTCTGTAACATTCATTAACTTAATATTTGTATTAGGTAGGTAACGTGGTATGTTTGAATATACAACTAGTACCATAGAGGCTACAGTTCTATTGAAAAATTTAGTATCATTAACTATCGTGTAATTTAATGTATTCTGATTGTAGAAAGCAGTATAACTTACTGGCAAGTACCGGTACTGGGTACCACCAAAGCTACTTGTTTGTGTCTGTATAAATGATTCACCCTTAGATAATGAGTTGTTATAAGCAACAAAAATTCTTGGGTATCCTTGTGAACCTATAAAGTTTATTGCAGAGCCGTTGCCCAGGTAACTTTCATTTGTAGGTATTAATAATCCGAAACTATAATTTCCTTCATTTTTAGGGTTAAGATAAGATTCTGTGTATATGCCTTGAGTTTCAAGTAACCAATTATACCTTACTAATAAGTAATTAGGACTACCTATAACATTACTTTCTATGAATTGAGTATCACTGCTTGAGTTGTACAACCATGTTGCAAATGGATCTGCTTTCAATGCATTCTGTGATCCCACACTATCCATAACACTTGTTCTATTGCCCCAGCCTTCTATTACACTTCCATCAGGCCACAATGTAAGAAATACGCTATTTGGAGAGGTATTATTCTTTATCCATGTGGTAGCATTTAGAAATAGTGGATTAATATTATCTGCTTGTGTTATAGTTCCACCGTATACTATATCATAAAACAAAACAACTAATATGAAAATAACTATAAAGTATGCAAAGATTCCAGTAAGATTAGTTACCTTTCTATTAATAATAAGAAAGCCAATAATTATTCCTATAACTGTGCTTATAAATACGAGGACAACAACAGCCAAAAAACTATAGAATAAAGCTTCTATTATCATAGCTACATTTATTATAACCACAAGTACTGCCAAAATAATCAAAGAATAAATTGTACTCAATTGAGTTAATTTATGTTTGTGTAGATTTTTGTGTATTAAAGCAAAGAACCAGTATATTGTATAAGCACTCATTATGGCTAAAGGCACAGATATCAAAGAGTTGAATCTTATTGCAAAAAGTTGCAAGTATGCAGTTAAAGCAAAGTAAACAATTATTATGAGCATTTCTGGTTTTACTTCAAAAATAAACCGTGGGTTACCTTTAAACCAGTCCCTACTGTCATAAATATTCATAAAAAGATAAGGTATGAATGTTAAAAGCATTATTATCCATATAACATTCTGTGCGTTGCTTAACAATGAGGAAATTGCTAGTAATATTGACATTGGTGTAGAAAAAAGTGCTATTCCAAAACTTCCGAAAAGGAACGGGAGTGTTGGTGGTGTCAACTCTTGAATTGTTTGTGCAAATGTATTATTTGTAGTAATAAATCCATTATTTATAAATACTTGATTGATGAAAGGTTTCATACCTACAAAAATAATAAATCCTACAATTAAACCAAAAAACAAAATAAAGATTGCTCTTTTAGAAATAGTTTCAAAAAACTCAATTTTAGATTTATTAATGAAGTATCCTATAATCCAGCCTATAGTTATCATTATTAATAAAAATACAAAGTAAATTCCTGTCAACGCCTGATTATAGAAAAGTGGAGCCGCTTTGTAAAGCTCGATTAACAATATCCATATTATTAAAAGACCTATTAAATATATGTTGTCATTGTACATCTTTTCTTTTTTAAATACAAATCCAAAAACTGAAAAGACTATTAATGAGAGTATAACTATAGCATCAGCAAAACTTGCTCCATTCCAAACTACATTACAAATGCTCAAAGATAGAGCACCTAAAAGCATAAACGCTATTTTCCTGTTTTTATCCTTTGTTTTGAATAGGTGTGATATAAAAATCAATGTAAGCAACAAGAAAGCAGTTATGAATCCGTCTCCTCTATATATTAAAGCACTTGTTCTTGCTGCATCTCCTGCACTCAAGGCAACAAATGCCATCACAAGCAATCCAAATACTTTATCCTTGCTCAAAAATCTTGAAAGATAGTATGCTCCAAGAACATCGAAGATTGCAAATAGAAGAGGAACAAGACGCATAACGTCATAATATGAAACTCCAAAGAATCTAAGAATATAATATGGGAATAAAGTTACCCAATACAATCCTACTGGTTCTGTAACTAATGTGTGTTGCGGCCATCCAGATATGGATAGGGTTTTCGGCACAACAAAATCATTATTGACAGCTGCGCGTATTACTGAAAAATGGTAAAATCCATCTGGTTCATAAAAACCCTGAAACTGCAAAAGCTGTACTCTTAGGTAAACTGTAGCTATTAATATTATTAATACAATTCCTATAAAAAGCAAATTCTGATTAGTGAATAATGTATCCCTCATGTTATTGTTTTTTGGATTGTGATGCTGACTAACACTTTCTTGGTGTGATTCTGCCTCTTTGGTTTCTAATTTATTTTCATATGCTTCCAAAAACTCACATAATAATTTTAAGTAAATATTATACTACAAAAAATAATATAAAGACTACTATATTTTATGGCTTAGGAGTATTTCGTAAATGCCAAGCTAATCTCTGAAAGAAGCAAAAGTATTTATTCATAAATAAAATATATAAAGTATGTAATTGAAAATAGTCTAAATATATAGGGGCATAATTTTGGAGGAAAATCTTGAAACTACAATAATACTTGCTGGTGGTGAAGGAAAAAGACTTAGGCCTTTCACAGAAAACAGTCCAAAACCAATGATAACTCTTTTTGATAAACCATTAATTGAATATATAATACATTTATCAGAAAAAAATGGCATTAAAAAAATAATTCTTTCTGTTGGTTATAAAGCAGAAAAAATAATAGAGTATTTTAATAAAAAGAAAAATGAGTTTTCCTCAAAAATAGAGTATTCAGTAGAGAACACTCCTCTTGGAACTGGAGGTGCAATAAAATTAGCGCTTTCAAAATGTACGGACAAAACGGACGTTTTAGTTATAAATGGAGACAGTATTTTTTTTGTAGATTTTAAAAAAATGTATGAGTTCCATAAAAAAAATAATGCATTGATAACAATTGGCGTTACTATGGTAAGCGACATATCTAAATCAGGAGCCATAAAGACTTCCGGATCATTAATAACTGATTTTATTGAGAAACCTATGATTAAAAAAAGCGGAATGATAAATGCAGGAATTTACCTAATAAATTTGCGCATACTAAATAAATTGCCAAAGACAGATAAATTTTCCTTTGAAAAGGACTTTCTTGAAAAGGAGTGCAAAAACAATACTTTATATTCATATAAACTCGATGAGTTTTATACAATAAATGATATAGAACAGTACAACGACGTTATTAAAAAACTTAACAAAAGGGAATTAATATGAACAAAGAAGAAATAGCAGAGTATCTTAAACTGGGAGCAGAAGCAAGACTTTCATCAGATATAGAAAACATATTTAATATAGGTTTAGTATTATCAAAATCTTTGGTAAACGGCGGAAAGATACTAATAATGGGAAATGGAGGAAGTGCGGCAGATGCCCAACACATTGCCGCAGAGCTTGTTGGTAGATTTGAAAAAGAGAGAAAACCATTATTCGCAATGGCTCTTCATTCAAATACTTCATCAATGACTGCAATAGCAAACGATTATGGTTATGAATACGTATATCAAAGGCAAGTGGAAGCGTTCGCAAAACCTAATGATATTGTAATAGGAATATCTACAAGTGGCAACTCCAAAAATATCATCTTAGCTATGAAAAAGGCAAAAGAACTAGGATGTATAACTATAGGCATGACTGGAACATCAAAGGGTTTGATAGACGGCGTTTCTGATTATGTTTTTAAGTCTAATACAAATAGAACATCCATGATACAAGAAGTGCATATTGCTGTAGGTCACATATGGTCAAAAATGATTGAGGATTTATTATAAATATAAAACACGTGTTTAAATGTCTGAGAGGTATATAATAACAACAAAAACACCATTTAGAATAACCTTTAGTGGAGGAGGTACGGATTTACCCTATTATTTCAGGACTTACGGAACTGGAGTTTCTGTTTCAGCTACAATTAATAGCTATGTTTATATCACAATAAGCAAGCATTTTTATGAAGATGAATTAAGAATCAGCTATTCAACTACAGAAAACGCAATAAAAAATATAGAAGAAATAAAGCATCCGACAATAAGAGAAGCTATGAAGTTATTAAAAATGAAAACAGGCATCCAACTTGTTAGCATAACCGAGATACCTTCTCAAGGAACCGGTTTAGGATCAAGTAGCAGCTTTCTTGTCGGTGTCCTAAATGCACTTCATGCCTGGAAGGGCGAAGTACCAACTCCTAAACAATTAGCCGAAGAAGCAATAAACATAGAGAGAAATATTTTAAAGGAACCTGGAGGTTTTCAGGATCAATATGCAGCTGCGTATGGAGGGATAAACACTATGGAGTTCTTTAGTGATGATACAGTTGCAATAAAAAGAATACCTCTATCTAGAAACGCAAGAAAGGAATTAGAATCTAACCTTATTTTATTTTATACGGGCAGCGAGAGAAGTTCTTTAAAAATACATAAACAACAAGCTGTACAAATATCTAATAAAATAGATTCCTACAAAAAGATGTCAAAAATAGCATATGAAACTGGAGATGCGCTATCAAAATTAGATTTCAAAAAATTAGGTTCATTATTAGACGAAAACTGGAAGTTAAAGCAAACTCTTAGTACTGGGATAACAACAGATTTTATTAATGCTTATTACAATAAAGCAATAAATGCTGGAGCTTTAGGCGGAAAACTCATAGGCGCTGGCGGCAGTGGTTTCTTATTATTTATAGTTCCTAATGACAAAAGAGAAGAGGTTAAAAAAGCAGTAAATCTAAAGGAACACAATTTTGAAATAGAGCCTCAAGGAAGCAGGGTTATCTATGTCGATTAGGAAAAAGGTTGCAATAATATATACTGAGTCAATAACAGATGAAGCATTAGGAAGTACAAGAACATTGATGGATTTGGCTAAACTCCTTTCTAGTAAATATGACGTAAGAGCCTTTTCACTAGGCAGAAAACATAGAAGGATAATAAAAGATAATATACAAGAAGAAGTTTTTTCTTCAAAAGCTTCTACCGATTCAAGAAACACAAAAATAAGAATATTAGATTATGTTAATTTGTTTTTTATGAAGAAACAATTAAGTTATAATATAATGAATCAAAACAAAGTTTTTATAAAGTCCATAATATCTTACAAGCCAGATATAATAATAACTCTTGGTCGTGTTCTTGTAGATGCAGGGATACTTCTTAAAAAAAATCTTAAAGACAGCATAATATTTTCAATAACTGATGATATTAGAGTAGTTGATAATGCAATAAAAATTAGGCATGAAAGATTTATGAATTCAAAATCACGATTCAAATCATTAAAAAGACCATTGTTTGAGATTACTAGCAAAAGACTTGGAGAGTTTTCAAGGGAGATTTATAAAAAAATGCTCGATAATTTTGATGGAATAGCCTTTGTTACAGAGATTGATAAAAATCTTTCAGAAAAAAGCTATCCAAATCATAAAAGTAAGTTCTTTGTTTTGCCAACCGCATCATTTCCACAAAGTAGTATATTAAAAAAGCCAGTATACAAGGTAAATAAAGTTATTAAAACAATACTTTTCATAGGAAACTGCAAACATGAACCAAATATTGAAGCGATGTTGCTTATAGAAAATAAGATCGCGCCTTTTCTTAAAGATAAGAAATTCATTATAATAGGTTCTAACTGCGAAAAAAGAATTAAAGAAAATGTAGAATACACTGGCTTTATATCTGACGAGAGGAAGATAGCACTATTAGATAAAGCGGATTTATGTATCGCGCCTTTAAAGAATGGATCTGGAATAAAGGTTAAGATTCTAGAGTATTTTGCAAGATGCAAGCCTGTCATCGGCACTTCAGTAGCATTTGAAGGTTACAATATAAAAAACAAGGAAAATGCTGTTCTTGAAAATAATATAGATAATTATCCTAAACTAATTCTTGAATTGGAAAAAGACATTCAATTAAGAGAGCACATATCAAATAATTCAAATACAGTATGTGAGTACTTCTCTTATGGTGCTGTAGAAGAAAGATGGTCTTCTGCAATAAAAGAACTCGAAAGCATCAAAAATAAAAATAATACCAAGTAATAGTCCAATATTTATCGTAAGTTATAATACATATATACTTCTTAAGTTCTATTAATAATATTCTATAACTTATATACTATATATCAAATGTTTCTAGAAATATGCTAATCGAGAATGTGCGGTATAAATATTAGAATATTACAACTTGAGAGATATTACAACAACATAGACCATAATATACAATTATATACAATTTAATACCATATAACAAAGTCAATTATTGTTTTAAAAAGAAAAAACAAGTCAAAAACAATAAACAAAGAACAACAAAGTCAATTGAATCTAAAACCAGGAAAGGTCAACATTAAGAATTCATATTAGCTTTTAGTCGTATACATACGTTTATTGTAGTATTGCATTTCTTTTATAGACGTTATTTAATGTGTAATTTATAAAAAAAATGTTAAATAAAACGATCTATTTAAATACTTTGCATTTTAACTAAATCTCAAAATATTAAATGTGATGTCATGAGAAGCATAAAAGCGAAGCGAATAGCTGCTGTTGCAGCAAGTTTGTTAGTTGGTCTTGCATTTGCAAGCCAAGGAGTGAACTTTGGAACGGTACCTATAATAAACAATCAAGGACAACCAGTTGTTCAGATTGTAGTAGGATCCCAGGCAAAACCTAGTGACGGTGTAGTTGCTGCAAACATTGCTGCAGTAATAGGAAGTTTAGCGCACACAACCCAAAACATAACTGCATACGTAAGTGGCAGAAGTGGAATAAGCTGTGTAGTAACAACCCCTACTTGTACATTGTCAAACCAACAGGTTTACTTAGGCGAAAAAGGATTAGTAGTTCCAGCAGGATCTTACTCATTCAGTGCATTGATAGGATCAGTGTTGAACCCTGGCGTACTAAGCTCTGGAAATCTTGAAAATACAAAGAGTATATTAAGTACATCAGGAAGTTTTGACTATCCAGACTCAACAACATCTCCATACCCAATAACAAGCACACCTACAGCTACTTCAGTGTATACTGGAATAAGCAGCGGAATTTCTCCATCAACCTCAGTTTCAGCAACAAACAACGGAGGCGGTGTAACCTTCACAAGGTTTACAAACAATGGATTTGATAATATCTTGCAGCTTACAAGCTCCCAGGTTCCTGGATTGCTTTCAAGCGCAGGAACATATCAGGAATCAGAGTCATTATGGCTAGCAGGGTTCCCAGTATATGATCAGAACACTGGTCAGTTATCTGTTCTTGACACAAACGGCGCATACCAAATAACATTTGGCAATCCAATACAGAACACAACCTCAACAGGTAAGATATCTGCTCAGTTCTCATTATTAGGAGAAAACTGGACTGTATATAACATGTCAATTCCTGCAATGACAGGCGTTTCATCAAGCAACTTTATTGTAGGAGGAAGTGCAACCTTTGCACAGTCATCTACACCAGTAGAAACTATATACGTAGGACAGAATATCTCAACAGGTCCATTCAAGGTGGTACTTTCTGACTTGTCATATCCTAACTCAAATGGTTTGTCAGATGCTGCTTTGTCAATATACAAAAATGGTGTATTAACAAATGTAACATCAGCAGGTCCTGCATCAAATGACAATGTAGTTGTAAATGCATCAGGCACAAAGTTGTACATAGATGTATCACAGACCTTCCCAGGTTTGTATGCGTACCAGAAGTGGGCAAAGATCCAGCTCTTCTCAAATACCTTTACGGTAAAGAGCGGACAGAACTTTAACTCTGCAAATGGAAACAACTGGCTAGCTGCATTAAGATGGACTACAAACCAGTCGAATACTGCAGATGAAAACTCATATAACGGAGCACTTCAGGGCATAATACTGTACTCAAACCAGTCAAACCAGCAAACCTTAACACCTGGTTCAAGTATGACGTACATAACAAATCCTGCAAAGTGGAATGTTAACTTCGTTGGAGACTCACTAGGAGCACCTAGCAGCGGAAATGCAAACTATGATGCTTTGCAATTGTCAACAAACAACGGAGGCGGAAGTGCATGGACTTATTCAAACGGCCAAACTGGTTTAGTAACCCCAAACGTTTATAGCTTTAACACACTTAATGTTGTTACACCAGGAACACCAAATTCATTGAAGGCGATAAACGAAACAACCGTTACAGAACCTGTTAATATCTTCCAAGTCTCAAGTTCAATACCAACAGCATTCCAGATAAATTCAGCAAGCTATGCAGCACCAACCTCTAACTTGCAAACTTTGGATTACAACCTTAATCCATACACCTTCTCTGCATCTAATGCTGTAGACGCAGCAGGTATAGCAAATTTAATTGCAGGTCCATCAGGCGGATTGGTATTTGTATTGCAGAACAACGGAGTTAACGGAAACTACGTTACTTCAAGCAATCCATTAACTGTATATGTAACAGGTTACAGACAGGTAGGATCAACCTCAACCACAACATACTCTGTGTCATTTAACGGATTTAATACACAGACGTTGCAGGGAGATTACCTAACAAATGCAACAAACATACAGTTGGGAATGGCGCTTCCAGCACCAGGAGCAAATGTTCTTGTGTATGAAACTGCAAATACATTAGCACCAATAACAACTGGTTCAGGAGGAAACGATCTTCTACTTGGAACATTAAATCCAGCAAGCACTCCAACGTTGTTGTACAAGGTACCACAGTACTCTTATTACATTGCACCAAATGTTGATACCGCAACCTACACAGGCGAACAGAACAATGTAAACTTCGCATTAGGAGTATCTACAACACCAGGCAACACAGTAGCAAGAGGACAGTACTTCAATTATACTATGCCAGAGATAACAGTGGGCTCAAGCTCAACACCTAACGCAAATATAATCGTTGGTTTGACAAACAGCTCATCCGTTACATCAACAGCACCATTGTATTGGTTGAACGAAACGAATGGAAACAACAATGCAGTTGAGTACCAAAGCTCACAGAATGTTTTGACAAAAGCAGTACAAGGCTTTAGAACAGAACGTGGTGGCGAAGTAGGATCAATAGGAACATCATCAATAACATACTACGAACCAAAGAGTGTAGATGGTCTTGAATTCCTTGTTGGAGCTTCAAATGGTAATACAATAAATGCATCAACTGTAAAGATGTATGGTCCATACACAGTAGGTCAAGCAACAAACATACCAAACGTAACAATCGGCAAAGTTAACGCAACATGTTCGTTCTCAACAACGAGCTGTAATGTAACAGGCTTGAAAAATCTAACTGCAGTACCATCAGCAGCATCAGCAGTAGTTGGTTCACCATTGAATACAGTAACAACACCTATAGCAGTACTTGACAGCAACGCAAACAACTCAACAAATTTGATTGTAATAGGAAGCGGCTATGTTAACTCTGTAGCACAAAGTATCTTCAATGCAAACCCATCATTGCAGTCTTCGTTCGGTCCAAACTCAACGATAGTGCAAGCGTATGGAAACAAGATACTAGTAGCAGGATACACAGCACAGCAAACAGTGAATGCAGGAAACTCATTCATAAATCAGTTGTTACAAGACGCAGCATCCTCATAATCGGTTAGCTACACATAAGGCTTAATGGTTTATTGTTTTTTTTGCCTTTTCGGCGTTTCTTTTTCTTTTTATCCGGTGGGAAACCACTATTTATCTTTTTATTCATTTTAATTCTTCTTTTGCTTTTTAAAATCAAAATATCAAAAGTTTATTAATTATTGAATATATTTCTTTATCCAAAGAAAGTATTTTTCTCAATAAAAATAGAGAGTTTGAAATGTGCTTTCTTCTTTTCCGATTATATTATTATATTAAAAACAAAGAAAAATAAAATAAATAAGAAAATTGTTTTCAATACCTGACTAACTTTTAATAAATTTATCGATAAATTTAGTATGTGCGCTATGCGCAGATATCAAATTTCTATTACTATCAATTACCTACGAAATTAATTAAGTATTTAAATATTTGTTACTAATGAATATTGATAAAATGTCACGACCTTTAAATATATTGCCACTTGGAATTTTCATATTTTCTCTTATGTTTATTTTCTCTTTGGGTGCATCTACATCTTCAACGCAACTAGTTTCCTTGCTCAAATCTTACAATGTTTCAAACTCTTTAATATCTTCATTTTCATTTGTAAATGTTACATATGGAAATAACAATTACACAATAGTTTATCAAGGAAGTAATCCATATTTTTTAATAAATACTTCAATAACCGGTAACTACAACTTTGTATTAAATGCTACTTCAATATCGCAGATAATAAAGAATGAAACTGTTCAGCTTCTTATAAAGCAGATAAATTATAATCAATTAGAACAAGGAGTAACTGCATATATGGAGACCTCAGCCGCGCCACTATCTGATTGTATAGTTGAAACTGGAATAAATCGTGCAACATGTACAGTTTCTAATTACTGTCAATCTTGTGCATTAGTACCTGCTTGTAATAAAGTCTTATACGCAACAAACGGTCCAACTGGAGTATTAGGGGAAGGTATAATGTCATTTGAACAGTCTTACTATGCGTTACAGAATAACCTTAGCATTTTTTACAGATATACTAATGAAAGTAATCTTTCTACTTATAATTACTCTAAAATAGATTTAGATGCACAGATGGTTACTGCGGCATACAATAATATATCGCAGATTACACAAAATTTATACCAGAATCCCATATTTCCTCCAACACAAAACTCTGATCTCGCACTTTGTAATCAGGCAGGCGGAGCAAATTTCAATATCTCGTCAAGTTCTGGTCCATGGTATTGTAATGCAATAGGATACTGTGAATTTCTTTCATATAATTATACAATGTTAAGCAATCTAAATGCCGTTCTAAATAGTATAAATGCAAAGGTGCCTACACAAGAGAAGATAAACCAAGTGGCTATGAATGTATCATCATATGAAGATCTATATATTGTGCCTAAATTAAAATCACAGAAGTCATCTGTTTATGAAAGCGTAATAAATACTACTTTATCAAATTACAATAAAACCGTTGAAAATGCTCAAATGCTACTCTCTCATATCTCTAATAGTAATTTGTCTGAAAAATTAACTCTGCTTGAAAATAATTATAAAACATTAGAGCAAGATTATCTCACACTTAATATAACTAACTACTCGAAGAAACTTTCATCAGAATTAAATACAGTTAATAATATGTATACTTTGTTAAATAAAACATATTCAAGCATACTAAGCAAAGCCCAAAATAATACTGCTTTACTTATAGGTGCGCAATTATCTTCTCCATATTCTGTACAATTAGCTAATTATTCTTTTGAAGAAAATAAAATAAACACACAGCTAGATTCGCAACTTTCAAATACCTCTTCAATAAACAAATCTTTAAATCAGATATCTGGAAACATTTCATATGTTAATGGCCCTGATCTTAGTTTGCAGTCATTATCAAGGGCAATAGACGGTCCATTTGTAACATTAATGTCTGGTGCTTTAAATCTTAATTATGCACAAACAGTATCATCCGCTCCATTGCTGTCCGCACTATTCTCATTGATAATAGGTTTGATAATACTACTCTTAATCTTCTTATTGTATATAAAACTAAAATCATCTAAAAAGATAAGAATATCAAATCAAACAATAAAGAACTGGCACTTATTGTTCATCTTGATAATAGTACTTGTATTAGTATATGTATTGCTTACTTACTTCATAGCATCTTCAGCAAATGGTACCTCATCTTTATCCTCATTTAAATCTGCATTATCCTCTTCACATTCACTTATTATTGTGATAAATAATACCGATAGTACCTCTGCTTCATTATGTGCCACAGAGATAAATAATACTGCAAAATCAGAAGGCTACATATCTAAGATATACAAATTTTCAGGAAACTCCTGTACTCCTGGGCTATCAAATGTAAGCGACTGTATGAATTCATTTGCAAGAACAGGCATACCTGTAGTATTATTGACAACTTCAAACACATCTTCAATAAACCTTTACTCTATGTATGGTACTTTATTATCAATAAATGGTGGCGATCAAGTAATGAACTCATGTTATGGTTCATTCTTTATAAAGTGATATAAATGGCAAAGTCTTCAAAAAAATCAGAAAAGAATACTCTAGATAAGGAGGAGAATGCGGTGAAGGTTAGTTCAGATTCAAAAAGCTCAAAAACAAAGGATAAAGATAAGCAAAGAAATGTATCAAAGTCTGTACTTATTTCAGCGGTTGCGGTAATTATTATAATAATAATTATAGCCACAATCTGGTATTATCTGACCTCTAATTACTATACAACATCCTTTTCAACATTTAAATCTAATTTCAATTCTGCTCAAAGAGTCGCAGTAGTTTCACAGTTTATAAATAGCAGTACCTATTCTTATATTTCACAGTGCGCTACTGGTGTTATAGATACTATAGTATCTTCTAACAAAAGAAATGCTAGCACCATTGATTTTTATGTTGTAAATGCAACAAGCTGTACATACGCTCCTAATGGCTTAGGTCATGTTCTAAATCCAGTAAATACAAATGCAACAAACTGTGAAAAGGATATAGCATCAGAGCCTAGCATATCTCTAAATTATAGCAACTCAAATTATTCTCAAATAACCGCATATCATATGACTGTATACGGAAATGCTGCTTATTACTCAGAATGTCCAATAGCAATAAGTCTCTCATAATGTAAATGGGTGTAATAATAGCCATACTTGATTACATAACTGGCATTTACCAAAGAGATTCTGTTAACAACACCTCTAATAGTTATAAAAACGACAGTGTTTTAATAAATGGTGTTGCGTTCAAAACCTTACTAGTAGAAGTTATTGGAAATACCATATCCGCAAGACTTAAAGAAGATACTATAATAATAAGAGTTCCAAGAAAACTCAATAATAAAGCAAAGATAAAAGTGGCTGAGAGGATAAAATCAAAACTTATTAAAAAGTTAGAACAGATTAATCCGACAGAACTCAATCTTATGAAAAATAGCTCTCTAATTATAAAAGATAATTCAAAGATATCGCTTTTAGGTCAATCTTATGATATAAAATTAATACGGTCACAAAATAATAGGTCAAAGCTTCACATAACTAGTAACTTAATTGAAATATTCCTCTCAAAAAATGTTCTTGAAACTAACCTAGAAAAGGAAGCTACGAAAATATTCAAAAAAAGAATTACAAAAACTCTTCTTCCAAAAATAAAGGAAATGGCAAATCAGATAAATAAAAGCCATTACAATTATGAATTTAACAATATATCAATACATAATCAGAATACTCTATGGGGGAGTTATGGCAGACGCACACGAAATATATATCTAAGCTTCAAACTTTTACTTGCTCCTGAAGACGTTATAAAATATGTTATAATACATGAACTTTCACATATACCTTTTTCAAGTCATTCAAAGAGTTTCTGGGCAAATGTATCGAAAGCATGTCCAGATTATAAAGAAAAAGTTATGTGGCTTAAAAAAAACGGTAACAAATTGGGACTTAATTACTCTTCGTAGAGGACATTATTTCGCTTAGTTCTATTAGTATATTGTCTAAAACTCTATTTGTTTCAATAGCTTTTATTCTAGTTACACTATAATCCTTTTCCCCTTTTTTTAATTCATCAAGTTTAACAAAAAACCAACCTTTATTATTCATCCTCCAGGCTATAAATGTAGGGAATTTTGTATTCTGTTCCCATTCGAAAAGTTTTTGATAAGCATCATTATCAATGCTTAACCTATTCTTTTCCCAAGCCTTGCACTCTATTGCTATACATACTTTATTCTTAATTGCTATTATATCTGGCCCTAATGCATTTACTCCTGATCCTGCACTTCTAAGTACAGAGTAGCCTTTACTATAAAATATATTAAGTAACTCCCTTTCACTACGTGCTCCTTTTACATATCTATGCACTCAATCGCCAAATATAATTATGAACAATATGTTTTATTCCTTTCTATTTACCTTATTTATAGAAAATATCTTATTTTATATATTTACCAAAAGATTTAAATATTTATTTAAGTAATAATTCATATACATAGATATAAGGTTATATATATGAATAAAAGATATATCGGTGATTTTGTGGGAAAATTTGGTATTATAAAAATACCTCTACTAGTTTTTGTTTTTCTATTTGCTAGTAGAACTATATCTGCTTCAAGTATAAATTATGCATTTGACATAGTTTCTACTTTAGGCAGTGTGCAAAATATTCTTGCACAAATAGGACCTACTCTAAGCGCAGTACTTTTCATACTTGCAGGAATATTCTATGCGATCGGTCAGCTTTTTCCTACATATAAGCGAGCAACATTCCATAGCGCATCAATAGACATAATAATAGGCGCAATAATAGTTGCTGTTTTGTCCGTAGCATCTACTGGTCTTGCTGTAGCTTCAACACATCTATTGACTAACTCTACTGTAAATTCAATAATAAATGCAAGTTCTGGTTAGAAGGTGTAATATTGTCTTTCGGATTTAATTTTTATAATTATACTATAGTCATATATCTAATAGCAATAATGCTATCAATAAGTGGGATTTCATTAGGTCTTGGATACGCGCTAAGTGAAAAAAGACTTAAAGAATTTGGCAAAAATGAGTTATACGAGTCAATATTTAATGGAATAATAGTTGGTAGTATATTCCTTCTTTTTTCAAGTAGTGGCGCATTAGGGGTTCTAATAAATCAGCTTACTTTAACAAAAAATACTACTATAAGTTGTAGTTCAATACTTGCACAAAATCCCGCGATTTGTCTTGCAAATAACTATCTTACAGGCACAGTCCCATATACTTTTGATGGATCTCAACACCTTTCTGTATTATCAACTATTACTGGGTTAATTATTGGTTTAGTATCGGTTAATACTGGTCTTGGAATTATAGGCTCAACAAAAATAGATCTGGTAATAGTTACAATTTCTTTATCCTCTATAGTAAATCCAATAATAAGTCAGATACAGTATATATTAAGAATATTAAGTACTCTAGCGATAAGCGCTCTTGTACAGTCTTCGCTACTTCTATTCATAGCGTTCTCGGCCCTTACTATAATATTACCTAGTGGAATAATACTAAGAGCATTTTATCCTACTAGAAAACTAGGCGGTTTCTTAATGGCAGTTGCAATCGGTTTGTATGTAGTACTTCCATTGTCATACGTTTTAAATGCTAGCATGGCATCTTCATATACTAGCACACTAAATTCTACCTCTTTATCAGAAATTACATTATCAACTTCAAGTTTACAAAACACATTACTATCTTCACGTCAAGAAGCACAAAACAGTAATTACACAAATACAAACGTAATACTAAATGCAATAACTGGAGGCGTTACCTCACTAGTAAATTCAATAACTAACTTATTAAATACAATTTTTGGTATTATCGCTTATCTAATACTATATACATTTATTCTGCCTATTTTTAGTCTTATTTTAACTGGAATTTCAATAAGAGAACTATCCTCAATTTTGGGTTCGGAAGCATTTTTTGGAAAATTTGATATACTATAGTGATAGGAATGGATGAAAGCGATTTAAATAAAAAATTATACTTTTATGGCCTATACGCCACAAGCATAATTTTTCTATTAATAAGCTTATTTACCGGTTATTTATATATTATAATAATTTCTTCATTATTTCTTTTACTTTCAATTTTATATCTTCATTCTGGTCATATAATAAATAATTTACTAATTAAAAAATCAATGATAATAGAAATAGCAAACAACTACGTTCTCAGCCAAAATCTCTTATCTGTAGTTAAAAAAGATAACGATTTTTATAAAGGAGTGTCTGTTGCTTCAATTAGGCAGAATGGGCAAGCTAATATTTCATCAGAATCGATAAAATCTTTAATAGAGAGCATACACGAACCATTTGAATTTTCTATTTTTTGTTCAGAGATAGATAAAAAGAGAATAATAGAACCTTTGGAAACAAAGAAAAAGATGAAAGAAATACAGCTAACCAAAATAAAGGATGGTAAATATGATAAAATAAGTGCATTAAGAAGAGAAATTGATATAATAACCGGAGAGATAGAGAACATTCGCTTATCTGGAAAAGCGTATGATGTTCTATTATTGATAAAGGCATTCGGCTCTTCAGACTCTGAATCTGAAGCATCATCACAATCATTAAAAACGTTGTATCGCGTAGCAGATTCTTTTTCTGCCGCGTTAAAGTTAGACTATGAAGTATTAAGCGGAGAAACGCTTCTTTCTCTATTCAAGTGATTAAATGAAAGGAAAGGTACTCGGAAGTGTAAATCTGTCTAATTTGATAGTAATACCATCAGAATCAGAAGAAAAATCTGAGATCATATACTCAAAATCGTCTTCAGGCATATATCTTGGATCTTCCTCTAATTTATCAAAACCATTTTTTCTAGATTTTGAGTATTTAATGAATCCACATATCTTTGTTGTAGGTATGACTGGCAGCGGTAAAACATTTATGGTAAAAAATCTAATGCTTAAACTTTATGCATTTATAGATTCTATCATACTACTAATTGATTTTACAGGTGAGTATAAGGTCTTTGCAGATTTTGTAATGGCCAAAAAATATTCATACGAATCGATAATAGAAGCGGATAAGGATAAGCTAAATAAACTGTTTTATGCCTCTCTTGATTCATTAAATGAAAAAAAGAAGATAGAAGCGGGTAAAGAGATTCTATCATCTTTAGTATTATTCATGAGAACTAGGGGTGTAAATAAAAATAAAAAATTCTTCATAATAATTGATGAAGCATGGAAGATGATCTTTAATAATTCTGGAATAGAAACTATAATAAGAGAGGGAAGAAAATACTCGGTAGGTATAATATTAGCTTCACAACTAATAGAAGATATAGAAATTAAT
>JBMFWW010000003.1:0-18201 GCA_049964835.1 Candidatus Micrarchaeia archaeon | reverse complement strand
AGGTAATTAAAAAGTTCTCTAATTCTGATACTTCAGAATTGATTACAAGAATATCTCAAAATAATTCTATTGAATTACATGTTCTTATAAGAGAATTTATTAAATTAACTCAAAACAGGCTTTTAATTCTATCAGAATTGAGAGCTCTAGGAATAAAAGAAAAGGATATAGCAGACTCCTTTGCTTATGCCTTACAAGAGTGTTCTTATGAAGTATAAAAATATGCACTTTTTTTCTAGAATACAGATACCTGCTGAATGCAAGGTCCCATTATCAGATGTAAAAACACATATTTTTAATCACAAGGCGTTAGAATTAGTTAAGGATGGTCAAAAATTAATTTATCTAATAAAATCTAATTCTATGGGCTATTATTTTTCACTTGAGCTCTCAAAGTCAGAAATATCTTTAATCACATACGCCGATGAATTTCCAATAGCATTATATGACGAGTCAGTTTATAGGCTACTTTTATTAATCGGTTATATGTCTAAGATCTACACTGTAAAGTTTGAGAGCATTTATCCTTACATAATTGAATCTTTCAAAAAGAATAATACTGCTCAAAATAAATTTAGCGAAGTTAAAAAACAAATAGATGTTCCAGAGATTATACTTTCAAAAAGAATAATAGAGTTGAATTTGTCAAACAAAAAAACAAGTTCAGATTTATCTTTTTACAAATCTACTTTTGAATCGGTTTTGAGTAAATATGTATCTTTCAAGTACAATGGAAAAATAAACATAAACCAACTTTCAACTGATTTAAAGATAAATGTAACTAAGCTAAAATCATGCTTTTCAGATTTGAATCAAAAAGATTTTAAAGTAAAGTGGCTTAGTCAGTCAGAATTTATTTTGGTGGATAAATGACCTCTTACATACTTGATTTTTTAATAATTATTTTCGGAATCATAATAATGTTTATTATTAGATCTTTTAATTATTTAAAAAGAACAATAAGATTATACTCCTCAATAGATTTTGAAAACATAAAGCAATCAAAAAAGCTTATTCTTCCAAATAATTCAAAGGTCTACGAACTAAATGAAACACTATCATTTAACGATATTTCTGATATTAATATACTACTAAAAAATGCAGATAACTTTCTAAATTTCGGCAATTATTTCTCAACAAATTCTAAAAAAATAAGAGATATAATAACAACAAAAATAAACTCTGATTTATCAGTTATTTATAAAAATTTTACTTGCAATAATACTACTGTAAATAACAAATTAATAAAGCTGTATTACTGTGATAATAATACAAATATACTTATTCTTAATAATGAAATTTTTTGTTCAAAATTATTGAACTGTGATGAATTAGGTTCTCTACTTTTATGGAACTGTACATTTTCAGATCCAAATATAATATATATTTTAAATAAATGATGGTATGCATTTTTATTTTCTATTGCAATTCTTAAGCATTTTAATTGGAGTTATTGCTGGAATCTTTTCACTTATTTCTTCATTTTCTTTAGTACTTTCTAAAAATAGAAAAGTTCATACATTTTTTATTGACCGTCTTTTAGCCTTTGTAGTACTTTCAATAATTATTAAAATACTGATGATATTATGAAAGAGTTTTTTGATTTTAATAATAACAATGTATTTACAAAAGGCATTTTGTCGATAGATATTCTGATATCAGAGTTATCTGTTCTTATTTATTTAAATCAAAATATATACGCCTACTTACTCATACTCGGAGCTACATCACCTATATTTTATGTTATAATAAAAAATAAGCACTTTTTATTATTCGATAAGAAATTTACTTATTATATTTTTTTAATGTCTTTAGTAGTTCTTTTTGTTTATTTGGTATGATTTATGGAAAATCAAAGAATCTTTTTAATACAAGAATTACCAGAAAAATTAGATCATTCAATATTTATAAAATCAATGCTTGGCTTGTCCTTTGGACTATACCACGATTTCAAAGAATCAAAAACCTATTTATTATTAGATAAAAATAGCACTTCAGACACTTTCGTTAATTCGATATTAGGTTTTAAAATGGTTGAAACTGATTTTAATAAAAATAACAAGGAATTATTACTGATTTCTCCTTACTTCGAATTAAATTTTGATGAAAAAAAGCAGTTAAAAGAGCTATTTACTGAAGCATATGAACTTTTTTCTGGTAAAGACACATTTATGTCAATCTTATTTATTCGATCAGATAGCAATAAAGTATCTTCATTAAAAGAAGAAATTGAAAATAGACTTAGTATAATTGAAGTTAAAAAAAGTAATCAAATAAATTTTGGTATTGGTTTTGGTTCTAGAACCGAATCTAATCAATATGAGTTATTCTACAACTCTGCCGAGAAAAATATTTCATCTTCAATCTTAAACATGTTAAATGAAATTATTTTAGCTAATAGCTCTTCTTATCATATTTTAATATCAGTAGAAAGAAATAACACAGATATTATATCATATCTAAAATCAAAGGTAATGTTTATAAAAACATGTACAGTAAGAGCTTCTCCTGTTAATTTAAATTTTTCAACTTTCAAAAATATGATGATAATACCTTTTTCAGAAAAAAGATTAGAGTCTATAATATTTTTTTCAAATTCATTAGTAAAAAATAAAATAATAAATACTCCAATTTCAGAATACATTGGTGATATAGCAATAGGTACTTGTCTGGAGGGGTCTATAAAGGACACTAAGAGAGAAATTTTTTCAAATAGAAACGCGTTTAATCTTGGCACATTAGTTACTGGAGTTCCAGGAACCGGTAAAACATCCTCTTCAATGTATTTAATAAGTCAAATATTATCAAAATCAAGAACTCCTGTAGTTGTAATATCTCCAACTGAAGAATGGAACAATTTTGCACTTGAAAATAATCTTGAAATAATTACATTATATGATGACAAAAATAAATTATCATTTTTTAATTGTCCGGAAAATTTAAACATAGAAAAGTTTTACGAGAATTTGGCTATGTTAATATCATCTGCTTCTAATTCTGGACCTTATAAAAACGCTATGGAAAAATGTTTGCTTAGTGCATTTAGTAATATATATGAGAAAACGAAAAAACCAGAACCAGAAATGGTATACTCAGAAATATTTGATAAAGTTGTTGAAAGACATGGAAAAATATCCTCTACTGGGATAAAACTGACAAAACATGGCGAAAATATAATTGCTGCATTAGAACCACTCCGTTTAATGTTAAAAAAAGCACAATTCGCTTACGCTGACGGCTTAGATATTAATAGTATTCTCAAAAAAGGTGTTGTATTCAATCTTTTTAAAATCAGCAATACACTAAAACCATTTTTTTATGCATTAATACTAAATCAAATATATGGATTATCTGATACTTTTGATATATACGGAGATGAATCTTTACGTATGCTAATATGTTTAGAAGAAGCACAGTTAATATTTAATGATGATGAATCTGCTGCATCTTTCGATATGCTTCAAAGAATACAGGATTTTAGGAAAAAGGGAATAGGCCTATTTTTGATAACACACAACGTTTCAGACATAAATCTTAGAATACGTAGATTATGTCAGTTAAAGTTTTACTTTAGGCAAAGTTCTGATTCGGCAAAAATGGCATTTAATGATCTTCTCTTTCCAATAATTTATTCAGATGATGTGGTAGAAAAGTTAAAGATGTTAGAAAGCGGTACTTGTGCAATAACTCCTATAAAAAATAATTCTGGCTTTAGAGAGGTTGGTAATTCATTATTCATAAAACCTTATACATATCTACCAAAAAAGAAATTTAATTATGTTACAGAATTTAAAAATGATATTACTCGAACCTTAATAATTATTTTAGATAAAAATTCAAATCCAATAAAATACAAAAAAATAAGAGTTTATTATTTAAAAGAGATTATTTTTAGCGGTTTAACTAGTGAAGAAGGTGCAGCAGAATTTTACAAAATACCTTCAGAAAAGAATTGTGAACTACAAATACTTGGCGATAAAAAGAAAGATACATTATTTTTTATAATAATTAGTGGCAGAGAAAATACTATATCTATTTAGCTAAAATACTCTTCAAATTTATGTTTTTTATTATTCTTGAGAAGCAATGCACTTAATTTAAAATAGCCTTTTTTGGTATATAACTCTTTTAAGCAAAGTACTATTTCTAATCCATGTCTTTATATTTATCTCAAGATTTTTTCCTGCAAAATCTAGTGCCTCATAAATACTACTAAAATATTTTGGTTCTTTTTTTAGCGTTTCCCTTACGTGTTCTCTTACATTCCAAACTCCTACTGGCATTATGTATCCTGGATGTACCTCCCTTAATATTATTACCTTGCCTTGTTTTTCTTCATTCTCAAGAAGTTCGCTTACTGCTAGTCTTGCCGCATAGTAGCAACCACCTATTTCTGCATATGTTTTTCTTCCATCAAAAGGTTCATAAGATGCACCTATTTCAATTTCATTTCCAGATTTATTCCAAGCTGTATCTGGATACCAAGCCTCCATTGATTCATATTCCCACATCCCTGGCATGATTATTATAAGCCATCTATTATCTAGCGCAACATTGTAATAAACTCTAAAACCATCAAAGGTATCCATCTCTTTTATTCGTGATAATTTATTTTTTGATAGTGTGTCATCAGTAGCAGTAATACTCCATCTGGTCGGAACAAACCTGCGCATATTTTTTCTACCTAACAATCCAGCAGATAACGCTTTTTGTATTTTTGAGACTTCTAATCCCTTTTCATAAAGCTCTACCATTGCATCGGTAGCACTTAATGCAGTATCTGAATAAGCATTTTCTATCTGTTTATTAGCTTTCATATCATAAATATGCATATCAGTTATCGGCGCACTAGGTCCGAAAGGTTGAGTATTTTCATCTAATCTCACAGAATTTTTAGGTGTATGTTTTAATTTTATATCGACAGTACCAAATTTATCTGACAATGCTATTTCTTTAATTAGCTCTTCAAATCTCCCCTTATCAGGATTAGTTACCTTTGTTCTATACATACCTCTTATAAGTAAAGATCTCATTTCTACTATTTCAGTTATACTTTTATTTGCCCATCTTTCTGGGGTTCCCATTATTGAAGTGTCTCCTAATTGTGGTGGGACTAGCGGACCAATATAAACATCTGGGTATCCAATTCTTCCAACAAAAAGATCTGGAGGAGAAGATCCATAAATTTCATTGTTTTTTATAAGTTCAATTGTTTTGAAGTTGTAATATTTTTTAAGGTATATTGGATCTTTCATCCTTTTGTAAACAGAATCTTTCTTGTTAGTGTATAAATTTTGCATCAAAACTATTATATATTGCATTTTATATATAAAAATATTGTAATATTATAGTTACTTTTGTGATATTGATGGAATACAAAGATACCTTGTCAAGAATTAAAAAAATTTTTTCATACGCTCCAGATGTTGATGTTATACTTTTAATGAATACTGATTCACAAGACCCAAACTTTTTTTATCTAACAGGTTTAACAAGTGGACTTTATGAGTATAGTTATTTAATTCTAGAAAAGAAAAAAGCAACTCTTTTTACATCTTCCCTAGAATATGAGACTGCGAGAGAAAATCTTCCAAAAGAATTTGAAGTAGTATTAATGGACTCTAAATCAAAATTTAGGACTAAACTTACCTCAATGCTCAAGAATAAAACAATAGGAATAAATGAATTCTTTTTACCTGTTGGATTATATAATCTAATTAAAAAAAGGTACTATTTTAAAGCAACGAAGGATATATCTTTGGCATGCTCTAAATCAAGGCTTATAAAAGATAGTTTAGAAATAGAAAAAATAAAGAAAGCAGTAAGCATAACTAAGTGGGCGATGGTCTTAATTACAAAGGAGTTTAAGCTTGGAATGACAGAGATGGAACTTGCAGCAAAGTTTGATAATATCTCTGCATCTTTGGGTTCCTCCAAGCCTTCATTTACAACAATAGTTTGTTTTGGTAAAAATGCTGCACTTCCACATCATATGCCTGACAATACGAAGTTAGTCGAAGGTGACATAATACTTATTGATGCGGGAGCGAAAGTAGATGGTTACTGTTCAGATATGACCAGAACTTTCATATTTGGTAATGACAAATCTAAAAACTACACCGCAAACGAAAAGATCATAAAGGCTGTAAAATCGGCACAGCTTAAAGCAATACATGCAATAAAGCCTGGAGTAAAAGGTAGTTCTATACACAAGATAGCTGCAGATTACATAAACGCTGCTGAAAATGGCAAATATAAAGATACCTTTATTCATGCTCTTGGTCATTCATTAGGTATAGAGGTACATGATGGCATCGGCTTTTCACCAGGTGCAAACCAGATTCTTAAGCCAGGTATGGTCATAACTGTAGAGCCTGGCATATATCTTCCTGGTTTTGGCGGAGCGAGAATCGAAGATGATATACTTGTAACCAAAGACGGCGTTTCTGTCCTCTAAATTTTATTTGATAATTTATTACAATGTTTTTTGGGGAGTTCGGCTAGCTTGGTAGGCTACCGCCTTCGGGAGGCGGTGACACGAGTTCAAATCTCGTACTCCCCAAATTTTTTATGCTTTTATATATAGAATCTCCCAAATTTTTAAAATTTATCCTACCGACAAACTTTCAATTTTGTACGATTGTTTAACTTCCATTATTCAAAAATTGAATTGCCCACATTTATAATTTTAGATTAGTAAATCATTTGGTGAAAAAATGGGGCAACCATCATTAATGAAACAGGGAATGCAAGAATACCTATTATTTCATATGCCACAAAGAGTCCCATAAATGCTAATGGGCTCTGCGTTAATCTTAGCATATATCCCGTAATACCATAATCTATAGTCATTAATCCGACTATGAGTGAAAACAAACCTACATAATGAATCTTTATTCTAGCTCTTACAGACCATGCAAAGCCTATTAGCACTATTGAAAGAGACATAAGTGGATCAAAGAAAAGTATATTATAACTTCCAGGCAAAGGCCATGTAAGTTGACCCCATAAAGAAATTATGAATAAGTATATACCTACAGCACCTAATGGAAGTATCCCCCACTTATTATTTGATATATGTCTATATTGCCTTTTTTCTTAACATTTTTTCTGTAATTGTAAAAGACGCTTAAGGTCATATAAAGTGTTAAAATACCTACAAATCCTATTGCGAATAACACATAAGCAAGTTCATCTATAAACATACAATCCCAAATTATTAATTTAAATATATATCTAAAGATCAATCGGTAAATTTTCTAAGTGACTCTTTCATAGCACTTCCTATTTTTATTGCATCTTCTTCCTTTTCAGTTCCTGGAGAAATTCTGACAAAGTTCATATCTGAATTTGGCCATATCGCAGTAAAGTCATATCCAAAGCTTTCTATAATCCTACATGACTCGCTTAATACTCCGTTGTTTAATAATGCCTCTGCTATATCAAACTGGTCTACTCCTTTTTTGGGATTTATAAAAAATAGTGGAGATGCTCCATTTGCAAATTTTTTATTTACAAAATCAAAAGTTTGGTTGTTTTTTAAGTTAGGATGGGATATTACAAATTTGGAATTTTCATTGCATATGTCATTGCAAATTGACGCTATAATTTTAGTATTTTTATATATGGTACTATTTCTTTGTAAAAGCTCCCATCTACCTATAAGTTTGGAGCTTATTAATTTAGTCTGAGGTAAATCTGGCGCCGTGCCCGTTTGCCTTCTGTATTCTTTTATGCTATTAATGAGATCATTATTGTTACTATATAAAAATCCAAATGAAGTTCTATGCAAAGTATAAAATTTGAATCCGCTTTCTACTCCTATTACATTAAGATCTCTTTCTAATATTTCCTTAGGAGATATTAATCCTGCAGCAAGTGTATTATCTATAATAATAAGTGGTTTATTATTTTTAATATATTTAATCTCAAAAAATCTATTCAAATCAAGAACTGGCATATCAGGCCCATTTGCAATACTCTCCAGGAAAATAATCCCTGGCTTTTTTTCCTCAATAATTCCTTCAAGTTTTTCTATATTGTAAGAATCAGTTTCAACATTAATAATCTGTCTTTTACTTAATGTATTATTTATATACTTTTTATTGTTTGAGTATTCATTTTTTCCATGTAAAATTATAGTTCCAGAGGTGGGGCTTGCACTTTCAATAGCAGCTACAACTGCTGCCATACCATATGTAAAAACTACAATCTTAGAACTATCAAGATCAAACATATTTCCAACCTTTCTTTCAAGCAATGAAAGTTCTTCAGTTCCGCTTCTAGGGTACTTACTTTTTGGGTATTTTCCAGAATTATCTCTAGAAGCTAACTTTAATTCATCTAAAGTTTCATACCTTTTTACATTAATCTCGTTTAGTTGTTCATCAATAGGTTTTCTATGCAAACTTTTGCTTTCCATAAAACAACTTTTAATTCATGAGTATATAATATTTTTTGCATTAATTATTCATATATGAATAATTTTAGATAAGATTTATAATACTATTTGTTGAATAAATATTATGTTTCCTGAATTATCTTCAATACAATTAAGAAGAAAAAGACTTAATATTACTCAAAATGCCCTAGCACAAAAGGTAGACATAAGTCAATCACTATTAACAAAAATTGAAAGAGGAATCGTAATTCCTAACTATAAAATAGCTTGCGATATATTTGAGGTATTGGATGAATATGAATACAAAAAAGAAAAGGTACTATCAGACATAATGAGAAAACACGTTATAACATTAAAAAGTTCTGATACTGTTGGGAAAACAGCAAATATAGCTAAAAAGTATTCAATATCACAATTTCCAGTAATAGAAAAAAACAATATTATAGGCTCAATAACTACCAGTACTCTTATAGGAATTAACAAGAATGTAGTTATAAAGAATGTAATGAAAGAGCCATTTCCAACACTAAATCAAAATACTCCTTTAAGCATAGCAAGTAATATTCTAAAACAATATCCTGCAATAATTGTAATAAATAGAAGCTCTATATTGGGTATAGTAACTCCAGAGGATTTACTATAAATAATACAAATACCCGTATGCATAGCAATAGTAGAACACTAGCTATAAATTAACACAAGTGTTCAACATGTTCAAAAAAAGAAAGAATCTATATCAGAAGAAAGATGAAAAATTCGGCCTTATAATGTCATTTTTATACTCATTACTTACAAATACTGGGAGTTATAAAAAGTTTTCAAAGTTTGTCGCAAAAGACATAATAGAAAACAATCCAACTGCTACAAAAATCTTAGATATTGGTACCGGTCCTGGCACAATTCCAATAGAGATCAATAAAATTTTAAAAAATAAAAAAAACAATAAGGTTCAACTCTATGGGATAGATCCATCAATTCAAATGGTAAATATCGCAAATCGCAAAAGCAAAGGAATGGAAAATACCGTTTTTTCATTAGGTAGCAGTACAAACGTCCCTTTTAAAATGCACTTTGATGTTATATTCACTTCACTTTCTTTTCACCATTGGGCAAAAAAGGAAGAATCTATAGTATATCTTAAAAAACTATTAAATAAATCTGGTAAGTTAATAATATATGAATATAATAAGGATTTGCCAGGTTTAGGTAAGAAGTTTGTAGGCTCACACTCAATATCAAAGGATCAATTAGTAAGCATAGCAAAGCAATGCAATATGAAGTTAACTGTTAAAACATATGGCGATTTTATAATTGGTACCCTAACAATCTCGAGTAATTAAAATATCAAAAATATGAAAAATTACTGATAACTAAAAATTAGGACAAAGTTTAAATATATGAACGATGCATAATTTTTTAATTAAGGTATTATAATGGGAGACAAAAATCTGAATCTGACTGATTCATTTAAAAGTGGCCAAAAGATGGTAGTGGATATTAGCAAACAAGGTACAGTACCAAAGGAGGAATTACATCTAGCACCTTATCATAGAACAATGGAAGAGATAAATAAGATGCCTGTGCTAGAGCGAACAAAAACAGTATGTCCAGAGTGTAAGCTCATAGTAGACGGTACAATATACAAAGACGCAGAAAATGTAATGATCAGAAAGTTCTGCCCTGAACACGGATGGGCAATAGAAAAGTACTGGGAAGACTATGACATGTATATGCGTATGAAAAATTACAACTACTTCGGAAGAGGTTTTGATAATCCTAATTATATAAATAAAGGAGAAAATTGTCCTTTTGATTGTGGTATATGTGAAAGACACAAATCACATACAGGACTTGCAAATGTTGTAATAACAAACAGATGCCACCTTAGCTGCTGGTATTGTTTCTTTTATGCAAAGGAGGGGGAACCAATATACGAGCCTACGAAAGAGGAGCTAAATAAGATATTCGTAGAATTGAAATCACAAAAGCCTATTCCAGCAAATGCGCTTCAGATAACTGGCGGTGAGCCTACAATGAGAAGCGATCTTGTTGAGATAGTAAATCTAGCGAAGAAAGCTGGTTTTGATCAAATACAGCTTAATACTACTGGTATAAATCTAGCAAACAATCCAGAGTACGCAATCAAGCTAAGGCATGCGGGCGTAAGTACATTATATATGAGTTTCGACGGTGTAAGTAAGAGAGCTAATCCTAAGAATCATTGGGAAGCACCAGCAACACTCGACGCTGCAAGAAAGGCAGGAATCGGAATAGTTCTAGTACCTACAGTAATAAGAACAATAAATGATGGAGAGCTTTCAAATATAATCAACTTTGCATTAAATAACTCAGATGTTGTAAAGGCAGTAAACTTCCAGCCAGTATCATTGGTAGGAAGAATGCCTACACGACAAAGAGAAAAACAAAGAATAACAATACCTGGTGCAATAAAGCTTATAGAAGAGCAAACTGGCGGTGTAATAACAAAGGACGATTGGTTCTCTGTACCGTATGTAGGAGGTATAAACAAGTTCATAGAAGCACTTACTGGTGAATACAAGTATGATCTTTCAATACACTTTGCATGTGGGGCAGGTTCATACATCTTTACAGATAAAGACAATAAGATAATACCACTCACAAGATTTGTAGATGCGGCAGGTCTACTTGAGCATTTGCAAAATGCAGTAAATGAGATGTCAGGCAAGTCAAAGATGCAGAGAAGATTAATAGCATTAAAAGCAGTTACAGGAATGAAAAGATACATAGACAAAGAAAAGCAGCCTAAATCAATAAACTTCTCAAGAATGCTTATGTCAGTAATCTTCAAGCATGACTTCTCATCTATGGGATCATTTCAGCTTAAGTCATTGTTCTTAGGAATGATGCACTTCCAAGATGAATACTCATACGATATAAAAAGAGTAGAAAAGTGTGATATACACTACTCAATGCCTGATGGCAGAGTACTTCCATTCTGTACATTTAATGTATTCCCAGAAGTATATAGAGATAAGATACAGAAACAGTACAGCATACCTTCAAAGGAATGGGAAAACATGCATCATGACTGGTCATACAGAAGCGACAAATATATGAGAAATGTAAAGGAAATAGAAGCTACCGAACCATATCAAAGGACTTATGCAAAGATGTTAGATTACTTTACACTACCGGTCAATGTTGCAGAAGCACAAAGTATAAGAGCAGCAAAGGGTATAAAGTCATCAAGTACCTCAACAGTATCTCAACCACAACCTATAATGAACATGTCACAAGAAAAGAGTTCTCCTAAACAAGAGAAGGAAGGTGACTCTTGCGGATGCGGCGGAGGAAGCTGTGATTGTCAAAGTGGTAAAGACACACAAGATTCATGTGGCTGTGGTGGAGAAAGCTGCGGTTGTGGTGGAGTATAAAAACAATACAATTCAATACTTTATTTATTATTTATTTTATTTATAACTTTTAATCTTTCCATTTTGTTTTTACAAAAATGATATAATCAGGTTAGAACTATGGACCATAGGGAAATAAACGATGTAAATGCATACGAAAAGGATCTTAAAAACAGTGACGTCTACGATGAGTATGTCACAATTGATGGCAAACAGTTTAGAATACCTTATAAGATGGTAAAAGAGGTTACTTTTTCAGATGTTAAAAAGGAAGAGTTAATAAGTATAGAAAATTCAGGCAGGCTTCAATATCGATTTATGCTATTAGAACCGGTATTGCGTGCAAAGGTAGAGTTCACTAAAGGTAAGATAACAGTTGTTTACAATCCATTAACTGCTAGAAACAGAAAGGAAAAAATGAGTAGAGAAGACATTATAGCATTTCTTGCAAAGGAAGGCGTTAATGTATCTAACTGTCCTGTTTCTGAGAGAGATTTCGATTACTTTGTAGAAATGTATAGCTATCAATTTGATCCTCCTTCTATAAGAGAAAGACCACCTTATGGTTATACTGCTGCAGAATGGCAACTAATGAAAGATGATTACAATAAAAAGATGAATATCGCAAAGCAGAAAACCAGATCAAAATTCGAAGAGTGGCAAAACAGTTATGCAGAGGAGCATCCTGATGTTTTAGGTGAGCACATAAAAACACAGACTCCAAAGAAGCAGACATTAATAAGTAAGATATTCGGAAAGAAGAATGGCAAAAAGAAGAATGACAAAGGCTTTTGGTTCCATGGTGTATAATATTTAAAAATGCTAATAAGAAATCCACATATTCTTATATAAAAAAGTTCCTATTTTTCATAAATCATGGCATTAGAAAGCAAAAACTACTCATTTTTAATTAAAATTAATCTCATTCCTCTATTTGTCAACTTCTTCATGATTTGTATACTTTTTACATAATCATATTTCTTTGAAGGCAAAAATTTTTAAATATAGACTGTTTTATATATCTGGTGTAACAAATGGCAAAATCATCAGAAAAAAATAAAGGAAATAATGGTGTACTTGGTTTTATCCTAGCATTTCTAGGTTCTTTAGTATACCTTTATGCGGCATATACATTATTGACTGGTCTGCAGTCCGGTTGGGCTCCAAGCAGCACACTTTTCGGAGGAGCAGGATCATTCTTTCTACCAATATTTGTTGGAGTAGCAGTAATTAGTGCAGTAGGATTATTCCTAGCTAGCTTTGGCTTAATGAAAAATGATAAGAATGCAAAGTTTTGGGTAGGAAGAACCTCAATAATGGGCGGTATCTCATTAATAGCACTCTTTGCAGGCAGTATATCAACTCCTGCATTAGTTTGGTATGCATTACTAGGTTTTGTACTATCTATGATAGGCAGTATAGTATCAGAAATGTAAAAAACGAAGCTATTGTTTTTATTTTTTTCTTTTCAATTTTCTTTTTCTAATTTATTGCTGTGGCTTTCTATTATTCATAATTAGTGTTGGTTTTTTGCTCTCATTGTCAATCAATCTATTTATATCTGAGGATAGCTCCTATTCCTTGATATCCTATTGTAAACTCTTTTCCGTAAGAGCTTTCACCTGTTACAAAAATTACTTCAACGCCAGAGGCCTCTGCTTGGTCTATTAACTCTTCTATTATATCTGTTGCGTTACTAACTTCTAATACGCCCCCGCATTCATGTTTTTCCTCCCTGTGCTTTCCTATCTCTACCTTTTCAAATGTAGCTCCACATGTGTTACATTTGTACTTTACTCTATGTAGTTCTAATTCATCTCCAAGTATTAATGTTTTAACCTGATTTCTATCTAATGCAGCCTTTGTATTATCATAACCAAATACTGCAAGACCATTTCTTACCCTTTCTTGCATGAAGTGTTCTATTATTTTTCTCTCCTTTGCGGCCTCTTCTTCCTTTAAAAGATCTTGTGCCTTTTCAACTATTTCATGCAAACCAAATTCATCTGTATAACCTACATCATAAACTCCAAGAATTTTAATTTGATAATTCAGAGTATGGCCTTTTATAAAACCTTCTTTTGCAGGTCCAGGTCCTCCAACTATTACTCCATTAATCTTAAACTGATTTGCTACAAAGATATCATTTATACTTTCACTTATTCTTTTTACATACTCTCCAATACTTTCTTCTATTGAACGTTCATATCTTCTTGCGGATTGTCCTCCCTTTCTGACCTTTGCATGTGCAGTAGAGTTAAGTCTTCTCAAAACTTGTATATGTGCTCCTTTAAGTATTCCTATTGTTGCCTCTCTGCCATCCATAGTTAGTAAACAGTAAGTATTTTTATTGTCTATTAATATTTCCAAAGGCTCCAAAAGAAAGGTAGAGTCGCATCGGTATATGTTTACATTTATGGGTGAAGGAGGTTCTATAGAAAATAACTCTATTTCAACCTTGCTTTGATTATCAGAAACATTGCCACAAAAAACAGCTAATCCATTCTTAGGCGTTTCTCTAAATAATCGCAAATAACCTATTATCTTGTCTATAGCGCTAAGAACATTGCCTCTTGTCTGCTTAGATTTTATATTTGAAGATTCGCTATATTCCTGTCGTAACCTATTAATTTCCTCACTAAGCTGAAATCCTGCAGGCACATAAACACTAATCAGTTCCGTACCGTAACCGCGTATAGACTTTAAACGCTTGAGTTCTTTTATAATATTATATTCGCTTTTCATTTTAACACAAATGTATTAAGTAGCAATAAGCTACTTAATTAAATAAGCTACAATGTCTTTAGCCTAATTATTATTAACAAAAATAGTATAATTACAGCTATTATGGACAAATATAATGGATACTGATTTGTTGTTTGGTACTGTCCTTGTAATGATTTTGAGTCTAAAGTTGCAGTGGTATTCAATGCAGAAACTGTAGCTGCTTGTGTTGTGGTCTTGGTAGTGCTTGGAATAGAGCTTTGGTTTTTGCTAATCGTTGTATTTGATTTCACAGTTGTTGTATTAGTTTGAGTTTTTGATATATTTGGTGTATTTACTGTTAGCTCTAAAACCCCATAGTTTGTAGATGGATCATCACCAACCGCTTGAAATAGTATCCTATAACTTCCTGATTTTACAGTTGAACTTAATGTTACCGTTGCTGCACCGCTAAATGGTGGATCTTGTCCATTATTATTAAAAGAAATTGCTATTCCTTGTGAAGATAGCATGCTTTGGTTTACAACTTGTATTGTAGTTCCCCAAGTGTTTCCGGTAGCTAGTGAAACTGTATAATTTACATTTGCATTTTGCCCAGCATTTAATGATATTTGGTTAGGATTTATAGTAATTGTTGAAGTTCCTATGCCTTGTTGGCCATAAGCATTAAAGATAAAACCAAGTGACGCTAAGGAAATCATAAACATAAATAAAGCTACATTATTTTTTAACACAAAAAAACCTCAATTCTTTCTAAAGCCTATATCTATCCAAAGCCATATCAAATCTGCTATAAAAATTATTACTCCTAGCGCAAGCCATAATGTATCAAAATAACTTGTGTATGTCCAGTATATGTCGGCAAGCCCTATGATTATTCCCATCAATATGCTTATATTAGATTTCATCATGCTTTTCATTTTCTCATCAATACCTTTACACTGCAAAAAATTAAATACCTTATTATAATTTTGAAATTCTAATTTATCTTTCCAATTTCTGTTTTTCCATTAATATAAGGTACTAATACCTTTGGAATCTTTATACTTCCTTTTTCTGTTATATAATTCTCTACTATTGCAACAATAGCTCTTTCAGTTGCTATGCCTGTGCAGTTAAGTGTATGTACATAACGTCTTTTTCCTCCTTCATCATATTTTATATCAAGCCTTAAGCTTTGCCAATCTGTGCAGTTTGATCCAGAAACCATCTCCCTAAATTTATCTTGTCCTGGCATATATGCTTCTATATCATACTTTTTAGCTGCAACTGTACCTATATCTCCTGTACATATATTTATGACACGATATGGTATTTCAAGAAGTTTCCATATTTCTTCTGCATTGTCCATAATTTCCTTAAAGTACTTTTCTGAATCTTCAGGCTTTGAAATTACAAATTGCTCTACTTTGTAAAAATTATGCACTCTAAATATACCCTTTGTATCCTTACCATGAGATCCGGCCTCTCTCCTAAAACAAGGACTTACACCTAAAAATTTCTTAGGAAGTTCATTTCCAGAAAAAACCTTCTCAGCGTTGAGTGCTGCTATTGCATGTTCAGAGGTTGATATTAAAAACAAGTTTTCTTCCAAAGATTCCATATTCTTAGCCTTTTTAACCTCAGTGGTATCTCCCACTTCATATAATGCTTCTTGAAAGTCTGCCAAAGATGTACTTCCTTTATAATACTCCTTTCTTAACATTAATGGTGGTGCTATTAATTCATATCCCCTTTCAGTAAGCTTATCTATTGTAAACCTAATCAATGCTTGTTCTAGAAGAGCAAGATCTCCTTTCAAATAGTAAAAACGAGCTCCTGAAACCTTCGCTGCCTGTTCAAGATCCAAAAGTCCAAGTTTTTCAAGTATTTCAGAGTGCGGTGGAATATTTTTCTTTTTCATTTGCCCTACTCTTTTAATCTCTAAATTTTCACTATCATCTTTTCCGTAAGGCACTGTCGAATCAAGAATATTTGGCATATTGATTAAAAGACCATCAAGCCTTTCAGTATCTTTTAATGACTGTTCTTCCAATTCAACAATTGTTTTGCCGATCTCTGCAAGCCTTTGTACCTTACTTTGATCTACAGCAATGCCACTTTTCTTAGCTTCAGAGATTTCTTTGCTACCTATATTTATTTGTTTTTGAAGGTTCTGTATCTGTGTCTGTATTGATCTTACTAGCTCATCTAACTTTAAAAGTTCATCTATGGGATAATCACTTTTTCTTTTTTCCATAGAACTTCTAATTTTATCAATATTATCTCTTACATATTTTGCATTAATCATCTTCACATCTCAACTTTTTATAAATCAAAGCTAATAAATAATCATTTTAATACTACAAATTATAAATACCTAATGTATGATTAAAAAATAAATTAAAATATCTAATAATGCAGAATGAAAAAAATTATCAAAATTTGATATAATTCACTAAAACAGTATACAACTAAAAAATTCTTTACTTTCAGATAATTTAATATATTAATATAAATAAAATACGTTTATTATTTTGCAGGGGTGGCAGAGCTTGGCCAAATGCGACGGGCTTAGGACCCGTTCCCATAGCGGGTGCGAGAGTTCAAATCTCTCCCCCTGCACCATTTTAGATACGTAAGCTTAGAGATTAGAACTCTAAATAAAATTATTACCATGGCTAAAATCAGGGTAAACTCTTATTCACGTATTTGAGTGCTAGTATTTAAATGTTTGCATTAATTTTGCAAAAGATATATATACGTGGAAAAATATATTAATCCAGTGGAGTTATAATGGTAAAGAATAATTATATTTTGTTAATATTAGTGATGTTATTTTTATTTGCATCTATAAAAGGTATAAATAATATATACGCATCAACAACTTCTGGAGTTTCTGCAGGAATATCTTCATATCCTAGCGGTTGGTTATATGTAACTAATGGTGATGCTGGAACTTCACAACCTTCATTTTCAATGACAGGCACTGCATCTGGCGGTACTGGCGGTTACACTTATCAATGGCTCGTTGGTTTATCATCTTCTTGTAGCTCAAATCCATTTATAACTTCTTCAAATCCTGCATCTTTTGAATATGATACAAATGGTAATGGAAATTTACCTCTTTATGCAGTATATCCTAATCAAAACTCATTCAACGTTTATTACTGTTTAAGGGTTATAGATAGTAATGACGAAGCGGCATATTCAAGTCCTGTAGTTGCTAAATGTGGTATTACTGGAACTAACGATCAAAAAGTAGCGTGTGAATTTTCAGGAGGCGCAGCAAATCCTATTTTAACTGTAGATAATCCAATTACTTCATCATCAAGCATAACTGTAGGTAATACTGTAATTCTTAGTGATGGGGGCGCTTCTGGAGGTACTGGCGGTTATAATTATTACTGGTTATACAAAGCTCCTGGAGCTTCTGGATATAGCCATGCAAATGTTTATGGAACATCTTGGGAAGATGCTCCTTCATCTGTAGGTACTTATTACTTTGAAATAGTTGCTACAGATAGCAATGGTGATTCTGTAGTTTCACAGCCAGTCGCAGTAACTGTAAATCAAGTTACTACAACAACCCCAACAACAACCACAACAACCCCAACAACAACTCCAACAACAACCCCAACAACAACCACAACAACCCCAACAACAACACCAACAACAACACCAACAACAACCACAACAACC
>JBMFWW010000002.1:84141-92260 GCA_049964835.1 Candidatus Micrarchaeia archaeon | reverse complement strand
AAGAATTTTGCGACAACTCGTCGTCAAAGAATCTTTTTAGTAGAAATAGAAAAATGTTTGTATTTTTTGAATGGTGGGATCAATTCCTGTCTACGAGCTAACGCCCATAGTATACCTTGACCTCACACCTCGCTTAATAATAGTTTCAATAGAAAAGATGATTTTTGATCAAAAAAATAAAAGAAAATGAATATGAATCCTTATCGTAATCTTAATAAAAGATTTCTACTTTAATTTTTAATGTAGCTACAGTTTTAATAAAAAACAGTATTTGAATATTTGTATAGATATAAATAAAATACCATTAAATAGTATTGGTATTCTTTGAAAAGAGATATATGATAAGTTAGGTATTGTTTAAATTGCTTTCAATTATATTATTAGCGCATAGTATCAGAACTTAAAAGATGGAAAGAATGAGATTATCTGGAAAAGTTTTTATTTATCTTGTTGCAATTGTTGGAGTATTCATATTCGGCGTTGTTGGAACATACGTATTAGGACATTATGGTAACAACTTCAACGTTAAAATAAACACACCTTTTGATGCTGCGTACTTTACATTAATAACTATATCAACAGTAGGTTATGGGGATATTGTTCCTATAACTACTATTGCAAGGCTTTTCGTAATGGTTCTTATAGTATCTGGTTTAGGTGTATTTTTGAGCGCAGTAACAGTATTATCGAGTGATTTGATGGGAGATAGAGTTGAAAAACTTTCAGGGAAAATTACAAATTTTGAAAGAAGATTTTTAAAAGAGCACATATTGCTTATAGGTACGGATACGGTTAATTTACAAATTGCAAAAAAACTAAAAGCAGATGGTAAGAAATTTATTATTATAACTTCTGACAAAACAGTATCCGATAAACTTAGAGATGCAGGTTATAGATCGTATGTTGCCGACGAAACAAATGAGAGCGACATGTCTAAATTTGAACTAGGAACAGCGAGGAGTATAATTGTAGATATGAGAGATAAATCTAAGATGATATATCTTTTGCTTATTATAAGAAATCTTGCAAAAAATGCAAAGATTACAACAATAGTACATAGTGAGGAAGAAGAAAAGAACGTAATGAGCTTGAATTCTAAGATAAACGTAATGAATCCTGCACAAATAGCTTCACAAATTGTGACTAAAAAGATTACTGAAAGAGAGCTATGATTAAGATTTAGAGTTATCAAAAAGCATATTGTTTAGGTAATCGGATATATTCATATCCAAATCTTTTAATTTTTGATCGTAAAAAGTCGATTTCACCCTATTAAACAGAAAGGCTGTACACTCTGGACTTTCGCCAAATAAATATGTGTATTTTTTAAGTATATTTGATGAATCAGTTGTCAACGTTTCTAATGGAGTTATTTCTTTACAATTAAACATATCTAAATCAAATAAGTTTGTTTCTGCAGATATTTCACCTTTGCTAAGCCATGAAAATTCGTATATCTTTATATCAGTTCTTGATATTTTTATAATACAGTCAATCTTGTTTATTCCCAAGTGTACTGACTTTTTATTAATATGCTTTTTAATAAACTCATCTTTAGAGATATCTGAATTTAAAAATATAAATGATTGAATACCAGATAAGAAAATTTTTTCATTATTTTTGTAGCTTGTCATGGACATTGGTCTTGATAAGACAACCATACTATCTAATCCATGAATTTGAGTATAATTATAATTTGATTGAGTTAACATGCCGGAAATAAAATATGGAAAGTAAGAGAATGGTATTTTTTCTTCGAATAAAAAGGTAGGTAGGTGTTTAGGTAGCATCCTTAAGATCAAAGTTTCAGAAAAATCTATTTTTTCATTTTCTTCAATTATAAAAATTGCTGATGATTTAGAGTATACTAAAAAGTACATATAAGCAAGAAATGAACTATCAAAATTGAATAAATTTTTAATTTTTTCTTCTATAGATTTATAGGTGCGCTTATTTGTTCTAAAAGCATTTAAGAATGAATTTATATCCATAAAATCATTTACTTTAATATAAATTAGTATACTTAAGTATATAAAGTTTTATGTTTTATTAGAAACAGATATGAGTATATTAAATTTCATCTTTAGACTCATATTTATAAGGTTTTGTTTCTAAATATATCTGATTACATGGTAAGAAAAGAAAAAGATGACGATGAAATTTGGTTAATGAGAAAGATACTTAGTAAACCTAATTATGCGGTATTGAAGCTGCTTATGGTAAAATCTCCAAGAACAACAAGGGAGCTTTATACAGTTTTAGGAAAAAGTTTTACAAGAAAAACGCTTATTTTGACATTAAGGAATTTGTCCATGTCATTAAATGTTCTGCAGCCTACACATATAAGAACTGAAAGAGGCTACGACTTAGGTTACAATATAAATCCTAAATTAAAGGAAGTCGTAAAAAATCTTGAGAAGTTTGAAAAGACACTAGAAAGCATGACAGGCATAAAAGGTAAATAGTAAATACCAAAAAATTAAAAGTTTGATTGCTATAAATAATATAAATTTAATTTCGTTTAGAAGTTCATATAAGAATTGATTAAATGATCATAGGCAAACCATATGTCATATCTAATATTAGAAAGTGTACACCTAATGTAACTGCTTTTACATTCAAGGCAGAGGATGGCTCCAGCATAGACTTCTTTCCAGGAATGTTTGCAATGTTAGAGTATAGAAATGAGGACACAAAAGAAAAGATAGCTAGGGCATTTTCTATTGCTAATGCACCTCCATCGAATGAACTTGAATTTTTAATTTCCATGATACATGGTAAATTCACAAGTAAGTTGGATAATGCAAAAATAAATGACAGATATTATATATCGGCACCTTACGGACAGTTTAAATTTGATATGAAAGAAAATAAAAAGTTGTTATTTTTAGCCGGAGGTACTGGTCTTGCTCCATTTATGTCCATGGTAAAGCAAATGGAAAACAATAAAATAAAATCTGATTGTATTATGTTGTATAGTGTAAAGTTCAAAGAAGAGATAATAGAAAAAGACGAACTAGAAAGATTTGAAAAGGAGTTGGGGCTAAAAACAGTAGTTACAGTAACAAGATCCGATGGAACTGATGGCTGGATGGGGGAAAAAGGACATGTAGATGCTGATATGATACAGAGACATGTGCCAGATTTAAAGGAGAGAATTGCGTACATCTGTGGTCCACCGGCATTTGTAAAGGCGATTAAAGACGCTCTTGTTAATCTTGGAGTCGACAATAAAGATATAAAAGCAGAAATGTGGGGGGAGTAGCCGACATAACGCTATTCTCAATTTATCAAAGTGAGCGTAAAATCCAAATGCTTTAGCAGTAGGAGAGTATCAAACTTAAGTTATACCTACTTAAAGCTAATTTTCATTAATGCTTAAATATTTTATTAAGTTAGTTAGAGTGTGGTATGATGAAACACGAAGAGTATATAGATAGGAGAATTAAACATCATCAAGATATGATAGAAAAACTTAAAGCACATAAAAGGTGTAAGCTCACTCCGAAGGTTAAGTCAAAAATAGAAAAGTCATATAAGTTGTTAGATAATTATGAGCTTGTTTTAAGGAAGAAAAAACAATAGGTGTATTTTATGCAAGTATATGTAGAAAAACAAAAATGTACAGGATGCTCTCACTGCCACGACGTGTGTCCAGTAGGAGTTTTTGAGATGAAAAATAGAGATGCTACAGATGTCAACTCAGATGTAGCTCCTCCAGAAGCACAATGGAAAGGAGTAACCGACCAGAGCATAAAGAATAAATGGAGCGGCAATAATGATGGCCATAATCATTTTGCAAACTCAAATGATGGAAAGAGTGGCGGAATTTCGGTAGCAGTAAATGGATCATCATGCATTCTTTGCCAAGCGTGCTTAGTCCAATGTGAAGGAGAATGTATCGTAATAAATGATGAATCAGGAAATATCTACCATTCGGTATACGAATAATTCCTTTTTTCTTTATCAATTTTTTTGTATTTATTATTTTTTAATATTTAATAGTTTTTAATAAATTTTATTCTTAAACTGAATAGTTTTTATATATTTTTAGTTAGATATATACTTATGAATGATAAGTACGACCATAAAGAAGCTGAACCACGCATTAGAAAGCTTTGGTCTGATAAAAAAATATTTGCATTTAAAGATACCAACAAGAAGATATTTGCAATAGATACCCCTCCACCAACTGTATCTGGATTGCTACACGTAGGTCATGTCTTCTCTTATTCACAAGCAGACTTTATAGCAAGATACAAAAGAATGAGTGGTTACAATGTTTTCTATCCTTTTGGATTAGATAATAATGGATTACCAACAGAGATACTAGTAGAAAAAAAGCATAACATTACTGCAGAGCAGGTAGGTAGGGAGAAGTTCATAGAGCTTGTAGAGACGAGCATAAAAGAGTATGAAGATTTATATGTAAATATATGGAAGGAAGTAGGCGTATCTGTAGATTGGTCACGCTTTTATAAAACAATAAGCAAAGAAGTGCAGAAGATATCGCAGTACTCTTTTCTAGAGTTAAACAAAATAAATAGAGTTTATAGAAAAGAAACACCAACAATATGGTGCACTAAGTGTAAAACAGCTCTTTCTCAGATGGAATTGAAAGATTTAGAACTAAAGTCAAACTTCATAAAAATAAAATTCGCAGATGATGTAATAATTGCAACAACAAGGCCAGAACTTCTACCGGCATGTGTTGCCATTTTTATAAATCCAGAAGATGAAAAAAATAAAAGTTTAATAGGTAGAACTGTAAAAGTACCTATTTTTAATCAAGAAGTAAAGATTATAGGAGATAGAAGAGTAGACCCTAACAAAGGTACAGGAATAGTGATGTCATGTACCTTCGGAGACCTGACGGATATAGAATGGTACAAAGCATACAATCTTCCATTAAAAATGATAATAAATGAGGATGCAACTCTTATTGAACCAAGATTCGAAGGTATGAAGATAAGAGACGCGAGAAAATCAATTATAAACGAATTAAAAGAAAAATGCCTTGTTCTAGAAGATAAAGAGATAATCCATACTGTAAATGTTCATGAAAGATGTAATACGGAAATAGAGTTTCTTGTTAAAAAACAATGGTATATACGATATTTAGATTTAAAGGAAAAACTGCTTGAATTAGGAAATCAATTAAATTGGAATCCAGATTATATGAAGGTTAGGTATCAAAATTGGGTTAATGGCTTGCAGTGGGATTGGTCAATTTCTAGACAAAGATATTATGGAATACCTTTTCCGGTTTGGTATTGTAAGAAGTGCGGAGAACCTATATTTGCAGAAAAAGAGGATCTTCCAGTAAATCCATTAAATTCAAAACCTAAAAAACCATGTAGTGGCTGTGGTTCTGTTGAGTTTATTCCTGAAGAGGATGTTTTAGACACTTGGGCTACATCGTCTCTTACGCCTTTAATAAATAAAAGGTGGAGCTTGCCTGATGAAATTACATTAGACATATATCCTATGTCATTGAGACCGCAAGCCCATGATATAATTTCATTCTGGCTATTTACAACAATAGTAAAGTGCTATCTACATACAGGAAAGCTGCCTTGGAAGGATGTTATGATATCTGGACATGCTCTTGATCCTAAAGGCAAACCTATGCATAAATCAGTAGGCAATATAATTGAACCGATGCCAATAATAGAAAAGTATGGTGCAGATGCGTTAAGATACTGGGCTAGCTCTTCTAGATTAGGAGACGAATCGCTATTTCTCGAGAAGGATGTTGTTACTGGAGCTAGGATAGTAAATAAGCTATGGAACGTAGCTAAGTTTAGCTCTAAAATAAAACCAGAAAGCAGCGAGAGCGAGGTTACAAACCCTATTGATAAATGGATTTTATCAAAGCTTATGCTTTTAATTAAAAAAAGTACTGAGATGTTTGAGCAGTATAATTATGCTGGAGCTAAGCGGGAAATAGAGTCGTTCTTCTGGGAGTTCACGGATAATTATCTGGAGTATATTAAACATAGAGTATATAGCAATACGGACAGTCCAGGATATACTTTAAATAAGGTATTTTTTACATTGCTCAAACTTTTTGCTCCTTATCTTCCATATATTACAGAAGAAATTTATCAAGAGCTTTATAAAATTAATGGAATAGAATCGGTACATTTAACCGCTTGGCCTAATTTTGAGGAAAAATATTTTGATGAGGAATCTTTGAATAAAGGAGAAACGGTTTCAAAAATAATAAAGTATATAAGATCATGGAAGCACGATAACAAGATTGCTCTAAATGCAGAAATAAGTGGCGTAATTATCGAGGGAGATGTGCATACCGCCTATTTAGATGACATGAAGGGTATAATGAAAATCAAAGAAATAAGATTTGGAAAGGGAACATTTGAAATACCTGAGAGCAATATAAAAATAGATATTAATAGATAGATTTTTCTAATCTTTTGTTTATTCTTAATTTGTACCCTTTTATTATGTTTTTAATATGCAAGCAATACACTTATAAATATTCCTAACAAATATATACAATACAGGCACATATTTGCTATTTATACAGCTATGTGCTTGTTTATAATTAAATGCTTTAAAATAATGTGATTTAATGGCAAGGATGCACACTAAAAAACACGGAAAATCAAAGTCAAGAAAACCCGTGGTTGAAATGGGAAAGGTTCCTGAAGGATCACCTTCAAAGGATGAGATAGAAAAAATTATAGAAGAGCATATGAAGAAAGGCGTTGAACCAAGAGTTATAGGACAAAGGCTCAAAAATGAAAACAAAGTGCCTTATATAAAACAGGTATTTGGTAAAAGATTAGTAAAAATAATGGAGGAAAAAGGATACAAGCAAGAATTTCCCCAGGATCTTATGGATCTTATGAAAAGAGCAGTTAACTTGCGAGCCCATTTGACTGTTAATAAAAAAGACATTCATAATAAACTTAGATTGAATAGAGTTGAGTCTAAGATTTGGAGATTAACTAAATATTATAAAAAGGAAGGAGTTGTTGCTCAGGATTGGAGTTATGATCCAGAAAAAGCAGCTCTTATCGTAAAGAGATGATCTAATGGCAGCAGGAAAAGGAATGGAAAACTGGAAGGCAAAAAAATGGCTTAATATATATACTCCAGAGATATTTGGAAACAATGCCATCGGAGAAATGCCAGTTAATGATGAAGAAGATGCAAATGGGAGAATGATAAAGGTAAGTATGTCATGGATAACTAACAATCCCATGCATTCTTTCATGTTGGTTGGACTTAAGATCAACAATGTAAATGGAAATGCGGCACATACAGAACTAAAGTATCTTGAACAAACTTTCAGCTACTTGCATTCATTGGTAAGGAGACATGGAAGTACCATATATACAGTTGATAAATTAAATGATAAGAACGGCGTAACACTTTCAATAAAATTATTAATTACAACTAATTTAAGATTAACAACTAAAAAAAGAATGGCCATAAGAAAAGAGCTTTCTAATTTCTTAAAAGAGTATGTTAATAGCAAAGAAAGAAATGATATTATTAAAGAAATTGTTGAAGGAACCATGCAAAAAGAAGGCATGAAAAAAATACATGATATAGCAGCAGTAACAAGATTAGAAATAAAACGCGTCGAGTTATAAATTTTATAACTCAAGTAAGCAATTTCAATAAAAATAAGGAATAAATCAAATAAGCAAAATAAATAATTACGAGCTTATTTTATTTTTATAATTAAAAGAACTAGCTATATGCAACCCCAAACTTCATATTATGTGTTTTACTTCGAAGAGCCTTTCTCTTTTCTTTTTCCTTCATAAGTTTTGCTTGTTCTTTTTCTTCCTCTCTGATCTTTTTCCTTAAAAATCTGAATAGGACAATTGCATTATTATGGAGTTTGTCAGAAGAGGTGTATACAAGGGTTATGTCCTCTCTTTTTGATTTGTTTATTAGTACTCTTACGTACTCATTAGCTTCTAGCTCTTTAATGTATTTCTTTTGGAACATTGGCCATTTTTTGGGATCGTGCATAAACCAATTTCTTAACTCTTTACTAGGAGCAACATCTCTTAACCACGAATCGATATTTGCGGTACTTCTTCTTACTCCCCTTGGCCATAACCTATCTACAAGAATC
>JBMFWW010000002.1:0-84131 GCA_049964835.1 Candidatus Micrarchaeia archaeon | reverse complement strand
CCTTCTGCCATCAGTTATGTCTGCCCTTTCATAAATTCGCTTTATGCCAAGCAACACAAAATCACATACTTAGTTAGTAGTTTATATTTAAATAATTATGCAATTTTTATATGATTTTATTAGTACATAAATTTACATAATTTTTTTATCTTGAAGATTATAATTGATAACTTTTACCCTTTTTATTTATCAATTCTTCACTAAGAACACTAAATCCTTTTATAAGAGAATAAAAGGTTCTTTGACTTAGTATTTTGCTTCCAGAAAGATGTACACCTAGATTTTCAAATATCATTTTATCTTGTAGTGAAAGCGCATTTATTGAAAAGATATTGTCATTGAAATGTCCAGAAGCATCAAAAAGACCTCCTAAATAACTTCTTGATTGAGGAGTAGGAAACTTAAATAGCTTAACCTTGTTTTTGAGAACATACTTTATCTCGCGGTTTATCTTAGAATGATAAAAAAAGATATGCCTACTTCCATCATCATTCTCTTCTATAACAAGCTTATTTGGAGGTATTTTAAAGAATTTTAATACTAAGGATATGAAATTTTCTTCCATACTTCTTCTATTTGTCTTTATACCTATTGCATTGTTATCCTCTCTGAATCTGCTAACTAATCCAGATAAATAACATAACTCATTTGTAAGCTTAATCTTCATATACACAACTATAATAGTTAGAAAATGACAACTTTAGATCTTTGCCTTTTCTTCATTATGTGAAAAATGTCTGCTTATTATTGCGCCGTAAGCAGGTCTTGTTATAAGAGCACCTAAAAGTGCACCTAGTATCGTTGATTCTGCAAAGCCTATTACAGTAACTAATGATGATGAAAATAGAAGTGGCATCATTCCTATTACAAGTAGTATAGCATCAGCCCAGACAACATAGAACGCGTGATTTAGCTTTGACTTTATGCTTGAACCGCTTCCGTGTGTAGTTAGTGTTTCATCTGTTATTATTATTTGTGCATCTACGCCAGTACCTACTACAGCTATCATACCTGCTACTGCTGCTAGGTCTATTGTTCCTATTAAACCTATTATAGATGCTATTATGAACAGTTCTGCCAAAGTAGTAAAGATTATTGGAAGTACTAAGAAAGGCTTTCTGTACCTTATAACTATTGTGACTGTAACTGCTAATACTGCAAGAAGAATAGCTATGAAGCTTATACTTTCAAACTGTGTTCCTAATGTTGGTGGTGTTGTGAATGGTGTTCCAACTATTACCTTTACAGGTAATGCGCCACCACTTAATACGCTTGCTATTGTAGTAGATTCATTAACCGCTTGATTAAGCTTATCCTGAACAGTTGCACCGGTAGTTACAGCTCCAGTTATCTGATATGCTTCATTTATCTGACCAGATGTAATTCCTGGAGATAGAACTGGCGCTGAAAGTAGGCCTACTGCTGGCCACGTATTTACAACTAATGACGTTACTGAAGTACTATTAGTTGCTTCTTGTATTAACTGCGGAGTTAGACTTTGAGCCGATTTGTATACAAGTGTATAATTAAGCTTTGTTAAATTTTGTATTATATAACTAGGAGTGCTATTTCCCAAGATAACTTCATTGTATCTGCTCTTGCTTTCATTGAAGAATTGATATAGTGTATTCCAGTTTCCATTATTCTGGCTTAATATCTCAACAGGAGTCGTCTGTGAACCAAATTGAAGTGCATTGTTCATTGCTTTTATTACCTGATTTTGATTAGGTGTAAGGCCGGTACTTACATTTGCTTCTGAAGCAGCTATTATTGATGTATTTAATAGTATTATTGTATTTGTAGGTCTGTCAAGATACATATATATTGGCTTATCTGCTTGACCGAATGCAACCTTTGCAAACTTTTGTGCTCCTGTTTGTGTTACATAAAAGTTGACCTGCCATGTTGCATTGCTACCGCTTATACTTTGTGATGGTTGAATTCCACCAGTACTTCCACCAAGTACATCTGAACCGTTGAGTGCTTCTCTTCCATTTACTATACCTTGAAATATTCCTTGCTTTTCTATGACTGATATTGTACTGTTTATATCTGTACTTGATACTGAAGGTATTATAACATAAACTTCAGAATCACCAACACCTTCTATTGTAACCTGCTTAAGACCAAAGGTAGATATTCTTTGCTGAAGATTTGCAAGTATGCTACTCATAACTGTTGGATTGACCTGACTTTGAAGTGTTATTGGTATCTCTGTTCCGCCTATAAACTCTACACCTAAGTGTATTCCTGAGACAAAATCGGCAACTCCAAGAATTACAAGTATTAGTATTAAGGCTAGAATTCTTTTATCTTTTATATAACTAAATATTGCCATTCATCTCTCCTTTCGTTTTTTGAAGTAAAGTATCATAGAGGCATTCCCAAACCATGTGGTAAAGATATCGCCTATTAATCCAAACAGTACTACTCCGGCAATTTCATAATAGGTAGGTACATAAGCAAAGATAGAAACTATGAATAAAACGGCAAATGAAACTATTGCTGTAGCTGTCATTGTAACTCCAGTCATCATTGATGCATATGCACGATCTTCTGCTGTACCTTCATGCCTTTTCATGATTCTTACAGCCGTAAGTACATCTGTATCTATAGAGTAACCTATAAGCATCAAAAGGCCACCTATGCTTGCTATTCCTAGTGGTATTCCAAATAATGCCATTGCACCTAATGCAAAGATCATATCATTTGCAGCTCCAAAGATTACAGCAAATGCCGGTCCTATCGACCTAAATATGAAGAATACTATTATTGAAATGAGTATGAATGCTGTAAGTATAACGACCTCTAACTGTGATAAGAAGTAACTACCTAGTGTTGGAGTTAATTGCTGATATGAGTACTGTTTAAAGTTAACTAATGAATGCAAAGCTGAAAGAACTTCATTTTCATAATCTTTGCCTGCGTTAGCATAGCTATTTTGTGCAAGAGTACCTAAATAAGTTGGATCTGTTGAGTTTATGCTCTGAGCGCCTATGAATGGCTTAAGATCTGAAAGTTCTAATGACACGGTAGAGCTCATACCTGCTAGAGATTTGTTCATTATTGATCGATTTTCATTTTGGTAAGCTAGTAGTGTTTTATTTGTAGGCTGTGACTTTAATGACTCACTTACTAGCGTATAATTAAGCTCGCTAGAAGAATAATTTTGATTGTATGAATAGAATGTAAGAAGAGCCTGCTCAGCATTTGCTATACTTTGATTTATTGTAAAGGTTACATCCAAACCACCCGGACTATTTTCTATACTGGGGGCAGGAATATGGAGCTTTGATACTAACTCGCTTGAAAGTGTAGAAGGAAGTATTGTTTGATTTGTTTGTAAAGTAACGCTTACGCCTCCACTTAATGTGCTATCAAATGTTAGATGTGTTGACATTATCAAACCAAAAACTAACAGTACTAAAGGAACAAGTACATAGTACTTTGCTTTGCTGCTTTTGTATATGTTTGGTATGAATGGCATAATATCAAATGTTTATTTTATTTATCATTTTTTCTATTTTTTATATTTATCTCTTTATATTTAATTTATTATCTTTAATCCTTTAATTTATTTTTTGCTTTTATTTCTTGTTTGTTTTAAAATTATTTTATTCTTAAAAATTTAAAATAGGAAAAGATAAAAACATCTCAACCGTATTTTTTCAAAAGTTTTAAGTGAAGTGCGATAACAAATCCATATATTACTACCATCAATGATAATATTATAAGAACTAAACCTGCTGCAAACTCAACAGTATAACCTAATGTTGGCTGAAGTATTAATATTATCCCAAAGACAAAAAGGAAGATTCCCCAATAAACTGATTGAAATATGTGCCAACCTGAGTGCCTTTCTTTGTAATGAAGCATTCTTTTCATATGTGCGTTTATATTGCCAGAGTTATAGTTTTCAGGTTCTATATCGTCAATATTTTGAGTTCCTCTTCTCGCCATTGTTTCACCAATAAGTACTTATTATGCACACAAGTATTTAAAAATATCGCATATATGCAAAAGTTGCATGCAAGATAAAAAAACTTAGTACAGCAGATATTATTTTCTATATTAACTTACTTTTAAATCTAGATTTATTAATTCTTTTATCTATGTCTTTTATCTTTTTTATTATCTTTTAGATATTGATTAGCTTTATAATCAAATAACTTTCTTAAAAATAAAACCTCTTTATAGTATTCATCTTTTGATAATCTTCTCTTTGAATCTATGTCTTTATATATGTGGTTTATACCGTCTTTACTATCCTCAGTATTTTTATTTCTTGGAATCAGATGAAAATGAAGATGTGGTATACTCATTCCTGAAGATTTTCCTACCTGTGCTATAAAGTTGTATGATTTTGTTTCGTCCGAATAATATTCTAATAAAACAGGCAAAATTTGTTTTAATACAACAAATATGTCAGTTATCTCATACTTTTTTAAATCAGATATTGTAGGTGTATGTCTTTTAGGTATTATAAGGCAATGTCCCTTAGTAACAGGAGCTATATCGTATACAACCATTGTATTCTTGCTCTCAAAAAATACACTACCTTTTATTGATGGACTACAGAAGGGATCATTATTAGTATTTCTAGCCATCAAGTGAAAACCCCAATGAATAAAAGATGCATGCTTTTGTACTTACTCAAAAACACTCATCTTCTTTTCTTGCTTGTTATATTTTTCAGTTGCTGCTCTTTTTTGAGTATCTCTCTGCGTAATGAGAACTCCTTTCCTAATGAGTAAATAAGAGCTACTAGAAGTACTACGACCATTATTATTACAAGTTCCATTGCAAGCTGAAGATTCTTTACCTGTTGCTGAATCGTATTTATTGACTGAAACTCCTCACCTAAAAGTCCTAATATTGAAGATTCAGATGATGAATTTATACTTGAAATAGATGAAACTGTACTGTTTGTACTTACATTTACACCAGGAACAAGAGTATTTGCTAATAACGAATCTAGCTTATTTATAGAAATTGCAATCAAAGCTAAAGGATACGATGCTCCTAGATAACCTTGAGATGAACTATTGCTTTTTGATACATTGGCTTCATTAGCATAGAAAGCTGCAGAGTTTGCATACTCTATAGGCCATAGTCCAGATATGTTCGTTAAATTGTTTACTAGATATGATTCGGAGTAATTTGATGGCTGAGTTGTATTTGACTCTGATTTTAAGTAGTAGATAGAGTATAGAGCTGCGCCAAATCTGCCTTGATTGTAACTGGCATTTGCTGCTTCGTAGTATAAATCGCCAGCGTAGATAGATTGAGTTTTTAGATTATTTAGATCGTTAGATACTATGTTCTGAAGATTTTTTGAAAATCCATAAGCTACTGTAGAGTTATTATTTTGATTTATTGCATTTGCTTCTTGATATAAAATCTTTGTTGCAGCACACCATGCACTTGATTCACCAAGCACATTTATTGCTTCTACTATATTATCAGTTGATTGTGTTTGATTTAGTATGCTTTTTGCAGTTAATATGTTTTGTTGTGCCCAAGACTGTCTTACCTCTCCGCTAATTATATACTCATAATTTTGAGGTGTAATAAATGTGGGCTCAAATGAATTGCAGTAATTTGAAACTGAGTTTAAAAGAGCATTTGCCTTAGGAAGTGTGTAGTTATTTGTATTAGCAAAGGTGTATGCATCTATATACTCGAGAAATGCAAGATCTGCTCCAGTATATAGATAACCTTTTGATGCAATTTCTTTATAAATATTTAAATTTTTATTTAGTTGTGATTTTACAGTTGAAAAATTATTTGATATAGAGCTTATTTCATTTGATGTTATTCCGAATGTGTAATTTACTAATCCACCAAAATACGATTGATTACAAGAATTTATGCATGAAAATGGTGCTTCTGAAATGTTTAGATTATAATTTTCAGCTGAGGCATTATAACTTAATCTAGTTATCTTTGGAGTATAACCAACAAAAGCATATGGAATGGCTTGTGAAACATTACCTACCTCTATTATAGGAATATTATTTACTTGCTGAGATATGTAATATAAAGTATCCTCAAAACTTCCATTTTGTACTGCTGGAGCTAGAACATAATTTAAACCATAACTTTTAGCTGCGGCAACCTTGTCAGTTATGCCTCCAATTGGACCTACTGCTCCATTGCTTGATATTGTACCCGTAAGTGTGAAGTTTTGCTTCAAAGGTACTTGCTTTAAGCCGGAGATTGCTAACAGTGTAAATGCTAATCCGCCGCTTGGACCTGTGACATTAGAAAAGTTATCATAAATAATATATGTGAAGTTATACTTCGACTCGTTAAGATTCAATAATGAAGAAGCATAAGCTACACCTGTTTCTGCAGAATTCAATGTACTTTGTCCTACATTAGATGGACCAAGTATACTGATTTTACCGTTTCCTGAAGTAACACTTAAGTTTATGATGCTTATGGTCCCCGTATTTGTATTGCCTAAAACGGCTGGAACATGTATAGATGTATTGTATGCCGATGTAAGTGAAAATATTAAAAATGCAATTACTGATACAAAAAACAATCTATTCTTATTAAAAAATAATCCGGACATAAATTACTATTTACAACAAATATTTAAATTCTTTTCTATTAATAATGGTATTGACAACAAAATGGCCGGAATTTTTAAAGTTAAAAGTGTTAAAAATACAGTTAAACTACAAAGTACAGTGGAGTACTTGATTACTCATGGATGGGCATTGTTAATAATAGCAATAGCTCTCTTTGGACTTTATCTTCTTGGTGTTTTTTCTCCAGGACCTATAAATCAATGTTTATTAAATAATGGGGTAGTTTGCCAAAGTTATGTAATGAATACAAATGGAATACTTATGTTAACATTGTTAAACAGTGGTAATCAGCCAATAAATGTTACAGGAATAGCATGTTATGAAAGTACAAACACAATTAATTACCAAAAGCCGGGTACAAGTTTGGGTCAATTTTATTTATCCCCTGACGGTTCTGGTAGCTTTTATACACAATGTTATGCAAACAATAAAATGTATAATAGCAGTTTTGGCGGCTACTTTTCTGGTGAATTGTCTGTAACCTATGTAAACCCTAAAAATGGAATTGCTGGAGAGTTAGAGGGTACCGTATCTATAAAACCAACAGAAACTGGAGGAGTAAATCCAGCGCAGGTTGGTGTCGAATTTTCTGATCAGTTGACTATAACAAACTCACAAAATATGCCAGTGCCATCTGGATTTCAACAAGAAATAAGCATCAATCCAAGTGCATTTGCACAGTACGGACTAAATCAAAATATGAGCAATCTCATATTCACAACAGGAGCATACGGCAGCGGAAGTCCAATCGATGCTTGGATAGAAAGCGGCGCGAGCAACACCGCAACAACATCTACAATTTGGGTTAAACTTCCTTCCGGAATAAATGCAAATAACGGGAAAGAAAATATCTATATGAATATTGTCTCTAGCAACGAACCAGTTTCATTAGGCTACACTGGTTATGCTCCGCAATTATACTGCGCGTCTGGATGTTTTCAAACAACTTATGCAGAATATGATAATGGGGCGCAGTTGTTTAATCTTTATAGCGACTTTAAAGGAACCCAACTAAGCAATATATTTAGTAACCCACAAGCGTGCTCTTCTGGACTTACTATAGATAATGGTTATACAATGAATACAATAGGGTGTGGTAATAACCAGTATGAAGGTTTGCTATCGATAAACAGCAATATAGATACAAGCAACGGAATTCTACTTTCTTATGTACCTATGGTTTCAGGTCCTGGAGGAGTGATCTGGTGCTGGTTAACTACAGGTTATTATTGTAGTCCTGATCCAGGGGTTAGTAAAGGTCAATTACAAATGATGTCACTAGCACCCAACAATGATATGTTTCTTTATACTATAGACAGCTTAAATGCAAATTCTATAAATACGTACGTCTACTTTACAGTAAGTTATCTAGCATTGGCAGATTACCCGGTAAACGGGCAGATACCTTCAGTTTCATGTAGTATAGGAAGCTGTAATTGATATTGTGAAGATTAGAATTCCTGAATTGTCTTCTGGTAACCTTTATTTTTCTCATTTGGCTCTCGTGATAGAATATCTATAATTCCAAAAACTCCATCGTAACCTGGTTTTATATTTATCTTTCCTGATCTTATAGAATCAATTGCTTTTCCTAAATTTACATCGCAAGAGTTTATCTTTTCTATATCTGCATTTAGTAGCAAGTTAAACTCTGTTCCAAAAGTTTTTATAAGATTATTATAAGTTTCAAGTACAGTTTTTGATGCTTTACCTTTTGAGTAAATGTAAGATATTACCTCTATTAAAGGCACCATCTTTATAAAAGGAGGCGCATTTTTTAAAACATAGCCTTCATCTCTATCTGATAATTGCTCTACTCTATTTAGCACGCCTAAGGTTAATTTCTTCCTGCATTTTGGGCACAAATTATTGTATTTTTTTGAGTCTTCAGGTGATAATGAAATATTACAGTTTCTATGTCCATCGAAGTGATATTTGCCCTCCTCTGGAAAAAACTCTACTGTATAAGATATATTTTTAGAAATTATTGAGTTTATTACATCTTTATATGTAAGATCATTTAATTTTATGATTGTTGCTTCTCTACCTAACTTCTGTGGAGAATGTGCATCACTACCAGATATTAAAGCATACTTATCAATACTTGATATTCTCCAGTTCATCGAAGGATCGCTGCTAAGCCCGGTCTCTATAGCATGTATATGTTTTGATTGATCTTCATAAGCTTCTTTTATCGAATCGAATCCAGAAATTGAGCCAAAAACACCAAACCATGGTGTCCATGCATGTGCCGGAAATATAAAAATATCTTTATTTATAGAGATTAATTTTTCAACAAGTTCAGGTGTAGAAATATTTAAAATCGGTCTTCCATCGATAGATAAAGAACCGTACTTTGCTAACTCCACATTTATTGATTCTGCTGTTTCTAAATTTGGAGCAAGTATGCAGTTGTGAACCTTTTTTATTCCGGGAGCTCTTGAAAATATACCTTTTGATTCATTATTTTTATTATATACTGTACATACCTCTGTGCCAAGTATAAAGTATGGAGAGGTGCTAGTGTTTTTATTTTTAAATATGCCACTTCCAGTATCAATTAAATTTTCCTTTATTTCTTTGAACCACAATGGATGTGTAAAATCTCCGGTACTTATTAAATTTATTCCCTTTTCAACACATGTTCTAGATATATTTTTAATTGTTAAGTTTTCACTACAGGCTCCCGCATATTTTGAATGTGTGTGAAAATCAGATATTAATTCCATATTATCAGAGATATTTTTCTACACCTATCTTTGGACATAATTTTGATACTGAACATTTGCTGCAGATAGGAACGGTAGATTTACAAATAGCTTTTCCATGTGTTTTAAAAAGATAAGCTAAATCCTTCCAGTACTCTTTTTTAAATAAGTTCATAAGATCATTTTCTATTTTATCAGGATTTTTATTTTTTGTAAAACCCATTCTGGTAGATAATTTTATAACCCAAGTATCTACTGGTATACCTTCAACTATCCCATAAGCATTTATTAAAATAGTATTTGCTGTTTTTCTCCCTATTCCGGGAAGAGACAAAAGATCACCCATTGTTCTTGGAACATTTCCATCATATTTTTCAACAATGACTTTACATGCTTCTATTATGTTTTTTGATTTGGCCTGAAAAAAGGTTATACTTTTTATATATTCATTTAACTGATCTGGTGTGGCTTTTGAAAACGTATGCGCAGTATCAAACTTTTTAAATAATTCTGGTGTTGCTTTATTTACAACTTCGTCTCTAGTTTGTGCAGAAAGTATTGCACATACTAACAACTCTAGAGGTGTTTTGTAATTTAAGTAATAATGTACATTTGGATATTCCTTTTTAAGTATCTTAAGCATTTCGTTGGCTTCTTTTTCACTTAACATTTTGGACATTTTAAAACCTAAGGGATGAGTCTTGTTCTATCTCTTGGAAATAGAACGCATTCTCGTATATTCTGCGAATTGGTAAGTTTCATTACAAATCTTTCAAGACCTATTGACCATCCTGCATGTGGTGGAGCTCCATTTCTAAATGCATTTATATAAAAATCAAATGCTCTAGGATTATTGCCTCTTTTTACAAGCGCTTCTTCAAGTAATTCAGGTATGTGAATTCTTTGAGCGCCACTAGATAACTCTAAACCTTTGTATATAAAGTCAAAAGAATTTGATAGTGTAGGGTCTTTTTGGTTAGGCATACTATAAAATGCTCTTATATTTGTGGGATACTCTTTTACCACAAGCAAATCGCCAAATATTTTACTTAAATTAATTTCGTCCTCTTTTGAGAAATCATCTCCGTAAGATATCTTTGAGCCGTTTTTCGATAACTCTTCTATCGCTTTTTTATAAGTAATTTCTTTAATTTTTCCTGCTGCAAGTTCTACATTAAGTATTTCAAGCTCTTTTGTATTTTCCTTCTTTACCGCTTCTATTATCTTTAAAACTGATTTCTTAAGAATTTTTATTGCGTCGTTATGATCTGAAAAACCCATCTCTACATCCATTTGAGTTATTTCATTTAGATGAAATAATGTGTTATGCTTTTCAGCTCTAAATACTGGAGCAACCATAAAAACTCTGTCAAAGCCGCCTATAACTGTAAGCTGCTTATACAGCTGTGGAGATTGAGCTAAATATGCATCGCTTTCAAAGTACTGAAGTTTAAATAATTCAGTTCCACCCTCCGTAGCTTCTTTAACAATAGATGGTGTACGTATCTCTAGAAAACCCTCTTTTTCTAAAGTCTTTCTAAAAGTTTTAAGAACGGTAGATTCTATTTTAAAGATCGATGTGCTTTGCGCTCTTCTTAAGTCAATATATCTAAAGTTTAATCTGACATCTAAATCGGCGGGTACCTTTCCGGTTACCTCGAATGGTATAGTACTAGTTATTGGATTTAGATTTTTAATATCTGTTGGAAGTAATTCGATACCCATTTTTGCTTGCTTATTTTCTACTACTGTCCCAGTTAGTGAAACGACGCTTTCTTTAGGAAGTAATAATGATTTCATTACTTCATCATCAGTAACTCCTTTTTTAGCTGTTACCTGTATTATTCCTGTATTATCTCTTATTAATAAAAAGATTATGTGACCTATATCTCGAACTTCATGAACCCAGCCTGAGATTTTTATTTTTTTGCCTATCAAAGTATTGTCTATATCTGATATGTAATTAGTCCGGTAAGAATTATTCAATTAAAACACCAGTATTATATAAATAAGAAGATTTATAAGAATTTTTAAAATAAAAAAGAGAAATAAAAAATAAAAAATAAGATTATCTTCCAAGCATTATCTCTATTGAGCTTACCTTAGATTTTGTACCATCTTCGTTAGATAGCTCTTCAGAACCAATCACAATGCTAGATACATTTACGTCTGTTACAAATCTATTCTTTGCTATTTCTGCTACATCTACAGCTCTTGAGATTGCATTTCCTCTTGCTCTTATCTTTACACTTTTAGCTCCGTTGTTAAATTGTGTGACTACGGCAAGAACGTAGTTCATTGCTGGCTTCTTACCGATCAAAACAATATTTTCTCCCGTAGTTTTTTCCATTTTTTCTTCGTCTGCCATTTTTTCACCATTGTATTTAGTATTTTGTAGTTGTTTGATAACTTTTAATTAATTTTATATGTATCTATAGTATTAATCACATAATTTATTTAAAACTTTTTAAATTTTCAACTTTACTGATCTAAATTTTTAGCAGGTTTTCTTGAAAAAACCAAATACGCAGTATGCCAAATGCCTTTTGTAGAAGGACGCATTCCATTTTCTCTAACTAAAATATCTCTCAGTATACATTCTAAAACATATGGCTCTTCAAATTTTAATGCATTTAATTTTTTTGTAAATGCAACTACCTGTTCCATGTGAGGTAAGTATCCAACTACAATACCATTTTCTTTGAGTGCTTTCTTTACATTCTTTAGCGCTTTTTCAGCGTTAGGCATATCTAATGTAAATATATCTACATTCTTCGCATCTATTTTTTTTGTAACGTCACATTCTGTTATTGTTATATTATTTAAATTTGCAATCTCAACATTTTTTTGTGCTATTTTTATGAAATCCTCCCTTATATCGTAAGTATAAACATGCTTTGCTACTCTAGCCATACTTACTGCAAGCCAACCACTGCCAGTACCGGCATCGGCACAGACGCTATCCTTATTTATACAGGCATAAGAAAGTATTATTCCAATATCTTTTGGTAGAATAACTTGTGGACCCCTTTTTAGAGTTCTATAAAACTTAGGGTAAATAAATACTTTTTTCATAATAACAACTCAGTTGTTGCATATACCTACGCTGCATGAAACTATTGGCATCTTTCCTTCTGGCGGGTAGGCACGAACAAACATATAACGATAATAATTATTTCCAGTGTTACCTGATTCAGCTATTCCTACATAACCTGAAGTATAAGAGGTATCTGTAGCACTTATGCTGTATAAGAAATTTGAAGGGGATGTTCCTCCTTGCATATTCATAGCCCCATTATTATAACTAATTTGTACATATTCCCAATTATTTGCATTTTCTGGACCTGAATTTGCCAAATTAGAAACTGAACCTGATGTCATTTTTGAAATACTAACATATGTATCTCCTGCGCCAGTTCCTGCACCAAATAAATAGCCATTTCCTAAAGTTGATGCTTGTGATGTAAAACCAACAATATCTGACGATTGTGTTGTATATATCCATCCGTCTATTATGAATGAAGAAGGAATTGGATTTGAAAAACCAGCCCACCCATAACCAAAAATTGAATCTCCTACAATAGATATTACTGGTTCTCCATTAAGTGTAGTTTGTGACAAGGTTCCGACATCATATGTTGTAAATCTAGATAATAATGTATTTGCATTGAAATAAACAGGAAACACATTATTTCCATTATCATATTCTGCATAAGTTGTTTGAAAACATCCAGACGCACAGTATAATTGTGGAGCATAACCAGTGTAGCCCGAAGCGACGGGAGTGTTATCTGTAAGAAAACTCATATATACAGTTTCTGTTCCTCCATTAGGTGAAATACTACTTGGTAAATTTAACCATATTATAGAGTTTGTTGCGGTGTTGCTCGCGCCGCTTTCTATCCAAGCATCTATTGGACTTCCGCTGCCGTATGCTCCTGTTGTGAATATGAGATTGCTCATATTTTGATTTAGTCCGTACTGTGCAAATGCACTTGGATTGATGGAAAGTTCTTGCTGGAAGTTCTGTGGAACGGTATTAGAAGCAATATTTATTATAGTTATCTTTATTGAATTTTCAGTATCTGGATTTGCACTTAATAATGTAGGCGTATCTGTACTTACTGGAACTGTTAATGAGCCAACTGCTAACTCAGTAAGATGAGTTATTGCATCTTTATAATAAATAGCTACTGATCCAGTAAAATAATCACCTATATTTCCAGAAAATGGTATTGTATTACTAGAGTAACATTGTGCATAGAATGTATAAGATGTACCTACTGGCATGAAAACTTCATTTGTAGGAGGATTATATGGCGCCTGTCCTGAAAGTAATGTCCCATTTTCATAGCATGCTATTCCTGTAATATTTACAGGATTAGATGTTTGTTGTTTTAATGTAAATGTAAGAACTCCTTGCGAATTTAGATAATAATTACTGCAAGAAAACCCAGCTTCGATAACACATTGCTTTATTGGTTTAGGTGTAAATAATCCAAGCTCGAATAATGTAACAAGCACAATAGCTATTATAAGAATTGCCCAGCCGTACGTAATTAAATATTCAATTGCACTTTGTAGCTTTAACATATTATTACATATAACAATTCAGCTTATAAACCTTTTAGTCTTTCTGGCTTATCTTCTTCTAGTACTTCAACATCAGTAAGACATCAGCAAGTGTAGTTTTTAATGCTGCATATTGCTTGATATGCCATCTGAGGTATGGTCTGATACTTGCAACCTATTACAACAAAAGGACTGGCTGTTACATTGTAGTAATTTGCTACAATAGCTTGCCTATTTATAGCTGTTCCTGCAGTTGAAATGCACGAAGAAAGCTGTGTTATGTTTAGGTCTGAGTTCTTTGCTATGGAATTAAGTTCAGATGTTGATATGTATAAATTTTGATAACTTGAATTTAATGTGCTTGCAAATTCATCAAAGTTCGGCTGCTTTGAAGCACAGAATAAATACTTGCCCATCATAGTTGCATTATGTAATCCATACTCATTCGCAATTTCTTGAGAGTACTGTGTATAAAGTATGTATAAATCAGGCGATATGCTCTTGTTGAATGATTTTTGTATTTGTTCATAGTAAGAAAGACTATTTATACTTCCAGGAGAGTATGGATCTATAAACCAATAGACAGGTGTTGTATTTTCAGTTATGCATGATGTTTTATTTGTTAAATCAATATAACCATTACCTGTAACTAGATTCTTTGATTTAAGGGATGGGAGTACTGTCTGTATCGAAGGTATTATCTTACTAGTATTTGTGTCATTTATTATTGCAGAGAATAAGAAGGTACTATTTGTTAGTATATCCTTATCTATAACTGTAACTACCCAAGTCTTAGTTAATGGAGAATAATACTCTTTTATTTGTGAAGTATTTGAAATAAATGGAATTAAAGAGTCTTGATTGTTTACTGTTGTATAACTTGCCAAAAGATTTTCAAATATTTTTTTGATTTGAGTAGCATTGTGAACTGGAGTTACGCATGAATTTTTATAAACTCCATATTGACACTGCGTATTATTAAATGTTTGATTTGTACTCTGATTTGTTATTATCAATATTGACTGCTTAGCGTAAGATGTGTATAAAAGTAATGCTAGCGCCACAATAAGTAGCAATATTAAAAGTACATGTATTCCGTCTAAGCCGCCCAACTTACCTATAGGTTTTATTATGAGATTGGGCTCGCTTTTTTTATTATTCATATTTTTCTTAGCCATATTGACAACCTTTTAAGTGTAAACGGGTCTGACGGGATTTGGACCCGTGACCTTCGCCTTAGGACGGCGCCGCTCTATCCAAGCTGAGCTACAGACCCTTCTAGAGAATTCTAACTTATCTTTGCTTAAAAGTAATATATGTCTTTCTTTTATTTTTAATTTTGTAGTATCCTGATTTAATGTCCTCTCGATAATTAATCTCATCATTTTACCTTTTATTTGTTTTGTATTCAACCATTTTTCGTGTGATCTTCTCAAAATATGCAATTTTTTGAGTAGTGTCAAGATTCAGATGTGGCATGTTGTTATAACACTCAACAACTTTGTCCATCTCATTCCGCTATTTGTCAACTTCTTCATCATTTGTATACTTTTTACATAATCATATTTCTTTTTCGTAAGGACCTTATTTCGAGATAAGATATTATTTTTTAATTTGAAGTGATTAATCGTAAGTTAAATTTACATAGAAGATAGTGGTTCTATACCTAAAAGCATAAGCATGTTATATAATGTTTGCTTTGTCGCATTGACTATTGCTAAACGCGCAACCATCGCATCTCCAGATTTAAGTACATTATTATGCTCATAAAACTTACCGAATAATTGGGATAAATCTATTAAATAATCAGTTATTATATTTGGTTTATACTCAGTAAGTGCTTTTTCTACTATCTCATTACATTTAGATATCAATTTTAATAGTTCAAAACCAAAATCTCTTTCTATATAATTCAGATTTATATCATCTAATTTAATAGTTATAGAAGATTTTTCAAGTATCCTACAACATCTAGCATACATGTAAACACAGTAAGGTCCGCTATTTGAATTTAAATCAAGCGCTCTATCCCAATCAAATACTATTTTCTTTATAGGATCTATTCTTAACAAATCAAATTTTATTGCAGACAGTGCAATGCTTTTTGAAACCTTTTCTATATCTATTTCTTTTGATATTTTTTCTCCAGATAATATTACTTCTCGAACTTTATTTACTGTAAACTTTAACAAATCATCTGCAGTGTAATTTCTATCTTCACCGAGCCATTTTCCACTTCTTCCACTTATCTTGCCTTCTTTCAAACTTACTTCTCCATAAGATAAATGTATAAGAGAATTGGATTTTTTTCCATCAAGTAATTTAAAAACATTTTTTAGTATAATTTGTGGTTCATTTTGGGCTGAACCTATTACATTTATTGCGATATCAGCACCATTAAAATCTAAACTATCGCCTGTTTTATTAGTTGTTTTAGCGAAAGTACCATCGGGCTGTCCAATAAAGTTATGTACATTGAACTGTATTTTTATTATGCCTAACTTCCACATATGAAATGCAATATCTTTTGCAAGATACGTTGGAACGCCATTGCTTCTTAGTAATACCTTCTTGTTTTTTTCTTCTGTTTTACCAGATAGATCGGTCTTTAAAACGGTGCAGCCAGATAGCTTACCTTCTTTTTCAATATTAATCAGGTTATTCTTTTTAAGAAGATCTAATGACTTTTCTAGAAGCTTTTCTCTTAGTATATCACTTTCCCAGATAAGTAAATCATGATATACGCCATACGAAAAACTTGTTTGATACTGTGCCTTTACACTCTTTTCTGATATTTCTCTGATTTTAATTGCATCGTCACTTGAAACGTCTTCCATATTTTTTAACAAAACAGATATTTCGTTTTTCACATTTTCCTTTTCTATATGTTTATTTATTTCTACATATTTTTCTCCGAGGAACTGGTCATACTTCTTACCATTCTCATTCCACTCTAAATTTTTGCTGCCCCAGAGAATCTCTGCCATCTGCAAACCTAAATCTTCGATATAATCAGTACGTAGTACTTTATATGAAGAAAAAGACATAATTCTTGAAATTGAATCTCCGAGAAGAGGGTTCCTAATATGCCCTACATGCCAGGGTTTGTTTGGATTTACACTAGGATATTCGATTATTGCAACTTTGCCTTTACCAACTTCATTATGACCATACTTTTCTTCTAAAGAGAGTACCTCTTCAAGTACAGATTTTGAGAAATTTTTAATATTTAGTTTTGCATTTATATAACCGTTCATTGCAAAAAACTCAGAAAAAAAGGTGGTTTTTGGATTTTCTGTACTTTCTATCTTTGATAGTTTACTAGTAATACTTTCTGCTAACTCTTTTGGATTTTTTTTCATAATTTTTGCAATTCTTAATGCTATAGATGAAGAGATATCCCAATCCTGATTTAAAACAAGGCATATGCTTCTATCTATATCCAAATCTTCTAGTTTTATTTCATCCTTAAGTACGTTTTTTATAAGAGTTTTGAACCTATTTTTTGCAGTGTTTTTATTATTTAATGGCATAGTATCAGTTTAATGATTTAGTAAGAATGATATTGTTTAATAATTTATATAACCTTTTTGATTCGAGAAATAATAACAAAAAAATTAATTCAATATTTATTATAATAAACAAAAATGTAAATTATATATTTATACTTAACGTGAATTATAGTAGTAGAAGGGGATGTATGGTAAATAGAGGTTGGGCCTTCCCGTGGCGTCTGAAATAATTGACGTCCTTCCACCGTAACCATACACTAATTTTATGCTTTATTTATTTTTATAGTCTTATAGAGTAAGTATGCCTGTACACTTTTTTCCCTTTTTTTACTCCATATAAAGTATATGAACGTACAACCTCTAAATGATGTGAGGATATGTATGCTTCTGCAAGCTTTTTATTGCTAAGATATACATCGATACCATTATCCACATTTTTAATTTTAGCTATAAATTCTCCACGTTTTTCAAAATAAGTATTTACTCTTTCTATGAATCTTTCAATTCGTGCTTTATCTCCTCTTAATTGCATTACTCCTTCATAGTAAGATCCAGCACGTTTATTACACTCATCGCAAAGTATTTTCTTATATAGTAGAAGTATCTTTTTATCTACAGATAAATCTTCCTTGTCTTTTTTTGAAAATGAAAGTACTGCAGTTGCATTTTCAGGATCATAATCAATCAGACTTACAAAAAAATTCTTGAATGTGTTTTGTAGTATTTGCTGCATATTCTGGCCACTGTCTTTTACAAAAACACCTTGCAGACGTATTTTTCCACAGTTTTTGCATATGATAATCTCTGCACTTTCAGGAAGCTCTTCACCAAGTTTTCTCTCTGAACATATCTTACAGAATTGTCCATAAAACTGAATGGTGTCGCTTGTCCTTCCACATTTTGGACAACGTTTGCTCATTCTAAAACCATAATTATTATTAAATATATATTTTTATAATGATTAGAAAAATTACAAAATAGAAAAAGGATGTAGTCTTGAGAAATAGTGCGAGAAGACAACTAATTTTACGCACACTAAATATTAAGTAGCTTGAAACCTTCTTAAAAAGTTTCGAGGTGATCTATCCGCAGGTTCCCCTACGGATACCTTGTTATACCTTAGCCCCCCTCACGAAACCTTAGTTCAACAGTATCTATTACGATGCTGTATCACTAAGACCTCACTTGGATGACTTGGTAGGCGGTGTGTGCAAGGAGCGGGGACATATTCACCGCTCGATAGTGACAAGCGATTACTAGGGATTCCAACTTCATGAGGGTGAGTTTCAACCCTCAATCCGAACTTAGATTGGTTTTAGGGGATTAGCTCCTCATTTCTGAGTGGCAGCCCATTGTACCAACCTTTGTATGCCGCGTGTAGCCCTGGAGGTTCGGGCTATACTGACGTACCGTGGCCCTCTCCTTCCTCCTGCTTAAACGCAGGCGGTACTAACAGAGTGCCCAATACACAACTGTATTAGTTGCAACTGTTAGTGAGGATCTCGTTCGTTACCGGACTTAACCGGATAGTTCACACCACGAACTGACGATCGCCATGCAACACCTCTCGGCTTGTCAGGCAAGATCTTTAGTCTGGCCTTCACACTGCCGTCGCTCCAGGTGATATTTCCGACGTTGAATTCAATTAAACCGTAGCATCCACCCCTTGTGTGCTCCCCCGCCAATTGCTTTAAGTTTCAACCTTGCGGCCGTACTCCCCAGGCGGCAGACTTAACAGTTTTCCTACGGTACTGCACTTATTCAAGATAAATGCAACACCAATGTCTGCATAATTTACTGCTAGGGCTACTCGGGTATCTAATCCGATTCGTTCTCCTAGCCTTCGTCACTCACTGTCGGATGTGTTCTGGTCAAGCGCCTTCGCCACAGGTAGTCCTTATAGGATTACAGGATTTAACCCCTACCCCATAAGTACTCTTGACCTCTCCCACTCCCTAGCCGAAAGGTATCTTATGCACGTATAGATGTTAAGCACCTATATTTCACATAAGACTGTTTCAGCCAGCTACGGACGCTTTAAGCCCAATAATAGTGAACACCACTCGTGCCGCCGGTATTACCGTGGCGGCTGCCACCGGTCTTACCCAGCACTTATTCTCCAAGCTTGCTAAACTTGGCAAAAGGTAAGTTAAAAACCTACCACTCAGACTCCCCCCATCACGCTTTCGCGCATTGTGGAGTTTGCGCGCCTGCTGCACGCCGTAGCGCTAGGGCCCTTGTCTCAGTGCCCTTCTCGGGGCTCATACTCACATATCCCCTACGGGTCAAAGGTATGGTGGGCCGTTACCCCGCCATCTGCCTGATCCGACGCAGTCTCATCGTAGAGCGGTAATGCTCCAATTCGCAACCCTTTAGTTTAAAACTCCTTCCAGGTGTCTTAAACTATATGATATTAGCCTCAGTTTCCCAAGGTTATGCCCTTCTCTACGGTAGATTGACCACGCGTTACTGAGCCGTACGCCACACTCTCAAGTGAGAATGTTGACTTGCATGGCTGTCGAAATCTGATAGCAGTGTCCTCCAGCAGCATCGACTGGAATTTTTGGTTTGTTTGTCTGCAAGATTTTATTAATTGCAATTGCGTTGTTCTTCTCTTTACACTCTCAAGACTACATCCAATTCCAAATAGGAATTTTCACATTAAACAATAAAGCATACAACTGAGTATGCAATAAATATTAACACAAATATGCAGTGTGAACGTGCATATAAAGCGTTGAAGTATATTATACAAATAAAGGTTTATATAGCTTACTGTAAATACCAAGAACAATTATTCATATTTACTCTTATTTTCTATAGCTTCCAGTTCTTGCGTTTATTTTTTCCTTTGATTATTTTTTATATTTAGCGGGACAACATTCGGTTGTTGAACAATTATTTCCGAAGAATTGCTATCGTTTCCATTATCTTTTCCTAAGATATCTTCATACTCTACCATAATCATATCTGAATCAAAAGGTCCTAAATAAATACTTTCCATTTGAACTATCAAAAAACGATGTTGTTCCTGCATATTATGTTAGGCAAATCACAGAAATACTATTTGGATTTTCAAAAGACGATATCAGTATACTTCCATTACGTGTACATTCAGAAGAGGCGTTGCGTGGGTTTATTTTCATGCAGTTTATGATATTAATTGCGTTCATACAATTAAAAAAGAAATTAGGTAAAAACTATACAGTGGAAGAGGTATTGGTAAGTTTGAGGAATCTAAAGTGTAAAATTTATGAGAAGGAGGTACTGGTATCTGAATTGACCAAAGAACAGCAGGAAATCTCAGAAAAATTAGGCATCCTAGTGTCTAAAACTCTGGGAATTTAGGAATTTTATAAGCAAACCTTGTTTTATCAAAAAGAGTTCCGAATACGGCATCACATATATCCCAAGATGAAAAACCATTGACCCATTGCTCCATCTGTTCTTCACTGACAAGTAATGGATCGTCAATAAATGCAGCAAGTATCATTGCTTCATGAACCTTTGTATTCCATAATTGAGTAGCTAACGCGTGATTTGTTCCTATCTTTTTGAAAGTTTTCTAAGATTAGGAACTGATACGCCCAATGTAATTGTAGAAGTAGTATTTATTCCGAATCTTTTCATATCTTCAAGATACTCTGTAGATTTTAGAATATTAAGCTCCATCATTACATCTTTTAAGACAAAGCTTTGCCTGTTTAGTGACATTAGTACATCTTCTTTAATCTGTTTATTCTCTCATCGATAGGAGGATGTGTTGAAAAAATATTCATTATACTCTTTCCCTTAAAAGGATTTGAGAAGTACATTGAACCATTTACTTCATTAGCATTCTTTACGCCTTTGACATTTGGTTGCGCGGTGTAATTTTTAATTTTTGTAAGAGCATCTGCAAGTCCTTCTGGATCCCTTGTCAATCTTGCTCCATTCGCATCTGCCATATACTCTCTTTTTCTTGAAATTGCAAGTCTTATTAAGAGTGCGAATATTGGAGCTAGAATTCCAACAGCTAATGCTATTAATAATATTATTATGCCACCTTCACCTTCAACTCTTCTGAATCCGCCAAAAAATAATGACATTCTCAGAACTGCTGCTATTAATCCTATAGCTCCAGCAAAGACTATTGCTATCATCATGAATTGAACATCATTATCAGCTATATGAGACATTTCATGTGCTATTACTCCTTGAAGTTCTCTATGATTCATTGTTGTTAACAGTCCAGAAGTTACTGCTATTGCAGATACTTTCTTGTTTCTTCCAGTAGCAAATGCGTTCGGATTAGGATCGTTCACGATATAGACTTTAGGAGTAGGAACTTGGGTTGCGGCTGAAAGACCTTCAACTGTTGAGTACAAAGATGCATATGTTGTTTTATCTGCCTCCTTTGCTCCTGCTACCTTTAGAGTCATCTTATCTCCATAGAAGTAAACAATTACTGCATAAAAAAGTATTATGAGTATACCTATAGAAAATCCAACTAATCCTCCGCCAAAGACCCAAACAAATGCATAAACTATAGCTGCAAAAAATACAATAAAAATAGCCATAAGGATTATAGATTTTAATCTATTCTTAGCTATCTCATCAAAGAAGCTTGCCATTCTTTTCCCGCTCATATTTTTAATTACTTAATTATTACTTCCTTTTGACTTTTTGCCTTTTGAAGAACCTGATTGAGGTGGACCTGAACTGCTAGTTGTTGATTTTGGAGGTGTATTAGAACTTTTACTAGAAGAAGGTCCATTCAAATCATCAAAATTAACCTTAACTGGTTCTTTTTCTGCATCACTTTCTGTCTGGAAAAAGTCATACTTTACAAAATGAAACATATTGGCAAATATACTGCTTGGAAACTGTTGCAATATATTATTATAATCAAGAACATAATCGTTGTATGATGTTCTTACGAATGCTATCTTGTCTTCAGTATCTGTTATTGCTTGCTGAAGTTGCTGGAAGTTTTGAGAGGCTTTAAGATCTGGATAATTTTCTGCAACTGCAAATATGCTCTTAAATGCCTGTGTAAGTTGATTGTTTGCTTGTGCTTTGTCTTGAACAGATCCATTTATAAGAGAGGATCTAAGTTGTGTAACCTGTGTAAGAACGCTTCGTTCATACTTGGCATAACCTTTTACTGTGTCGAGTAGGTTAGGAATAAGATCGTATCTTCTCTTTAACTGAACATCTATTTGCGCCCATGCATCTTGTACACGGTTTCTTTTTGATATTAAGCCATTGTATATTGAAACAATTACAGCTATTACTATGATTATTACAACTGTGACAATGCCTATTAATAATAAATTCATTATATCACAGTATATTAACGTATATAGAATTTAAAAAGCTTTCTTAGTTATTTGGTTTTAGAAAAAGTTAAAAAGTATTATAATTCTTATCTAACAAATATATTAGCATTATTACAAAGGCGAGTGTAGTCTAGCCTGGTAGGACTTTGGCCTTCCAAGCCAAAAACCCGGGTTCAAATCCCGGCGCTCGCACCATATTTAAAAATATATTTAATCTTTAATTTCTCCTTAAAGATCCCATTTGAAACTTTATTTTCTTTTGAACTCTTTCCGAATCCGTTAATTCGCCAGATTCATTAAAAAGATTTAGTGCTTTATTAAGAAATGAAATACTTTTTGGACCGTAATCGGTTCCTGCTTTTTCGTATAATTGAGCAGCTTTTATTTTATATCCTAATTTTTCAGCAAATTCTGCAAAACGACCAGTAAGAATTGGTTTATCTTCAACTTTTTCAATATCTCCAACAGAACAATTGAAAATTCTTCCTGCTACTGCAAAATTTCTTGAAGATAATGCCTTTTCTATTTCTAACATTGCGGTTATTAATGTTAAATTTCTATTTATACGTTCTCTGTTTGGATCCTCTCTTCTAATTCCTAACATATAAGCACTTATTATTAGTTAATAGATATCATATTTGTTATATAAAAATCTTTCTAATATGTTTTTTATACTTCAGATTTTTACATAAAAATGTTTTTGAAATAATATTATCTAAATTAATAGATGGCAATAACTTAATTTTACTCGAGATTAACCTTGCATAGAGATATTTTAGAACAAATATTTTACAAGGATTCTCTATAAAATTTAATTCAAGGCGCATATGTGAATAATCATCGCCAAAAGAAAATTCTTTTATAGTGATATTATTTCTTGAAGCTGCGTCTATTATTGCTTTTTTAATTATTGCAACTGTTTTTTTCGTTTTTGAACATTTTGTATCTATATTTTGTAACAAAAACAAAATGTTGCCAGTTATATGGATGACCATTCTCTGTGGCCGCAGGTTTTATATTTTTTGCAGAGTTTACACTATGCATATTATCGCTTCGGTGGTGAAAAATCCGGACGCGAAGAATTTTGCGACAACTCGTCGTCAAAGAATCTTTTTAGTAGAAATAGAAAAATGTTTGTATTTTTTGAATGGTGGAATCAATTCCTGTCTACGAGCTAAAGCCCATAGTATACCTTGACCTCACACCTCGCTTAATAATTTTTAAAAAGTGCCAAACAGCAATATGCTTTCCCACTATTACAGCAGTATTTCATATCGTTAGCAAGCTTAGCTTCCGAGTTCGGAATGGGTTCGGGCGTTTCCCTGCTACTATGACCGTTTGGCAGTATTATATGTAAGAAAAGATATTTATATTTTCTGTAATTTTTGATAATTATTCATAATATAGATTAACGAAGAAATTGTCGATGTTTCACAAATAACCCACGAAAAGAATTAATAAACAACAGTATAAATATTTAAAGTATAATAGCCCCATCGTCTAGTGGTCTCTTAAAATTAAGACATAAAAGGACGGCAGGCTCTGGACCTGCAAACGCCAGTTCGAATCTGGCTGGGGCTATTTTTAATCATTAAGTATAAGTAATTTTTGAGTTAAATATTTAATAAATGATTTCTTGAGCGGAATAGATCTTTCATGGACAGAAAAGTACAGACCGTCTAAGTTATCGGAGATTATAGGCCAAGACGCAATAGTAGAAAAGTTAAAAGCATTTGTAAAAGTAAAAAGCTTTCCGAGTATGATTTTTGCAGGTCCTGCCGGAGTCGGAAAAACAACATCGGCAATAGCAATGGCAAAGGAACTGTATGGAGAAAGCATAAATGAGGCATTTCTTGAACTAAATGCAAGCGACTCTAGGGGAATAGAGGTAGTTAGAGGAAAGGTCAAAGAATTTGCAAGAACGATTCCATTATCTAGTGGCTTAGTCAAAATAGTTTTTTTGGATGAAGCTGATGCACTAACTCCAGAAGCACAGCACGCGCTTAGAAGAACTATGGAAAAGTACTCTGCAGCAACGAGATTTATTCTTGGAGCAAATTACTCTAGCAAAATAATAGATCCTATACAAAGTAGGTGTGTTGTATTGAGATTTAAGCCTTTGAAAGAGGATGAGATGCGCTCTTATATAGAAAGAATAGCTGCATCAGAAAACTTAGAGCTAGATAAAAAAGCAATAGATGCACTGCTCTATGTTAGCGAGGGAGATTTGAGAAGATTAACTAATATAATGCAGAGCGCAACTGTAACAGATAAAAAAGTAACTGAGTCTTCAATATATGAAATAGCAGCAAGAGCAAGACCTAAAGAGGTAATAGCGATGTTAAGGTTTGCTCTCTCCGGTGATTTTGAAAAGGCAAGAACAGAACTAAATACACTTACTTTAGTTCATGGAATGAGCGGCGAAGATATTCTAGTACAATGCTATAGAGAAGCAGTATCTATGGAAATAGAGGATAAGAAAAAATTAAGACTAATATCACAGATAGGTGACTGCAATTACAGAATAGTAGAAGGTGCTAACGACAGAATACAGCTTGAGTCAATGCTCGCTAAACTTGCATTAATAGGAGAAAAAACTAACTGAGCTCAAGGATACTATTTCCGTGTTTTAAATTAAAAACGCCTGGTTTTGTTTCTGCTCTTTTATCTGATTTTCTTCTTAAGCTACTTATTAGATCTAAATCTAATGCTTTGTTTTGAATGTCTCTATTTGTTTTTCTTTGTTTTTGATTTGGCATAAAATCATAAAATATCTGATAAATGTGATATTTAAATGGTTTTTATAGGTTCGTCTTAAAGCGTTATTTTACTTTTGGAGATTTCTTCGTCTTATCGTATATTATTTATAATAATAATGATTTCTTTTAGAAGTGTTTAAATATTATTGTTGTTTTATATAAATCGGTGTTTTTTTGTTAGGAAAGGCTTACGAAGGCAGCATAGATTATTATCAAATTATAGACGAAGAAGGAAATGTAGATCCAAAACTTATGCCTGTAGATTTAACAAATTCACAAATTTTAGAAATGTATAAAGGTATGATACTTGCAAGAACTCTTGATACTAAAGTTTTGAGTTTACAAAGGCAAGGTCGTGCAGTAACTTACGCACCACTACTTGGAGAAGAGGCTACGCAAATAGGAAGTGCAGCCGCTATGAGAAAACAAGATATTTTTGTACCTGCATTTAGACAGCATGGAGTTTTTCTTGAAAGAGGAGTCCCGCCAGAGATTATGTTTATATATTGGAGAGGTTATGAAGAAGGAAATGTTTTTCCAAAAGAGTCTAATGCGTTCCCTATAATAGTGCCAGTGGCAACACAAATGCCCCATGCAACAGGAATTGCGTTCTCACAAAGATATCAAAACAAAGACTCTGCTGTTATTGCATATATTGGAGATGGAGGAACATCAGAAGGAGATTTTTATGAGGCAATTAACTTTGCAGGAGTATGGAAGGTTCCACTAATAACAATTATAGAAAATAATCAATGGGCAATATCTTTGCCAAGGTCAGAACAGACAAATACAAAAACACTTGCACAAAAAGCGGTTGCTGCAGGAATAGATGCAGTTCAGGTAGACGGAAATGATGTTCTGGCAGTTTACAAGGCAACAAAGGATGCGATACTTAATTCAAAGAAAGGCCCTACAGTAATTGAGTGTATAACGTATAGAATGAGTTTGCATACAACTGCAGATGATCCTACAAAGTATAGAAGTGATGAAGATGTTTCAATCTGGGCAAAAAAAGACCCGATAGAACGTGTGAAGAAGTATCTTATTAAAAATAATTTGTTAAATGAACAAAAGGACAAAGAGGAAAAGGACGCTGCATTGAAGTTAATAGATGAAGCTGTAGAAAAGGCAGAAAAGTTTAAAGCTGACCCTAGAAGCATGTTCAATACAGTGTATAGTTTTATACCGCAAACGCTTAGGGAAGAGTTTGACGAGGCAGAGGCGAATAACTTTTGGCAGTAGGTGAGTTTATGCAGATGAATATGGTTTCTGCTCTTAATAGCGCTTTGGACATAATACTTAATGAAAATGACAAAACATTGTTGCTTGGAGAGGATATTGGAAAAGACGGCGGAGTTTTTAGAGTTACGGATGGACTTTTAAAAAAATACGGAGAAAATAGAGTTATAGATACCCCTCTTGCAGAATCAGGAATTATAGGTACTGCAATAGGAATGGCAATCTCTGGACTTAGGCCAATTCCAGAAATACAGTTTGCAGGCTTTATGTATTTAGGATTTAGTCAGTTAATAAATCATGCTTCTAGATATAGAACAAGAACTAGATCAAATCTAACTGTACCGATGGTAGTTAGAACACCTGTAAGCGGAGGTGTAAGAACACTTGAACATCACTCAGATAGTCCAGAAGCTTACTACTCACATATCGGTGGTTTGATGGTAGTCGAACCTTCTAATCCTTATGATGCAAAAGGCCTTTTGATAAAGGCTTCTAGAATGAATGATCCGGTGATATTTTTAGAGCCTACAAAACTTTACAGATTGTTTAAACAGGAAGTTCCGACAGAAGCTTATGAGGTTCCGATAGGAAAGGCTAGTATAATAAAAGAAGGAAATAATGCAACAGTAGTAACATATGGAACTATGGTTCCTGTAGTAAAAGACGCCGTAGCTAAAATGAATTTAGATGCCGAAATAATAGATTTAAGAACAATAAATCCGCTTGATGAAAAAACAATATTAGATAGCGTAAATAAAACAGGGAGACTAGCTATTGTTCATGAAGCTTCATTAAGCTTCGGAGTCGGAGCAGAAATAGCTGCAAGAGTAGCAGAAAAGGCATTATATAAATTAAATGCACCGATAGTTAGAGTAGGTGGAAACAGCTTCCCTTATCCATATCCAGGATATGAAAACTACTATGTTCCAAATGAAAAGAAAGTTATGTACGCGTTGGATAAGCTTATGAAAGGTTGATTATTTGAAAGAATTAAAGTTTGTTGATGTCGGGGAAGGTATAACTGAGGGCGTTGTCAAGAAATGGTTATTCAAGAATGGAGATACTGTAAAAGAAGATGACACTATAGTGCAAATAGAAACAGACAAAGCTGTTGTCAATATACCTGCGCCTATATCCGGGGCTTTAAAAATAGTTGCACAGGAGAATGACACATTAAAGATTGGAGACATTATAGCTTACGTTGGAGATGATAAAGACACTAACAATGTAGTAAATACAGCACAAAGCAATGTCAAGGATAATATCCAAAAACAAAGTGTTCAACAACCTACCTTTTCTGGTATACCACAAATAAAGAATATATCTATACATGAACAGTTCAATATGAACGAACAAAAAGATATAGAAGTGCAAAAAAGTGATTTTAATAAAAATAAAAGTACAGATACAAACACAGTAAAAAAAGATGTGATTGCAACACCCTATGTAAGAAAGCTTGCAAGAGAGTTAAATATTGATATAAATACAGTGGTAGGAACAGGGCCTAATGGAAAAGTTATTGAAAATGATGTAAGAAATGCGTCTGCTAAAACTAACAAGAAGGTTTCTTCACCTAAGTTCTCTGAAACATTAGAAAGATCGCATGCTAATGATATAGAACGTATTCCACTTACACAAACTAGAAAGGCAATAGCAAGAAATATGGAACTTTCATGGAGTATACCAAGAGCATCACATATGGATTTGATAGATGCAACAACATTATTTGACCTTGTAAAAAAAGAAAAAGAAAATATGAATGAGCTTGGAGTTAAGTTGACATTCCTTCCATTTATAATAAAGGCAACAGTAGAAGCATTAAAGGAAAGTCCTCGTTTTAATTCAAGTTATGATCATGAACAGTTAGAGATAATTGTAAAAAAATACTTTAATATTGGACTTGCCGCAGAAGGTCCCGATGGATTAAAGGTAGTTGTAATAAAAGATGCTGATAAAAAGAGTATTGCAAACATAGCAAAGGAGATACAAGAGCTTGCTGAAAAGGTAAAAAAACAAGAGGTTCAACTAAGCGATATGTCAGACTCAACCTTTACAATAACTAATATTGGTAGTTTAGGTGGGGGATATCTCTCGGTTCCTATGATAAATTACCCAGAAGTTGCAATACTTGGGATACATCTTATAAGAGACACACCAGTAGTTGTAAATGATGAAATAGTAATACGAAAGATTATGCCATTTTCTATAACCTTTGACCATAGAGTAGTAGACGGCGCTGATGCGGTTCATTTTGGCAATGCGCTTAAAAAATATCTTGAGGATCCGGATTTCCTCGAGCTTATAGGTTGAATTTATGGTTATGGGATCTATACCTGAAGACGTAAATCTTGCAATAGTAGGAGGGGGTGTTGGGGGATATGTTGCCGCTATAAGAGCTGCAGAATTAGGGCTTTCTGTAACTGTAATTGAAAAAGAAAAGATGGGGGGACATTGCCTTAACTATGCATGTATACCTTCAAAGACAATGTTGCACATTGCTGATGTTTACTACAAAGCTAAAAATTCGCAAAGGTTTGGAATTGAAGCTGAACCAAAAATAAACAGCTCCAAAGCTTTTGAGTGGAGAATTGGAGTTTCAGAAAAGCTTGAAAAAGGGGTTGAGTTTTTATGCAAATCAAATGGAATAGAGATTATAAAAGGTTCAGCTACATTCTTGAACTCGAAGAAGCTTCAACTTACAAATGGCACGGAGCTTGATTTTGATACCGCAATAATAGCAACAGGTTCTGTACCGACAGTTCTTTTAGGCTTTGAATACAATGAGTATATAATAGATTACAAGAAAGCGCTTATGCTAGACAAATATCCGGAAAAAATGACAATAATAGGAGCCGGCTATGTTGCAGTAGAACTTGCAACTCTATACGCAAAGCTTGGAGTAAGTGTTTCTATAATTGCTAGGTCTACACTTCTTTCGCACTTTGATCCTGAAGCAGTAGCCATAATTGAAAAAGGTTTGATAAAATTAAATGTTAAGATATACAAAAATGCAACTCCGATATCACATACACCAAATTCAATAAAATTAAGTTCTGGAGAAGAAATATCACATAATATTGTAGTTGTTGCAGTTGGATTAAAACCTTATACTGATGGACTTGGTTTAGAGAATACTAAAGTTGTATTAAATGAAAAAGGATTTATAAAAGTAAATAATTCTTTGATGACAGATGATGAAAAAATATTGGCAATAGGGGATGTTGTAGGAGAGCCAATGCTAGCACATAAATCCATGAGGCAAGGCGTTGTTGCCGGTGAGGTAGCTGCCGGTAAAAATTCAGGTTTTGATAATATAATTATACCTGCGGTTGTCTTCTCTGATCCGGAAGTTGCTGTGGCTGGAGATATTTCTATTAAGAATGGAATTACAATTAAAAAATTTCCATTGAGTGCACTAGGAAGAGCAATTGCATTAGATAGAACAGATGGATTTGTAAAAATGGCATTTGATAAAAATCTAATTGTAAAAGGTATTGAAATAGTATCTGATGATGCAAACTCTATGATAGCTGAAGCTGCATTAGCAATAGAGATGGGCGCGACATTAGAGGATATTGCGGATACTATACACCCACACCCTACATACTCTGAACAAATACAAGAGGTCGCAGAAGCTTCATTAGGAAGAGCAATACACTTTTTCTATGGAAAGTAAGTTGATATAATGAAAATTTCACTTGTAGCAAAAAAAAATTATCCAGAACTTAATAAAATAAAGAAGGCATTTGATGTAGTTAAAAATGGTAAAATTTGCATTGCAATAGGAGGTGATGGAACCTTCATAAAAGCTGTGCAGAAGTATTCCTGCCCAATTATACTTATAAGAGATAATTCAAGTAGCAGCACGGGTTATTACTCTGATATTGGAATAGATAAACTAGACCTTGTAATAAAGATGATTAAAGATAATAAGTATACAGTGGATAGTCTTGGTAAGAAGCTTGAGATAATTCATAAGAATAAAAAGTATTATGCGGTTAATGAGTGTTATTTATCTACAAAGATAGGAGAAGTACAATTTACAATTTGTGAAGTAAAAAATAATAAAGAAAAAACACTCTTTCCATTTGTTATAAGTGGTGATGGAGTAATTATTTCTGGCAAGATAGGATCTACTGCTTATAACAGAAGTGCTGGAGGTCCATTGCTTTTACAAAAAGATTTGATGTGTATAACTTTTATCAATCCGGACGGACCGTATAGAAACTCCCTCGTTGTAGGATCTGAAAAAAAGATAAGAGTCAGAATTACAAAATACGATGCAAATCTTGTTTATGATAATATATATGTAGATAAAACAAAAAAGGGAAGCTCGTTTGATGTCATGCTTTCTAATAAGGACATAAAAGTAATAAAACTTGATGGCATAGAAGAAACATTAGGTGAAAAATTAAGAAGAATAATAGAAAGCAAAATGCTAAAGGCCTGACTTATCTAACTTAGCCTACTCTGATTTGAATTATTTAATTAATCAAATATCTGTTTGCTAGAATATGAAAGAAGTTTTGGCAGTAATGCATTAAACTGAGTTGTTGAATAATTAGAGATAGTATAAGAGAATAATATTGTATTTTTATAGTATTCCAAAATTATAAACTCATTTGTTGAAAGTATAGTTTTTGGATATATTGTCGTATAAGTTATTCTATTATAAATTGAAGTGTTTATTATTGAAGTTGTATATGTTGATTTTATTTGTGAAAGTATATTAGAATAAGTAGTATTCTGTGTTTTATTAAATATGAACTGTAATTCATTAAAGGTAATCTTACCGAAATAGTTTGTTGATGTGCCATTTACAAACCCATTAAAAGGTATATCGATATGAAACTGTGTTTGTAGTATATAAATATAGTGAAATGCAGTATTTTTATTAAGAACCATTGCGTTATATGTTTCATTTCCAAAAATACTTAATAGTTGAGATTTTGTTATGTAACTTATTTGATTTGCATTTGCTGTATAAGAACTACTTAATTGCATATTTGTCGGAATACTTTGATTGTTTAGTATATTTGTTATTATTATATATGCTATAAGTGCTAAGATAACTATTAACATTAAAGCCAAATTTGTATATTTAAATCTGCGTTCAGGTTTTATTGTATTTGACATAACTCCATTATTGATGTTGCTATTGTTATTATTATAATTTGTATCGTCCATAAAAATCACGGTATAGGCTGCGTATCTGTTGATATTGCAATGCCTTGATAGTAGTTCATTTGAGGAGCATATATTCCATAAGTAATAGGCATAGTCATAGTTCCAATATTAGCTATTGAATAGTTATAAAGAGAACCGGTATAATTTATTTCTGAAGAGTTGTAAGTTATAAGATCATGAACACTAAATACATATTCGCTATTAAGACCTTCTGCGATACCACTATATAAGTATTTTCCATCAGGAGTTACTATAGTATCCCCTTCACAAGAACCTACTGGAAGTCCATAATTTACCTTTACAACCTTTTCTAATTGTGTATTTATTACTGCAATAGCACAATATCCAGAAAATGGTTGGTAACCGGCAAATACAAAGGTACCATTTGTTGTTTCTGCCAAAGATGGAATTTGATCATTAGGATAAACATAAGCTGTTGATGAAAACTTTGGTAATGGTATCTCAGAGTATGTGCTCGTAGCTATATTATAAACGGCCAGCCCACCATTCGATGCTGCTATGTTGAACATATAAACATTATTTGTATTATTTGCTAATATTGCTGGTGGTAACATAACTATTGAATTTGATAACGCTTGACTTTCCAATGCACTCTGAGTCATTGTCCAATAGGTATCTGTTATAAATTCATTTGGATTTGGAGGATTTGAACAGCCAAAACCACCTGCATCTCCAGTTCCTGCAGCAATTTGCGTAATGGTTTGAGAGTCAGCAATAGCGTATTGAGATGCGATTGTATCATTTAACCAATAATTAAAGTATGCTGAAGCTGCATTAGCACCCATTCCGCCAGGAGTAGGGGCAGTATATATACTTGAAAAATCTTGAGTACTTGGTTTATTTTCTTGATAAGACATAACTAACAGATTATTTGCATTTTCTATCATTCCGTATAAGTTAACTGTTGCCGTTGATGCAATACCATAATTTGCTTCTGCAACACACGCAACGCCAGAAGGAGTAGCGTATGAACTGTATGCATCAATATTACTATATGCAGTAAGATAACTACCGCTACTAATACATTCTGAAGAAGAAACACAATCAGATGCTTGAGTATTACTTGAAACAGCAGCAAGTCCATCTAAAACTTCATTAGTTGGAAATACTTGAGATGCTTGTTGTATAAGGAATAAATTAGATGTTCCACCAAGCAAAGCAGGTATAGAAAAGAACTGACCCGTGGGCTCTGAGAAATCCATTATAGAAGGCATGTGCATTATAGTTTGAGTAGGAGTCATTGGATAACCGGTATTTGCAAAATAACTAATTTCAGCTTCTGGAGATATAACATTTGAATTCATTGTATCTGTCATTACATTTGCCGTTGTTAATAAACCTTCATCTTGAGTTAATGAATTGTCACTATAGTTATAACCGCCTATTCTTAAAATATTTCCATCAAATAACAAAGCAGTGGCTATAAAATTTGAAGGAATTGTTATGTTTTCTTTATTTATATTATATGCACTGCTATAAACTCCAACTATACCACCTAAAGTAGCATAATCTTCAATAGCTTGATTTTGACTAGCAGTTGTATATATATTATAATTATTTTGTGGGGCTACAACCCTTACTGCATTGAGCGTACCCATAAATCCTACTTCAGTTCCAGTTACAAGATTATATATTGCATAACCATTATACCCATTAGAATACGTAGTACCTACATACAACTCTGTACCATTGGCACTTAATAACATATTGTATTCTGATCCGAGAGAGCTTTCTAATGTAGAAGTTGTACTAGGAAATGGAGTTGTTGTTGCAAAATCTTGTATTCTAGAAACTGTTCCTAGTCCATTGCTGCTCAAGTCAATAGTGTATAAAGTTTGATTTGATAATAGAATGTATAATTTTTTGAAATGATTACTTATAACTGCGCCGACAGTATAATTATTTGGTGAATTAACTATGGTGATGTTTGTTACTTTTAAAGATGTTGTATTAAGTACGCTAATTACTGTATTATAATTAGTGCTACTTGAAACTGTTGTATTGCTGATATCAAAATAAACATAATTTCCACTAGTTTGCATATTTATAATTCCTGAATCTAATGCTCCAGTTTCAACCTTATTTTTAGGATATATTATCATAGAATTAGCAACAACATTTGATTTTGAGGTATTAAGTATATACAGGGTAGATTGATTAGCTATATATGCGTAATTGCCAAGCATTAAGAAGCTAGAGATAGGATAATTTGTAAATTCTTCTGGAAATACTATATTTCCATCATATGTGGTATTAGACAAATTAATTGATGTGATTTTTGTAATGTTATAGAATAGATTACTTGATTGCATCGCATCATTAAGTAAGGAAGTATTTGCTACAATAAGTGATACTTGCGAAAGAGATCCGGCTGATTTTGAAGATAATATGTATAAAGAACCAGTAGAATTAACATTTGCAAATAAAGTATCTTGTGATGTTGTTATTTCATTTGCAACTGTGGCATTTTGAATAAATATTGTTTTTTGTACTGAATTTTTAGAGGTGTTTATTATAGTGATTTCTGGATAGTATGTGTCAGCAGGTTCTCCCAATGCTAATTCATATAAATAACCATTGTTTACAGTTCCAATCAAATTAAGTATAGTTGATGTTGATGATGGCGTATTTAAGTTGTTTAGCACAAGATTATGGAATAGATCACTCCACAAAGTTATCTGTTGTGGAGCATGGGAGTAGTAAGCATAAGGTGATGAATACAAATAAGTTTGATTTGATTCGCCGTTAAATGGTGGGACATAGCCAAAGTAACCAGTATTAAATTTATAATTTGCAGTTTCAACTGTATTTGAAGTTATTGTTATTGTATTTGATGGTGAAGTGCCAGAATAACAGCCAGTTCCAGAACAGGTCCAACCATTAAATGTGTAACCGGGATTTGCAGATGCCAAAATAGTAACTTGTGATCCTTGTTCATAAGAACCAGATGTTGGAGAAACACTTCCAGATCCCGATGGTACTGCATTTGTAGTTAGTGTATAAATAGGTATTTGCTGGAAACTAGCCGTTTCTATAGTATTTGAATTTATAGTTATTTTTTCAGAGGGACTTGTGCCGGAATAACAGCCAGTTCCAGAACAGGTCCAATCACTGAAAGTATACCCAGAAGATGGAGATTCGGAGATAATTACATTTGTTCCCTGCGCGTAAACACCATATCCTGGAGAGGTACTCCCACCAATAGATGGGAATGAATTTGTAACAAGATAAAAATAATTAGTAAAAACTGGTTGTGGAACTATAAAATTGCCTGAAAGATTGTATATATATGATGTGCCGCTACCAGATGTTGTCAGAGTTATTAACTGTCTTTGATTAATATTACAGTTTTGAGATACACACTCTGCATATGATAAATAAAATGTCGGTTCTGCTTCACTACCTTGTAAGATTGAATAACCACTTGCTACTACAGTGCAAGTTACATTTGAACCCTCATTAGCTGTAGTTGGTACACAGGTACCAGAGTAATAGTTGGAAGATGGAGTGAATTTTATTGAAAATGGTTGTGAATAAAAGTATATTGGCTTATTAAGATCATTTGTAAATACGAGTTTTGCTGTAGTTTCTATAGAGTTAGAACCTATTATTAATTGGTAACAGGGTAATTGCGGGGATATATAACAAGAAGTTGGAGTATATGTAGTTTGGTTACTATTGGCAAAAAAGTAGATTATTACAACAGCAAGCAATATTATTACTGCCCAAGAATAACTCATTACATACTCTATTGCTGATTGCTCTTTTACTTTTTTTTTATTTGATTTATGATTTAACTTTATAATTTTGCCCATCTTATACGATTTATAATTAAATAATAATATTTAAATACTTTTCTTATCGGCTAATAAAAATATTCTTTAATATAGTCTTTAGTATATTGTATCCGTCATAGAATGTTCTTAATTTTCCAGAACCAGAACTCCTCTTTTTTTCTACACTTGGGATTTCTATTACCTTTAAGTGTTTTTTTGCTGCTTTAATACTTATTTCGGTTTCTATTGCAAATCTGTCTTCTTTTAAATTTAGTTTTTTTATCACATTTTTTCTAAAACCACGATAGCCATAGCATAAATCAGAGTAATTAGACTTAAAAAATATATTTACCAAGAAAACAAAAAAACGATTTCCTATTTTCCTTAATATTGGCATATCATCTGTACCGCCGCCAGTAATAAACCTAGAACCCATACTTATATCGTAACCTATGTTAATGCTATCTATAATTAACTTTAATTCCTTAGGATCATTAGAAAGATCTGCATCCATCGATATTAATATGTCACCATTTGCCTTTTCAAATCCCTTTCTTAAAGCAGAACCTTTTCCCTTATGGTCATAGACTATTTTTCCGCCAAATGACTTTGCAATTTCAACTGTCTTGTCGGAAGATTCACCGTCTACAATTATTATTTCGTAATCTGTATTCTTTAAATCATTTAATATTACAGGAATTTTAGGAAGCAATTTTGAAATATTTTTTTCTTCGTTCAATGTTGGTATTATTATTGATATTAATTGCTTTGTCATTACTACACCAAATATTGTTCTGGTATTTTATTTAGTATGTTTTTTGATAAAAAGGGCACACCAAAAAAAATTGGTTTGATTGTCTTTTTATCTACTAAAAAACCACTTATGCTTGCATATGTAGGCCTAAATGCATAACTACAAAGTGAGTCTAGATTAGATGCATACGACATTGCAGCAGTTATTACATCGTGATGTGTTACACCAAGTATGCAGTCATAATTACTTTTCGAAAACATAAAATTTGATATTCTATTTTTAACATTTTTGTATGATTCTATCTTATTCTCAAAAAGCAATTTCCAAGATGCATCCTTAACATAAATTCCAGACATACTCTTAAATCTTCTCTCAATTAGCTTTTTATCTATGGTTTTTTCTAATTTTAACTTTTTGTTGACTAAATCTGCAGTTTGAATAGTTCGTAATACTGGGCTACAAAAGATTTTTTGTATTTTTATCTTCTTTAATTCACTTCCAGCTTTTTTTGCTTGAATTATACCTTTGTTAGTTAAATTATATTTATTTAGTTCATCTGAAAGAATATGTTTTTTATTAGCTTCACTCTCGCCATGCCTCATTAATAAAATTAATGTCATTAATTTACCAATTAATTTAAAGCTGCAAAAATATATAAATCAAATACATCAATAGATAAGTATAGTTAGAAGATTTTTATGAATACTACTAAACTTGCAAAATTAGGTTTAACTGCTTTAAAAAGTAATTTTACAACTCTTGAAAGACCATATAAATTAACATTTTCAATATCATACTGGTGCCAGTCTAGATGTTTAACATGTAATATATGGCAAATAAAACCTGTTAATGAATTAACATTTGAGGAAATACAGAACTTCGCAAAAAAAAATAATTTCTTTAAATGGATAGAATTAACTGGTGGAGAGCCATTTTTAAGAAAAGAGATAGTAGAAATAGTAAAAACGTTTAGAGAAAACTGTAAAGATTTGACAGTTTTGACCATGCCAACTAACTCCTTATGTAATCATGATATGTTGGAAAATAAATTAAAGGAAATACTCGAGCTAGGCATACCTAAAATATCTATAACGTTAAGTCTTGATGGACATAGAGAATTGCATGATAAAATAAGAGGAGTAAATGGAAATTTTGATAAAGTAATGGATATGGCAAAAAGACTGCATGAACTTAAGAAAAAGTATAAAAACTTATTTTTTATTTTCGGATATACGATGAGCAAATTTAATCAAGGAATGCTAGAAAAAACAATAACTGAAGTGATTAAAGAATTGCCATGGGTAACGTTTAATGATTTTCACTTGAATGTTGGACAAATATCAGATAGTTATTATAAAAATAGTGACCTTGATATTAGTGCGGAAAGACAAGAGCTATCTAAGGAAATAGATTTTATAATAAAGAAAAGAAGATTTGAATTTGGAGCAATACCAATAATTGAAAATGCATTTCTTAGGAATTTGAATAGATATGTATTAACAAATAAAATACCTATGAAAAGCAGGAGTTTAGATGCATCTTTATTTATGGATAGTTATGGAAATGTTTATCCTTCAATAATGTGGGGTAGAAAAATAGGCAACATAAGAGATTATGATTACTCTATAGAAAAGATGTGGCATGGCGTTGATGCGGAAGAGGTTAGAAACTTAATAAGAGAAGGCAAAGAACCATCATGCTGGACTGCTTGTGAAGCATACCAATGTTTAGTAGGAGATGTTAAAAGATTAATATTTTAATTGATAAAAAGTAAAAATCATAAGAACTTAATTTTTGCAAGAAAGTCTTTTACAATATCTGCAGTTTTTTCAGGATTTGAATAGTGTGGAGTATGCTTTGAATTTTTTATTATCTCTAACTCACTATTATGAATTAATTTTTTGAACATATAACCAAATTTTCTATCCACTGTTTGATCTAATTCACCCCATAAAATAAGAGTAGGGACGGATATATTTACTAAATCATCATCAGATAATTGGTGCGTACTAAATTCATCATTAACAATACTTTTAACAACATACTCATTTGCATTAAGAAAAAGCGCTTTTTTAATTAAATTCTTTTTATATTCCTCTCTTTTTTTAGTACCTTTTACCTCATTGAAAAATGCCTTTAGACCATTTGAATCTTCAAGTATCAAGGCTTTAAGATTCTTATTTTTTATAGAAAGGAGTGTAGCTACCCAACCACCATAGGAATGTCCAAATAATACATATGATGATACTTCCTCTTTTTTCAATATTTCTTCGATTATTGCAGTTTGATTAGTAACATGATATTCTATATTTGGAGCATCAGATTCCCCATGCCCGAGTAAATCAGGTATTATTAGATTTATACTTTTTGGAAGATAATTTATAAATTTATTCCAGCTTTTTGAAGTAGCCGCAAGTCCGTGTATTAAAACAAGTGTATTTCCTCCAGTAGAATTTGTTCGATAACTTACATTTCCAAATTTAGTTTCCACTTTTTTAATTGAAAGTTCATTAAAATATTCAGATATCATAAAATAACACTTAATCTAATTTTTGATTTTCTAATAGTGAATGGAGTACTAATTTTAGATTACTAAATTCTCTAAGTCTTCTATAGGAGTACTTAAACCAATCTTTGCCAAATGGAACATATAGATTCATTTTATGTTTTTTAGCTAACTTAAAAGCAATATTATTTCTTATTCCATATAACATTGCATATTCAGGTTCTTTTTTATATTTTTTTGATAACTCTACAGATTTTTTAATTATAGAAAGATCATGTGTTGCTACGGTGAAGTTTTCTGATTTTTTAAAAGTATAATTTAATATTTTAATATAGTTCTTAGTTGCGTCATCTCTATTGTGAGCTATTGTGCTTGATTCGGTATATGCCCCTTTGACTATACGAATTGCAGCTCCCAATTCAAGAAGAATTTTAACGTCTTTAAATGATCTTTTTAAATAAGATTGAATACAAATTCCAGTGTTTCCATAAGATATATATTTTTTATATAGTGAAATTGTTTTGTCTACAGTATCATAACGCTCCATATCTAACCAAACAAAGATGCCTTCTATTTTTGCTTTTTTAATTATTTGCTCATAATTTTTTTTAAGTACTTTATCATTTACAAAAAGTCCTAACTGAGAAGCCTTTATGGCTATTTGTGAATTGAGATTATTTTCTTTTATATCTTTTATGCATTCCAAATATATATCTAGTGAAGCTTTTGCTTTTTCTGCGTTGTTTATATCCTCTCCGAGATAATTAATTATCGAGTTTAAATTTTTTTCTTTTAATTTTTTGACAACTTTTATTTCTTCTTCTATAGTTGTTCCTGCAATCCATCTTGATGCTACTAATTTTTGTAAAAATGACATTTCTACATCTAAAATGTGACTAAACCGAGTCTGCTATCTCAAGTTTAGCTAATACTCGATTAGGATTGTCGTAATACTCTCTGCAAACCTCATTTATATCTCTTAAGCCCCTTATGCCTTTTTTGTTCATTGCTTCAAGAATCTTTGCTCTTCTTCTCTCCTCGCGCACTATCTCACTTGGTGGCAACCCAGTAAGACTTGCAAGTGTATCCCTGTAGGTAACACTAGGAAGTATGTCCGAACCCTTTCTTGTTTTATAATCGTATTTATACAAATCAGAAAGCAAAACCTGCGTTTCTATTCCAGAAATTTCAGATATTTGTGTTATTTTCCTTACAAACTTTCCATCTATATTAATTTGTGATACTAGAACAAGAGCATCTATTAATGGAATAATATCCTTTTCAACATTCATAGGAGTATGTTCAAGTCTTGTTATTATATCTCTGGCTGTGCTTGCGTGTATTGTACTCATTGAAATCTTACCTATATTCATTGCTGTCATCATGTCCTTTGCTTCTTTTCCTCTTACTTCTCCAACTATTAATAAATCTGGCCTCATTCTCAATGCATTTTGAACTAGCTCTTCTAAGGATACCTCTGAGCTTGTTTCTAACCTAACACAGTTGTCTTGTGTTTCAGTATTAAGCTCGTATGTATCTTCTATTGTAATTATTCTTTGTTCTGGTCTGAAAAAACTAAACATCGAATTTAAAAGTGTTGTTTTACCAGCTGCAGGCATTCCCCCAATCAACATATTTGCAGGTCTTATCTTAAGTCCTTCAGAGTATAGCCAAAACCTTCCTGCCATATTATAGCTCATTTCACCCATGTTTATTAAATCTATTGCGCTAAGCGCTTTTTGCCTGAAGTTTCGTATTGTTATATCTGCGCCTAGTGGTGACTCCACAATATTTACTCTTGATTTGTTTGGTAGATGAACATCGTATATGTTCTTATTAGCAGATACAACAGTTGCGTACATCTTAAACTTTTTCACAAGACGTTCTAACTTTCTTTTGTCTTCAACTCTTTCAGGAACCATTACCGGTCCTTTTTCACTATCATATACAAAGATGTCTTTAGTATTGTTTACCATTACGTCTTCTACATCGTCGTTGTTTATGTATTTGGTTATAGGATAAAAATCATTAATATCTTTTTGAAGCCTGTCTAAATCTTCATTTGTTATCTCAGGATCAATTATTCTTGCTGTTTTTAATATTACATTTTTTATATCTTCATCAGTTTGAAAACCGCTAAGTTTTGTAGCCAATGTGTTTAGTATTTCGTCTTCAAAATTAAAAAATGTTTCATCATCCATCATATTATCATCATTGCTTTCTTATGTATACTATAATAATACATATATTTTTAATATTTATTGCTTATTGATAAAGTGTTGTAATGGATTACTTAAATTATGATTTAATAGTATTAGGCAGCGGTATAGGTGGTCTTACCACTGCAATTCATGCAGCAGAGAGTAAAAAGAACTTGAAGATAGCAATAGTAACAAAACTACATGCTATGAGGAGCCATTCAGTATCTGCAGAAGGAGGTATATCTGGAGTTTTATATCCTAAAGAAAATGGTGATACTGAAAAGCTGCATGCGTATGATACAATAAAGGGCTCGGATTATTTGTCTGATCAGGATGCTGTAGAGATACTTGTAAAAAATGCACCGAAAGAGATAGTTTTTTTTGAACATGTCGGTGTTCCATGGAATAGAGGAGATGATGGAAGTATTTCTGAAAGACCTTTTGGAGGCATGAGTGTACCTAGAACAGCTTTTGCTGCTGACAAAACAGGCTTTTTCATGATGCGCGCTTTATATGACCAGGTACTCTCTATTAAAAATATTGATATTTTTCATGAGCACTATGCAACAAAAATATTAAGAACGGATAATGCTGTAGGCATTTTATGTGTAGAACTTGCTAATGGAAAAACAAAGCTAATTTATGGGCCATCAATGGCAATAGCTACTGGTGGTTTTTCTAGAATATACAAATTGACAACTACTGCCCATTCAACAACAGGTGATGGAATTTCACTAGCTTTCAATGCTGGAGCTTCATTGAAAGATATGGAGTTTGTACAATTTCATCCAACTGCTCTTGTACCAAATGGAATACTTATAACTGAAGCGGCAAGAGGGGAAGGAGGTTATCTAATCAATAAGAATAATGAGAGATTTATGAAAAATTACGCTCCGTCAAAAATGGAGCTAGCACCTAGAGACATAATCTCAAGAGCAATAATAACTGAAATTAATGAAGGTAGAGGCATCAAGGACAAAACTACTGGTCTTTATTATGTCAATCTTGATTTAAGGCATTTAGGAAAAGAAGTAATCAACAAAAAACTCCCTATGATAAAAGAAATATGTATGAAAAGTATTGGAGTTGATCCTGAAACTGATTTAATACCTGTAAGGCCTGCTGCGCACTTTACTATGGGTGGTATAAACACCGATTTAAATGGAAGAATTTTGTCACTTGAAAATAAATGGATAAAAAATTTATGGGCTGTTGGTGAGTGTGGCTGTGTTAGTGTACATGGTGCAAATAGATTAGGTAGCAATTCATTGAGCCAATGCTCAGTATGGGGAAGAATAGTAGGCATAGAATCAGCACGCAACTTACATGATTTAAATGAAAAGGATATTGAAGAGCTAAAGCAGAGTGCAATTGAAGAAGAGAAACGTGTTTTAAGTTACTATGGAAAGAAAGGAAAATATTCACCATATGAACTACAAGATGAAATGAGAAATATTATGGAGGAGTATTTTTATGTTTACAGAAATGAAAAGGAAATGTTAAAAGGAATTTCAAAACTTGAAAATCTTATGAAAAAAATTAATGATATTTATGTAAAAGATAAATCGAAAACATTTAATACCAATTTAAGAGATGCGTTAGAATTTCAAAATCAGATCGAACTTGCTTATGTTGTTGCGCTCACGGCGTTGAATAGAAAAGAGAGCAGAGGAGCACATACCAGATATGATTATCCTAAAAGAGACGATAAGAATTGGCTAAAACATACTATAATAGAAAAATCAGCTACAGGAATAAATATTGGATATAAAAATGTAACAGTAACAAAGTGGATGCCTGAAGAAAGGAGATATTAATGAAGGAGATCGATTTTAGAGGAAGGCAAAGTAATATTAAAAGATTAATGCCATTTGATAAACTAGCCTTCTTTCACATGCTTTTTTATAGAGCTATAGTTATTCTTGGCATTATTACGAGTATTGCAATATTTTTACTTATTTTATTTAATGTAAATGACCTGCTGTTTATAGAAATTTTAATAAGTAGTATATGGCTACTTTTTACGCCACAATTATACTCAGTAGTAAAGGTTTTTAATATAAAAGTAAGTAATGGACACATATCTGGGTATATGAATCAGTCATTTCTTATTAGCAATAACCTAAAGAGAAAATATATTTTTTTGAATGTGCTAAAGTATACAACTGTAATTGTATGGCTGCTTCTTTTTATAATATATATTAAGATGATTTTTATATGAGAACATCAAAGTACTTCTTATCGTTTTATGTTGCAATGGGAGCGCTTCCAATACTTTTCTTTGTTTTTCTAATATCGGCTTATTTTTATTTTGCATTCTTAAAAATTATTTTATTTCTTTTAGCTGTGGACTTAATTGTATTTTCTATTCTTGGAATTGTAGAAATTTATTACAGAACTGAAAAAACAAATATATCAAAAGTTAAAGTTAAAACGCCTTACAACAACTTAAAGGTAAATATTAAAGATTATACATTAGAAATAAAAAGATTTGATTCTGAAAAAAATATACAGTTTACAACTAATCATAAAGTTGATGTAAATAATTTTTCAAGCGTACTTGATGCACTTTTAGAAGTGAAAGAAAAGCAAGATAATACCTTATCAATAAGATATAGTTGTAGGATGGGAATATGCGGATCTTGTGGAATGGTAATAGATGGAAAACCATCACTTGCATGTGAAACAAACTTCATTGAATTATGCAAGGACAAAAAGGTTGTAAAGGTTGAGCCTATGGAAAGTCATCCGATATTAAAGGATCTTGTTACTGACTTTACTGAATTTATTGATAAACATAAAGAGGTAGAACCACATTTAGTGAGAAATAATAAAATAGAACAGATGAGTGGAAGATCTCCATATGAGCAAAGCAGTGCTCAGATAAATGAATTTTTGCCATACTCGTACTGTATTATGTGTGGTCTTTGTATGGATGCTTGTCCAGTAGTTAATACAAATAAGGAGTTTATAGGGCCACAAGCATTATCTCAAGCTTATAGGTATTATAAGGATTCAAGAGATCAAATGGAAAGCAGAATTACAATTGTAGATAAATTAACTGGATTATGGGGTTGTGAATTTGCAGGAGCATGCTCTAAAGCATGTCCAAAAGGAGTTGATCCTGCATCTGCAATACAATTACTTAAGGCAGCGACTGCAGAAGAATATTTAGGAATTAAAAAGGAGGTTGAGAAAAATGAGAAATAGAGTTGAAACGGATGCGTTAGGAAAAGTTGAATTGCCAATTGAAGTCTATTACGGATCAGAAACGCAAAGAACCATTAACAAATTTAAAATATCTGGTCAGAGAGTTGACCTTGATCTTATTTACAGTTATGCGAAGTTAAAGAAAGCTACAGCAATTGCGAATATGAAAGCAAATAAATTAGATAAGAAAATTTGTAATGCAATACTTTACGCTTGTAATGAAATTTTAAGTGGTAAATTTAATGGCCAGTTTATAATAGATCCATTTCAAGCTGGAGCAGGAACAAGTCTAAACATGAACTTAAATGAGGTTATAGCAAATATAGCAATAGAAAAGTTAGGTGGTAAAAAAGGTTCATACAAAATAGTACATCCAAATGATCATGTTAATATGTCTCAATCAACAAATGACACATATCCTTCTGCAGTAAATATAGCATGTGCAACTACTTTGAATAAATACTTAATACCGCAATTAAAAAAACTTCATGAAAGCTTTTCTTATAAATCAAAGGAATTTTTAAATATAGTAAAGATTGGTAGAACGCATCTTCAAGATGCTGTGCCAATGAAACTTGGTGAAGAGTTTAGTGCTTATGCTGGAGCAATATCTAAATCATTACTTAGTATTGAAAATGCATATGAAGCATTGCTAGAAGTTCCGATAGGTGGGACTGCGGTAGGAACAGGAATAAACACTGGAAGCGAGTATCAAAAATACATAATAGAAGAGCTAAGAAAGGAAACCGAACTTAAGCTTAGGAAAGCTAGCAGCATCTTTACAAATATGTCGTTTAGATATGAACAGCTTGAGCTATCAAATGCCCTATTAACAACAGCAACAATGCTTAGTAAGATATGCAATGATTTAAGGCTTCTTAGCTCTGGGCCTAGAGCTGGCCTTTCTGAGATAATACTTCCTCCAGCTCTTCCAGGATCATCAATTATGCCAGGAAAGATAAATCCTAGCATTCCAGAGATGTTGAATATGGTATGTTATAGAGTAATAGGTTCTTCACGAACAGTTTCTGAAGCGGTTGCAGGGGCACAGCTAGAACTAAATGTATTCACACCTCTTATTTCATTTGAATTGTTATATTGTATAAAGATACTTTCAAATGCAATAAAAACATTTGATGACGAGTGTGTCAAAGGAATTAAACCAAATAAAGAAAGAATAGATAAATATCTAGAGATGGACATAGAACTTGCTACTGCATTAAATCAATATATCGGATATTCAAAAGCAGCACAGATTGCAAAGATAGCATTAAAAGAGAATAAAAGCATAAAACAAGTTTGTCTTGAAATGAAGGTATTAGATAAGGAAACGCTAGATAAAATACTAAATCCTAAAAATGAGGTATAAACTTTTTTTTATTTTTTACTCTTTTATTTTTAAAAATTAATAATTAATTAACAAAATTATTAGTTAATTAAGAAGCAGAAAAGATATTTTTAACTATGAAATTAGGGTCATAAGGAAGAAGATCATCATATCCTTCACCAATACCAAAGAAAAGTATCGGCACTGATGTTTCACTTATTATTGATATTGTGTTTCCTCCTTTTGCATCACAATCAAGCTTTGTTAATATAACACCGTCTAATCCTACAGTAGAATTAAACTCTGAAACCTGATTTAATAGAGCATTGCCTGCTATTCCCTCACCTACAAAGATCTTTAGATCTGGTTTTGCTATTCTCACTATTTTCTTTATTTCTTCCATTAAACTTTTGTTTGTTTCCTGCCTGCCTGCACTGTCTATTAAAACAACATTTATGTGGTGTGCTTTGGCATGCGCTATTGCATCAAAAGCAACGCTTGCCGGATCGGCATTATACTTTCCTTTTATAACATTTACTCCAAGCCTTTCTGCATGAATGACCGTTTGCTCTATTGCAGCTGCACGAAATGTATCACTAGCTGACATTACTACAGAAATATCATTTTTTATAAACATTGTTGCAACCTTTGCCATAGTTGTTGTCTTTCCGGCACCATTAGGGCCTATGAAAAGAATTTTAAGTGGCTCTCCAGAAGCCTTTTTTGATGATGCAAGAGATATTAAATCTATTTTAGAAGGTTTTTGCAGTATCTTAAGTATCGAATCTTGAAGAATGCCACTTATCTGTGAATTTATGTTCTTTGAAGAAATCTTACTAGATAAAAGAGAGGTCTTTATACTTCCTAATATTTTTTCTGAAGCGTCGTAATTAACATCAGATTCAAGTAATGACTCTCTTAAATCCTCTAAAAAAGGCTCAATGTCATTCTCTTTTATACTTACTTCTTTGAAGAAAACACTTTTTATTTTTGTTCCGAATGTGACGTTTGGTTTTTGTACATTTTTGGTTTCAATTGAGTATGTATTTTTTATATCTTTACCAAATATGCTTTTATTTTTTGTATTAGAATCATCTTTATTGACTTGTGTATTTGTAGAATTTGTTTTTTGATTCTCTTTTAAGTGATTAGACTCTTTTTCATGCTTAATATTTGTTTCATGAATCTTTTCTGTGTGTTTATATGGTTCCTCATTTTGTTCTGTTTTGTTTTTTTCTTTATCTGATGGAATTTTATGAATTACTACTTTTTTATCCTCTTTATCTTCTTTGTCTTCTTTGTCTTTTTCGTATTCTTTCTCTTTTATAAAGTGGTGTTTTTGAATATCAGAATTAGATCCGAATTTAGTTTCATGAATATTTTGTTTGATACTTTCTTGTCTAAACTCTTTTTCAATTGTAGATATAGGTGCTTCATTAACATCTTTTGTTGGAACTTCTTTTTGAGCTTCTGTTGACTGTGGTAGTATTGATATTGATGAAACTTCCTGTTTAATGCTCTCCTCTGTTTTTATCTCCTCTTCTTCTTTTTTAGTTACAGAGTTTATGAATTTTGAAAACTTCTTCTTTAGTCCATCAAACATTTTAATACCTAAATTACTCTTGTAATGATTCCAACTTATACATTATATCTAATAATTCGTTTTGAAGCTTGCTTTTTTCAGAAACTAACTTTTTAAGGACCTCTTCCTGCCTTTTTTTATTGTTTGATATAAACTCCTTTGCTTCTGCTACTGTTTTTTCTACTAAATAGCCGGCGCCGATGTAAGTTAAGGTTGTTTTTGTATTTGTTATTACTCCATCCATATAAACTCCAGGACCGGTATTTATAAGTGTATTTACCTTTTCTGATTTTGTAGCCTTTTCTAGTGCATCTATACCTTTTTGTATTGCATCTATAGACATAGAATATGTTGAAATTTGATTTTCAATTATTTCATACTGCTGCGAGTATACGTTCTGCAAATATCTTAGTTGATTCACAGCTTCATTTTTTCCAACTGATTTGTCTGAAGTTATTTTTGCATCTGACATTAAAAAACCTTATTATAAAAGATTAGTGCTTAATGTATTTATCTCTTTTTGTAAAGTTAGTTTTTAAGATATTTCAAGACCGTCTTGTATATTTGCCATTTCATAACCTGATGTGCTGCTTCCAAATAAAATACCGTTTGAATTAGCTATAACACTTATACCTATAGCCAATGAACCTAAATTTGCAGTAGATTGAGAAACTGACTTTGAGAATTTTTTAAGATTGTCAAATTCATCTTCAGATATATTATTGTTAGCAACAAGACCTTTATTTGTTAAGATGTTGTGTGAACCGACAGTTTTGTATCCTGCTATCTCAAGCTTTATTGCCTCTACCCCAAAAATTTCTTCTATAATTTTTATATCTTTATCCTTGTAATCTGGATTTACAATTGCTAATTTGTCATTAATAAGTATATTATTGCCTATTGCATTTAGTTCACTGTCTAAAACACCAATATTTAAATTTGGGTATTCCAACTTGAATTGTTTTAACTCTGAGTTATAGATATTATTTGATATTAGTATTCCATTCTTATTTGCCTTACTAAAAAGCCCTATGAGATCTGATCCGCCAATAGTCAGTCTTTTAGGTTTTAGCTTTAATGTTTTTTCAAAAAGCTCTTCATCCTTCTTTTTAAGAATAGATCCAGTTATGGCAATATTGTCAGAAGTTATGCAATAAGCGCCTATGAAATCGTCACCGTGTATAGTAAGTGTATTTATACTCATTTACAAGAACCTTATTTCTCTGTTTTTTCAGGATGAGTTTTTTTGTGTTGTTCCTTGCTTTTCTCTACTTGAGTGGTGCTTTCTTTATTTTTATTCTCTTTTTCTACATCTTTTTTAGGCTGCTCTTTCTTTTCTGATTTTGCTTTTTCTTCTTTTTCATTTTTAGATTTAGTGTCCTTTGTCTTTGATGTATCTTGCGTTGGTTTTGTTTTTTGCTTCTTTAATTCAGGTGATAGATCTACTTTTGTTGATGCGCCATCTTTTGTTATTACTACATTTACACTTTTCATATTTTTAGCAACCTCATGCATAAGATAGCCATTTAGCTCTCCGGTTAATTCTATTGAATTTAAATCAGATTTTGTATATCTAGATATATCTTCCTTAAAGTAGGATACTGCTTTTTTAAGTCTTCTAGATCTATGTATTTTAACTAGCTTTTTTCTTAATGCAATTGTCTTAGATATTTGCGTTGCCATAAAAATTACCCTTTTAATCCTAACTTTCTCTTTCTCCAACTTCTTTGGAATCTGTTAAACTGAACCTTTCTATGTGTTCTTAGAACTGCTAGAACAGGTATTCTCCTGTTTTGCTTTAATTTTTTACCAAGCATTTGTTTTTTCTTTGCTGATTTTTTACCCATTTTAAAACCTTATTTATGTTTAAACTCAATCTTTGAATCAGGCTTATATGTTAACTTAGTAAGTAGCTGCTTAAGCTCCTCATCAGTTAGTTTGCTAATTATTCGCCTGCTTTGAGCCATATTTATTATTAAATTTATTAGCTGATCGTATAAATCTCTATTTGATATTCTTACATTCATCAATCTTTCATAAGCTTCATTTGTTGTGAACTTTCTAGCTATCTCTCTTTTTTGTTGCTCCATCTGCATTAACTTCAAGCGCCTTGAATATTCTTTTCTTATTCTATCTTCATTAGGCTCTTGAGCTTCCTGCAAACTTATGCACCCTCTTTAATTACCTCTCCTGCAAGTTTATCAAGAAATGAACGACCTTTAGGTGTTAGCGTTCTTCCTGAAGGTGTCTTTTTAACGTAACCTATCTTTTCTAGAGCATCAAAGGCATCCTTTATTATGCTGCCTCCAGCAGGCATTGTATGGTGTCTATGTACCACATGCTTTTTTCTGTTACTATATCTTGATCTTAATTTGGTTATACCTATAGTACCGTGTATGTAAGTTTGACGCATTATTGATGCACAGCGAAGATACCAAAAATTAGTATCAGATGGAACGCGCTCCCTTCCTGCGCCCGATTTAACATAATCTATGTACTCTGGTTTTTTTATGCCACTCTCTTTTAATTTTTCTGCGGCCTTTGATATTAACTTTGAACCGTCTGCTTCCAATATATTTGACATTTACTCACACTAATCTACTAAAATATGCTAGTTAAACTATTAAATAGCGTATAGATATTTATTAACAAAAATATATAAAAGGATAGCATAGCTTTTTTGTAGTATAAAAACTGTCTTAATTCAGAGATTATCAGAAAATCAAGAATATATGCTTTTAACAAGATATTTATATACTTTTTTGTTTAAAATATACTTATTCTAAATATATTGTTGATTAAATGAAAGTAAATATTATTGAAGATGACACAAAGAGCATGATAATAGAACTAATAGATATGGATAGAGGAATAGCTGATATTATAAGAGATAAGCTTGTAGGGAAAAGTGATATAGAATTCGTCAGCGTAGTCAAAACTCATCCTGATGTTGGTCAACCCAGACTTATTGTAAAATCAAGTAAAAATGCAAGAAACTCAATACTTAAGGCTCTTGATGAAGTTCAAGAGGAAATAGAGGAGTTTGCAAAGCAGATACCTAAGCAATCTAAGAAGTAAGGTATTTAATGACTTTTTTAAATATTTTTAAAAAAAGAAATTTTGTAATTAAATCATTTGGAAAAAAGATAGAAATAAGCGAGGATGAAAAATATAAAACATTGAAGTTTAATGGAGTAATACAAAGTAGAGTGAATAAAAAATCTGTTTTTTCAGGAGAGTATTGGGATCTTATACCTCCAGTTTGTTATGTTTTTGAAAAGCCAAACATACTTATGATAGGCCTTGGAGGCGGAAGTATTATTAAAGAAATTTCTAAAATATTTACCAGAGCAAATATAGATGTTGTTGAAATAAACAACGAAGTAATCTCTTTATACAAAAATTTTTTCAAAGATAATGAGATTGAAGATTCTGTAAAAATATATAACAAAAACGGCTTTGATTTTGTATCTTCTAGAAAAAATACATACGATATAATTATTTTAGATGCGTATGAAATAGATAACATACCTGAAGAATTTCTTACCGAAGAATTTGTTAAAAATAGTTATAGATCTCTCAAAGAAAATGGCATTTTAGTTATAAACTGTATAGACTCTATGATAATAAATAATAGTTTAAATAATTATTTATTTAAGTTGGATAAGTTATTCTCAAATTACTCTCTTGGATCTGGTTTTATGACTGCAAATAAGATACTTTTATGTTTTAAAAATTTAGATCCAGATGAATCCTTTAATAGGATATGTGAGGAGCTTAGTAAAAATGTTAGCATGCGTTTTTTGCTAAATGCATATTACTCGCCAGTTAAAGAACATTCAGAATTAAATAAAGTATCTAAATAACTTATTATAAATATAATTTATGATTAGCATGAATATTGGTTTATTTTCTATCCCAGGATTAAAGGCTCCTGAATTTGATGATAAACTCGAATGGATAAACTCAAATAATAAAATTAAACTAAAAGATCTTGCCGGAAGAATAGTCGTTATTGATTTTTGGACTTATTGTTGCATAAATTGCGTGCATATGATACCCATACTTGAAAAAATACAAGAGAAATATGAAAATAAAAAGGTTGTTGTAATAGGAGTACATTCTCCTAAATTTGAATCGGAAAAAAGTAGGGAAAATGTTCTTGAAGCGATAACTAGATATGGTATTAAACACCCTGTTCTTTTAGATAGCAATATGAAAACGTGGAAAGAATACGGAGCTTCAGGTTGGCCAACATTTGTAATTTTAGATCCGTATGGAAAGATAGCAGCAAAGTTCTCAGGAGAGATTTCCTTTGAGAATTTTGACAGAGGTTTACAAGAATTAATTAAAAAATATTCGAATAAAAAAATGAGTAATAAAGTTTTTAATCCAAAACTTAAAAAAATAGAGCACGCTGAGTATTTAAGATACCCAGGTAAGATTGCGATAAACAAGGAATATATTGCATTTACAGATTCAGGAAATAAAAGATTAGTGGTATTGGATAAAAAAAGAAATTTTATAAAAGAACTTTATTTAAATAAGAATAAAAATGCGAGTTATCAGAGTATGCCAGAAGGCCTTTGCTGGATAAATAGGAATGAATTACTTGTTTGCGATCCGATTAGTAATACAATAAAAAAAGTAAGTGTAAATGATGAATTAATTGAAATTGTAGCAGGAACAGGAAAACCAGGAGGATACTTTAAGCCTAATGAAGAACACATCGCAACAAAAACAAACCTTAACTCTCCATGGGATTTGTCTTATGATGGAAAGACCATTTACATTGCACAGTCTGGAACACATCAGATTTTATGTTATGATAATGATAATACAATATCTCATTTTGCAGGAAGTGGACATGAAGATCTTGAGGATGGATCTTTAAAACATTGCTGCTTTGCACAACCAAGTGGAATATTTTTTGATGAAAAAAATAAAGATATTTATATAGCTGATAGTGAATGCTCTGGAATAAGGAGTATTTCTATAAAAAATAGGTTTACTAGTACAGTTGTAGGTGCTGGACTTTTTGTCTTTGGAGATAGGGTAGGAAAAGTTAGCAACACTCTATTACAGCACCCTATGGGTCTTTGCTATGATAATGGAATAATTTACATCGCAGATACCTTTAACAACTCAATAAAAGCAATAGACATAAAGAAACAAGTTTCTTACAGTATAATATCACAAAAAGAAAAATGCTTATGCAAAATTGATGATCCTGAATGTGATTCTTTGGGATTATTTGAACCTAACGATGTAAAATCAGATAATAGATATCTATACATAACAGATACAAATAATCATTTATTTAGAATATTTGACAAGAAGAAAAAAATAATTAGGACAGTAAAAATTAATGGTAAAAAAGAGTAAGAAATCAAAAATCAACTAGTTTTATATTACAGAAGCGTTTGATCTGCTACTTCAACTTCGGTAACATCTTTTACTGATTTTAGCTTTTCTTCTATCGCTGTGCTTCCTTCTTCATCTGTATGAACAAACATTACCTTTATTACCTTTATACCAAAAGCTACATCTTCTAACTGAATACTTTTAGGTTTGAGATTTTTTACTATTAAGTCCCTTACCTCTGTTTCCCTTCCAGTTTCTGTATAAACCTTAAAAATTGTTGCTACATCTGCCATTATGGTCCCTCAAATTCACATTCTTTGCATTTATATTTAGTATGATTTAAGCGGCACTCGTCGCAGCGTATGATTTCAGCCTTGCCACAGGAAGGGCATGAAAATGCAACATATTTGTCAGTTAATCTACCACATGAGGTACAAATTTTTCCTAACCTTGTCATTAAACCACAATAATTAATAGATATATTTACATAAGCAAGCTATATAATAGCTAACTCATAAATGTATAAAAGATTTTATCAACAAAGATATATAAAATGTTTGTTTGGACATGTGGCGTAACTTGGATAGCGCATCGGCTTGCGGAGCCGAGGGTTGCGGGTTCAAATCCCGCCATGTCCGTAAACTCTTTTTGCTTTGTATTTATCTTTTATTTATTCTTTTTTATCCCATATCAATTTAAATGATGTTTTTAAAATAACATTGAGATATTATTCATAATTGTTACTCAGAGCGTATAGCCTTTACAGGATCTACACTTGCAGCTTTCCATGCAGGATAAAGACTTGATAAAAGACTTACTATAATGGCTATGAATATTGCAATTATAACTATCTCGGGAGTAATCACAGGAGTAAATGAACTACTAGAAACAGAACTTCTTGGCGATGAACTAGCGATAGCGGCTCCTGCACCACCTCCGCCACCTGCTCCTCCTCCACTAAAGCCTGCGCCGCTTCTTGAGAATCCACCTCCTCCTGAAGAGGTTGCAATGCTAGAACCAGATGTTGATGAAGGTGCACCTGAAGTGCCACTAGACAAAAGACTAGGCAGTATGTATGAGGCACCGGCGCCAACGCCCACACCCACCAATCCTCCTAAAATCCCTATTATAAGAGCTTCTGATAAGAATAGAATAAGCACATCTTTTTTCTTGAAGCCGATTGCCTTAAGAATTCCTATCTCTCTTGTTCTTTCTGTAACAGATACCATCATTATACTTAGAATACTTATGCCAGCAACTATTAGAGAGATTCCTGCTATACTACCCAAAAGAACGCCAATTGAGCCTATTATAGAGTTAACCGTACTAGCAAGTGCTTGTACAGAAAGTATTTCGACACCATTTCCATAAATATTTTTAAGAAGTGAGGATAATGCAGAGACGCTTGATGCGTTGGTAGCCTGCACTAGAATTATATTGTATGAATACTTTCCAGTTATTGTTACTGCATTTTGTATTGGAATGAATATTGATGAATCTGGTGATATGAGTAATGAAGAGCCATATTGATTAAGTATACCAACAGGTATAAGAGTTATGCTTTTTGTTCCAGAATTAGGAGCATGTTCGGTTAAATAAACAGGTTGATTTAGATTTACCGAAGAAGTACCTTGAGAAGTTGTTGGAAATGCAACATCGTAACCGACTAAAGCAGTAGGAAGTGTAGAGTCATTGTAGACAGTTCCTGAATATAAATTTATGCTTCCAAGCGCATTGGGAAGAAATGAATTTGAAACACCATATACCGTTACTGTTTGCTGTGTATTGCCAGTCGTTACATTGGCAGAAAATCTAATAACAGGTATTGCCGTACTTACATTAGGAAGCGACTCTATTTCAGCTATATCTGCATTTGTAAATATATGCGATGGTGATGAAGTTAGAATAATAGTTGTAGGACCTATACTTTCTAATGACTTTGAGATGCTTACTGAAATTCCACTAACTAATGAAATAAGGGCCACTATTGCTGCAATGCCTATTACTACGCTTAGAACTGTAAGGGCAGTTCTGAACTTACGCTCAGATACTCCTTTTATTCCAAGAGTAAGTATATCCTTTAACTTCATTGATGCGCCTTTGTTTTCTTGCTATTTTTTCTTCGCTTATATAAGAAATATGCAATTATCAAAATAATTATAATAATTATTATGATTAAAATTATTGGAATACCTCCGCCACCCTTAAAGTTACGGTATGCAGTTGCATTTCCAGCATATGCACCGGAACTGGTTATGAATGTGGCGCTGCTTTTTGAGATGTTTACTGGAAATAGAATTGTTTGGTTAATTTGTTGATTAAGATTATTTAGATAAGATACTATTATAGGTATATTATATATTCCAGGCTTAAGCGATTGAGAAATCAAAAAGCTTAACGTAAATGCTGTAGGAGTATCTACAGGTATACTTCCTAAAGAAGTAGTGTTTTCACCTTCCGTGCTTATTCCATTTACATGTCCAGGAGTTATAGATACTGCAGAAGCCGTTTCAGAACCTATATTGTTTAATGTTGAGGTCAATGTAAATGATGAACCTACAGTGGGGGATGAAGGGAGAAGTACAGTATTTACATTTGTCAGCTCTATGTTGCTAGGTGTCAGAACATTTAACAGAAGAGTTGTGCTCTCTGGCTGTCCGTTTAATATATATGAGACAGATGCGGAGATGCTACCCACAGTGCTTGATGAAGGTGTCAGATACAATGATATTGGCATTTTGACCTTTGAATTTGGATTTATAGTTGGAAAATTTATTATTCCATCAGAGCCCAGCAACGTTATAGGGCTTGATGGAGTAAGAGTTATAGTAAGATTTTCTATAGGATATGAAGAGGTATCATATGCAACTATACTCGTATTTCGAATATTGCCAGACTCTATGCTATTGTTTAATATTGAGATAGACACGCCATTATTATAATTTGGTACTGCATATGTATCGACAGTAGTTGATATAGACGTATTGTAGCCATAAGGTGTTATATAGTTATAATCAAGATTTAGAAGTACGGGCTGTCCTGCAGAACTTGAAGGTAGATATGCATAGAAAGAAATATTTTTTGTGGTGTTAGGCTCTATTACGCCTATCTTAGAAGGTTGTGTCAAGATACTAGCTCCAGACATAGATATCTCGGAGGATAAATCTGATGCCTTTCCAGAACCTGTATTCTTTACTTGTAAGGTTACATTATTTAATTCCCCTGCAATAAGAGGTTGATTTTTTATTGAGAATGAAAGATCAGGACTTCCGTATAAAGGTATGCTTAAGTTATACTCTTGAGTTGATCTTATTGTATCGTTAGTATAGTTCCAGGATATATAAAAAGGATATGATAAAACGGTATTGTTGCCTGCAGATACATTTTTAGCTATATTAAGATTAAAGACCATATTAAAAATAGAGTATGGAGCAAGATTGTTTAAATAGTAAGTTGCATAAGATGAACCGTTAAAATCAGATATTCCTCCATAAAGCTCCAAGTATCCTTTTAGATCTATAAAGTTGCATGAACCACCATAATTTTCAAGCGTAACGGTAAGAGGTGCATCGTTTATTCCAGGTCCAGCTGAGATTGAATGAGTAGCATTGCCCCATGTTACGCCTATAATTTTAAAGTAATTAGAAGCAGGAATTAAATTACACTGCACTTGCGAAGCAAAGCTTGTGTTCAAGAACATAAAAATAAAACTAACAGCGAGCAAAACAAGACCATATCTCATATTTTTTATACCCATTCAACAACCTATTAAAGATAATTTATTAAAATTTATTTTGCTTTTTTATTATAGCTCCTAAGCTCTTTGTATACGACACCGTCCTTCATGTGTATCTCTCTGTCTGCAGATTTAGCTATTTCTGGATCGTGAGTTACCATAACTATAGTTATATCGTTTTTCTTAGCCATTCTCATTAGTATATCTAGAACCGTGTCTGCAGTTTTAGAGTCGAGATTTCCAGTAGGCTCATCTGCAAGTATTATAGAAGGTGAGTTTATAAGAGCTCTTGCAATTGCAACTCTTTGCTGCTCTCCTCCGCTTAACTCAAGAGGTTTTTTTTGATATTTTTCAGACAGTCCAAGCTCTGAAAGAAGCTGTTTTGCCTCCTCTATTTTTTCCGGAGTATCTATATTAGATATCATTAGAGGAAGAAGTACATTATCTAAGGCAGAAAGATAATTTACAAGATTGTATGATTGAAATATGAAGCCTATTTTTTTGTTTCTTATAAGACATAATTCATTATCATTTAATGTTTCTGTGTCTACACCATCTATTCTTAACCTTCCTTTAGTTTGCCTGTCTAGTGTACCTAGTATATTCATAAGGGTTGTCTTTCCACTTCCAGAGGCGCCTAAAATAGCTAGAAACTCCCCTTTTTGTACTGTAACAGAAACATCTTTAAGAGCAGTATACTGAATTTTTTTTGAGACATAAGTCTTGCCTATATTCTCAGCTATAATTACATTATTATTGGACTGCATTTAAACACTAAAACCGAATTACATATAACTAGATGAAATATTAACGAGTAAGTATTTATTAACTTTCCAATAATGAGGTTTTAATTATTAATTTTTTACTTAGTAACTATTGCTCCGTTAAGTGAGTTACTGCAGTTGCAGTTTACGGTCTTTGATGCAATAGGAACTATGTTATTTATAAGGCTTTTTGCCTCTGTTATGCTTTTTCCAAAAACCCTATTAACTTCATCTGCGGTTACTGCTTTTATCTGTGAATTTCCTTCAAGCCCTGCATCATAATCGGTAACAATTCCAATCCCTAAATAACACATCCCTTTTTCTCTTGCAAGCGCAGCTTCTGGATATTGAGTCATATTTATAACATCAAAACCTTGAGAGCTAAAAAATCTTGACTCTGCTTTCGATGAAAATCTAGGTCCATTTATAACTATTACAGACCCATTTTCATGATATCTTATTTTCATTTTTGATAACGCTACAGATGCAATATTTCTAAGATCAGAGCAGTATGGCTCTGCCATGCTTACATGAGCAACTTTATCTTCGTCAAAAAAAGTATCATGCCTTCCATGTGTCATATTCACAAATTGATCGAAAAGAACAAAATCTCCCGGAGTGTAATTAGATTTTAAAGAACCTACTGCGTTAGTAGCTATTATTCTATTTACTCCTAGTTCTTCAAAAGCAAGTATATTTGCGCGATAAGGAACTTTATGTGGAGGTATATTATGCTTCGAACCGTGCCTTGGAAGAAACGCAACATCAACCTCGCCAATCTTGCCTAATGAAATCTTATCACTAGGATTACCATACTTAGTTTCTATGCTTACAGACTCTGGTGAATCAAGCAATGAATAAAAACCAGAACCTCCGATTATCCCTATTCTATTTGCCATTTTATCAATAATATATTAACATTTATATTATTAGAACTTTCCTGAAAAACAATTTTTCTTTAAAAAAATAATTATAGTTGGGTATTTTCTAATAGAGAATTCACACGCTCGGTTAATACTGCAAGTCGCTCTTTTGTGTATGGATTTAATTCAGGATTTGATCTTAGAGCTTCAATCAGGCGAATCAAATTTCTTGCTGAATAAGAGTGCTTTATATTTTCTTTAGAATATGACATGTTAGGTTCATCGTTTGTGACGTTATTGTTATGTTTATATGTATGGGTATTTTTTTCTTTGAGAACTCTAATGCCATATTTATTATAGCTTGATGTAATGATGGACTAATGCCCTTTGAGGCGGCAATTATAGAGGTAAAGCCTAGGCCCCAGAATAAGAAGGATGCGATTGTAAATTTTGAGTTAGTATATAATTCATCAAATCAAACTCGGTTTTTACCAAGAAATGCAATAGAGATTCATCTAACTTTTCTGGTATCTTAAGTAATTTTACTTTTAAAGTTTCAGAAAGATTAGGATTGTTTGAAAGACTTATCATAATTGGAGATGCTCCCCGATATACACCGAATGAAGATTTATTGATCTCAAATATGAAATTCTGTATTTCTTTATAAGGCGTAGAAAGTGATAATGCAGATACGACCAAAACATCTCGTGACAAAGATAAAAGTTCATGAGTCCTAAAACTCATATCACTCCTCAATGCCATACTTATCTTTACTGGTTTAGGTGCTATGAATATCATTACATCTTTTATTGATTGCATATTAACACATTATTTTGATCTTCTAGAGTTTTTTCTTAACGTAACTGAAAAACTAAAAGGGTCGTTTGATAATAACTCAGTTGTCCTTACTGTTTGCGGTGTTGTTTGATTGGATATTGCAGAAGATTTTATTACTGGATTATTACTTCTTGCAGCTTCTACTAATTCTGTCTTTGAGACCTTTAGCTTTTGAAGTGCCATTGATTTTATCACTGTGCTTCTGCTTTTTAATAACACAAGAACGGCTTCTTCAGAAAGATATGGATTATCTAGAAGTGCATGTTGAAATTTATAGGAGTACTTAGTAGTTTTTAATGAAAATTTAGCAAGTTCTGTAGCATGTGTATTATTTTGAACTGTAAGACATCTGTAAATAAGCTCCTGTGCTTCTTTATTTTGTTGGCATATAATTTATAAGTTTGGTTTTTAATTTTATTACAATACAACCTAATTATATATATATCATTTTTTAGATATTTGTGTTTTACTAGGATAAGAAAGTGATAATATTACAAAAAAAGATAAGAGTTCTGACCAGCACTTCATGGTAGATAAAAAATTTATAGATATAATATTGGAGTATGCTAATCTAAATAAAGATGATTTAGTACTTGAATTAGGAGGGGGCGACGGAGCCCTAACTCGATGTCTCTATGGAATGGTTAAATTTGTGTACGTAATAGAAAAAGATCCTGAATTTTATAATGAATTGAATAGAAGATTTACTAATGACAATATAAAAATTATCCACGGAGATGCACTATATGTTGATTTGCCGGAATTTAATAAATTAATATCCAATCCGCCTTATCAAATATTAGAACAATTTTTTATTAGATTAGTTAAGGAAAACAGATATAATTTTGAATTGGGAGTTTTTACCGTTCCTAGTAGGTTCAAAGGATTAATTACTACGCAACCGCAAAGTAAGAATTTCGGCTTAATATCTGCATTATTTTATTCATTTTTTGATGTTGAAGTATTAGACAAAGTGTCAAAGGATGCATTTGATCCGAAACCTAGAGTGTCTTCATATATAATTAGAATAAAGCCTTCAGAGCAAGATACAATATTAAAAAAGATGATTTTTGAAGGATTTAAAAGTGAAAGTAAAAAGGTAAAGAATGTTGTGATAGATACGCTTTGGAATTATAAAAGCGAAGAGCACTCATTTACAAGAAAGCAGGCAAAAGAAGTTTCACAATCTATTTTTAAAGAATTTGATTCTGATTTCCTTGAAAAAACAGTATATTCTTTTTCTAAAGAGGAATTTAGGAAGTTTTGCAGCGCCATACAGAAATTAGAAATATAAACGCCGGGGGCGAGAATCGAACTCGCAGGGGCCATTACTAGCCGAACAGCTTAGCAGGCTGCCGCCATTTAGTGCAAATAAATTGCAACAATATTTTGTACCACTAGGCGACCCCGGCACAATGTAATATTTACACACAACCATATTTAAAGATAATGGATTATTAATCAGTTATTTTTCTTATTTCTTTTAAAAAAGGAGTTAGTTCTATGTCGTGGCCCTTCTTCTTTGCCTTTGACACTCTAAGTTTGGTATTAGGAACATAAGGTGACTTAGATATGTGATATGAATACCTTTTAATTATCGTTATAGGATCAAAATCCTTTGTCTTAATTGGTTTAAATAAATTTAAACTATCTAATGCTGCAATATGCCTTTTTTCAGAATAACTAGCGAGTACTGGATTTTTTATTATGAATTCTTTGACAACTTTTTCATCTATGCCTATTAAACGTGCTACTCTACTAATTCTTCGTATTTTCTTTGCATGATTATAACCTGCGAACTGAGGAAATTTTTTAATTGCCTTTTTGGCTTCTTCATCTGTACAGGAATAAACGTCAGTTATATTTTTTATAATCTTTTTGTGATCTCTCTTTAAGAATTGCGGATTTTTCAAAACTAAGCGTTTTGCATCTTCAAGATTTAAATTATATATTTCAGAGATATTGGCAAGTGCAGATTCATGATCATAACCAATAAATTGTGGAAGTGATAAAATAATTTTCCTTAATACATTTTTATCAATTCCGTATAATTTTTGAATTTTTTCCACTTTATTAATATGATAGTAACCAGAAAATTGTGGATGTGAAAGTATAATTTTTTTTGCTTCTTCTTCTTTACACGAGTATATTTCAGCTACAGAGGTTATTATTTTTAAATGATTTCTGTTGATGAACTGCGGCAAAGAAGTCACAGCTGCAATTATTTCTTTATCGTCTTTTTTGAAAATTCTTGCTATTGCCTTTATTGATAAATTTAATTCTTCATTGGTTTTATTTTTGTGTTCATCATAAAAACTTTTAGGAAGTAGCTGGCTACTTAATTTTTGTTCAGAATCTACTCTGAGAGATGATTTTTTAGAGGTCATGCTTATAAATTATCATTTCAGATATATAACCTTATGTTTTGGAGAATTATAAGTAATTAGATAATGCAGCAGAAACCGATCTGCAATAATAAACTATGTAAGATTATCTACGTCTCTACTCGGCCCTGTATCTTCAGAGCATAGCCCTTTGTACGCTTATACAGCGCAGTTACACTGCATTGCCATATACTTAGGGTTGCTCCTTCCGGCCTGGCCCGGTTTATATATAAGACCACCACTGAAGGCATGACTTCAACGCTTTAACGTAGGTCAAACAGAGTTTATTATCACTTGCTCGGCATACGGCCCGCCTAAAGGGGATTTGCGGATGGGAAACCCCTAGCTTCCCGCCTTTCTGCTGCAATATTATTCTATTATTAAGATTAATATACGTATACGTTTATTTTGCATTTAATCAAAATCAAGATAAAATCAACACTACATAGTGTAAATTCAAGTCTACTACAACGTATATTAGAATGTAACTAAAGTATCACAAAAGTAATTTAAATACGAAAGGAGTAATAGTACTTATGTATTCTGAGGAATTAGAAGCATTGTTTAAAAACAAGAAACTAAAGGTAGGAGACCTTTTGCATATTAAGAATAATAACAATGAATTAAATGGAATACTTATGCCAAGACCGGACACTGGAGATGACAGTATAATTATAATTAAGCTTGATAATGGATATAATATAGGTATAAAATATTCAAAAGATATTGAAGTAAATAAAAAAGAGTCAAAAACGCAAGAAAATTTTACTTTTCCTAAAGCTACATCTAAAAATAATAAAGATTTAGAAAAGATTACTCTGCTATATACTGGTGGGACTATAGGTAGCAAAGTCGATTATGTTACTGGAGGCGTTTACATGCTTACTAAGCCTGAAGAGCTACTTTATGAAGTTCCAGAGCTTAGTGACATAGCAAACATAAATGTTGAACAGTTAATGAGCGTAGCTAGCGAGGATATGTCATATAAAGAATGGCAGCTTATGGCAAAACATGTTGCGGATGCATTAAACGAAGGAGCTAAGGGGGTAGTCATAACTCACGGTACAGACACTATGCACTACACTTCTGCAGCGCTAAGCTTCATGCTTCAAAATCTTAATAGTCCAGTTGTACTAACTGGCGCACAGCGAAGCAGTGATAGAGGTTCTAGCGACGCATTCATGAATCTCATATGCTCTGCACGAATAGCTTCAAAAACCAACATAAACAAAGTTGGCATATGCATGCATAGCAACTCTTCTGATAAATACTGCGATTTCATATTAGGAAGCAAGGCAAGAAAGATGCATACCTCAAGCAGAGACGCGTTTAAGTCAATAAATACAGGAATACTTGCACGTGCTTATTATGAAGGCAACGTTGAAGAGTATTATAAAAATGAATTTAAAGCCCATAAAGAAAAGGTAGTTGCAAAAACAGGATACGAAAGTAAGATAGCTATGGTAATAAGTTATCCTAACTCAGACCCTGGAGTTATAGAGTATTATAGTAAAAAAAATTATAAAGGTTTAATATTACAAGGTACAGGATTGGGACATGCCCCAGTTTCTACAAGTCATAATGAGTATAACTGGACAAAGGCAATAAAAGATGGTGTCTCTTCAGGAATGATAATAGGTATGACATCACAATGCATAAATGGTAGGGTTAACGGAAATGTATACAGAAATGGGAGATTAATACAAGAGGCAGGAGCTATATACTGTGAAGATATGCTAGCTGAAACTGCATACGTTAAATTAGGTTTCTTACTTGGAAACTATAGCAAAAAAGATGCAGAAAAACTTTTAGCTAAAAACTTAGTTGGGGAAATCACAGAAAGGACTACCATATCATAAGTGGTTGATACAAAATGCAAGAAAAATATGATTATAAAAAATTAGGTTTCAAATGTGGTCTTGAAATACACCAAAGATTATCGACTAAAAATAAATTATTCTGTAGATGTTTTGCTAATTTTTTTGATGATAAAAATACAGGAAGGATAGAAAGAAGACAAAGAGCAGTAGCGGGAGAGTTAGGCAAAATAGATAAAGCAACAACATTTGAGAGCAGGAAAAATAGATTCTTTTTATACGATCACTTCGATAAAAGTACATGTATGGTAGATATAGATGAAGAACCTCCACATGCACCTAATGAAGATGCAATTAAATCAGGAATGAACATATGCGCATCTTTCAACTGTAAAATGCCTGATGAAATAATAGTCATGAGAAAGGGAGTTGTAGATGGCAGCGACCCAAGCGCATTCCAAAGAACTATGATGATTGGATATGAAGGATCGATTAAAGTAAATGAAAAAAATATACCGATAACATCAATATTTCTTGAAGAGGAATCTGGTGGCATAATAAAAAACACAGAGGAATACGTAGAGTATAGTCTAGATAGACTAGGTATACCCTTAGTAGAGATAGATACAGACCCAGTTATAACTACGCCTGAAGAGGCTAAAAAAGTATCGATGGAAATAGGATTAATTTTGAGATTAACAGGAACATCGCAAAGAGGAATAGGCTCGATAAGACAGGATGTCAATATCTCAATAAATAATGGTGCAAGAATTGAAATAAAAGGCTTTCAAGATTTAGACAGTATGGATAGTATTATAGATGCAGAAATAGGAAGGCAACTTAAACTCTTAGAAATTAAAAATTCGTTAAATGAGAAAAATGCGAAGGTTGAAGATGCTGAAATTGTAACCGAGATCTTTAGAAATACGTCTTCCCCATTAATAAAAAACCAACTTAAAGAAAATGGAATTGTTATAGCTGCAAAACTTAAGGGCTTTAACAACATGCTTGGAATAGAACTTGCCAATGATCTAAGGTTAGGAACCGAAATAAGTGATTATGCAAAAAGTTCTGGAATAAAGGGCATTATACATAGTGACGAAGACATGGAAAAGTATAACATTAGTGACAAAGAAGTAGGAATGTTAAAAGAAAAATTATATGTTGAAAAAGATGATGCATTTATTTTGATAGCGGAGAAGGAAGAAAAAGCAAAATACGGAATGAAGCTTGCACTTGAAAGGGCAAGAATAGCTATGGAGGAAGTGCCTAGCGAAACTAGAGGTGCTGATAGCAAAAAACTTAACACACGATTTTTAAGGCCAATGCCAGGTAAATCAAGAATGTATCCTGAAACTGATGTACTACCAATAGATATAAACACATTAACTGAAAAATTTAAACCGGAAAAGGTAGATACTGAAAAAACAAAGAAAACACTTATAGAAGAGATTAAAAACAAACAACTTGCTGATCAAATGCTTTGGTCAAAGGATCTACAATTATATCGGAATATAATTAAAAAAGTAGAAGTAGAGCCACTTCTTGTAGCGAGTATTTTGCTTGAAAAAACAAAAGAACTTAGAAGAAATGGTATAGATATAGAAAAAGTTAATGAGGATTCAATAACAAGAATCTTTGAACTTTATGCTAATAAAAAAATAACCAAAGCGGCTATAGGTGAGATTTTATCTTTGTTGCCAAAAGAACCTATTGAGGTAGACAAAATAATAAAAGAAAGGTCACTAGAAAGAATACAGGGTAAAGAACTTGAAAAATTAATAAATAATTACAAAACAACGGATAAGAAGCTTTTGTTAAAAGAGATAATGACAAAATACAGGCTGAATATAGATGGTGAAGAAATTAACTCCTATATAAAATAATATAAAAATAAATAATATAAAAATAACATTTGGGATTGTATATATGGAATATAAAATTATAGGAAACTCTATGCAGGCTTTGAATATTAATCTAGATGAAGGTGAATTAATTTACTCAGATTCTGGAAAGTTGCTCAGTAAAAGCTCAAATATAAAGATGACACCTAGGCTTTTTGGAGGTGTTATAGGAGCAATTGAAAGAAAGGTAACTGGAGCTACCGCTATGCTAACTGAATTTAAATCGATTGACGGCTCAGGAAGTATATCAGTATCCGGAGTTATGCCCGGAAAGATTAAAGAGATATCTCTGGAAGAAGGTGAAGAATTCGTAGCTGAGAAGTACGCTTTTATAGCGGCACAGGATTCAGTTAAATTCACAATACAAACCGTCGGCTTGGGAGCTGCATTCTTTGGAGGAACAGGATTAATACTTCAAAAATTTGTAGGACCAGGAAGCGTTTTCATACATGTAACAGGAGATATAATAGAGTATGATTTAGATGGAACATTGCCTATAGAGGTAGACCCAGGTCATATTGCGGGATTTGATGGTACATTACAGTATAAAATACGATTTGTAGATAACATAAAATCTGCTATGTTTGGGGGTGTTGGACTTTTCCTTGCAACATTTACTGGAAAAGGTAGAGTTATCTTGCACAGCGTTTCTAGATATAAGCTTTCTTCTGAGATATATAAGGAAGGGGAAGAAGAAACGAAAGAGAATAAATGAAGTTTATGCGAGAAGAAGAGGTAAAACTCATTCAGAAAAAGTTTGCCTATAATGGAAGAGAATATATACGAAAATATATAGAAACTCCAGAAACCGTTTGCATAGTAGCAGTATTAAAAAATAAAAAAATAATTCTAGAAAAACAGTATAGGCAAATAATTAAAAAAACAATAATAGAGATACCTGCAGGAAAATTGAGACATAATGAAAGCCCTAAAAATGGTGCATTAAGAGAACTAGAGGAAGAGACTGGATATAAAGCTATGAGAATAAAATATTTATTTAGTGCTTATGCGAGTCCAGGATTTTCAAACGAAATAATGCATTACTTTTTAGCTGATAAGTTAAAAAAAACAAAAACAAACAGAGATTTTGATGAAACAATAAAGTTAATTGAAGTAGATATAAAAGATGCAATTAAACTTATAAAAACTGGCAAAATAAAAAATAGTACTTCAATAGCAGGTATACTTTATTATACTAATTTTAAATTGTAAAGTTATTTATATGTAAAAATAATGAAATATATATAGCAATAAATTTAGTAACACCAAAAATAAAAATTTAATTTTTATGGAATAGATATGGAAAATGAAAGTAAAGTAAGAAAATTAAAAGTATTTGATACAACTTTAATTGATGCAGAAAAGAATTCGAGAGATCCTTTGAGAGTGGATGAAAAATTAGTATTAGCAAAGAGAATCGATAAGGTAGGAGTAGATGTTATAGAAGCAGGTTTTCCAAAAAGCTCAAATGCAGAGAAAACAGCAGTAAGAATAATAGCTACTGATGGATTAGATGCTGAAGTTTGCGCAATTGCAAGGCCAAGAAAAAATGAAATTAGGATTCTAGAAGATATGGGTATTAATTATGTACACTTATATTTTCCAAGCTCCGATTATTTCCTAAGAAAAAATTTTGGAATTAGACAAAAAGATGCATTAAAAGAAATTAACGAATTGATAAGTTTTTCTAAAATGCATAAGATGAAGGTAGAGTTTTCTGCGCAAGATGCCACTAGAACAGATATGGATTTTCTTAAAATTTTCTGTAGAGTTGCAGAGTTAGCCGGAGCAGATAGAATAAATATAGATGATACAACAAGTTATGCGATACCGGAAGATATACATAAAATAATTTATGAAATAAAAACAATAATTAATTTACCATTAAGCATAAGTTGCCACAATCATTTTGGACTTGCAGTAGAAAATACAATTTCAGGAATAAAGGCAGGAGCTGAATGTGCACATCTATCCATAAAAGGACTTGGGGAAGAAATAGGAAATGCTTCTTTGGAAGGTGTTATTAGTTATATTGAATTTTTAAATACTGAAAATGAGATTTTTACAATAATAAATCTAAATGAGGTTTATACAACCTCTAAACTAATTTCTGAATTACATGGAACAAGATGATACTTATTACAAAATAAAAAATAACTAAAATCACAAAAAAGGAAAATTTTTAAAGAAACGTATTTAAACTTATTCTACTTATGTAAAATGGTATTACTATGTATTTTTTGCCTGTTTTGCTTCAAATTCCAAATCAATTGACAACACAATTGAGCATGATTTCTAACTCTACTACATACTTAAATGCTGCTACAATATACACCGAAAATACAATTGCTGTGCTTTTGACCTTACTTACAATACTTGCGTTATCTGTACAAGTCGCAAGAGGTTATTTCTTAAGAGTTCTTAAAAAATTCACATTGAGAGTTGCTGCTGATGTGTGGTGGCTAATATATGTAATACTGCGCGACGCCAGCATATTTTTAATTGTATTCTTAGGATTTATGCTCTTTTATCCGGGTACCTACCAGGATTTTCCAATAGCTGTACCTTTTATGCCACTTGCTATAGATATATTTGCAATTGCACTTGTTATAATGCTAATAAAAGATACTGACGAGGATATGAAGTATAACAACATACTTACAATACTAATAGCCATAGGCACATTTATGTATATATTTGGAACTATTTTTGTTACAGAAAGTGCAACCCAATTAGCTAAATTACCTCCTACCGTTTCTAATTCAGCATCGAATATATGGGGCTTTGTTAATACCTACTTTAACTCTATAAACAATCCAGCATTATCCATTTATACCTTCTATGTTGGAATTACAATATTAGTTATTGCAGGTTTGGTTGCACTTAAGTATGGATTAACATTTGGTGTACCTAGAAGTAGTATAATAAAAAATCCTAATCCAATAGTTAAAACAACAACTGAACCACAAGATAGTCAAAAGGTTCAGGACAACCAACAAAAACAACCACAAGATAATCAACAAAAACCTGTTCAGAAGTGATTTGATATATGTCATACAAGTACACATTTGACAAAAACGTTTGCATACAATGTGGAATATGTGGAGACGTTTGTCCAGTTAATGCATTAGACTTTACGCGTGCGAGGCATAAAAATCCTGAAGATAGCAAAGATAACTCTGCAAATGAAGAAGATATGACCGAATTCCCGATACAAGTTGACAAATGCATAGGATGTATGATATGTCCAGAAGAGTGCCCTGTTTCTTGCATAACAATACTAAAAACAGAAAAAGAACCGGAATATGCAATAAGGCAAGGGCCGATAGTTACTGAAGAACCAACAAAGGATGAATTTAGCTTAAGTAAATATACAAAGGTAAGGCCAACAAGGATAAAAACTAAGGATCCTTGGGGCAAAATATATATTTACAAACCTAGAAGAAGAAAATCTCAAACAGGGACTTGGGAAAATATGGACTGAATAAATAAATATTATACTTTCCTAGAAATAGCACAGGCATATGTACTTTTTATTATCTCTACTCTTATTTTATCTCCAATTGATAAATTATCACCCAAAACTGCTATTGGCCTGTAATAATCATCTCTACCTGAAAATAAACCTTTATTGTTTTCTGTTATTACTACTTCTTCAACACTGCCTATAAGTTTTCCATATTCGATTACCTGCATATTCCTTATACTTCTTGAAAGCTGTGTACTTCTTCTTTTTATTTCATTTATACTTATTTGGGGCATTTTTGAAGCTGAAGTATGTGGTCTTTTCCAGAATTTAGAAATGTTTGTTATTGTAGGTTTTGAATCTAAAAGAAAACTTTCTGTTGATTTAAAGTCTTCTCTTGTCTCGTTAGGATACCCTACAATTACATCAGTTTCAATTGTTATAGCTGGTATTTTTTTACGTACTTCATCGAAATATGATTTAATATCCTCTATCGTATAGTTTCTCTTCATAGATTTTAGAACCTTATTACTTCCGGATTGTATTGGAAGATGAAGAAATTTAAAAACTTTTTTGTTTTTCATAACATCAAAAAGATCATCTAGGTATTTGTGCAAATGCTCAGGATTAAGCATACCAACTCGTATTTTAAAATCTCCATCTATAAGAATGGCATTTGAAAGTAACTCAGCTATATTGGTTTTTTTGTCTGCACCATACGCGCCTATGTCTTGAGATGTTATTTCTATTTCATAAAAACCATTCTTTACTGAATTTGATATTGCTCTTAAAATTAATTTTTCATCAAAGCTTTTCAATGGTCCTCTAGCAAATTTAGTCTCACAAAATGAACAGTTACTCAAACAACCTTCACTTACCGGTATTCTAGTTATAATATTATTTTTGCTGCCGGTGCTATTAACGTAAAATGGTTTCTCGTATATTTCGGAAGTGGTATATTCAGGATTTATAAAAGTTAATATTTTAGTAGTATTCTTTGTGCTTAGTATTTTAGCTTCAGGTGCAGCTTTTTTTATGAGTTCTGGAGAGGCTGAAGCCAAACAACCAGTAACTATTATATTTTTATTGAACTTTGAAAGACGCTCTAATTTACTTATTATCTTTTGCTCTGTTGGCTTTTTTACCGTGCAAGTATTAAGTATTACATAGTCGTATGTTTTTGAATCTTCTTGTTTGATTAAACCACGGTGTACTGAATGCCCTGCAGTTGCTAATAACTCACCCATTATGTCGCTGTCTGCATTATTTAAAGTGCAACCGTAAGTTTCAATAAAAATTTTTCCCAATTAAAAACCTTATACTCCCATAAATTGACAAAAGTACGGGTTAAAGCATATATCGTATTGTATTTATATATTTTGTTACATATAATATAAAAAGGTTATTTATAGTGATAGAATGCTTTGTGAAAAATGTAGTAAAGAGATACACAAATATGTTACTTGTGGTTATTGTAATAGAAAGGTATGTTATAATTGTCTTAAAAGTTCTAAGAGAATTACAAAAACTGAAAAGGCATTTATATGTAAAGATTGCTGGAGCAATATGAAAAAAAGAAAGAAGTATAAATCAGCCATAGGAGATACATAACCTAAATATTTAGATATTTAAATTATTTATTTTTTGTCTATTTTTATATTTCGCTTTACTTGTTTTTTCTTACACTTTTTTTATTGAATTCCTTAAGTAGTTTTTCATAGATTTCGGAACGTAGCTCTCTTCTGTCCTTGAACTCATATATCAAATGAACTGTTATTACGTATATATCATTATGTAAGTACTCTATGTTAACGGAATAATCAGTTATTTTTCTTTTTTCTAATACGCCTTTTATTATCTTTTTAACTGTTTCATAATCTAATTTTATTGATAAATCAAACTGTAACCTTACTATATTTTCTGGAGCTCTCCCATAATTTAACACGAGAGCTTGTACAACTATACTATTTGGCACATATACAGGTATATTTTCATCATTTGTTAGTTCGGTATAAAGAAGTCCTATGTTTTTTATTCTGCCAAAAAAACCAGGTACAAATTTATCGTGAGGATAACTTTGAGGAACCATGTTATACTGCCAAGTATGAATAGTAACTCTATCGCCAGGCTCAAATGCCTTGCTTGATAATAAATATACTCCAGCTATAAAATTTGAAAGAGTAGACTGTGCTGCAAGACCTAGAACTATGCCCAAAAATCCTGCACTTAAAAGCAGTCCAGTTATATTTACAGATAACAGAGAAAGCAAGAAAAGTATCAGTATTGAATATCCTATAATTCTAAATAGATTTCTTAGTGTATTCGCTTCTTCTCCTTTTACTGTAGATTTAAGTGATACATATAAAATAAAACCCAAAAGTTCTATTCCTAAAATGCCAATAATTGCACTTAGCGCTATTTCTTGGCCATTATTCGCAGGGGTTATTGCAAAGTACTTTGTTATTATGTATAAACCAATAAATACAATTAATGCTATTAGTATTACACGTATTGAATGCTTTCTCAAATAACCTCTATTAAGCACCTTGTCTTTTTCTTTGACTTTATCTTTTTGTACTGTCACAATATCAGATAAAAAATGTAGTTAAAGAATAAAAAGCCTTGCATTGCTACTCTTTGAAGGCCTTTGCAACAAGTAAAGGAAATAGTATTGATGCTTCACCCCAGACCTTTACGTTATTCTCATCTAAAGCTGCCTTGCCCCAACTTTTAGCTTCGTCAGGATTAGCACCCGCGTTGCTGCCTTCCTGTTCGTATCCAGTATTTATATAAACTGTATACTCAGAACCTTCTCTGAGCATTAAAGCATTCATTATGTGATGTTTTGGTACAGAACCCCCAAGTATTATTGCTCCGGTTTTATTTGCATTAATAACAGTGTCGTAGAGAAGCACTACTTCTTTAGATAAATCTACAGAAAAATCATTGTGCTCTTTTTTAAAAAAGTATATATGATCACCTATTGCTCCATCTGCAAGAGGTACGCATAGTAGTGGTATTTTATTTTTGTAACACCAATACGTAAAACTTGATTCCTTATTTTTTGTCGACACTAATTCCTTACCTAAAGACTCTACAAATTCTACAGAATCTAAAATTCTACCTTTTTTTGTATATTCAACATACATATTTTTTAATGCTTTTTGCATAAAATTCTCAAACCATATATAACGCTCATTCGGAATGAAAATGTTTCCTGATCTATTAACTCCGTTTTTTCTAAGGTATGCTCCGTCTGCATCAAATGAACCTTTTAGAAATGGACCGTGTACTTTTATTATGTCTTCTTCAAGACCTCCAGTAGTTGTTACTAAAAAGTGCACCAATTTGTTTTTGACTAAATATGTAATTATATCTCTTAAACCACTGGTCGTTACATTTGATGTGAAACCAAGGAATATCGTTGCCTTCTGATCCCTCATTTTTTTAACTAAGGATATTGCCTTTGAGAGGTTTGTCGCTTGAAAACCTATGTCTCCTAACGAGTCTATAAATTGATTGAGAGTTAATTCTCTCTCTAGATTAGGACCGTGTATTTCGCCACTCCCTAGTTCTTTACTTTTCCTAAACAATGCTTTTTTCGGATCTATTTTTTTAATATAATCACATTTTCTATTTTTCACGCCATCTTGACTTTCTTGCTGAAAGCACTAACATAGTAACAGTTAAAATTATTAATACTAACCAATCCACATAAAAATTTAATGAGCTTATCTGGAGATAGCCAGTAATACTCTGAAGAATTTCTGCAGCATATGTAGTAGGAGATATATAAGCTATGTACTGAAAAGGCATTGGTATGTAAGTAATTAAGTAGTAAACTGGAGGTATTGTTGATAATAATGTGGAAATTACGCCAGTTATGCCCCAACTTTGCATTACATCAGATGTGAAGGTTGATAAGAAAAAGCCCAATGATACAGAAAACAGAAATATTAGTATCAATGCTACTAACATCATTAATGCTTGAATAATAGTTGCATGTATAAAAAGTAATGCTAAGATAAGAAGTATAAGTAATGTAGGTATTATGTATATTAACTCGGAAATGCCCATGCCTACCATATAAATAAATGAGGTTGTTGGAGAACTTATAACAATATCTTGTAGCTTAAAATCGTTTTTAAGATGTGAAAGATCTCCTTGTAGACTAAGCCCCCCAGATAACATAGCCATTATGAATGCGCCTTCTATGCCTACGCCTATTAATGCACCTCTGCTAACTATTACTATTATAACAAGCATTGATAAAGGAGATAAAAGTGAATTAATAAACATTATTGGATAATTTTTCATAGCGTATATGCTATTTAAGAGAATGGAAGCGATTATTTGATTAAGCCTTTTTCTAGTACTCATTGTTATCACTTTTATCAGAGTCTTCAGAAATTGTCTTTTTAACTAAATAATAAAATATATCTTCCAATGAAACAGGGTTTATTGAAAATTTTATTTTATCTTTTATTAGAACATTTGTTATTGTTTTCGAATCTTTTACATTTGTAAGTATTTGATAGCCATTATTTAATCCTTTTATTATTTTATACTTCACATTTGTAAATTTAGGCAATTTTTTGACATCGCCAGATATTAAAATACTATAGTTATACTTTATTTTCTTTCTAAGACCCTCCATAATATCGTATGCAATCAACTTTCCTTCATCTATTAAAATTATCTTATCTGCAAGCCTTTCTGCCTCTTCAAGGTAATGAGTAGTAAGTACTATTAAATAATCATCTTTTAACTTTTTTAATAAATTCCATAGTTCACTTCTCGATATAGGATCTAAACCGGTTGTTGGTTCATCTAAAAAAATTATCTTTGCTCCTGAGGACAAAACGTATGATACTAAAACCTTTCTTTTTGTGCCTCCAGAAAGTAATCTATTTAGTGTATTTAGATTTTTAGACAACGACAATTTTTTTAATGATTCCATTGCCAATTTTTTTGATTGAGAATAAGAAAAACCTCTGTACATTAGATATGAAATAAGTGTTTGTTTTGGAGTAAGCCATTGGACAGCCCGCGCTTCTTGCGGAATTATGGCTATTTTTTCTCTAATCTGCTCCGGATTTTTTATAATATCTATATTATCTATAAAGGCTGTGCCAGAAGTTGGAACTAATTCGGTAGCAAGTATTCTTATAAGAGTAGTCTTTCCTGCTCCGTTTTTACCTATTATAGAAAGTATGCCTTTGCCTTTAAATGAAAAAGATAGATTATTAAGAGCCTTCTTTCCATTAGGATATGTTTTTGATATTTTTTTACATAGAATACTGTGCATATAATCAATTAGAAAATCAGTTTAAGATATATTTATTATTATATATTAGACTTACTGCAATATATTATAATACAAAGTAAAAATAAGAGTATTTATAAACTTATAGTAGCAAATTATTTCCATGCGTTTAGAGTAAATCTATTTATCTTCCCCACCCTCTAAACGCTATTTATTTTTAATAAAAAATTTGTTTACTTCTTAGTTGTTTTATATTTTATTTTTTAAAGATTTTTATATTATATATTAAATTAAAAAAGCAAGAGACAAATACCTTAATGCCATAAAAGGTTTAATAAGCTTTTTAACCATATCTTGTATATAAACCATATTAAGAGCTAAAAATAATAAGTTGTTTGAATATATTTTTAAACGTGTAATTTCATGAAAAAATTTAATAGCACAGATGAAATTAAGATTCCTGAAAAAATGATAGACCAAGTAATAGGTCAAAAAAATGCTACCGAAATAGTAAGAAAGGCTGCTAAACAACATAGGAATGTTTTACTTATAGGAGATCCAGGAACTGGAAAGACAATGCTTGCCCAAGGGATGGCAGAGTTATTGGGCAATGCAGATTTAGAGGATATATTAGTATACAAAAATCAAAATGATGAGAATAAGCCTTTAATAAAGGTTGTTAAGACCTATCCAAATCCGTCACAACCTGGAAAACCACTGGGCGATGGACAAGGCAGGCAAATAATTCAAAAAGAAAAAATGCGTATGAGAATTGATAACGCACCAAATAAAAGCAGTATTATACCTATAATATTAGTAATAGTAGTAATATTATTTGCATTAAGTTTTTCTAGTATTTTTAGCGGATATAGAATGTTGCTTTTGGCCGGACTTATATTGGGAGTGCTTATATTCGCATCAATGATAATATTTGTAGGAAGCTTTAGAAAGATGGGAGGAATGATACCAAATGTATTTGATTCTGGAGAGCCTAAATTGATAGTTGATAATACAGGAATGACACATGCGCCTTTTATAGATGCGACAGGTTCAAGAGCAGGAGCAATTTTTGGAGATGTAAAACACGATCCATTACAATCAGGTGGTTTAGGAACGCCTGCCCACTTAAGAGTGGAAAGTGGGGCTATACATAGAGCAAATAAGGGAGTTCTTTTCATAGATGAAGTTGCTGATATAGAACCTAGATCACAACAGGAGTTGTTAACAGCATTGCAGGAAAAGAAATATCCGATAACAGGACAAAGCGAGATGAGTTCTGGTGCTTTGATTAGAACCGAGCCTGTACCATGTGACTTCTTGCTTGTTGCAGCAGGTAATTTACAAGATATACAAAAAATGCATCCTGCACTAAGATCCAGAATAAGAGGTTATGGTTACGAAGTATATATGGAATCGTCAATGCCAGATACTGAAGAAAATAGATATGAATTAATAAAGTTCATAGCACAAGAGATTAAAAAAGATGGAAAAATACCACCATTCAGTTATGATGCATGTATGTTATTGATAGATGAGGCTAAAAGAAGAAGTGGAAGAAAAAACAGGCTTACATTAATACTTAGGGATTTTGGTGGATTGATACGTGCAGCTGGAGACATTGCAAAAGAAAACAATAAAAAATTAGTTTCTAGAGATGATGTAATAAAGGCCATGAACGTTTCAAAGCCCATAGAAGCACAGTATGTAGCCCAAAATCTTGAGTACAGAAAGGATTATCAAATATTCAAAACTAGCGGATATGCCATAGGAAGAGTAAATGGTCTTGCGGTTGTAGGCTCTTCTTATCTTTCAGCGGGGATAGTACTTCCAATAGTTGCAGAAGTTACCAAGGCAAGCTCTAGAACCGAAGGAAGGTTAATACCAACTGGAAAACTTGGTAAGATAGCCCAAGAAGCTGTCAAAAATATCAGTGCAATCATTAAAAAGCATATAGGAAGGGATATGACAAGATATGATATACATGTGCAGTTCCTACAAACGTATGAAGGAGTTGAAGGAGATAGCGCTAGCATTTCTGTTGCTGTTGCAGTAATTTCTGCTCTTGAAGGAATACCTGTAGACCAAAGCTTTGCTATGACTGGTTCACTTTCGGTAAGAGGGGAGGTTCTACCCGTAGGAGGAGTATCATACAAAGTTCTTGCGGCTATAGAAGCTGGTATGAAATCGGTTGTAATACCAGATACAAACTTTAAAGACATAAACTTAGATAAGGAGGAGCTTAAAAAGATAAAAATAATACCTGCTAAAAATATTGCTGAAGTGCTAGAGAATGTTCTTAAGAAAAGCCCTAGAAGAGATGCTATGGTTAAGGAGCTTAAAGAATATATAAATTCAGATTCTAAAGAAAGAAAACCTTTATCTCTTGAAGAAAAAGAATGATAACATATGGCTAAAGATAAAGAAAATAAAAAACCTGATAAAAAAATAGAGGATCTTGCTGACTCAATAGTTAGAGATATCAAGAATGGATCAAATCCTAAATTTACAACATTAGCTAGAACCAGATCAAATATTATCTTTGATCAGAAAAATGGTTATTTGAGATTAGGGTCCACAAAAGAAGAGAGAAGCTTCGTAAATGTATCGCAATCAAAAAGGTTTATGCAAACTATGGCGGTTGCTGCAAAATGCCATAAATTTGTAAAGGAAGGACTGCACACTACAATAAGAGGTCTTTACTATCAGCTTAAATTTTCTCTTGGAGAAGATGTAGACGAAAATGTATTCAGTGAACAGACGGAATCAAATCCACTTATAGAAGATATTGAGGTAGCACTTTCGTTAAAAAGAGAGGATCTAAACTTAAATGCAAATAGGAAGGGAGTTCTTGCAGGAAATATGCGCATAATAGACACATTCGGCAATGAAAAGATAGAGATTGATTGCACCAAACAAGGCAGAAGTGGATGGGCGATACCTAGTGATGTCGATAACGATATAGAATTTGTAGATGTTAATGCTAAATATGTAATAGTAGTGGAAAAGGATGCATTATGGCAGAGATTAAATGAAGATTTGTTTTGGAAAAAGGAAAATGCAATACTTATAACGCCACAGGGCCAAGCTGCTAGAGGAACTAGAAGAATAATAAGAAAACTTGCAGATAAAGGCTTACCTATTTATGTATTTACAGACTCTGATGCTTGGGGATGGTATATTTACTGGACAATAAAAACAGGCAGTATAAATCTTGCGTATATAGGAAGTGATGTTGCTACCCCAGAAGCTAGATTTTTAGGAGTGACTATGTCAGACCTTGACAAGTATGAATTCTTAAATAAACTAACTATTAAAGCATCTGATGTAGACCTTAAGAGGGCGCAGGAGATGTTAAATTACGAATGGATAAAGAAGCATAAGGAATGGGAGGTGGAGCTTCAACGTATGATAAAGTCTAGAATAAAGTTAGAACAAGACGCACTCCAAGGACCAAGACTTACATTTGTAGGAGATTACATCAGGGAAAAAATTAAGAATAAGCAATATCTCCCTTAAAAGGTGCTATGTTTTGAGTGAAGACTTGGAGTGGAAAAGTAAAAATCTTGCAATAAAAACTAAAAGTATTAGGACATTACATAGGTTATATAGAAAGGGAAGTGATATTGTAAGATTAGCCGTAGTCATGAATCCGATTACAGAAAAAGATATTGATTTTCTAGTTATGATTGCAAAAAGAGATAAAGATATTCAGATAAGAGATAGAGCAATAGAGCATCTTTTAAAAATTAAGAGAATTTTGTAGCATATCTTGCGTAAAGTGTAAGTTCTTGTCTATTGCTTGGCAGAGCTTTTATCTCTTTAATAACAAATTTTTGGGAAAGAATATCCTTTGTTTCTTCGATATATTTCTTAACGTAACGCGTCTTGCATTTTATTGTAAAGATAAGATATGCATCTTTTTTTAGGTATTTACTGAAAAGAAGTACAGCAGTTGCAGCATCTTTAGGATCTATATTCATATCACATGTAAGTATTGATGCTTTTTTTATTTTCCCTAAATCTACATCCTGAAACCTTTTTTTAATGTGAATTATTTGCTTTTCTTCAGAACCTTTTCTTTTAATTATTTCATTTATATTTTCATCTTTTTGTTTAATTACTTTTATATTAAAAGAGTTGATTTTATCTAAACTAAGTTCTGCCTGATCTATTGCAATTACATTCATATTTTTCTTTGCTAAAAATATGCTCCAGCCTCCTGGAGAAGCGCCCAGATCTATTGCTATAGAGTTGCTTTTAAGATTTATCTTAAAGTCATCAAACGCCTCTATAAGCTTTAATTCTGCTCTACTTATTCCTGATGAAAGAACTTTATAATGCCTTCCTGGATCTATAAACTTTATTTTTTTATATGAAACATATCCTATGTAACATTTCATATCAAAAAGTATTATGTAAAATAAAAGTTCGGGATTTTCTAAACTGATTTTTACTCCTTTCTTTTCAAGATTTTTACCTAAAAATACCTCTATATCCTTAGCTGAAAAACCATTTCTTGAGTTTATATCTACGCACTCTAAGCGTATTCTTTTATTTGGTATTATTGTACTGTCAAGAACTAATTTTATATCGTTTAGATAAGAATTCTTATGTATATCTCCATAATTTTTAATCTTAAGTATGCGATAAAAAACTGAAGGCTCTATTTTTTTAGAGATGTCTACATTACGCGCCTGCACAATATATGCATTTACAAAATTAGACTCTATTTTAAAGGTATTAAAAAGTTCTGTCATGTTGAATATGTTGCTTTTGAGAAAGATGCTTGAACCATATATGAAGTACTTCATAAAAACACATATATTTAATACTTTAATATTAATATAAAGTTGTATGACTAGCGAAACTACATCAAAGACCGAGTATCAACTTCTTATCATTTCAAAGATAATTGATGGAATAAATAAAAATATAAATACAATACTTATTGACTCTCTTGGCAGATTAATAATTGATGAAAAAATAGGAAATGACTTTCCATTAATAGTTCCGTATCTATATGCCGTAGGTTTTTTGAGCTTGATGGGCAAGCAAATAGACAAAGACTCATTAAAAAATTTACTTGTTGCCGCAGGAGTCAAACCAACTGATGAAAGAATAGAAAAAATTATTGAAACTGGAATTAGAACAAGAATACCATATATGTATGCCGCATATTTCCTCATAATACTAGGAAAACCAGTAAATGCTGAAAATATAAGATCAGTATGCAATGCAATTGGAGAAAAAGATGATGAAGAAGCAATAAATGAAATTCTCTATATGTACAACAAGAAGATTATTCCTTAATGTTCTTTGCAACATCCTTTCCGGTAGTTGTAAGTGATAAGTATCTTTTCTTTAAAAATGAGCCACTTTCTTTTTCTGTTAATAAAGATGCACCCTTAAGATAACCTATGCATTCATCTAGCTGCTTTTGCTTTATTTTAAAAAAGTTTTTGTTTAGTGAGTTGTATAGCTCTGCTTTTGGCATCTCACTATTGCTTAAGAGTTGTAAAAGTATATTAGTTGATAGACCATCAAAGCTCTTAAGAATAAAATCTCCGCCAGATTTTAGATTGACTACTATTGGAACCTCCTTATTTTCCTCCCACATACGCATCCTATTTATAAGAAATGAGTAACTTCCGGATTTTGCCCTTTCTGCTTCTATATCTTTAGCATGATTGCCACATAGGTATACCTTTCCGCCTGTTGATAAATTAATGAAAACATCGCCAACTACATAACGATAGTACTCGTTATAGCATAAATCACAGCAAGTTAAAACTAATTCTATATCTTTCATTATACTTTTATTAGGTATTTCTTTTTCTTTCATTTTTGGCACGCCGGTCACCTTATATGTATATTTACACGAACTGCATGTTGCAAGAACATACCATTCGTATACATGCTCAATATTTGGAAGAACCTTTATTGTTACCTGAGGAGTTGTGTTCGTTTTGAACTCAACCGACAGATCTGGTTTATGTACATAATAGGCCGTCTGTTCTGTGTCCTTTAGGCATATTGGGCATCTTTTTATTATAAGCTCAAAATGTATGAGATCCAAACTCTTTTTTTGTGATATTAATACCATTAAAACAACATACAAAAGCCTTCACGCGTGCAAATAGCAAGCGTTTGATAGTCACTAAATAGATTAAAGGCCTTACTTTTGTAGTTTTTGCAGTAATATCACAGTTATTGCTACTTTATTGTTCTGCTTAATATATCCTTTCTGCAATCTCCATTCTCATTGAATGCGCTTCTTGTATATCCTTGCTTCTTAATTGTCCAAACTTGGCCTTTACGCCAGTTATAACTGACATTACTCTTATTTGATCATTAAGTTCTGGAAGCATTCTTGCGCCGAAGATTACATTTGCATCTGAAGCTAGATTGTCTGTGACTCCTTCTCCTATTCTTGTTGCGTCGCTTATAGTTAGGTTTGTTCCTCCAACTACATGTATCAGTGCGCCTTTTGCACCTTCATTCTCTACAGTTAGCAATGGATGTTGCTTTGTTGTCTTTATTGCTTGCTCTACCTTGTCGCCACCATAGCCGGAACCTATACTTATTACAGCTGTTCCTGTGTTTCTTACAACATTTCTCAGGTCAGCAAAGTCTAGATTTATAAGACTAGGCAATGTTATTGTATCTGCTATACCTTTTACTGCATTTCCAGTTATGTTATCTACTAACTCGAATGCTCTTTCTATAGGCAAGTTAGGTACATATGAAAGTAGCTTATCATTTTCTATGACAATGACGCAGTCTGCTTGCTTATTTAGCTGTTCTATACCCCAATCCGCTTTTAGCTTTCTGCTTCTTTCAAGCGCGAATGGATATGTAACGGTTGCTATTACTGTTGCACCCATCTCCCTAGCTACCTGCGCAACTACCGGAGCTGAACCTGTTCCGCTTCCGCCTCCCATTCCTGCTGCTATGAATACTAGGTCATATCCTTCCAAGGCGTTCATTATATCCTGCTTGCTTACCTCAGCTGCCTTTGCACCTACTTCTGGATAACCACCTGCACCTAGACCATTTGTTATGTCCTTACCCAAAAGAATCTTTTTTTGAGCCTTTATCATATTCAAATGACCTATGTCTGTATTCATCGCAATTGTGTCTGCGCTTTTGATATTATTTGAAACTAATCTGTTCACTAGGTTGCTTCCCTGTCCACCTAAACCTACAACTGCAACCTTTGGCTGAAATGCATCATAATCAAAGTCTGCCATTATATCATCTCTATATCGCTGAAGGAGTTTGATCTTTTCTTCTCCTCAAATTTGCCAAGAATACTTGATCCACTGACTCCAGTAACGATTGCAACTATTTCTAATTGACCCTCATAGCCAGGTATTATTCTTGCACCCCATTTTACATTTGCCTTCGGATCCATTCTTTCTGTTATCATTTCTCCAGCTTTTATTGCATCTCCTAATGTTAAGTCTGATGCTCCAGATATGTGTATAAGTGCACCCTTTGCATTTTCAAAGTCTACGTCAAGTAATTTATTTTTGATTACCTGCTCTGATGCTGCTATTACTTTGTCGTTTCCTTTTCCTGTTCCTACAGATATAAATCCTACATCTCCGCTTCCCATTATTGATCTTACATCTGCAAAGTCTATGTTTATCAAGCTTGGCTGAGTTATTGTCCAAACAAGACCACCAATTGCCTTTGCAAGTATATCATCTGCAACTGCAAATGCTTCATTCATAGGAAGATTAGGTACAAGTTTTACCAATCTGTTGTTATCAAGTATTATTACGCTGTCGCTGTACTTTCTTAACTTTTGTATACCTTCTTCTGCTTTTACCTTTCTTACTCTTTCTAAATCAAAAGGATAAGTTACCATAGAAACTACAATTGCTCCTTGCTCTTTTGCTATCTGTGCAACCACAGGAATTGCTCCAGTTCCTGTTCCTCCTCCCATTCCTGCACACAAGAATACTAATTGAGCACCAGAAAGAACCTCTTCTAATTGTTGTCTGTCAACCTCAGCTGCCTTTGCGCCTACTTCTGGATCTCCTCCTGCTCCTAGACCTCTTGACATACTTTTACCGATAAGTATCTTTTTAATTCTGTCATCAAGAATCTTAAAATGCTGTACATCTGTATTTACAGCAACAAGCTCAGTACCTTTAACACCAACCTTTATTAATCGGTTTACTGTGTTATTACCTCCGCCACCTACTCCGACAGTAACAATCTTTATCTGTGGAGAGTAGTTTACACTACTATTGTCTACATTTTTTCCCAAATAGTCTCCGGAAAAATCTACCATATGATCGCCTTGAAAATATAAACATAAATATATTTAAATATCTTTTGCTTAAACAGAAATAGTGGAATATCTCAAAAACATAAAATTTTACAGGGATATATGAAGAGTATTCAAGTATATTTAAAGGAAATATAATATAAATTTTATTATCTTAATATTTAATTTTCCTTTAGTGGACTCTTTTTCTGTTTTGAAAACATTTCTATTATTTCATGTGTTGTAGTCGCATCTTCTGCTTTTTTGTCTTCTCTTATTCCATTACTAACTATCCTTGGAAATCTTAATGCATAACCTACCTCATCATTTGAGTATTTTTCTTTACCGCAAGAATGCATTGGTGATCTAGTAATTTCATCTGCTATTACTTCTATAACATAAATTGGATCTACCCAAAAATCAGGTTCTATTTCAGATTCTACTCTTGCAGGTTTTTTCTTTGTTTTTATTTTGTCAAGGAGTTTCTTGAAAAATGCCATATGATTCTCAGTAAACCCAGTACCTATTTTAGTTACGCTTTCGAATACATCTTTTTTATCATTATATGCAGCTACCAGTAAACCTCCGAAGCCAAATTCTGCCCTTGAACCTTTGCCCAAATAATATCCTATTATCACAAGATCTAAAGTATCAGAAAGCTCACTTCTATAGCTTCTTTTCATTTTTATCCATGTAAACTTTCTTGCTCCTGCCACATAATTTGCATTTAAATCCTTTGCTACTATACCTTCTAATCCTAAAGTTATCTGCTTATTAAAAAATAGTTCCAAATCTTTTGGAGAGTTTGCTATAGACCTAATAGAAGGTAGTATACCTTCTCTTTTCTTTAACACCTTTTCTAGAGATTCTCTCCTAGAAGAGTATTGTCTATCTATTAATGAAGTACCATTAAGATACATTATGTCAAATGCAAAAAGATGCAAAGGCATTTCGGAACTTTTTTCTTTAACTCCATGCTTACGCTTCCTTTGAATTGTTTCTTGAAAAGGCCTAAACTCCTCAGTTACCTCATCATATGCAATTGCTTCCCCGTCTAATATTATAGAATTTGCATCTATTTCCGTTAATGCATACTTTACAATTTCTGGAAACATAAGTGTCATCTTTTCAAGATTTCTAGAGAACAACTCAACTCTTTTTATCTTTTTATCCATATGAAGCTGTATTCTTAAACCATCATATTTCCCATCAACAGCGCAGGTTCCATTCATTCTTTCCATTATTTCAGTAAAGCTTTTTGCTCTCTCAGCAAGTTCTGGCCGTATAGGATTAAAAAGTGATATCTCCATATTCTTTATTTTTTCTATACCCTTTTCATAAAGAACAAAACCTACCTTTCCCAAATCGCTACATAGATTATATGCATTCTCAAGATCACTTTTTGAAGTTCTCTCACCAGTAACCGCTTTTGAAAGTGATTCGAGAATTGTTGCGTCGCCAAGACCTAAACGTAAAGTACCAAGAGCAAATCGTATTATATATTTAGCTTCAAGTGATGATGAATTTGATATGAGTCCTGAAAGCAATCTTATCTTTACATCTTTGCTTCCTTGACCAGATGACATTGATATTTTTTCCATTGTCTCAAAAACTTCAGTTAATGTAAATTGACTAGGATTAAAATTTTTTTGTTTTGATTTTGATATCATATTTTCTACAGTTATGCCCAAATCACCAGTCTTATTGAATTCCTTTTCTATAACTTCCTCAGATAAACCAGTCGATAAACTTATCGAGGATATTGCCGACTTTTCTGCAAGACCAATTTCTTTTCCCTCAAAAGATGGAGCTAGAACGCCCTGTGTAAAATATATTAAATATCTTATTTCTGATTTTGAAGCTTTTGAAAACAACTCAGATAATATATCAATCATGCTAAGTCGTGATGATACGTCTTCTAATTTTTGATAATATTTTGAAACCTCGGAAAATAACATGTAATACGAATAATATAATAATCGACAAGTTATAAAGTTATTTCTTTGCATGATAAAATTAGATATTTTTCAAATTAGTAAATGTATAATTTCCTTCGTCCGATCTAATTTGACTTAAAAACAAAAATTAAGCTAAAACATAGAAATACACATAATTTTTAATCTTATGATTAAATATGAAATAATATGGATACACAAATAGTAACAGATATTGATGTAT
>JBMFWW010000001.1:214253-216429 GCA_049964835.1 Candidatus Micrarchaeia archaeon | reverse complement strand
AATCTAAAACTTATAAACTTCAAACGGGACTTCTTTATGCTAATATTATGTTAGAAAAAGGTAACATTTGAGGCTTCTATATATAACCCCACAAAGAATATGGGGAGTATGAGATTTGAACTCATGTCGTCAGGTCCCAAACCTGAAAGCCTACCAAGCTAGCCTAACTCCCCATAAAGATAATTTTATAAGATATATAAAAAACATAAATTAATAAGTATATTATTGATGTGTTATTCTTTTCTGCTACTTATCTTTTATTATGACTTTGGAAGTCTTCCTCTGGGCTTTGGAGGTTTTAGTTTAGGGTATATTTTTGATATGGCTTCTTGTGATACATCAAAATCAAGACCAAGTAGTTGTGCTATCTTTCTTATAAGATATACACGGGCAAAACCTTCATGCTCAGGCTTCTTTTCTGATGCCTTTTCTATTGCAGAACGTGTTTCAGGAGTTGAAAACTTAAGCAAAGCCTCAGCAAAACCTGCTATGCTCCTCTTAGAAGAACTCGCAAGCTTTTCAGCATAAGCATCCAAAGAATTGGTATCTATGTCCAAAAATTCAAATGCCTTCTTATCGACAGACTGTCTTATTCCTGCTAATGCAAATGCTATCTCCTCGTTTCCAGTATCCGGATGTATCTTTGTTTTTCGTATTGATATCCAATTTTTATACTTTGCAACAAATTCAATGCTGTCTGAGTCTTCCATAAAAATACTCTTATTTCAAAACGTAATAGCCAGATGCTTTTTCTCTTACTACTCTTTTTATTACTCCTTTTTGTGCCATAGATACTAAAGCATTAGTAACCATGCTTTTTGGTCTATTGCACTTCTTTGCTATATCGTCCGCCGTCTTTTTCTTCTCATCGCTTACAGCGCCGAGCTCATTCATAGCTCCTAAAATCATTTGTTCAATTGGTGTCATTTCTACCATGTAAATCACTTCTATTTAACATTAATCATTTCTTTGCCATCTTTTCTTTTCTCTTTACACGCATGTATTTGCTTCCGCACTTTCTGCACTTTAATGTACCTGCTTTATTTCTTGATTTGCATTTTCTGCAAAGCCATATTCTTGTTAGGGCTTCATCTGCCAATGGAAATTTTCCCATAAGTAACACGTATTAATTATTCAGTAGATATTATATACGGAAAGATATATAATTTATGCTTATTCCTGTAAAATCTTTCCGCGAATAAATTCTGCTAAGTTCATGTTAAGTTTAGTGTCTTTTTCATTCGTAATTTAATACGCAAAAGTATATATAAGTTTTTTAACAAATATATTTATACTTCTGCTTTGGTGCTAAAATGATTAATAGTGTAGAACTCACAGTCGCAGACGCTCTTGTAACCGATTCTGGAAAGAGCATAGCCAGAGTGGATGGTAAGTCACGCAGATTGCTTGAAATAAACACAGGAGACATTGTAGAGCTTAAAGGAAAGATAAAATCAACAGCAGCGATAGTTGGACCGGCACATCCAAGTGATGAAGGTTTAGGATTCATAAGAATAGATGGATATTTAAGACAAAATTTAGGAGTAGGAATCGGAGATAAAATCTTTGTTGCAAAAACAGAGCCTAAAGATGCTGAAAAGGTAACGCTTGCGCCTCCACCTAGCCAAAAACCACCAATATCACCTGATTTTACAGAGTATGCAAAAAGAAGATTAGATGGAAGACCGCTTGCAAAGGGTGACTCGATACCGATACCGATGTTTGGTTTGGTATTCAACTTTTTAGTTGTTCAAGTAGTGCCACACGGAATAGTTAAGATTACTAGCAATACAAATCTTGTGGTAAAAGAAGAACCAGTATCAGAATCCGTAGTTAAGATAGCAGATGTTCATTACGAGGATATAGGAGGTTTAGATGATGCAAAACAGAAAATACGTGAGATGGTAGAGCTTCCAATAAGATATCCAGAATTATTTGAAAGATTAGGAATAGACCCACCTAAAGGGGTTTTGCTTTATGGACCTCCAGGAACTGGAAAGACACTACTTGCAAAAGCGGTTGCAAATGAAAGCGATGCTAATTTCATAACGATATCCGGACCTGAACTTGTAAGCAAGTTTGTAGGTGAAAGTGAAGAAAAGTTAAGAGAGATATTCAAAAATGCGAATGAAAAAGCGCCAACGATAATATTCATGGATGAAATAGATGCCATAGC
>JBMFWW010000001.1:195788-213963 GCA_049964835.1 Candidatus Micrarchaeia archaeon | reverse complement strand
CCGGAGCAGATATGAATGCATTGGTAAAGGAAGCTGCAATGGCAACATTAAGAAAGATACTTCCAATGATTGTAGATAAACAAAGCATACCCGTAGATATACTTTCAAATTTATCTGTAAGCAGAGACAACTTTTTTGAAGCTATGAAGAACATACAGCCTAGTGCATTAAGAGAGGTTTTTGTAGAAAGACCCAATGTACATTGGAAAGATGTTGGAGGTTTAGAAAAAGTAAAAGAGGAGTTAAAAGAAGCTGTTGAGCTGCCTTTGAAGGAACCGGAAAAGTTTGATAAAATAGGAATACGTGCAATAAAAGGTGTTCTTCTTGTAGGTCCACCAGGAACTGGAAAAACGATGCTTGCAAGAGCAGTAGCGACAGAAAGAGAAGCAAACTTTATTTCAATTAAAGGACCGGAGGTTCTAAGTAAATACGTAGGTGAGAGCGAAAAAACAGTAAGAGAGATATTTAGAAAGGCAAGGTTAGCGGCTCCATGCATAGTTTTTATAGATGAAATAGATGCAATAGCACATGCAAGAGGATCTGGAGATGATGATACAAGAGTAACAGAGCGCGTTGTAGACACATTATTGACTGAAATGGACGGTCTTCAGGAATTAAAGAATGTAGTCGTACTCGCAGCTACAAATAGGCCTGAAGAGGTAGATCCAGCATTACTAAGACCAGGAAGATTTGATAAAATAGTTGAGATACCTATGCCTAATGAAGAAGCACGTTTAGCAATACTTACAGTGCATACAAAAAGAATGCCATTAGATGGCGACGTTGATCTTAAAAGGGTAGCTACATTAACAGAAAATTATACCGGAGCCGAAATAGAAAATGTTTGCAGAGAGGCAGGAATGAATGCTATAAGAAATAATAGAGACATAGTAAAGGAGCTTGACTTCTCAAAGGCATTGCAGGAAGTAAAACCAGCAATACCTAAAGAACTAAGTGATAGGATAAAGAGATTTAAGGATGAACCCGAAAGTATGTATAGATAAATTGGTAAGTTACAAATAATTAATATATAAAGATAATTTTATTTAAGGTGAAATAATGCAGATTGTTTACTCGGATAAGAAAACAGGAAAAACTGGACATGCACAAGTACCTAAGGATAGAGAAGCTCAGTTGATAGGAAAAAATATAGGAGAGGTAGTAGAAGGTGCTATGGCAGGGCTAGACGGCTTTAAGCTAAAAATAACCGGGCTTAGCGACGCTTCAGGAGCTCCATCAAGGAAGGAGATAGACGGCATAAGAAAGGTAAAGGCCTTGCTAAATTATGGCACAGGAATGAAGATAAAGGGAAAGGGTTTTAGAGCTAGAAGATTAGTTAGAGGAAACTCAGTAGGTCCAGAAACTGTTCAGATAAATACAGTTATTGAGCAGTTCGGAACAAAATCTCATGAAGAGCTTTTCAAACCAAAGGAAAAGAGTGAATGAGAACTAGTGAAAATATGAATAAACAAAGTGAGCTCAACATTGGAACATTAGGCCACGTTGACCACGGAAAAACAACCCTTGTATCGGCTCTTACGCATACCTGGACGGATGTGCACAGCGAAAGCTTGAAGAGAAGTATGACGATCAAGTTAGGCTACGCAGATATGCTCATAAGAAAGTGCACAGGAAAAGATGGAGAGAGCTATACTGTAGAAGAAACCTGTGTAGGTGGAAATGTAGCTATTCCTTTTAGAAAAATATCGTTGCTTGATGCACCTGGACACGAAACACTTATGGCAACTGCAATTGCTAGTTCAAGTATTATTGATGGCGCACTTTTTGTAATATCTGCGGCGGAATCATGCCCGATGCCGCAAACTAAAGAACACTTGATGATAATAAATGCGCTAGGAATAAAGAATGTGATAGTAGCTCAGACAAAAATAGATGTTGTAGGAAAGGATAAGGCAGAAAAAAGCTACGAGCAAATAAGGAGCTTTCTCAAAGGAAGCATTGCTGAAAATGCGCCGATAATACCAGTAATGGCAAACAAGGGCATAAATATAGATGTACTACTCGAAGAGCTTGCTAAGATAAAGGTTCCAGAAAGAGATGTCAAATCTAATGCAATAATGAATATTGCACGCTCATTTGATATAAATAGGCCTGGAACTCATATAGAGGATATAGTCGGGGGCGTGGTTGGAGGTTCGGTTATAAGAGGCACCTTTAATGTAGGCGATGAAATTGAGATACGTCCTGGAGTTAATATTAATCCACAAAAAAAAGATAGTTATACTCCAATAATAACAAAAATAGATTCTTTATCTGCAGGATCTGAAAAGTTGGAAAGTGCAATTGCAGGAGGTTTAATAGCAGTAGGTACAGAATGCGATCCGTCATTTACAAAGGCAGATGGATTAGTAGGCCAGATTGTTGGAAAGGCAGGCACGCTTCCAGATAATGTAAATGATATTACTATAGAGTATGTCTCTCTTAATAGAACGGATATACCAAAACAATCATTTAAAGAAAATGAACAGTTGTTATTAGGAATAGGCACAGGAACCTTTGTTGGCCATATAACACATTTAAAGAAAAATAGAATAGAAATAAGATTAAATAGAGTTGCTTGTATAGATAAAAGTTCAAAAATCTCAGTCCTTAGAAATCTTGGACAGAGATGGAGACTTTCAGGATTTGGAAAACTTGTATAATGTTTCTGCTTTTTTGAATATCTCTTTTTTAATCTGCTCCCTTGACTTCTTATTTTTTAGATTGTACAACTTTTTATCTATTTCAAAAGCTGATGCGTGAGGATGACCACCTCCACCAAATGAACGTGCAAGTTCTGAGCAGTCAAGGAACTTACTTCGCAGATGTGCTTTATTTGTATCTACATTTATGTATGCTCCGATATCTGCACCAGTTTCTTTTTGTACTAATTCGCATCCGTCATTTGTTGATATATACTTTGAAAAACCTATCCCTATATCATGAAAGTGTTCTAAATCCTTTGATAACTCTTTAAGTCTCTTCCTATTTATATCACCAAATAGCTTACCATCAGCAACTATAAAATCTGGAAGTAATATATTCTTGCTTAATGACTCTGCAATTTTTCTTGTTATATTAATTCTTTTCTTTTTATCCATAGAAGAGTAATAAGTAGTGCTAAGAACATAACTGCCTATTATGCTATCTGTTTTTTTGTCCTTCTTTTTAATATTGAAATCAGCTATATGTACAATCTTTAGTAATTTTTTTGTAAATGAATCATTTATTTCTAGCTCTTTTGCAGTTATCTCAGCTGCACAGTACTCTGTATTTTCTCCTACAACAGCAACATCACACAGCAAAGCAATATTATTTATAGACGATTTATCCCAGGTATGATGGTCAAACCAAAAGACCTTACCAGAATTTTTTTTAACCTTATTTATCATCTCTACAAAAATATTTTTTGTAGAATCATTAACTCCTAAATCAGTTATGAATAAAGATAATCCCTTTTCTTTTTTTAACTTTTTATCAACTTCGAATTTTATGGCATTTATGCTTTCTTTATTATAATCTGCAAAAAATAGATCTTCTTTTTTAAGATTAAATTTGCGCATTATTATTGCTGCGCTAGATATTCCATCTAAATCGGCTATGTGCGATATAACAACTCCGTTCATGTAAAATAGATTGTAAATTAACAATATAAAAGTTATGGCAAGTTAGAAATAGGATGGTATGAACCCGCTGTGGAGTGCGGATCCATCCATCTACCGTGGAGGTGATATAATAAGTGTATTGGTCGCCTTGCCAGCATCAAATTTGTAATAAACCTTGTGACCAAGCTGGAATCTATCTAAAAGACCCTGCTTGTATAATTTGTTGAGTCTTGCGCATGCTGCATTTTTACCTTTGTAGTTCATCTCTATCCTCAAGTCCTCAGCAGAAATCATCCCTTTGGACTGCGCAAAGTTAAGTATTTTTACATCAAGTGCTGACAATGGAACCTCTTTGTTTGATAATTGATCAGAGTAAGAAATAGGCTCCTGCTCTGCAACATAGCTATCTGAAAGATCCTGCTCTAGCTTCTTTATCTTTTCAGTTATTGTGTATAGAATTTTATTAGTCTTTTCTCGTTCTTCAAGCATATACTTAAGAATCAAATTTATGTCTCCTTCAGAGGTAGCTGTAGGTACCTTCCCCTCCTTTGCGGAGAGAAGCGCTATCTCACTTTTAAGATAGAGAAGCTCCTTTTCGATTCTTTTTTGACTTTTTGCCATCTTTATACATCTCAAAAGAATCATGATGCTCATGAACCTTACATGTTCCTTTCTTGAAACAATCACGATTCAATCATATATAATTTAGAAAGATATATAAAGGTATTGTATAAAATTGTGTATATTATATAAAAAGAGTCATTGATAAATGCTATAAAAACTTAATTTGATTAAATGAGAATACACCAAAGTATAAGGAAAGATTTATTAATAGAAAAGAAAAATAGAGTATGTTGTTCTAGGCGATTAACAACAAATGGTGTTTTTAGCTATACTAGCTTTTAGCTATATATGACTCAAAACCAATGTGAGATACTTAATGATTTTATGGATATAATATTGATACCAACTAAAAGGCTTGGAAGTATATCTAAAGTGATAGACAAGGTTGAGAAAAGACTTAACTGCAAGATAGATATAATTGATAACTCTCGTTTAAGCATAGAAGGAGAAGCTTATGATGAGTATAATGCAAAAAATGTTCTAGAAGCAATAATAAAAGGCTTCTCTCTAAATCAAGCGTATAAATTATTAAATCAGGATTACTTTTTCAAATATGTAGATTTAAAAGATCTTATTAAGAAAGATACAGAAATAAAAAGAGTAAAGTCTAGAATCATAGGCAAAGAGGGTAAAACAAAAGGTTATATAGAAGAGGTAAGTGGTGTTTCCATATCCTTGCAGGACAATATTTTAAGTATGATAGGAACTGTTGAGGAATTAAAAATAGCTACTGCAGCATTGCAGATAATTGTTGAGGGAGGAACTCATAAGAAGGCTTATAGGATAATGGAAAGCTTAAGAAAAAAGTATAGGTAATTTAATGGCAGAACGAGTTAAATCAGAGGAGATTTTTAAAGAATTCAAAGAGCATTCGATATCAGAGTTTTTTAGGAAAAACAGTCAGATGCTTGGCTACTCAGGTAAAACAAGGTCTATGACTACTATTGTACATGAATATGTAACAAACTCTTTAGACGCATGCGAAGAAGCAAACATACTTCCAGAAATTACGGTGTATATAAAATTAATAAGCGACGGTAAGTACAACATAAGTGTGAGAGACAATGGACCAGGAATACCATCTAAATTGGTAGGAAAGGTTTTTGCAACTGTACTTGCCGGAACTAAATTTCACAGATATGTTCAACAAAGGGGACAACAAGGTATTGGAGCTTCAGGATGTACCTTATTTGCAAAAATAACTACAGGAAAACCAATAACAGTAAGATCCTCAAATGACAAAGAATCATACGAATGTAATGTTGATTTGGAAATAAAAACAAATAAACCTCTGATAACTGATATGAAAAATATAGAAAACTTCAGTAGAGGCACAGAGGTATTAGGAGATTTTGGCGATTTGAAGTATGAAAATAGTGATCATGGAGTTGAGGAGTACTTAAAAAGAACTGCCCTATCTAATCCACATGCTACTATAAAATTAATAGATCCCGAAGGAAAAGAAATAACTTTCTTAAGAGCTGTAAATGAAATGCCTAAAAAACCAAAGGTTGTTAAACCGCACCCATTAGGTATAGACACAAGCGATCTCGTAGAGTTTGCACATAGAAGCCATGAAAAAACCCTTTCTGCATTTTTAATAGAGAGCTTTTCTAGAGTAACATATGGCAAAATAGCTGAAATAAAGGCACTGATTCCTGATGTTGATTTTGACATGGAACCTGGTAAACTACAATGGGGTGAAGCTGAAAAATTAGTAAAGATATTTAAGGAAATAAAATGGATGGCTCCAGAATTAGACTCTCTCTCGACAATAGGAGAGAAACAAATAGAGATTGCGATAAAGAACATACTCAATCCTAAATTCCAAAGCGTTGTTGAAAGAAAACCAAAGGTTTTCAGAGGAGGAATACCCTTTGTAGTTGAGGCAGGTATTGCTTATGGAGGTGATTCAGGAAAAACTACAGACGCAGTAGATAAGGAAGGCAATCCCATAGAAGCAGAGGGCAATGTTCTTAGATTTGCAAATAAAGTTCCACTTCTTTTTGATGGATCTAACTGCGCCATAACTGAAGCTGTAAAAGGTATACAATGGAAAAGATATGGAATAGGAAAGTTTGATGAAGAACCTGTAAGTATATTAATAAATGTATCTAGTGTTTATGTGCCTTATTCTGGAGTAGGAAAACAGGCAATTGCAAAAGAAGATGACATAATAGAAGAAATAAAGCTTGCAGTTATGGATTGTGGAAGGATACTGCAAAGATATCTTAGCGGAGTTAGAAACCTACAACTACAGGAAACGAGATACAAAACAATAATGCGCTATATAAAACAGTTATCTTCAGATCTTTCTGAGATAACAAACTTGAAAAAAGAGGATATTGAAGCTTCGTTAAAATCACTTATTGAAAAAAGATATAGCAAACTTTTTGGTGAGAAGGAAACACAACTTGAGACTGAAGAAAACAAAGAAGAGTTAGAAAATAGAGAAGATGAAGAATAGGTTTACATTAATTTAAATGAGCCTAAAGAAATATTGATTTTAGATTACCCAGATCCCCAAGTATTATCTGATTATTGAATATTGCAAATCTTAAAATGCTCATCTCAGCATCAAAAGTTGATTCGAGCCTTTCTTTAAATTCATATCGTTCTTCAGAATTGAGAAATAATATAATATATTTAGATTGATTGTCTAGTTTTATATTTCTAACGCCTGATGTTTTTGAAAATATGAATATCTTATTCACTTTATCTCTTATTGTAATAATCATGTCGGCATCTTGAGCTTGGTCTAAATCTGTGAAAGGTAGTGCATGAGCAACTAAAAAGTCGCGTAACCTTCTAAATATAACAAGATACTCTGCATCATGTCCTGATTTTTTAATCCAGTCAGAAGGCATATAGTAATTTTCTACCGAATCAACTTTTCCCTTTGCAGATAATGAGTATAGAACTTTTCTAGTATTTTCAAGTGTTATAGATATTGGCATGTTGTTATTCCTTATGTTAGAACTTATTCCAACCTTTATCTCTTCTGGTGTTAAAGGCATATACTTCCAAGAGTATTTATTGTTTATATTATCAAAAAGGGAGATTATTTTTTCAGAACTTACTACTACTTCTTGTTTTTTAATAGGAGGTATCTGGGGTATATCTATAAAGTAATCTTCAGATACTGGAGGTTTTAGTATTATATTTAATAAAAATATTAGAATTGCTGCAACTAAAAACTCCAGATAGATAGGAGGTATTGCAGGAGGAGACTGATAATAACGATAAAGTATATAATTGACATTTATCATGTTTAATTCTATATCATGCAAACCATAATTCAACGTTGTTCCCTTTGGTAATGTATAATTAATTACTCCGTTTTCTATAGTTCCATGCTGAGTATATTGCCCGTCTATACTTATTGTATAAGGCATGTTTGAAAGACCAATTCCTCCACTTAAAACACTTATTGTAAAGGTACCGTTTACAAAATTTACGCTTGTCGTATTTATATGTAAGTATGGAACATAAAATACAGCATTACCATAAGAGTTATTATTTATATCAACAAGAGAAGCTACATAATATTGACCTGTAGGTAAATCAAATGTGCTATACTTATAAATAGAGTAGCTAGTATTGAAGAAGTCTAATGGTATACTGTATATGTAATTTTTAGTATAGTTATATGCAACTAAACTAAAAGCTTTATTTGTTGAATAATTGCTTATTGAGACCCTTAGAGGGACAAGCTGATCATATCCTATAACTGATGGCAAACTAACTACCGCTTTGTTAAGATATGATAGATGAAATGGAATTAAGTAATTTTGATATCTATAGCCATTAGTACTATTTACAGTTATTAATGCATATGAAGAGTTTACAGTATCTAGATAAGAACCTGTTGCATTTATTGTTTGATTTAGCGTGATAAGCAATGCCTTTCCAGATAATGAACTATTACTTGGAGCCTTACTTATATTTAATGAGCCATGTGCAATACTCTGCATCCAGAATCTACTTGCTATTGCACTAGAGATATCCTGCGACATTGATGTTGCATTACTCCAGCCTACCTTAGGATAATTACTAAAAACTGCTAGCGTTCCTTTGTCTTTTAGATTAAGATAGGAGATATCGCCTAAAATAGTTCCATTGAAAAGCCTAAAGGTCGGACTTTTAAAGTTGAATGGATTTTTAGAAGTTGTGGTATAATTTGAATATGAACTTATACCTTCACCAAATAATGCAGACTCTGTTTGATTATTTGTAACTAATATTTGACCATCTTCATCAATTCTTGAAAAATTTCTACCTATATAAAATATAGTATCATTTTCATTTAACAAATCTATAATAGTACTTGATTGGGTAAAACTTGTATATGGAAGCAATGTTGCCGGAAATATTCCAGTAGGAATTATAACAATTGAATCTTTTTGTATAATGCTTGTATTTAGAACACTAATTGTTTGAAAACTACTTGAATTTAGTAATAATCCATAATTAGATAAATCATTTGTCAAATTTAGTTCCAGTGAAGCGGTATTAAAACAGTCATAACAAGCGTTTTGATCATTTAATAGATATATCCTTTGTATTGGATTTTTGTTTAAAAGAGATAAAGATATTCTAGAATCTGTTGCATTTTTAATATTATAATTTATATATGCATAAATCACGGCACTCTGAGACTGATTATATGATGCTAGACCGGAAGAAAATACAGATATATTTGTAGATATTGGACCGTTCTCTAAATATGTTGGTTTAATATTTGAGATAAGTTCAGCATAATATATGTATATGAAAAGTATCAATGCTATTATTAATACAGCTACAAGTATACCGGCTATTGCAATCTTTCTTCTTGAAACCATTCATATCAGCAGTTATATACTTTCTTTCTTTAATATTCTTTTATCAACAAAACTCATTACTTTTCTCGAAAGAAAGTTTGTATTATTCTTTACACTTTTTATTACTCTATAAGACCTTATATTTTTGAATTGCTTATTTACATAAACCATATACTTCATTTTTATCCTCTTAGTTCTATATAGCCTTTTGAGACCATTTTATCTAGTATTTCCTCAACTCTTGGAGAAGATAAATTATATGTTTTAGCAAATTCATCTATGTCTATGCTACTTCCATGTACATTAATCCAATCTTCAACCAATGCCATTAGTGATTCATCAGAGTACTTCTGCAGGTTGCTGAGCTCTTGCTTCAACTTTTTATTTTCTTCACTTAAATCAGAGGTTTGTATTACTAAATTCCTATTCGATGCTGAAAGTTCTATGTTCAATCGTTTAATAGCTCTATACTCAGATAAAAGTGAGTCGTATTTGTTGAATAAAACAGTATAGTTTTGTGATATTCCAGAAAGAAGTTTGTCCGTTGTAGAATCAACATATTGAAAGAAGTATTTTTGTGATATTTCATAAAGTTCAGTTATATTTGATAGAAAAAATGCTAGGTTTTTCATAACAAATGCTCTTCTCATAGTTTCGCTAGTGTCATTAGGTATTGAGTATATTATAGAAAGTGTGTCGTTTTTTAAAACAAACATGTAGAAAAGATATGGCTGTTTATGTATATTCCTGCTTTCTACCATTGCAACTGTGATATTATCATTTGAAATTGTTGATATGTAAGAGGGTATTTTTAATATTATGTTATTTATCTCTTCAAATGTTCCTTTAAGTTTACCTGGTATGTCTATTTTTTCAACTTTTGGTACAGGAATATTTTCTTCAGACAAGAAACCACAGATATAACTAATTATTGAACTTATTTATTAGTTACGTTTTTATTCTTTACACCGTTCTTTGCTGAAGACAATGAATCTTTATCTTGTTTATTTGTAAATAATGCAAATTTAGCTTTATTATTACTTGAAATCGACAGTTCAGGAGTATAATTAAGTAATGAAATGATATATAATATTATTAGTATTAATAAGGATAGCAAAAAAGTTCCTATATTTGGCGCAGAGTATTAATGAAAAAATTATAAACAGTACTCCTAATGTTATGTATAATCTTTGTCTGGATATGTATCGTTTCCTATTTTTTGTATAAATAGGATAGCATTCTTTGCAAACAACAAGCCTATTATTTTTCTCTGAATGAAATAGTTTTTTCTTAATGAAACGTATTGAATTTATCACATTGTCTGTCTTTATTTCTATACCCTCTTTTTCCTTGCCACACATTATACAATAAGTCTTCCTTTTTTTATCAACGGCCATTTATTCAACCTTTAATTCAGCAACTTTACCATACATTGCTTCTATTTTTTCCTCATCTAATGAATTAAATATCTCTATAATTCTTGTATCGTCTATACCTATTCTTCTTAATATATTTTCTATATTATCTGAACTTAGACCTAATTTTTGTAGCATTCCTACAAAGGCTATCGCATCAACATGCTTATGAGATTTGTCAAGTATATTTAAAATTGATTCTATGCTTCCAGGACTTACGCCTAAAGGAGATAACATCTTTTTGAGATCAATTTTACTAACTACAAAAGTATTTTGCAACTAATCACCACTTTATTGTACATATGACATTACTCTTGATATTAAAGATTCGCCAAGGCCTATCGAACGTAAAAAGTTAATAAGTACAGTTTTACTTAAGCCTTCAGATATTGCTTCTTTTACAAAGTCCTTTATTGATACGTTTCGGCCATAACTATTCATATAATCAATTAGCTTATTTATGGATGCCATATCAAAACCAAGTTCTATTAGTATTGAATTGAAGGTTACTTTATCAAAGTCGTATTCCTTCTTTATATCATTATTATTTAATTCCTGTTCTGATAAAATATCTGAAATGTATAAAGAATATGTATCGATAGGCAACTCTCCTACTATTTTATCTACAAGAAATACGTTTGGGAATCTAACTCCAGTATTAAATGCCATATCAATAGCAGCTTGGCCTACACCTAATTTACTTATTTCATTTCTTATGAAATCTGAGAAATTAAGTGAACCTTGAAGATAATTCATGAACTTTTCAAACCTTATTCTTAACATAAATGTTGTACCAACATTTGAGAATATGGCTTCATTTACATCTGTAGGATTTTGTGATGCAACTATTAATCCAAAGCTATACTTTCTTCCTTCTCGTATTATAGTAACTGCATCGCTTCTTTCGTCGCTTGCTACCTTCCACGCTTCATCCAAAACAACAAGAGTTTTAAGACCTGCAGAAGAACTCCAACTTTCGAGGCGCATTTTCTCTTTTAATGTTTGAAGTATGAAAAGAGCTGCCATTGCTCTGAACCTCTCATCGGGAAGGCTTGATAAATCAAGATCAACCAAACCAGAAGTAGTAAGCTTTCCTATATCTATTGTGCTTTTGTTAGCAAAGTAGTCCTCACCCTCTCTTGAAAACTCTCTAAGACGATAAATAGCATTTTCAAGTTCAGCAGGATACTCGTATGTACCTTCCTGAAGCTTTTCATCTAGCAGTTTAGTAACATCTTTTAGTGTTGGTGGCTCTTTGCCTGGCTGAGGCGGAGAAGCTAATGGGAAACCCATGTTAAGATATGATTGCTCTATAGCCTCGGCAGTAAGCCTTCTTTGCTCCGGATAAAGTGATATGTCAGTTAATATATCTAGTGAGTTCATTATCTGCTTTGTCCTATCTATAGGTTTCATTCCAGATAAATCCATAATATTTAAGTAATCACCCTTTGATAGCGCAACAACCCTGCCGCCGCTTTGCTTAACCCACGAAATATACTCTCCAGCCCAATCTATTATTATGGCGTTGGTGTTCCATATGTAACTTGCTCTTGTTATGAATGTCTTTACAAAGAATGACTTACCCGCCCCTGTTATTCCAACTACAGATATGTGTGGATTTGTTATATTAGAAAATGTCCAGGTAAAAGGTACCTTGAAAATTTTGCTTGTACCTATAAATATTGAATTTGTGGGATCATTAAGAATGTACTCATATGGGGGTTCAGGAGGCCTAGTTAAAAATATTCTTTTAGATACTTCATTACTCATCATTGTCTGTATCTTTACCAAAGTCATACTTATCAATTATAAAATAAACAGTGAAATTATTAAATAGTATGTATAGAAAAAATTATACGCTTACTTCTGATTTTGGAATAGTTTAGACATCGCTGCAGCATCATAAAGCACATAATTTAATTTGTGTAATGTGTGTATTTCTCTGCCTACAACTCTTACTATACTTACATCAAAGGTGTGAAATACTGTTTCTAACATATTGAGCTGATTTGTAAGTGAATCTGTCGCATCCTTTTCAGTTATACCAACAGCAGTAGTCTCTATATACATTATCGTATTAAGTGGTAACTCCCCAGAGGACATTTTATCTATTTTTGTTTGTATTATATTCATTTTACGTTCCAGTTCTGTAAGCGTCATTTGATTTGGATTTACCGAATTTGATTCTCTAGAGATTTGAAATTCTAGAAAACCACGTTCACCTTCTAAATCTTCTCTGTATTTTTGAACATCTTTAGAATTTGAAATTACATTAAATTTGAATGGAAAATCTACATTCATAACGATACGTTCCCATTTTTGAGGTCCGGAAACTATCTGATCATCATCAGACATATTTGAACCTTCAGATTTGAAAACGTAGTTGTATAAATTAGCAGTAAGATAGCCCGTTGCATAGTATATTCCACCAACTTGTTTAATAACACAGTTCTGTTCTTTTGGACAGTAATACTCTTTTGATAACTGTATTTTTATGCCAAAAATTTTGGTTACTAGTGGGAATATTAAGAAATCGGCATAGTTTATTAAAAGAATTACTGCGACTGCCAATACTGCAAAAATATCAATAATTATACCTATAGCGCCAAGACTTGACGCAGTTATTAGTAAAACAAATGGAGTTATGCAAGATAATCCGAGATACATTACAGTTTCTTCATCCATTCATATCACTCATATTCCCTCTTTTATGCTCTTCTGCCGTATAATCTCATTTACTGTTTCTAGCGGTATCATGTAATCCGGCTCTATTAGGGAAAGTAATTCTTGACCTTCAACTACGTAAGTACTTATTCCTAACGCAGCACTAACTCCACCAGATATTTCGTCTGCTTTTTGATATACTATACTTGAAGCTTCCTCGTCATTATTTCCAAATGCACTTACCATAATATAACTAACAAGTCCTTCTGATTTTGAACCGCTTATATTTGTCATTAGGTTTTCCCACATAGTAAGCTCTCCTTTCAATCGCGTAATTTTTGTAGTGTTTTGACTTTGTGAAGACTGCTCTACTCTTAGCAATTCAGAGGTATTATCTACCTTGTCTCTAATTTTTTTAATGTATTCATCTTTATTTACAACAAAAACCTCTGATGACATTTTAGTTGTTTCTTTTGTTAGTGTTATCACTCTGCTGAATGTTCTTCCAAAATCAAGTTTTTCTGAATCAGTCATCTCTGTAGATGAACGATATATAGGTATTTTTACAAATGCAGTTGCGTAGATACCTTGATCTGTATTTAGAGTAATTGTATTTCCAGAAGGTGATAATATAAACTGGTCTTTGTTATCTAAAACTATAGTTCTATTTTTCATTTTAAATAGTGGAAGGTATAGATAAGTATAATACTTTGTAGAAAATGCAACTACTGAGAAAAATAATGAAAATATAGTTAGTATTATTTGTAAAATTATATTTTGTATTGACAGAGCACCTGTTGCAAGAACTACGCTTATACCTACAAAAACTACAAACAATAGCATATCGATTTTCATATTAAACAAAACCTGCATTAATCACTTGTGAATATATCAGTATATTATTATTTAAATTTTCCATTTTATCAAATTTCATTTTTATCTATTGCTCTCTATTTGTAATTTTATTTTTAATTTTATCTTCGATTAATATCACAGTATCATCATATTATCTTCAATCTTGAAGAAGTTTGAGTGGCTCCGCCTATGAAGTTTGCCAACTGAATTATTATGGCATAAGTTAATCCAAATATAAGTATCGGGTAAAAAAGGACTGAAAGCCAGAAGGTGCCCATTCCCTGTTCTAAGAGATTAAGTTCTACTACCAACGGCGAGTTTTGGGAAGCTGCATTTATCTGTGCATTTCCGCCTGCAGAGTTTGCTGCGAGGTAGTTAGTTGCATAATTTAAGTCATTAAGAAGTGAGGTGTTTGTGAAGTAGAAAGCTACAGAAAATAATGTGGGCATTATTACATAAAAACCTATGGCCATTGCTATCATTAAACCACCAACAGACCTAGTAGGAAGTATTGCTCTAAGAATTATACCTGGTATTAAGAAAACAGGTATTGCGGCGTACATAAACAGTAATATAATATAAAATTCCCCATATAAAAGAGTAAGTCCATCATTTAGATAGGTTATTAGTGTAAGAGAGGGTATTACAAATAAGTAATTTATTGAAAAGCTAAATACTCCTATTATATTTGAAAAACAAAATGCAGATGCACATATTTCTAATTTTGTTGAGGTATAAATGCTATCTTTAGCTGCTATATTAAAAAGTTGTGATACTGTTCCTTGTGTTGTAGTTATTGTATTGCTTATATAGGATAAAGAGGTTGTATAGGGATTAGTGTTTATTATTAAAGAGGGTCCCAGACCTATTATTGTTGCAGCTAATGATAGAAAACCTATTACTATAAGACCTGTTGCTATTGCCTCATAAAATTCTGACATTGCAAAGTTCTTAATCTTTTCATCACTTAAAATGACACTTAAGAGATATATTAAAAGTGCAGAATCAAAAGATACAAATAATGCAAGAAGAGCTATCGGAGCCCATTTATCCCAATATGATATCATAGCCTGATTTATCTCGCTGCAGTACCAAGGAGCATTTTGTTGTACTATCCCAGAAGGTGTAGAGCAGTACTGTTGGTTTGACGACTGTTGTGAGGTAGATATTGATGCGCCGTATATTTGAGAAAATGCTAAACTTATCTGCAAAGTAAATAAGACAAGAGCGATTATTGATATGATTTTGAAGTTTTTCATAGCATCACAATAAATTTATCAACAAACTACTGAAATCAAATTTTTCCCCTAGCGCATTAGAAAAGTCTGATACAAATCCAGTAACTATCGTAAATGTTAGTACTGGCATTATTGTTATACCTACAACTATCAAACCAAAGTATAAGAATAGATATTCAGGTATTATTGATGCGGCATAACCTAATGGTGAACCGGTACCAGATATATAACCAACTATTGCGGCTCCAAAAGTAATTATTGGATTTACTATTGGTAGTATTAATGGTGTTGCTCCTAAAGAAGTTGTGCCAAATCCTAAAGTTTGTGCATTCTGAATACCATAATCAAGAAAACCGTAGTTAAGACTAACAATTATTGGAAATATGAAACCTAATCCTATACCAAAAGCCATCAGTCCATTTCCAAAGGTTCTGGTTACTTCAAATGAACGTGCTATTAATCCTATTGCAAGAAACAATGCAAAAAGCAGTGGCGATGCTGCAAGTAAAAGAAGGGTGACCTCATTTAGAACCGCAAAGGTATAAAGTGCGGGCAAAACAAAACCATCAAATCTATTTATTTTTCCAAAAGGATCTAAATCTACGCTTCCGGTAGTTACCGAAACTTGTGGATTTATTCCAGCTATGCTCCCAATTCCTCTGAGTCCAACACTTAATGTTCCTGAAACTTTTGGAGCTATAGAAAACAAAAGTAAAGTAAAATATAGATATTGATTGAACTGTAATGTGTAAACATTAAACTGATTTAAATCACATAATGATATTGCATAAATATCATTAACATTTGAGTTGTTGCACAAATTCGGAAGTATGCCTGCATTTAAGAAGTAGGGACTAGGATTAGCAGTACATATTGCTGTTGATACGGTACCAAAAGCACCTACAAGAATTAATGTTATAAGAAGATCAAGTAGTTTATTTTTTATCCAAGGCCTTACCTTACTCGCACTTATTAGTGTAGAAAGGGTGTATATTAGTATTAGAATAAATGCGCTTGCTAAAACCGCTATGACCACTAATGGAAACCAAGAGGTATATGGTGATGTAATAAACGAGCTTACGCTACTTACGCAGGTGTTTGCAAGAAACACAACTATATTTTGCAACATTAAAGCGTTCATATAACCTTACTAAACAAGTCACTGCCCTTAAATGATGGAGAGCCGAGTATTTTAGACAATATGCCCAATAAATCATAAGATATGATAAATGCTATAAACAAACCTAAAAGCATTATTACATAATATCCAACCTCTTCCGAATATAAAGAGAGGTTGCTATTAAAACCAAAACCATTAGCAAATAAATATCCTATTAATGATGCTCCTCCGCTCAGCGAACCTAATCCATATTGCTGAGCAAATGAGATTATATTGCTTCCTGATGATGATATGCAAAGGCTTTCTAAAGAAGATTTTGAAGTTGATTGGGTTGTTGAAGGGTTTGCACATAAAGATGAAATATTTGAAAGTATATTTCCAGCTGTTGAAAAGGTAAATGCAGATAATATCGATGGGAATATTATAAAGAATGATATGAAAAGCGCTATTAGTGAACCTCCTGCGGCTCTGGTCCAAGGAAATGACCTAAACAAAACACCTACAAAAAATAGTATTGGAAAAAGAAAGTATATTACAAAAAGTAATAGTATTACTGCAATACCTACACCTATGAATCCGGCAAGGGCAGCAAACTCTCTGTAAATAAAGGCTTGAGTTATGCCTAAACCTGCAAATGGTGTTATTGAGAAACTTGGAAGTAGGTTACCTAGTGAGAATGAATTTTTTCCTGAAAATGAAAATTGAACTGTTAGTCCTGAAAGTAATTGATAGCCAATTAATTGAACGTACGAACCAAAAAGTATAACTATTCCGGTAAGTACCTCAGTATTTAGTATATTATTACATGTTGTTACATACACATTTTTAATACCAGTCGCAGAGTTTACTTGTTGCTGGATTGTAGATGGTACTACCGACGAACTCAAATTTGAAAAAAAGGACATAAAACCAGATGAAGCAAATATACCGCTTACAACAAACATTAGTATAAGTATGTTTACGAATGACTCGACAAATTCGGTTTTTGCGAATGCTTTGAAACTATCTATACCAAATGCAACTCCTAGGCCATATAAAAATGACATAAAAATTATTACTCCTATTATTATTAGACCGGTTAATGATAACAAATCGGTGTATGTAGAAAGTGTGTATATTGCTGGACTTACTATTCCGTGTACATTATTAAATAAATCATTGCAATAAGTCGGAGAGTACGTTGTGGTTGTTGATGAGCCACCAATTACGCTTATTGTTAGGAAAATTGGTAAAAGAAACAATAAATTCTTTTTTGTATTCATATTAAAAACTCATAACAATCTATTAAGACCTAATATACTTGTAGTTCCACCCAAAAGACCGGATATTCCAAGCGTTGCTGTTATACCGATAAAGATATTAATCAATGGAAAAATTAAACCTACTATTGACATTATACCATATAAATTCATTAAATCAAAAATTGAGTTTATCGCGTTTTGTGGCGTGCAGTTAAAGTATGGAATTGGTATTGTTTGCACATTTGTACTCTCAAATGAACCATAAACATTGACAAGGCCTAGTATTAGACCGTATATAGGAGTTGCGTAAGCACCTATAACTAAAAGCTCTTGTGTTATAAGGCCATCGTGAGGCCAACATCCATCATTATTTAAAATATATTCTGCGTTTGGAAAAACAAAAAAGTTTGCAGAAACACCGTTATAATGTATGATATTAGAATTAAAATCCTTGCCCGTTAACGCCAAGGTAGGTATTTGATTTGTTCCTACCGGAGTTAAGGTATTAGAACTAAATGCTGTATACTCCATTAAATAAATTGTTGGAAATATTATTAGAGCAGCTATGACAAATGCTATAAGAAAACCGC
>JBMFWW010000001.1:0-195780 GCA_049964835.1 Candidatus Micrarchaeia archaeon | reverse complement strand
CTAAATGCTGTATACTCCATTAAATAAATTGTTGGAAATATTATTAGAGCAGCTATGACAAATGCTATAAGAAAACCACCTGCTTTTCTTGTTAAGTATGATGCGCTAAGTATCATTCCTGCTGCAAGAAGATAAGGCCAACCGTAAAGTATTAACAAGGTAAAAAGTAGTTGCATTATAAACATATAAAAAATTAAGGTAGATTGATTTGATACAAACTCTGTAGATTTTGTAACTAATGGATTATATCCTGCAAATGGAGAATATGAGTATATAACATTTAGTGTTGTTACAGAAGTACCAAGCAAACAAGCATTTTCTGGATAACACAAACCATCAGTAGCTTTGAAATTTGAAAGAAAACCGGTGTATGTTCTGTATACGTAAATTGCATTAAGATTGTTAGCTGCCTGATTTGTTAAATTTGAAATTATAATATAAACAGAAGCTAGTCCATAATCTATATTTGACGTGATATCACTACCGCCTGCACCTTGTATTATTCCAGAACAGATATTATAGGTTGGCGAGTTTACAGACTCTGCAGAACTTACAAATGCAAGAGAGTTGTCAGTATTTGGATTGTTTAGCTGCTGACATATTGTTTGAATAGAGCTTTTTGATATTGATGAGGTAGCGTTTGTTGCTTGACCGAAATAGTTCAAAAGTATTATTACCATAACAAGTATTACAACTGTGCTTAGTACACGCTCTATCTCTGATTTTGCGCCTTTTATTATGCTTTTATTATTAAGAACATAACCAAGAATGTAATAAAGTAAAACAACACCAAAACTTACAAATACCGCTACTATTATAACAGGAAACCAGAAAGAGAACTGTGAAGCCGGTGTTTCTAAATTATATTTAGTAGTTGCTGCTGCAACTGAATTAAATATATAAAATAGTGTAACTAATGAAAGTAAAATGAATAAAACTTTATTTTTAATACTTTTACTTTTCATATTAACACTATTTAATTAACGAAGGTATTTGATTTAAAGCTTTGTTTAAACCTTGTGCAAATGCAAGAGTTATCATCAAATCAATTGCAACTAACAGGACACCTTCAAAAAAGTACTCAGCAACTAGACCTGAAAAGTTTTCAAGCTGCACTGGAGTATTAACTATTCCTTCAAAAAGATTAGTTACAGCAGCTCCTACTCCTCCAGATGTAGTAGTCAATATACCATAAAAGTCTACTGGAAGGCTTAATGAAAAGCCACCATAATTCAAAAAGTTAACAGAGTTTTGCTTTAATAGATAACTTATAGGGACTTTGGCTATTTTGTAATTGCCAGTATAGGCTATATATGGATTACATACTGTTACACCGTTAGTGCAGTACATCCAGTTTATGATATAACTATTCATACTTACAGTTAGAGGAAATACTATGTAAAATGCTATGGCTAGTGCCAGTAGCGTATTCGCTATGCCTCTTATGCTTGGACCTAAGAAAGCAAATGAACGTAATATCAAAGCTACTGGAACGACCAATGCAAATGAAAGTATGCTTACTATTGGAAATAAAAAGTATAGTATAAAAAGAAGTCCAAATGTTACTAATATTATGACACCATATGTTGCATATGTACCCGCATAAGTATCAAATAAACCATCAACATCAGCTGAACTCGTTAATTGAACTCCGAATCCTACATTAGGTGAGATACTAGATCCAGTACTTATTTGTGCCGCTCCAGATCCGGAAGTTGATGCTCCTGAAGAACTTGAAGAGGCTGGACTACCTGTGCTAAAAAGACTGCCTTTATTTCCTAGAGCAGTATTAAGCGAGTCGGTAACTTGATTTATAAGAAATGTTACGATATTTCCATCTATGGAAACCATTATGCCTTGAAAACTTAACTCTGCTATTAAAGCAGGACCTTTTACAAAAAGAAGATTGCCCACATAGTATTCATCTGCTTGAAATAAATTCTGGTAGTTTGCCTGGCCTGAAATCGCAGAACCTACGGAACAAGAAGCATATACTAAAGATATCAATGATAAAAATATCAATAAACTTATTATTCCCTCACTTAATTCATAGATTACTTCGCCTTTTAATTTCTGAGCTGATTTTGCGGGCATTAGATTGCTTATAGCATATATTAACGCTCCGATAGAAAACATAGCAAGTATTACCATAGCATTTATGAATATCCAATTATTAGCATTGATATTGCCTAGATTGCATGTGGTTGTTGTAGCGGTTGCAGTAAATAACGAAATAAATGTAAACATCATATCAACTTCAATTTATTTGTAACCGAAAGCCTTATGCTTCCGCCCAAAATATGCGCTATGTTATCCGTTATTGTAAATGCTATGACCAAATCAAAGATAAGTAAAATGAATACTTGAATTATTAGATATAATGAATTTTGAAGTATATAATTAAGCCCAGGATATATTGAAGATAATGTAGAAAATGCTATTGAAAATGAGTTTATTTGATTTGTAAATGAACCATAAGCTACAGAGCTAAGCGCAGCTTCAGGAACATAATAACCAAATGAATTAATTGCGTTGCAAACTACTGATATTAAACCTAAGCTTGAGCAGGATGTTGTAGGTGTTAAGTTATTTGTTGAGAAGTATCCGTAGAAAAAGTTAGATACAGGAACATTGAATAGAACCAACATTGAAGGCCACACTAAAGCTATTCCTATACCAAAGGCCAGTAAGGTACCACCTATTTCTCTTACAAATGGTAATGCACGAAGTATTAATCCCAGAGGTATTAGTATCCATAACCCTATTATTTCAAATAAAGGCAGTACAGTTATTTGTACGGTTATTAGAGTTACTGCTGGAAAGTAAACATTATTTAAAATATCATTCATTACTGAAGTTACAAACTGTGTACCAGAAACAAAATCAGTTTGGAATATATTATTTGTAAGCAAATTAAACTGAACGCCTGATTTTACAACAGGCAGTAAGTCTCCTGCAGGAGGCGGCAAAGGAACTGGAGGCAATGGTAAACCACCCCAGTTTATAACTAAACCTTTAAATAAACCATCGGCAAGAGCAACACTTATCAGATTTTCTGCCCCGTTAGTTAAAATATTATTTGTATTACAGAGATAAATTTCAGCGTTATATAATAAATTCCCTAAGTTTGTAGAAAAACCATTGCTTACAGATTGACCAGTAAGTGAAACTGCAAGTCCACTAGCAAAAGAAAGAGCCGCGTATATTATGATTATTATCAAAAATGTTTTTACTATTTCTTTGTATTCGCTATTAATAAATGAGTTTAAACGCTCATACGGAAATATCTTGTTTATTATATATACAATTGATATAAAAAAAAGTGATGCAAGAAGTGCAAATGCAGAGATATAAAGTGCAACTCCTGTTGAATAACTTGAAAAATTAGCTATCTCAGAATAAGTATTAGAACTCAAAACGGTAGAACTACATAATAACGGAGAGGCATAATCCAAACTTAAAAGCAAAGCTACCAAAATAATTGAAAATCTTATCATGCGTTCTTTTTGCATATGTGCTATCACATTTTAAAGTATAAATTATTTTTCTTCGCGATCTAAATTGAACTCTATTATAGAATATCCACTTTCCCCTTCTTTATCTTCACCTTTTCCAAATAGATTCAATTTGTATTTATAATTACCGTAAACTTTGCCTTTCTCAAATAATTTAGATGATAATTCCTTGGCAGCGTAATCCTTTCTTGTATCGAATAATTTATTATAAGTTTTTGAGAAATTGGCAAAGGTACTTTCATCTAACTCTTTTTGAGCCGCTTCCCTTTCTTTGCTATCTGCTATGCTTTGTATTCTCGCTGACTTTTGTACATACTCCTCTCGCATCTTATCTACTGCTTTTTGTGCAGTTCTAAACTCATTTTCTCTCTCTAAAAAGAATCTGTTTGCAGCATTTGAATTTGCAATCATAAATTTCTTTTTTGCATCTGATAGTTTTTTATCGCGAGCAATGCGTCTTCTGTCTTCTAATATTTTTTTCCTAATAGCAATAGTAGAAGCTAAACCTTCTTGTATTAATGTATTCTCACTGTCATTATTGTAGGATGAGAAGTTTTCCTTGCCACTTTTTAGGGTTTTGGTTTCGTATTTGTAAAATATATTTTTTTTATGGTAATCACGTTTTTTAGCTACCATATTTATAAATCCACCCCCCGCAAGAATTGACCCTTTTAGAAGAGGCGATGTTAGATTAAGTAAGGTTTTTCCTGCAAATGGAAGAATAGATTTTCCTTTATTTTTATTCTCAGCGCCTTTGCCTTCATTTTCAATAATAGCTGCATTTTTTGGATTTGAAGCAACATTTATTTGAGCCGCTTTGCCTCTGTTATTAGAAAAGTTCTTTTCGAAGTCCTTTTTAAGTCTATAATTCTTTTTATTTTCATCTGTTTTAATCTCTGTTTTTTTAATTGATAGTGGTTTCTGGCCGTAATGTAAATAGCTTTTTTTCATTGTTTTTTGGGATAGTGAACCTTTTCCAGATGGACCTGTTTTTATAAGTGTACCAATACCAAATAAATTGAAGAGACTAAATCCTCTACTTATGCCACCTGCTGCCGCTATGAAAACAATTATTATTAATACAGGCACTAGTGCATCTATTGCACCTACTGAAAACACAGCTATGAACATTTATACCAATAAGAATACATAAACAAGATATAAATATAAATAACATAGTAGATTTTATTTAGGTATGGCCTTGACCGGGTGTCGAACCCGGACCTAGGGATCCACAGTCCCTTATGCTGCCGCTACACCATCAAGGCTTAAAATATAAAATAATTAGAATAAACTGATTTATAAAGATTTATAAATGTGGCATTAGAAAGAGAGTTTATTGTAGTACCTTTACTACATATGAATTTCTAATTTCACTTATTTTCTTTAGTGCTTTTTGAGTAGCTACTGCAACGTTATACTTGTCTCTTGTTCTTCCACGAGAATAAGTCCATACATCTTTTACTCCTGCAAGTTCAATTACAGTTTTCATTGTTTTTGCAGCTACAATACCTACTCCTCTTGGAGCTGGTTTTAGTATAACTTCTGAACTTCCGACCTTTGCCCTTATTGTAAGTGGAAGTGTGTGCGGAGTTCCACAGTTGCATTCCCATGAACCACAACCTAATTTTATTGAAACAATATTCTTTTTTGCATTTCTTATTGCAGTATCTATTGCTGGCCTTACTTCTACATCCTTTCCAACGCCTACACCAACATGTCCGGCCCTATCTCCAACAACAACGGTAACCCTGAACTTTTGCCTTCTGTTGTTTTTAGTCATACGTTGCACAGATGCTATTTCAAGTACCTTATCTTCTATATTTGGAATAAGCTTGTCTACTATGCCTACCTCTTTTATAGGTTTGCCAGTAGCAAATATTTCGTCTATATTTGTAATTTTACCTTCGCTCACAAGTACACCTAACTTTGTCTTTGGTGACCATGCAAACTCTGAAACTGTCTCAAATCTTTTTTCTTCCAAATAATCACGCGTTTAACATTTTTTCTTTTACAGAATTAAATAATTTATTTAACTCTTCAGGCGATATTTTTTGTTTTATATAGCCACTAAACTGTTTTTCATAAAGGGCTTTATTTTCCTTTAATTTGTTTATATACGAATCTTGGAATTTGTAATTCTTTTCTTCTATTTTGCTACCTGAACGAAGCTTTAAACCGCCGTCTATACAACCCTGCATAAATACAAATGGTGTTGAATTTTTAACAGGAACTGAAAGACCTATATCAAGTATGTACTCTTCTCCCTCAAGTTTCTTTTCTGATGCTTTCTGAGCAAGAAGCAAGCCAGTAAGATATGCTGTAGGCTTATTGCTTCTTGATGGCCATCCGAACTTAGAAAGCTCATTTGAATAAGCAGATACTAAAACTATATCTCCTTTTTCTGAGTATTTTACTATTTGAGCGAGTACTCTTTTATTCGTACTTCTTATTACAATTCTATTTAAATTGCTCTTTACTAGCGCCAGCCTCTTTTTATAATTTGTAAGCTTATTTCTTTTTCTTTTAAATGTTACTTTGACTATTTTTGCCATAAACTCAACTATTTTTTGTATCTTGCAGACATCTGCTCTTTTATTACTTTTGACTCCTCTTCTGTAATATTTATACCTCTTTCTCTTAAATGAAGAAGAAGTGAACCTTTGTCAGAAAAGCTATTGCCTTTTATAAGCATGTAATATTTGTTATATAACGCATTGTCTAACTTACCCATATTCTTTAATTGAAGTAAAAGGAATCTTTGTGACCTTACTTTCTTTAGCCATTTTTCTCCATTTCTTGCCTTTAGGGTACCTTTTCTTTTACCTTGACCTCTTCCTCTTCCTTTACTTCTTCTGATTTTAAGCAACTTTGAATTAATACTTTTATTTTCTTTTTGCTTTATTGCGTATATGCCTCCAGTTTTAACTAGAGCTCTTACATCCTCTCTGGTCATTGCTTTTTTAGCATCATCTATACTTGAAGGATTTATCCTTATTGAACTTCCTCCTCTTTTGAGGATCTCTGAAGCTACTCTTTTTGCAAATTTTATCGTCATTGTTTCACCCTATTTGATATCTTAAGACCAGAACTTTCTGCCTGTTTTTGTATCTCTAATTTTTTCCTTTTTGAAAGAGCATGATGCAAAACTATTGAAACGTTTGGTATCTGCATTGCTTCTTTTAGCTCATTATGATTGCTTACTATAACTTTTTGTAATCCGTTTTTATCAAGATTTCTCTTTATTGCATCGTTTTTATAGCCTATTTTTGGTATAGCTCCATATCCGCTTCTCATTATTCTTTTTTTGTTGTCTATGCCTCTTTGATGGCGCCATCTATTCTTAACACCTTTTCTGCTCTTTGCGCCATAGTTTGGAACTACAAATTTTGATTTCTTTTTAATGTTCATACATAATCACAATCATTCTTCAAGTATTTTATAGATACCATCTTGGAACACTCTTGTATCATTTCCTCTAGCATAACATATCTTTCTAAGATTTGCAACTGTCTGACCAACATCGTAAGCATCAACTCCTTTTACTACTACGGATTGGCCTTTTACCTCTATTTTTGTATCACCAACTATCGTAGTTTCTCTTGGAAATCTCTCCCCAAATATGTTCTTTACAAAAACCGTCTTTCCTTTTATATCTAAAGACATTGGAAAGTGTGCATATAAAATTGTCATTTTTGTTTCTAGACCTTCTTGCACTCCTTTAATTGAGTTCTTTAGTTCTGATCCAAACGCTTGTTCTGCCAATGCGGCCTTTTTCAAAAGTTTTTTATTATTTGTTGTAATTAACTTTAGTTTTTGTCCTTCATGATTTATTGAAAAAAGTCTTTCGTTAAATGTTTTTGTGCAAGAACCAAGTTTACCCTTAATGGTAACCTTATTTTTATCTATTGAAACTGTTACTCCATTTTGTATATCAATCTCTTGCATTAAATCAACATCATTAATCTTAATATAAATATGCTAATAATCTACCGCCCGTATTTTTTTGCTTTGCGTCTTTGTTTGTCATGACACCTTGTGGTGTTGACATTATTAGTATTCCAAAATCTTTGCTTGGAATGTATCTCTTTTCATATATTTGGTACTCCTTTGTAGATACTGCATGCCTAGGCTTTATTACGCCTATATCATTAATCTTTTTTGATAACTTTATTTTTATCATTTCAAATTTTCCTTCTTTAATTATCTCATAATCGTCTATATAATTATTGTCTTTTATTGTTTTCAATACTGCACGTATAAGTTTAGTTGAAGGTACTAAACATTCATAACTACCTGTATTTTCTGAAACCTTTATTTTATTTAATGTGTCTGCAAGAACATCCATAATACTCACTAATACTTTTCAAAGCCAAGCTTTCGTCCCGACTCCCTGAAACATCTTCTACATACACGTAGATTGTAACTTCTAATTATTCCTCTAGCGTTTCCGCAGAATCTACATCTTCTTACGCCTTTGCCTTTGAATTTTTGTTCGAAATTAATCTTCATTCAACCATACTCATGATTCCTGTATTTTTAATTTTAAAGTATCACTTAAATATTTTAATATCTCTTCCTTTGTTATCTTTCCATGCTTTATACTTGGCTTTGATGTCTTTCTTTTTCTTTTCGCTACTCTTGCGCCTTTTCTTGCAAATGATGCGTTTACATTCATTCCGAGTATTCCTACCTTAGGATCATACTTTACTCCTGCAAAGTATATGTACTCCTTAACACCAAAGTTAAGAGAGTTGTTAGCTATTGCATTTTTACTTACTAAATTGTTATTTGCATCGAGAGCTCTTTTTAGAAACTCTGATGCTTCTTTGCCCCTTATTGTAGAGACAACACCTATATGTTGACCTTTTTTAAGCTTTAATTCAGGATTTCTTCTTTTTGATACCGTTATTCCAGAATTATGATCAGTTAATTTTTTGATTAATGCTTTTGCATTCTCAACCATATTCTCATTAAGACCTATACCTATGTTTATTACTACCTTTTCAAGATATATATTTTTCATTGGATTATCTGCCATTTAGATCATCAATTTATTGCCATTATATTTTCGAGTGTAGTCTCGAAGTTCTCCTTTCCTGAAGACACTGATACTAAAGAGGATCTTGTCTCCGTTCCCTTAATTATTTTTCTAATTATTCCTGTTTCAGATGCGTGAGTGCCTTTTATTACAAGACATTTGCCGCCTTCCTCAAGTTTTATTATAGATGATATTTTACCATCTTTGATATCTACAGAATCATTTACATTTGCATCCTTTATGTTTTCAGGATTTATTATTGAACCATCATGAAGTCTTAACATCTGTTTTTTGCCTTTTGCAATGTACTTTCCAGTTATTTTGAATAATTGCTTACCTTCTTTATGCTTTTCAAGAGTTATCTTGCCATTCTTATCTCTGCCAACTAAAAATGACTCATTTAATTTTTCTATGTGTATTATATCTCCAAAGCCCACTGGATAAAGAGGTTTTGTTATTATTTTATGATTTACCGTTATGTTCTTTTCTTTTATTACGTTTTCTGCTTCTCTTGAAGAAGAAAGTAACTTTAATTTCTCAGTAAGTATAGTCTTTAATGCTATGCTAGACTCTTTTGTATGCCTTCCTGGAAGAGGCTTAGCTACATAAGAAGAGCTTTTCTTGCTTATTCCCATATACTTGCTCGAAGCAAGTCTTTTTATATGTCTTCTGTTTGCCTTTACTCCCATTTATATCACATGTTTATTCTTTCAAACCTAGTTTTTGTTTTCTAAGTTTATCATTCAATTCCAAATCTGTTATGTATACATTGGAACTTTTGATTGGTATTTGCAATTCCTTTCCCTTTGCATTTCTTCTTGTTATATTTTCTAGATATATTATGCCTCTTTTTGTGTTTACAATATTAACCTTTCCGGTTTTTCCTTTATTTGAACCGGCCATTATCTTTACAGTATCTCCCTTTTTAATCTGCGTGCTCCTTTTTTTAATACCTAGCTTTTTTGAAAGATCCTTTGAAATTCTTACATGCACAAAAGCTTGACGTATGTGTGCAGGTGCTGTATACCGGTATAATCTTTGTTTTCTTGGTTTACTGCTCTTCATAATTTCACACTATTCTTGAGGCTACGCCCTTTATATTTGTAAATCTCTCTGCGACCTCTCTCGCTATTGCTCCTTTTATTTCAGTTCCTATTGGCATGTTGTCTTCACTTACCATTACTCCTGCATTATCTTCAAATCTTATATGTAAACCATTTGATCTCCTTAGTGGAGCTTTTTGCCTCACTATTACCACACGAACTGGTTTTTTTAAGTATGTAGGTGTTCCTTTTCTTACACTTGCAGAAACTATATCTCCTATCCCTGCAGAAGCAAGCTTTCCGTGTCTGCCTCCACCTCCTTTACCTATTATGTGTATTATTCTAAATTCATAAGCACCGCTGTTATCTGCGCATGCAAGAACGCTTCCAGGTATTAAGGTTTTCATGATTTTTGATGATACTCCTCTCATTATAAACACTTTAATTTATTATTTTAGTAACTACAAATGACTTTGTCTTACTAAGACGCCTAGTTTCATCTATATTTACTGTATCTCCTTCTTTAGCTGCAATACAATCAGGATTATATGCAGGTATTCTTGATCTTTTTCTTAAATATCTTTCGTATTTGTAAATATACTTTGTATAGTCAATTTCTACTATAGCTGTTTTCTTTGCCTTTGCACTAACAACCTTTCCTGAAAGCCTAATGCCTCTAGTACTTAGATTGCCATGTATAGGACATTTAATATCATTGCATTCCAACATTATACACCAGTTTAATATTCATTCCTTTCTTTTTCTATAGTATTTAAGACCTTTCTCTATTCGTTCATCGGGTCTGAAATTTATTTCTTTGCCTTCGACATCGAAGTGCTGTTTTCCGTAATAGAATCTAAACATTGAATTTTTTTTAATCAATGACTTCTTATCCTTTCCTGATTTTATAATTATAGTATTTTTTGTTTCGTCTATTACGATTCCACGAATACCTTTTTGCTTTTTGTCGAGGCAGCTTATTACTAAAACCTTCAGACCTATGAGTTCGTTGAGAACTATATTCTTATTATCATAGTCCATAACTATATCAAATGTGAATATGATTTAGAGCTGTAAAGTATTTAATCCTTTCTTTACTTATGCATGTAGAAAGGTTTATCCAAAGCTTATGCATATTCTTACATATTCTTGATATATATTATAGTTGGTCTTCATATAGCCTTCTTTTATAAAACAGATAATAATTCCAAACTCACAATTCAAAAAAGATTATGTTTCATTCCAGAACCTAGAAACTTTAAACGTTTAATATAAACATATTTTATACTTTGTTTTGAATGACTAATATATATTTATATTTTAACTTTAATAAGATATAGTTTAAAATTAAACTAAATATAATTTATAATTAAATTAGTGTAGCCATGGAGGTTCTTGAAAATAACCAAGAAAGATATTCAAACTATGATTTAGAAGAGCGTAAGAAAGAAGAGAGATTCGGAAAAAACTACAAGTGGATAGCTCTTGCAAATACTACGCTAGGAGTGCTTATGGCAACAATAGATAGCTCCATATTGATAATATCACTGCCTGCAATATTTAACGGACTTGGAATAAATCCGCTTACTCCTGGAAATATAACATTATTAATATGGTTGCTTTTAGGATATATGATAATGTCCTCAGTTGTTGTAGTGACTATAGGAAGACTGTCAGATATGTTTGGAAGGGTTAAACTTTACAATCTTGGCTTTGCTATCTTCGCCGCAGGATCTACAATGTTATATATAATATCATATTCATTTACAGGAGTTCTTGCAGTTATGCTACTCATAATTTTTAGGCTTGTTCAAGGATTTGGAGGAGGTTTTCTTTTTGCAAATGGAAGCGCGATAATAACCGACGCTTTCCCAAAAAACCAAAGAGGAACGGCTCTTGGATTGAATATGGTTGCAGTAACCGTAGGCAGCCTGCTTGGATTAATACTGGGAGGAGTTTTATCCGCTATAGATTGGCATCTTATCTTTTTAATAAGCGTACCAGTAGGAATACTAGGAGCTTTTTGGGCTTATTGGAACTTGCATGAAATAGCAATTATCAAAAAGAATCAAAAGATAGATTATATAGGCAATACTCTTTTTGCCGCATCTTTACTTTCTATATTAATATCACTTACATATGGTCTTTTACCATATGGCAATAGCAGTATGGGATGGTCAAACCCATTTGTAATTTCAGGTATAATTTTAGGATTTGTACTGATGTTACTGTTTATCTTTGTAGAGACAAAAGTAAAGGACCCTATGTTCCACTTAGATTTATTTAAGATACGCGCCTTCACAGCTGGAAATTTAAGTATGTTCTTAGCAGGAATTTCTAGAGGAGGACTGCAGTTTATGTTGATAATATGGCTCCAAGGAATATGGTTACCCTTGCACGGAATAGATTTTATAAATACGCCATTGCAAGCTGGCATTGATTTAATTCCTTTATTATTAGGATTTTTAATCATGGGTCCAATTGCAGGAAAATTATCTGACGAATATGGTCCAAGATTTCTTGCGACTACAGGAATGATGCTCAATGTAATAGGATTCTTTGCAATTTTTATGCTTCCTGTTAACTTTGACTTTGTAATCTTTGCAATAATAACTTTTGTTATGGGCTTAGGACAAGGAATGTTTTCAGCACCAAATACATCTTATGTAATGAGCTCTGTACCTCCAGAACATAGAGGAGCAAGTGCTGGAATGAGAGCAACATTAATGAACATGTCGTTTATGTTCAGCATAATAATATTTTTTAGCGTTCTTGCCATAGGATTAAATACAGCATTGCCAGCCGCATTATATAAAGGATTAATAAATCAAAATGTTCCGGTTAATGTTGCAAATCAGATATCACAACTTCCACCGACATCGGCTCTTTTTGCCGCATTGCTAGGATATAACCCTATGAAAACATTAATACCTGCTAGTGTTTTAAGTAGCATTCCTAAAGCAAACTCAAGTGTAATAGTAGGAGATGAATTTTTCCCTAATCTTATATCTCAACCTTTTTCAGACGGTCTAAAAACAGTTTTGATTGTAGGAATAATAATGGCCTTTATAGCTGCTCTTGCATCTGCTATAAAAGAAAAGAAAGAATAAAATTGCTAGAAATTTACAATTTACACAAATAGTGAAATAAAAACCTCAATATCCTTCAATATGCTCTCAATATAACAGTATTCGTTTATCTGATGAGCCATCTGATTGTCTATACTCCATGCAACTGCATCTATACCTGCTTTTCTAAAAAACGCAGCACATGTTCCTCCACCTATACCGATAATTTTTGGTTTTATGCCTAAAGAAGACTCAACTGCAGAGGACATCAATTTAACTATCTCTGAATTTGAATTAGTAGGTATTGCCGCCTCTTCTTTGTTTACAGCCTCTACATTTATTTTTACTCCGCTATTCCTCATACAAAATTGTTCTGCACTCTTCTTTACAAATAAAAGTATATCTGCTATTTTGTATTCTGGAAGGACTCTGCAGTCCATGTATGAAATCTCGGTTCCTGGAATTATGTTTATACTTTCTACATTTGCTTCGTGTTTTGTAACTTCAAAGGTAGAGTAATCAGGTGAAAATAGTTCATTTCTTGAATTGAATTTTTTTTGTAGCTCCTGCCTTAGAGTTATCAAAAACTCCATAGAATGTAAATAGGCGTTTACTCCTTCATTAGGTATGCTTGCATGTATCTGTTTTCCAGTAACTGTAAATTTTAACCATAACATTCCTTTTTCTGCAACCTCTATCCACAGTCCCTTTTCATCTCCGGCATCAGGAACTATTACAAGATCATCTTTTTTAAATAAATTGGCAGATATCAATTTTTGTATTCCATACTCACTGCCCATTTCCTCATCTGCTACAAGAGCTATGCCTATTCCATATTTTGGAGTTTTAGTAAGTTCTGAAAGTATCTTTATAGTATATATAGATGCAATGAGATCCTGTCCATTATCAGAGCTCCCTCTACCATATATCTTTCCATCTGAAACATAAGGCTCGAAAGGATCTTTTTTCCATAATTTAATCTCTCCTGGAGCTACAGTGTCCATATGCGCAACCAGCCAGATATGACGATTGTTTTTTTCAAAACCAAATGTAGTTATTATATTCGGACGAACACACCCTGTTTTGTCCTTATAATCATATCTTTGTGTCTTTAAACCAAAGGAGATAAGAAGTTTTTCCAAATATGTAGCTCTATTAGATTCTCCTATTCCTCCACTTGAAGGAGATATTGATTTTATCGAGAGCATTTTTAGCATGGTGTTTATTATCTCTAATCTATGTTCTGAAACTTTTTTTGCTATTTCAGATTTTTCCATTTTAACAAACCATTTTGCTTGCATCTTAATTTTTATTTTTGCATTTATTAATTGTTTTCTACACATGCGCTTTTGCAAAAGAAATAAATGTAATATTTAATTGGACTGCCCTGTCATTTAATACCTTCGTTGAGCCTAAATGTATATAAATCTTTTTCTACAAATATATTCCGGTGCTTTTATGGCAACCATTAGCTCATAATAGGCTACTGTGTTTTTAAGGCTAGTTTTGCTAGAATAAATACAAAGTATCTAACTTAGAGCTTATGCGCCATAATGCCAGTGAGATTGCCAATAGGCAATTGATTTGAGGAGAAGCAAGCTTGAAAATTATAATTTTAAGCCACCTAGGGGATGGCTTGGCTCTAGTAGCGTCAAAGGCCGTGGCAAGCTGCGAAAAGCCCAGGGTAGTTGCATGTCGAACGTTGAACCTGGGATAGCCGATTGCACTATGAATAGTGGTGCATGCATACGCGGGGAACTGAAAGAACTTAGTACCCGCAGGAGAAGAAAGCAAAAGCGATGCCGTAAGTAATACGAATGAAAACGGCGTAGGGCAAACTGAATCCTTATATGCAAATGTAAGGAGATGTGGTGCGACTTTTAAACTGGTTTAGTGAGGTGAACATTTTGGAAAGAATGGCCATAGAGAGTGACAGCCTCGTAATCGAAATTAAATCAGTTGTGTCGTGTATGAGTAACTCGGCTTTGGTATGTCGAGTGAAGACGGGGGCATTAAACCCCAACCCTAAATATTGACTAGAGACCGATAGCGAACAAGTAGCGCGAGCGAAAGCTGAAAAGCACCCACACGTGTGGGAGTGAAATGATCTGAAACTAGGTGGTTACGAGAAGATAGGGCGTGAAAGAAATGAGGCATGCGAAGCGAAGATGCGAAAGCATACAGCAAAGTATGTGGATCAATGTTCTGTCTTTCTTCTCGAAGCAAGAGCCAGGGAGTGTATGGGTGTGGCAAGCCGAAAGGCGAAGTGAAAGCGAGTGCGCGCAAGCAATGAGGCGCAGGATATGAAAATATCTAAGTCACATCTTTACGACCCGAAGCCATTGTGATCTACGCGCGGCCAGGACGAAGTCGGCTTTACAGCCGATGGAGGTCCGCAACCAATCCTAGTATATCTGGCTGGGTGAGCTGCGGGTAGGGGCGATAGACCACTCGAACATGGCAATAGCGGGTCCCCTCCGAAGTATATTTAGTATAGCCTTGAGCGAGCTCGCACATAGGGTAGAGCTACCGATTAGAAGTTTCGGGATCGAAAGGTTCCACCTTCTTCTCAAACTCCGAATATATGTGCTGCGTAGACCTCAGGAGTCGGTTCGTTTGGGTAAGCTAGACGGACGAGACTGGAACGACAGTGACCTTGGTTAAGGTCCCTAAATCTTAGTTAAGTGTAACTAAAGACGACATAATCTTAGACAGTCGGGAGGTAGGCTCAGAAGCAGCCATCCTTTAAAAAACGCGTCATAGCGTACCGATTGAGGTTTTGTTATCTGAAGATATACGGGGCTAAACTAAGTACCGAGACCTGGGCATCGAAAGATGTGTAGGGGGGCGTGCTATGGGATTAGAAGCTTGATCATAAGATCAGGTGGATCACATAGCAGTGAAAATCCTGGTGTTAGTAATAGCATATAATGGTGAAAATCCATTACGCCGGAAGCACAAGGTTTTCCTTGCAATGATCGTCAGCTGGGAGTTAGCCGATCCTAAGCACACAGCTAATTACTCGTGTGCAAAAGGGAAATATGTTAATATTCATATGCCTAATACATAGGAGTGGCAACACAAGGTGTACTTCTGACGCTTGGGGATAGGTCTGAAACAAAGTGCAAATGGCTGTGGAGTCTCATTATGAGGAGAAACAGCTAAATGAACTATATGACTGAATTCCTGAGCCCGTGAAAAGGGAGTACGCAACGATTGTATTAGATCGTACCTAGAACCAGTACAGGTGCTGCTGGCCAAGAAAGCCAAGGCGTGTCAGGAGAACCAAGGTTAGGGAAATCGGCAAAATAGTGGCGTAAGTTTTCGACAAGCCATGTCTGCGTTTAGTAAACGCAGATTGCAATAACAAGGGGACGGCGACTGTTTATCAAAAACACAACTCACCGCACAGCCGTAAGGCTTAGTATAGTGGGTGACGCCTGCTCACCGCTAGTCAGCGAAACCCCATTTCAACGGGACTAAGCCCTAGCAAAGAGCGGGAGTAACTCTGACTCTCTTTAGGTAGCGTAATACCTCGTCACTTAATAGGTGACTTGCATGAAGGGCGTAACGTCTGTCCCACTGTCCCAACCTTGGACCTGGTGAACTCACTACGTGGTGTACATGCCACGTTCTCTCAGTGGGTAGCGAAGTCTCCATGAAACTTGACTATAGCCTGTTGCTGTTATGTGAGAGATGATGCGTAGCGTAAGTGGGAGCGTCGAAGTGTATGTTTTGGCGTACATGGAGCAACAATGCAACACCACTCTTCATTTCTTACATGACTTACCGCAGCGCGGGACAACTGCAGGTGGATAGTTAGACTGGGCGGTTGCTTTTGATAAAAAAACGAAAGTGACCGATGCTCTGCTTAGGTGGGTTGGGAACCCACCGTTAAGCATAAAGGCAAATGCAGGGCTGACTGTATCTCGCAAAGCATGAGATGCAGACTGGAAACAGGGGCTTAACGAACTCTGGATGGCCTTTAATGGGCCACCATGCTGTCAGAAAAGTTACTCTGGAGGTAACCGGTTCGTGGCGGGTGAGAGTTCACATCGACCCCGCCGTTTGATACACCGATATGGGCTTATCTTATCCTGGCGGTGCAGGAGCCGCCAAGGGTTGGACTGCTCGTCCATTAAAAAGATACATGAGCTGAGTTCAGTACGTCGCGAGACAGTACGGTAGCAACTACTGAGAGTGTTAGTGTCAGAGGATAAGTCGTCTTTAGTACGAGAGGAACGAGACAACGGCGCCTCTAGTGTACCGGTTGTCATTATGGCAGTGCCGGGTAGCCACGCGCTAAATGGATAAATCCTGAAAGCATCTAAGGATGAAGCCATATCCGAAACGAGACACTTAGGGAGGTTATAGTACATAACTTTGATAGAGCGGGCGTGTAAACGGAAAGCTTCGGCGATCTGTGAGCGCACCGCAACTAAATCCTAAACTTGAAATCTTTTAAGATTTCAAAATTCAAGCTTGCTTCTTCTTCTTTTTCTGCTTCTTTGTTGTTATTGAAAAATAGAATTTTTATAAAGATTTTTATTAACTGATTATTTAAGAGTTTTTGAAGAAATGACATACTATAAATTTAGCATTTTCGTATGTAGATATCTATACAAAAGTATATGTAAAATTTGATAAAAAAATCAGCAGTATTATTGATACAATTATAAGCGTATGCCCTTCTTGCAAGAAACTCAGACTCAATTCTATTTGTTATTTACATATTGCTTGCTCCAGTATTTAACATACGTAATGCATTTTTTAGTAACTGTCGCATTTCTGTCCTAGGAATTCCAGTAAGAGGATAACCTAAATCAGTTATAGCGCTCCTAACTGTTGCATCTGCTAAATGTAGGATGCTTCTTTGGACAAGGCCTTTGATCTTTATTTCGCTTGCCATTCTACTACACATATCTGTAGCTTGTCCACAGTTATATATTTAATGTTTGGAACTTTCTACCTTTTTCTTATTATCTTTTGGAACACCCCAAATTTCTTGTTTTGTAATGTGTGCCTTTCTTCGAATTATTTCAGACGTTATTATTAAAAGTATGCCTATTAAAACAGAAATTGGTGGATAAGGTGATGGTGGATAAGATGAGCTTGTACCCGAAATAACTAACACTACAAAATAAATTGGTGGATAAAGTGAGATTATACCTAAAGTAACTAACACTAAACCAAAAAATAATGAGAATGCGAATACAAGTATTAATGATGATCTAACAATTTTATTTTTTTGTATATTTCCTTTCTTAACAGAAATAAATAAGATTGCTATTAAAAATATTATAAATATAAAAAATAGCACAATTGCGTATTGATAATCGCCATTAGTTATAAAAACGGCAATAATAATAAATAAAAATATTACAGCAGACATTCCTATTAAAAGTTTAGGATCATTTGATAAATATTTAGAGCCATTGTTAATCGGAAACATTTAAATCAATAATTAATGCTACGAGAGTATTATATCCTAATTCATTTAAAGATTACGGTATGATGCTCTCTCCAGTTATTTCGGCTGGCTTTTCTATATTTAAGAGTTTCAATATAGTTGGAGCTATATCTTGAAGGCCTTTTCCTTCCTTTAATTTTACCTTTCTTAGTGACTGATCATTTGTTACCAGTATGAATGGAACTTTATTTGTTGTATGACTTGTCTTAAACGCTTCTGTTTTATCTTCACAACAGCCATGATCTGCTGATATCAATACAGTACCATTTTTATTTAGAGTAGCATCTACTACTTTTTTGATATTAATATCTACAGATTTAACCGCTTCTAGAATAGATGACCATACTCCAGTATGACCAACCATATCGGCATTTACAAAGTTTGTTATTATAACATCGTATTTGTCTTTTTTAATTTCTTCTACAATTCTATCTCCAAGCTCATTTACCGACATCTCTGGTTTTAAGTCGTATGTTGCAACTTTTGGACTTGGTATTAATATTCTATCTTCTCCTTTTTTTGGCTGCTCAAACTGACCATTAAAGAAGAAAGTTACATGTGCATATTTTTCAGTTTCGCTGATTCTTAATTGTGATAATCCATTTTGAGAAATAACATCTCCTAGAAGATTTACTACAGGTTCAGGAGGATAAGCGATATATGCCCGTTTATCCATAGGTGTATAAAACTCAGTCATAGCTACGAAACATATTTCTAGGGGGGTTCTTTGCCAACCTTCAAAATTTTCTTCAATTAATGACATAGTAAGCTGACGTGTTCTGTCGGTTCTAAAATTATAAAATACAACACTGTCATTATTATTTATTCCAGAGTACCATAATGCCTTTCTAGGCTTTATGAATTCGTCGGTCTCGTTATTTGCATAGCACTCTTCTAAACATTTTATTGGATTATCAAAAGTAAAGCTGCTTTCTCCTTTTGCTATGCAATCATAAGCTAATTTTGTTCTATCCCATTTTTTATCTCTATCCATAGAATAGTATCTGCCAGAAATTGTCGCTACTCTACCTATTCCTATTGATTTTATGTGATCTAGCAGTATTTTTAGATTATTTTCAGTTTCAGTTATTGGAGCATCTCTGCCATCGGATATTATATGAATTACAACATCAGAAAGGCCTTCTTTCTTGCATAAATCTAAAAGAGCAATGCAATGATCCATATGTGCATGAACGCCTGATTTTTGAAGAATTCCAAGTATGTGCATTGTGCTTTTATTATTTTTACAATTATTTACTGCTTGAATAAGTGCCTTATTTTTAAAAAACTCGCCATCTTTTATTTCCTTGTTTATGCGTGGCAATGACTGAAAAAATATCTTTCCCGCGCCTATAGTCATATGTCCTACTTCAGAATTACCCATATAACCTTCAGGAAGTCCAACTGCTTCTCCAGATGCATCAAGTAAGGTATTTGGATAGCTTTGCATTAACATTTTTGTAAAAGGAATATTTCCAAGGATAGTAGCATTGAACTCCTCTTCTTTTCTGTATCCCCAACCATCGCGTATTATTAAAACTATGGGACTTGTTTTCATAAATAAACCATATATGATTATATTTGAAATTTTTTATATCTTTATGTAAATATATAAACATTACATGAATCTTATTTTCTAATTCCGCTTAGAGGTATATAAATCATTAGTTATTTCACTAAAAGTTTTTATGTAACCTTCGAAAAAACTTGTTGATACGTCAGTTACACCTTTAAAATACTTAAAATTATAGGGTATTCTTTGTTTGTATTCTAAACCTAAATCTTTCATCAAAGCAATAAATTTTTTGGGAAATGTATTTAAAGGATTTAAAAGGAATATAATTTTTAAAGCTCCAAGCTCTTTTGCTCTTTCTAGTAAATCCTCGTAGATAGTATAAAATAATAATGGCACTTGTTCTGTATTTTTACCTTCTACAGAATTAACAAAAAATATTCTTTCATTTTTATGAAAAAGACATATCGCAGCAGAAATTATTTGATCGTCTTTTTCGTATTTTATTATAATTGCCGGATCTTTTATGTAGTTTAATATTAATTTATTATATTTTCCATTAGGTAGAAATATGCAAGCTTGAAAGACTCGCCCATCAAAATCAAGCATGTTCTTAGTTAAATATGATTTTAATGTTGAGTTTTTTCCATATTTTTCTAATTCCGAATCAGTAATTTTTGGAATTTGAAAAAATCCTTTTAATAATTCATTTTTACCATATCTCTCTTCTAAAATCTCAAATGCCTTAGTATATCCTTCAATTTCTATTAATTTTTTGATGTTTTCTTTCAAGCCTAAAAATTTTTTAGGAGAAAAAAAGTTTATTGCGACTTTAACTTGTTTTTGCGAAAGTAAAAATTCTGAATATTCATTTTTAGGCTCATTTAAATTATATTTTATAATTGAATTGAGTAGAATTTTTATCCTTTCGTTTTTTTCTAATTGTGAAATTTTTATAAGATTTAATCGTTCTGGTTGATAAATTCTTTCAGATATTTTGTTATGTTCTTTAAAGCCCTTTAATAAATCATACCTTAAATATTCAGGTACAGAAAATAAGTTTCTTAACTGCGAATGGTTTAGAGTTATATCTAATTTGTATTTCTTATTCAATAGGTCATTTAATAAATCGCCATAAAAACTAATATTGTCAATTTTAGGCTTTGGTAGTGAAAGTTCATCAAGGGATAATGAAGAAAGATATGAAAAAACAAAATCTAAAGATTTATTATCAGTAACGATATTTATTAAGCTACTTTTAAAGAACGCTATGGCTATTTGCCTTTGTTCAGATAATATCTTTGTGTCTTTAAGTCGTTTTATATTCTCTAAAAACATACTAAGGTTTTCTTTTGTTTGGTTTTGTATTAAATTAAAAAAATTATCTTTTTTTGTATTATTGCTTATACTATTAGTAAAATTTATAAAACTTTTAGATGTCAGTATCTCTGGACAGTTAGTCATAAATATTGCTGATAAATAAGGTTCTACTAAACCTTTATCTAAAGAGAGTATAAAATCACGTGTTGATTTTTTAATAATTAATTTTGGATTACTTGAATTAGCTACTGTGTATAAATAACAGCTAGCCAGATTTTTTTGTTTAACTTCATAATTACCAAGTTGCTTAATGAAAATTGAATTTTCCTCTGTTAAAAAATTAGGATCTAGAAGCTTTTTACCTATTTTTTTATAGGACAGAAAATCAAAGAAAAAAGAGGATGTTTCCTCTAATTTGTTTGCAAAATTAGCAATGGTTTCATTTTGTACATCTTCAGAAAGCAAAAAAGTTGATTTGAAAGATATTAAAGATTTGAGGTACCCTGCTTGAATTTTTTTATTTAATTTGTTTATAAAATTACATGATTTCTCGCTGATAAATAATTGGGGATTTTGATATAATGCGGTATTAAAAAATAGGTTAGAATCTACTTTTAAATTGTTTAAAAAGTTTATATTTTTTTTATCTATGATCAAATCGGATAGAAGATTTTCATTGTTTGGATTTATATTAAGTGTATGCAAATAAGAAATTGCTACTTCTGTTTCTAAATTTTTAAGAAAGTATTGGAAGTTATCTGATAGCATTGTTTTATGATATTTTTCTGACTCTAAAAGTATTAGATAATACGAAAATAAATCAACATTTATTGAATATGCAAGATTGACTACTTTAGGATTTGTATAAACTTCTACATTACCTGTTTTTGATATATGATGAAAGTAATTTGTTGCGCTGCTTCCAAGTACATTTACAAGATTTATAATTTCTTTATTATTTATAAGGCTGGGGGAGGTCATTGCTGAAAGTGATCTTTCTCTATCTTCAAAACTTGACATAGATATTAAATAGCTATAAGAATGGGGCCCCAAAGCTTTAAGGAACCTAGCCATTTCTTTAGTCATTAACTTTTCATCTAAAAAGAATGTTTTTTCATTTTTAACCTTAATAACATCTATATATGCTTTCGAAGCTTCGCTACCGATATCTTTCAAAAAGCATAGAATTTTATCTTTGTTTATTTTAGATTCAAAATCTTTTAAAATTTTAATGTCTTCTTGATAAACTTTATTTTTCTCGTCATCACTATCTTTAACTTTATATTTCATTAGCTACCACTTTTAAAATTATGTTTTTTCAGATTAATATACTTTTATAAATACAATTTAAGGTAGTTTTATTTGCTTATTCTTATTGGTACAGACAATATAAATATATTATAAGTTATAATATTTTCACATCTAATAACAAAAAACGAAAGCGTTTTGAGTTATAAAATTGTGTGGTTTTTGTATGGCTTATAATTTAGGTGCGGTAGGATTCGGACATTGGTTTGAAAGATTGTATGCAGGAATGGTAAAAACAGATCAGATTAGGCTTGCGAAGGTTATAGGTGTTAGTGATATAGCTTCAAAAGCAGAGCGATTGAGGATGGTAGGAATAAGCAAAGAAAATTATTACAGAATGGAGCCTAATGCTCCTCTGCCAGAAGAATTTTTTGAAGGTCTTGACATAGTGCATATATCAGATCCAAATGATTATCATGCAAAACAAACAATACAGTCGCTTAAAAAAGGTAAAATGACGATAACTGAAAAAACATGGGGAGTAAATAAGGAAGAGTTTTATTCTGTTGTGAATTTTATAAAGGAAAATAGGTTAGAGGATAAGGCATATCTTCACTTGCATTATCTGCACAAGCTTCTTACGATAGAACTTGAGAAAATTTTAGAGGATATGTTGAAAGAATATGGAAAAATAATAGGTATAGCTGCAACATTTTATGAACCTACTAGAGAGGAGGATATGAGAAGAAGTTCATGGCTTTTTTCAAAAGAAAGTGGTGGTTTGTTCATGGACTGGATACATCCATTTGAAATAATATATAGAGGAATGTCAGCTGAAAATGTTAAATTAAACAAATTGAATTTATACATCACAAACTCTACTTACAACAAAGAAAACCCCACTGGAATCGAAGCATCTATTTCTTTATTTGGAGGCAAGTTCGCAAATAATGCAAAGGGAACGGTAAGAATAGCGAAGGGAGCTCCAGTAGATAAAAAGGCAGTAAGAATTTACTTAGAGTCTGGAGCTTACATAGAATTAATGTATTTAGATTCAGATAGGGAAGCTTCAACTGGAATGAGAGGTTGTTGGACACTTGTTAAAGATGGTGTTGAATTAAGAACTCAGTGTCCTAGAGGAAAAGATACTTCAGAATTTTTTATAGAGGATATAATAAAAAAACTTAATGGGCAGTCTTCAGAATTTAGCATCGAATTTATGGAAAAGATTTTTGATACTCAATGGCAATATCAAGAACTTTCTAATAATCTGCAACTTAATTCAAATAGTAAAGATATAGCAGAGTTTATTGCAAGAGGTACCAGCCTTATAATGTAAAAAGCAAATAGTTAATATTATTAAGTATTTTAGAATTAGTAGTGATTCTTTGAATACAAATAATAAAAGTAAGAAACTAGTTTTTCCTGTAAGTAATTCTAATTTTGATACTGCTAAATTTATAATATTAGGAGTGAAGAGTGATGATGGTAGTGTATATAGGAAGGGAAGCAGATATGCCCCAGAATCTATGAGAGAATTTTTAAATAAAAATGAAGTAGCAGGAGTAAAAATAAATAAGAACTTTTCAAGTTTTGGAATTGAAAATAAAATGTTAAGTTCTAAGGTCAATGATATTGGTAATGTGGATATATCAAAATTAAAAATAGTTGTTAAAAAGATAGAAAAAAACAAAAAAATTCCAATAACAATAGGTGGGGACCACTCTATCACATATAAGATTTTATCTTCTATTAATATTAGGGGAAGTTGGGGTGTTGCTTACTTTGATGCGCATCCAGACTTAATAAGTTCAAGGGGTAAATACTTTGGTTCTGTATTGAATGATATATCGAAGCTTCCAGGCTTTGATCCAAAATCAAGTGTTATTGTAGGTACTAGAACTCCAGAAGCAGAAGAAATAAAAAATATTCAAAAACTTGGAATAGAAATAGTAACACCTTTAGAAATAGAGAATGAAGGTTTGAAAAATACAATTAAAAAAATAAATAGAATACTAAAAAATAAAACTTATATATCAATAGATATGGATGTTTTAGATCCGGCTTTTGCACCTGGAGTAACAGAACCAGAACCTGCAGGAATTAATCCTAATCAGCTTATATCTATTTCTAAAAGTATAGCTAATAAAGGCATTTTTGGTTTTGATATAATGGAAATATGCCCAAAGTATGATTTAAACAGCATGACCCAATTTCTAGGATATAGAGTTATGCTTGAAATTATTGATGAATGCAAAAACTAAAGTTTTAGAACCTTTGGCTTTTCTTTAAAAGATGGAAGTATCTCATCTGGCTGTGCATTTATGAGTCTGCCCTTCTCTTCTGGTGATGATGCCATACCTACAGTATAGGTATTGAATGCCTTACCCGCTTCTAGAAAACGTTTTGATGAGCTTATTAAAACACACTGTTCTGAAGCTAGATTATAATTAGATTCGGCCTGAGCTAGCCCATTTTTAAGAATTTCCAATGGAGTAATTCCATTTTCAGCTCCGGAATAAAATGTAAAGTGCTTTTCAAGCCCTAATTTTTTAAGCCTCATTTTTGCTAAATCTGTAGGCTCATTAGATATTAAACCTACTTCAATCTTTTTCTTATTGAGAAGTTCTAAAAACTGCTTTGCCCCATTAGATGATTCTATTTTATCACTCCATGCAACATTATAGTATGAATAAGGCAAATCTTCAAGATATCGGTCTAATCTCGGAGTTATCTCACTATCAGAAAGACCATTTTCTTTTAGTATTTCAATTGCCGTCTCTTTAGAGGTTAGTTCTTTGTACTTTTCTAGATTTATATTTGTTATTATGCCGTATATGTTGCGTATTGACTCGTAAACATAATATGAAATATCTTTTTTGTCTTTAACTAATGAATCCGAATCTATAATTACGAAGTTTTCCATAACAACTCCTTTTGTAAGTAGTAGCCTACAAATCGTAATATATATTACTATAACAAAATATATAAAATATACAATTTTGACATTAATTGAAAGGAAAGATTCAAATGAAAAAAAATATTAATATTATTAAGAAAATAAGCGTATATAGGATAAATAGATTATTTCAACTTGCAAAAGAAAAGACCATTGAAAACAATGAAGAGTCTGTTGCTCTTTCTAAAAGGTATATTAAACTCGCCTTATTAATAAACAAGCATTACAAAGCAAAAGCCATAAAGAAAAATAAGATAAAAATATGCAAAAACTGCTTAGCAGTATTAATTCCTGGAATTAACTCAAAGGTACGTGTTAGTAAAAAGGTTGTTTTGTACAAATGTGTATGTGGACAAGAAAACAAAATTTTTAAATGATTATAAAAGTTCCAAAACTTCTATAATCGCTTTTGAGAACTCTGAAACCTTGTCGCTTGATGTTGCTGTTATTAAATTTTGGTCTATCTGAACATCATTTTCAGTAACTATACCTCTAAAAAGTTTTACAAAACGTAGTGTCTCTGGATCTTTTAGCGAGCAAATTTTTTTGTTTGATATTATATTTGCACGCGAGATTATCTTAAGACCATTACCTATGCCACAAATGATTTTTCTGTTTTCATTAAAGTGCTTTATTAAATCTATAAGTTGCCTTGATTCGTAAAGTTTATAATCTTCAATTCCTAAGCCATTTGAAATTATGATGCCGTCAAAATCATTGCTGTTTATATCAGATATTAACAGTTTGGGTTTTATCATTGCTCCATGAGAACCCTTACATTCATTTTTTGTCGAGCTTGCTATTAAAAGATCTACCTTCCATTTTTGCATTGTTTCTGATACCTTTACAACTGTTTCATCTTTGAACTCTCCAGGAGGTATAACCATAACTAATTTCATTTAAATCAAAATACATATTAAGTAAAAGAATATAAATTTTAGTATTTAGATATGTAGTTCTTCATTTTTCTTATGCATTTTTCTTGATGCTAATACAAAAATGATTCCTGCAATTACTATTACTAGAATAAATATAACTATATTTAGAAGTGAGATAAAAATACTTTTTACTGGTACTCCATTAGCTGCATTTATGGTAGTACTTATTTGTCCATAATAAACAGTACCTGTAGCAAAACCGTATGGAACATTTTTGAAAAGCAAAGTTCCAGAAGAGCCAGTATATTCTGAAATTGAAGTTCCATTATAGAAATTTATATTTACAAGTGCATTTACTGGAATTCCAAACAGATCTGTTGTTTTTAGACTTAGATTATATAAAGGCATAGTTATATTTATAGAAGAAGTTGAATTAACTGATATTGATTTATTTAGAGAGATACTTGCCCCATCGTAAATAATTTTATTTATTGTATACTTAATTCCTGAATATAGATAGGTAGTGTCGTTAGTAATGTTATTGTCTAAATATATGTTATTTATTTTTATCGGATTACCATAAACATTAATTGCATTAAACTTGGTAAGGTACTCCTTTTTGTAAATGGGATATATTGTTAGTGGACTAGATATCCTCAGAGTTAGATTTTGGGTCTTTGCGCCGTTGTTCCATGAATAAAATGAAAGTCTATAAAATGGCGTATTTTCTAGAACTGGTTTTTTCAATGATAAATTTATAGTACTGTTTTTATAATACCAACCACTTTCATTTGTGCCATTTATTGTAGAATTAATTTTTATATAATACTGGTTTTTCCATATTGGGCTTATGTTTATGGGGCCGGCTATTTTTGTAATACCGGTCAGATTTTTACCACCTATATTCCAACCTGCGAATATGACCCTTGCAGTATTATTCAAATAGAAGATATTAGAACTTAATTTATAAATTAAGGTTTGATTTGGGGAGTACCAACCAGAACCAGTTACATTGCCATATTTTGATGAGATAGTAACATAATACTGTTTCTCCCATGTAGCTTGTTCTGTTATATTTTGATCAAGGTAAACATTTGAATAATTAGAAAAACCAGTATATGACCCTGTGCCTGTACCATCCCAACCTACAAAAAGAACACGAGTATTATTCCCAAGATATATTTCATTTGGCACATTTATATTTGCTTGTGAGTATGCCACATAACCTAGTATAGAATTAAAGTTACCATAATTAGAAATTGTTTTTAATGAATAACCAAGTGTCCAAAGCTTTGTATTATCGGGATATTGTATTAAGTCCGAACCTACCTCAAAGTAATTTACTCTATTACCTATTTCTTGAATACCGTAAGGGTTGGCTAAATCTGTTTGGCTTCCCTCACCATAACCAATGTAAGTATATCCATGAGGAACTTGAAGAAAAACTCCGTTTTTATAAAATGATAAGTTGCTGAAAATAACAGGTTTCAAGAATGTATTACTGTTTGATGTATTGGCTAGCTCTCCAAAAGCAAGAGGTATATTTTGACCGGAATTGTTTGAGCCCAAAGTTATATTGCCCACTATTCTTCCATCGAATACAAAATTCCAAATAGTTCCATTAACATAAAAACGGTAATTATTAATTGTTCCATTTTTACCTGCAGAACCATCTGGCCCTATAGCACCTAAAAAGGATTGAGAAAATGATGGTGGAAAGTACTCATAGAACCATTCCGCATTTCCTTTAGTTAAATTTTGGTAACCTCCACAGCCTGAAACATTACAAAAAGATGGATATACTCCACTTTGGTTCTCTATCAAATAACCAATTTGTAGAAAGGCTCCATTTGCAAGGTTTTCCCCTATCCAGTAGCCAGAAGAACCGGACTTTATGTTTTGATTTACTACAGTTTGTATATTTACGCTTGCACCATTATTTAATGTTGTATATTGGCCACCTCTTGCGCCAAACTGAAACCAGTAACCACCAAAAACTATTCCAGGCATTGATGTAAGTGCAATAAACGCAATCATTAAAAAAAACTTATTATGCAAGTTCATAAAGTAATCCTTTCTAACAAGTGAACATAACAAAATATCTATAATTTGTTTATTTAATCCTTTCTTTTTAATACTACACCTAAAGGAATGATGGTTTGCATTAAAGTAAAAATAATTAATAGTGAATATAGAGGTATTGATACCGAAATTACAGAATATTATATATTATTATCCCTATTAAATAATACATAAAGTGGAGAGAATATAGGTGTAATTTATGTTAGAAATAAAAATAGATAATGCAAAGTATTGGAAGGAGTGTGTTTCAGCAATAGTGAGCCTTGTTGATGAAGGGCTTTTTATAATAAATAAGGATGGAATAAGCTTAAAGGCTATGGATCCATCAAGTATAAGTATGATATCATTTTTTATGCCTAACAAAGCCTTTTCTAAATTCAACATAGATAAAAATGTGAGCTTAGGTCTAAACATTGACAATCTAAATAAGATACTGTCAAGAACCAGAGATGGAGAAGCTTTGGTAATGAAGGATGTAGACAATAAATTGTCTCTCGAATTCATAGGTCAGGGTAGCAGAAGAAGATATAGATTACAATTAGTAGATGTTAAAAAAAGTGTTGAAAAAGAGCCCAATGTAGATTTTGATGCTCATGTAGAGATGATTGGCGAACCTCTTAAGGATATAATAAAGGACGCAACTCTTATCTCTTCTTACATTTCATTTAAAGCTTCAAAAGAACAGTTTGCAGTAACTGCAAGAGGAGAGAGTGGAGAATTAGAGGAGTTGCATGAAACGGAAGGAGGAATGATGAAAAAAGTAGAAGCAAAAAAGAATGCAGATGCAACATTTAATCTTGAACTCTTAGAGAATATGGTTAAGTCCTGCCCAATAGGCAATACAATAACATTGTCACTAAAATCAAACGAGCCATTAAAGTTAAAGTATAGCATAGGAGATGCTGAGGTAAATTACTATCTAGCGCCATACATGGAAGATTAGGTTAAGCGTATCGGTGTTGCTTACGGAGATAAAAGACAGAATACTAAAAGATGTAAAGATATTTGAAGAAAACATAAAACTTTGCGAGACATTAAAATTAACAGATGACGAACAGGAAATTATAGAACTTGCCAGTATGTATTATAAAGATACTTCTACGTTTTTATCTAAAGAGGATTATTATACTGCTTTTGCAAGCATAAATTATGCGCATGGATTACTAGATGCAATATTGAAGTTACATGGAAAAAAATAAGATAATAGAAGGCAAATCTACAATACTTCTTTCTGGAGATGTTTTTTACAATCCAAAAATGAAAATGTTGAGAGATATCTCTGTTCTTTTTGTAAAATTTTTTAGTAAGCCAAACGACTCGCTACTTGATAGCACCTGTGCTACAGGAGTGAGAGGCATACGATATATCAAAGAGGCCAATATTAAAAAGGCAATCTTTCTAGACATAAATAAAGACGCTGCAGAAAATGCAAAGAAAAATTTAAAATTAAATAACATAGATGCGCAAATCAAAAATATTAGCATTCAAGAGTACTGCTCTTCGCAGGAAAAAGAGTCTTTTGAATTTATAGACCTTGACCCGTTCGGATCCCCACAACCTCACATTAATGATATACTAAAGGTTGCTAAAGATGGTACATATTTAATGGTAACAGCTACTGATACGGCAGTATTGTGTGGTGCACATTCTAATGCATGCCTAAAGAGCTATTTTGCAGAACCTATGCATAATGAACTTTGTAAAGAGTCTGGCATAAGAATATTGATAGGGTATATTGTTAAGATTGCTGCAACATTTAATTTTGGTATTGAACCGATACTTTCAATATCGGATATGCATTATATGCGCGTTTTTGTAAGATTAGAACATGGTGCAAAAAAGGCCGTTTCTTCAGTGAAAGAGTGCGGCTTTGCCTCTTTTTGTACTGACTGTAGAGCCTTTGAATACAAAAAAGGTATTGCGCCAAGTTTAGAACATAACTGTAAATTTTGTAAAAAAGATTTGAAGAGTTATGGGCCTTTTTATTTAGGCAGTATAAATAATAAAAAAGTTTTAGATGAATTTATTTTATTCAATGAAAAAAACAAGGTAATAGAGCATAATGAAAAATTCAATGAAATGTTGAGTAGAATATCTAACGAGCTTGATGTAGCATTTTTCTATTCTATTCCAAAATTAACAAAAGCCTTAGGTTCGGTTTCTGTATCTCCAGATAAAATAATAAAAAGACTTGAGCAAAAAGGATTTTTAGCTTCAAGAACGCAGTTCGATAGAGACGGAGTCAAAACAACTGCTAATATTTATGACATTAAAAATATATTGAATGATATGATTAAATTTAAATAATTATGTATTAAAGTATAGATATATCCTAAGAATGATTTAATGAAAGTTAAAAAGAAAATTAGTCTTGTTATACCGACAATAGAAGAGGAAAGTGTTTTTAAAATTATAACTGATGCGAGGAAACTTTTAGGTAAAGATATTGAAATAATAATAGTTGATAAGAGTTCAGATGCTTATGTGAAAAGACTCAAAGAAGCAGGAGTTATAGTAATACGTCAAAAAGACAGAGGAGTTGAAAATGCAATAATGACCGGGCTTAGAGCCGCAAAAGGTAGTATACTTGCTAGTATTGATGCGGATGGAACTCATGAAACTAAGGGCTTGAAGGAAGCGGTAGAAATTGTAGCTTCTGGCAATGCTGATTTTGTACTTGGAAATAGATTAAATAATATACAAGAAGGAGCTATGAGCGCCTACCTTAGATTTGGAAATAGCTCTCTAAGCTTAATATTTAGTGTGCTTTATGGGAAAAAGGTACACGATGTACTTACTGGTCTTTTCGTAATGGATAGAAAAGCATTTGAAGATATTAAAAATATAAAGCCATACAGAACAGGTATAGGATTCTTTGCAGGCGAATTAGCTAAGAGAAAGTATGAAATAAAAGAGGTAGACATAAAGTACTTCAAAAGAGAACATGGCCCTTCAAAACTTACAAAATCAAAGCTGTTCTATGGTTTTGGAATGGCATATCTTATGCTTAAAAAAAGATTCTAAAAGATATTTTTACTCCGTTCTTTTTATTAGATGATATCCAAACTGAGTCTTTACTATATCTGAAACTTCTCCAACCTTTAACTTGAACGCTGCTTCTTCAAAAGGTTTTACCATTACTCCTCTTCCAAAGAAACCAAGATCTCCTCCACGCTTTCTTGATCTATCAAGTGAGTACTGCTCAGCAAGTTTTGAGAATGGTTCTCCTTTCTTTAATTTCTCTTGTATCTCGAGCGCGGTTGAATGTTTTTCGACTAGAATATGGGCGCAACGTATCTTATCCATTAAATCAAATATTTACATTTTATTTGTATATAGATTTGTAGATATTATTAGAGTCATCCTTTATTACTATGCATTCCCCTTCACACTCTACAAGGCATGCCTGACAAAGTATACAAGAAGGCCCATTTATGCCTACAGATATTCCTCCGCTTCCTCCTTCAAAGTTCTCAGCAAAATGTTTGTGTCCATCTTGGACATTTGCCCATTTATCATAAACTTTTTGATCGTGTGTTCCTTTCCATTTGTCTGAATCTGGAGCCACATCTGAATTTACCTCAGGATCATTTCTATTCTTCATTGCAAATACAGCCACAGGACAAACATCGAAACAGTGAGCACAACCAGTACATTTCTGTTTTTCTACATATACTTCCATAATTACACCAATTAGTTAAAGCATTGAGTTAAAACTTTATAAATAATATGTTAGCTTCGCCCTTTAACGAATAAAAGCTATGCTAACTATTATTAAAGTTTTAACAACATTTGACGCATCGGCTCATCCAAAAAGACTTGCCAATCCGCCAGCTGCTTGTTCCTCTCCTACCTTCTCTTCTTTTTCAGCTTTCTTTTCTTCGGCTTTTCCCGCTGGAGCTGCTGATGCTGCCGGAGCTGCTACTTGCATTGATTGCGCATTCTTTATAACATCTTTTATGTTTATGCCTTTCAATGAGCTTACAACCGCTTTAGCCATAGCTTCATTTGGGGTTATGCCTGCTGCTTTTACTACACTTTCGAGACTTGACTCGCTTATCTCTTTTCCTGCAGAATCAAGCAAGAGAGCTGCATATATGTATTCCATATTTTCACCTTTAATATAACAAATTAATTACTCTTTTTTTACCATGCCGTCTAAATTTTGAGCTGCTGAAAATGCAATGCCCATAAGTTTTGGTATTACTTCTCCTTCTGGAATCTGAGCTTGTGTACCCACTGACAATGCAGATACAAATGCACGCCTTATGAACTCCTTTACATTGTATTCGGTTACTATTCCTAGTTCCAAACTGACAAGATATGCTGAATTAAATATTTTTCCTATTTCAATACTTATGAATTCTTTATTTACTTTTAATATTTCCGGAGTATAAAGAAGCTTTCCTTCTACTATTGCCGCTACATTTCCTTTTGCTTCAAAAGGAAGTATATCTAAAAGCTTTAATGCTTTTGATACTTGCAACGATATCTTTTCCCCTTTTTTAACAAGAGTTTTTGATTTGCCTATAGTTACCTTTCCTTTTTGTATCTGAACATCTATTCCTGCAGTTTTGAGTTCTGTTACTGCCTGTCCTGGCTGCAATGAAGTCTCTCCAGATTCTATAACTATATCAGAGTCTGCTATCTGATTTGGTTTTGCTATAAGCCTTATCTTATTAGAACTTACAAGGCTATAAAGCTCAAACGGAGAGTCATTTGTCATTAATACTGCTACATTGCCAGTTACAAAAGGCTCAAGAGTCTTAAAATTTTCTTGATCCAGTATCTTTAATAGAAGATTTTTCCTAGAAACTATTGTCTTAATCTTTTTCTCTTTTGCTTCATTTCTTATTTTCTGAAATAATCTGTCTGGCATTCTTTCAATTGACATTACCCCTACAGTTTTGTGCTCTTTTATCTCTTTTTTAAGCTTATTTACGAATTCTATTTTTTGGGATTTTATCATAACCATAAACTCACATTATTTTTATAGGCTTCGACATTGTAAGCTTAACATAAGCTGACCTGACATTGTTGCTGCCTATTTTTTTCTTTATATTATCCAATACCTCATTTATATTTTGGTAGAGTTTAACCGGATCCATATCTTCAGTACCAACTACCGAATGCACAGTTGGCAAGTACTTTCCTTTACTTTTTATGTTAACTCTTTTAGTAGAATCATTTTTTATAGAGGATATTGTTATTCCAGGAAGTAGGGGCCTTGGCATCTTATTCCTTGGACCTAAAAATTGACCTAATGATTTTGCTATTGAAGGCATAAGACTTGGTTGTGCAAATAAATCATATTCTAATAATGAATTAAGTCTCTTCGGATCCTTTCCAATGGCATCTAATTCTTTAGGATCTATTACATCAATGTTGTTCTTAGATGCATCTTCCAATAATGTTTTATCGGATGCAAAAACTGCTAGCTTTATAGATCTACCATTACCATTTGGAAGAAGTATATCAAGGTTAAGTCTGTTGTTTTGCTTTGTGAAGTCAATACCCTTGAAATTTACAGCTAACTCTACAGTTTGCTTAAACTTCCTTTTGCCTTTATTCTCGGCAATAAACTTTGTAAATTCTTCTATATTCAATGCCATTTAAATCCCTCCTGCAAAATTGCAGTGCTTGCGGGAAAACAAGCCATTTAGCACTATTATTTGGTAAGATAATATTTATATAACCTATTGTTCTAACTGTTTTATTAGTGATTTGCTTTGCGAATAGTTTTTATTTGCAAAATGCTATATTACTTTGTAAATGGTCAATTCTATTATTATTTTATTATCTATGTTAATTTGATGCGTATATGAGCAAACTCGTTCTTACCTTCGGTTCTTTTGATTTACTACACCCAGGTCATTTAAGTTATTTAGAATCGGCACGCAAACATGGAGATAAATTATTAGTTGTTATCTCAAGAGATGAAAGTATTAAGGTGATTAAAGGAAAGACCCCATTATTTAATGAGAGGGATAGATTAAAAATGCTAAAAGCACTTAAAGTAGTTGATTATGCAATAATAGGTAAAAAATTGAAAACGCCAGAAGATAGATATAAGATAATAAAAAAGTATAAGCCAGCAGTTCTTGCTTTTGGATATGATCAAAATGTAAATGAAGATGAAGTAAGACGCTGGCTTAAAAATAATAATATCAGGTCAGAAATAGTTAGAATTAAACCCTACAAAAAAGATAAGTATAAAAGCTCAATTATCAAAAAAATATTAAAAATTGAGTAAATCATAAAAGGTTATAAAAATAATAAAATAAAAAAGAAAAAATTAGTTTAGTTATTTTGTTGTAGTTCTTTTATTTTCTCAGATACTCCTTTCGCTTCTTTTTCCAATTTATCCTTATAATCTTTCAGTATTTCTAGCTTTTCTTCTTTTGTGCTTTGCTAATAAACCTCATTCTGCTAATAAATAGTAGAGTGTGCTAAAGTATTCATGCAAAAATGATAATTATTTAGCAAAGCTATTAACCAAAAGATTTAAATAGATTTTATCCAAATTAATATAAGGTGGGTCCATGGAAAAAGAAAAAACAAATAAAAGTAAAATATTAATGTCTCTTCTACGTGAAGAAAACAGCGATTCATTAAATATATGGAGGGGGCATAATCTTCATAGCAAATCACTCTAAAGGTAGGTCTATTTGAATGAGAGTTACTTGGAGTCTAATAAAGCTCTTTTTAATAATCGTAATCTAGGCATAGCTATAATTGTCAAATTAACTAACAACTGTAATTTAAGGTGCTCATACTGTGGAGTTTCAGGTCCGCTAGTTCGAGGTCTGATTACGACTGAATATATGGATTTTTCACTGATCAATGAACTCTTCACTAAAGTATCGGAATACGACGACTTAGGTAGTGTTGATTTCATATGGCACGGTGGAGAGCCTTTATTGATGAGTTTATCTTTTTTTAAAAAGATCGTAAATGTTCAAAAAAAATTATTCTCACAGAGAAAAATAAAAATTAAGAACAGCATACAAACAAATGCGACACTGATTAATGAAGAATTGGTGAAGTTTTTTAAAGAGGAAAAAATTCAAGTAGGCGTAAGTATAGACGGTCCAAAAGAAATACAAAATAAACAAAGAGCAGCAATAGTCGGAGATTCATATGAACAAACAATTAGAGGCATAAATTTACTTAAAAAATACGAGATCCCATTTGGTGCTCTCGCCGTAATTACCAATGATACCTTTCGCATAGGTCCGAAAAGGTTATTTGACTTTTTTGTTAATAACAACCTAAAAACGTTTGATTTTCTACCACAAGAACCTGTTTTTTCGAACACTGAGGAACAATTAACTTCTTATCTTTATTCCACTGAAAACTATGTTAAATTTGTTAATGAACTGTTTGATATCTGGTTTGAAAAAGATGATCCAAGTATTCATATATTACTATTTGAAGATATTTTGCGAACAATTTTGGGGCATTCTTCTAAAATCTGCCAGATAGGTCAAGGAATCTGTGCAAATACAACATTTACTTTATATCCAAATGGCAGCATATACCCATGTGATAAATTCCCAAGAACAGGTAACACAATTGTAAGTGAAAGCGAAATTGCTAATATAAACAATATAGAGTCTATAAGCGGGATATTCGCAACAGAGGGCTATAGAAGATTATTACAGAAGCAGATAGAAAGTCTGAAAGTATGCCTAAGTTGTAAATGGTATGATAAATGTAAAGGCGGGTGTGCTTATGATAGGTACCTGCTTAATTCTAAAACTACTAACTCTGCTGAATGCTCCAATTACAAAATATACGAACATATCTATAATAAGATTAAAAATCAATTAGAAACTTAGGTTTTATGATGGAGCAAATCGTTATAAGAAAGGCTAGAAACAAAGACTTGAAGGAGATAACGCACTACTTTCGGGAGCTATACAAAGGCGACGAAGAACAGGAATTTTATAAGTCAAATCTCTCATTACATATGCATAAATCGGGCCAGATAGTTTTTGTTGCTCTTTCAGGCAAAAAATTAATAGGCTATGTCTGGGCCGTGTATTATGAACATATTAAAAATAAGGGAGTGACATATATAGAAGAGCTATTTGTCAGCGAAAAGTATAGGAAGAGAAAGGTTGGTACACAATTAATAAACAAGGTAATTTCCATTCTTAAGCAACGAAATATTCGCAGTGTTTATGTAGCTGTTGGCTCACATATGTATACTGTACAAAGATTTTACAAAGAAATAGGCTTTATTAACTCCCCAGAAAAATGGTTCTTTCTAAGCATATAAAATATAAAAATTAGAAAGGCCTTTACTGCAAAATTTTCCTTAGCATCATTTGATAGTAATTTGAATAAGCCCTGAGCGTGATGCCTGCAAATTGGCAAATTCGCCGATGATATACAAAGCAGTAAATTGTAAAAATGTCATAGTACAATCTACGCCAGTTCATCTATCTGCTTTTAGATGTGAGTCCTTATTTTGTAGACGTTAATTTTATCTTCATGGATTTTACGTAATAGTAAATCCCTTTAAAGAGGTAATAAATACCAACCACTACCATACAAGAAGCAATGTAGAAACCACATTCTTTGCAATAAAGGTGAAGTTTGGTGACTGCCTAAAAAGCAAGAAATTTGTATCGCAGACCAACGAAGTATTGTGTAAACTTATAGCTTACAACATAACCGTCCTAATAAATTCTATGTATGAATTGAAGATAAAACCTGGTCTGCTAATAAATAGTAGAGTGTGCTAAAATATTCATGCAAAAATGATAATTATTTAGCAAAGCCCTTCTTTTGTAAGGAAGCTTCTCGTTCCATTCAAATCTGTGCCGTAACAACAGCATCCATTTCCATTCATATTCACACCTTATATATGATATCATATATTAGTTATTATATTTATAGGATATCAAATATATAATAAGATAAACAAAACTTTAATAAGTATAAAGTAAATTTAATAAAATAATATAAGATGTATTTATGAAAACTTCGAAAGGGTGCAACATGAAAGGATTGCTATCCTTCCAGATACTTTGGTTACTCTCAAAAAAAGAAATGTATGGGGATGAGATAGCTGAAGAAATAGGTAAAAGAAGAGGAGAAAAGCCAAAGCCGAGTACAATTTATCCTGCACTTAAAGAACTTAGTGATAATGGATTAATAATAGGGAAAAAAACAAATAAAATAATTATTTATAAACTCACTAGCATAGGAATAAAGGAGGTACATAAAACTACAGAGTATTTTTGTAGAAGTTTTGGGGAGATACTTGAAGAAAATAAAAATAGGTAGTTTATTTATTAATTATCAGCATATTAAAGTTAGATCGTAATGCTACCAATATTATTCTTTTTGCTAATAATTATAGGAGGAATCGCTGCCGGGCTTATTGGTTCACTTACGGGCCTTGGAGGGGCAGTAATCTTAACACCACTACTGGTTCTTGGTTTTGGAATACCTATATACTACGCTGCTGGAGCAAGTCTTATAGCGTCAATAGCTACATCTAGCGGTGCGGCTAGTGCCTATGTTAAAGATAAAATAACTAATATTAAGATAGGTATGTCTTTAGAGGTTGGAACGACAATAGGAGCCATAGTTGGGGTATTAATAGCAACGCAAATTTACAAGGCAAAGGATCTTTCAGTAATATTCATACTTTTTGGAGTAGTACTTATCTTCTCCATATATCCATCAATGAAAAAATTAATGAGAAAAAAGAAAAGTATCAATATAAAACCGGATAAAACTACCAAACTTTTCCAATTGAACGGCTCCTATTATGACGAGCAGCTCAAAAAAAGAATAAAGTATTATGGTGTAAGATGGTGGTACTCAGAATTAATAATGTTATTTGCAGGTTTAATCTCTGGACTGCTTGGAGTTGGATCGGGTGCACTTAAAGTGTTAAGTTTAGATGATATGATGAAACTGCCTCCAAAAGTTAGTGCTGCTACAAGTGATTTTATGATAGGTGTAACTGCAGCTGCTGGAACTGCGATATATTGGGAGTTTGGATACATGCAGCCTTTTATAGCAGGAGCTGCAGCAATAGGTGTACTTACTGGCAGTTATTTTGGCTCTAAGTTTCTAAATAAAGAAAAGAATAATTTTGTTAGAGAGCTATTTGTTATTGTCATATTGATTTTAGGAGTACAGATGATTTTAAGAGGAATTGGTGTTATATAAATGGACGCTAATAAAAGCATAGGGTATATATTAAGAATTGGCTCAGTTGCAAGTATACTGCTAATATTAATTGGAATGGCATTATTGTTTGCAAAAAACGGCGGGCTAGGTTATTCTCTAAATCAAATAGCATCACATACGTCTAAAATCAATACAAGTTTTATAAACATAGACAATATATTTTATGGCCTATTTTCTCTTGATGGCCTCTCATACATAGTTTTAGGCTTGATGGTTCTAATAGCTACACCAGTAATAAGAGTTCTTTACTCTGTATATTACTTTGGAAATCAAAAAAACAGATTGTATGTATTTATAACGACAATAGTTTTACTTGATTTGTTCTTTGCAATATTTGTAATACCATTGATATTTAATTTAATTAAGTAATAATAAGTTATTGTGTTATATATAATTGGTAGAAAATATGGAAATAAAAATAAAATCTGCTAAGAATGGACCGAATCTTGTAACTGTGGATGGTGCTGTAAAATTTGCTTTGTGCAGATGTGGACACTCTAAGAAAAAGCCGTTTTGTGATGGAACACACCATAAAGTAAACTTTGAAGCTGAAGAGCACGAAATGACGGTTGAGTAATTTATAATTCTAGTGACATCCCCCCACCGCTAAAGCATGTGGGTTTACGCCTACTTTGTTAAATATAGTCCTTATAGATATCAGTATGAAAACTGCAATGAGAACCATTAGAGGCAATAGCAACATACAATCATAATGCATTTATATCTAAAATACAAATATATTTTAGCCGTGGGATTTAAATGAATGTTGTTGAATACAGAAACAAAACAAAGATAAACAAGGAGTACTGTTTAGGTTTTTTAGTTAAAGAGGATAACGTACTTTTAGCTATAAAAAAAAGGGGATATGGAGTTGGAAAATTAAATGGAATAGGGGGAAAGCTCGAACCTAGTGAAAGATCTGAAGATGCTATGATTAGAGAAACTTTCGAGGAGATAAGTGTAAAAGTTACTGAACTTGAAAATAAGGGGAATATAGTATTTTATAACCCTAATGATGCAAAAAGTGCAGGAAGTGTTGACCTATTTTTAATACATAGATGGGAAGGTACTCCAAAGGAATCTGAAGAAATGAAGCCAAAATGGTTTCATAGAAATGCTATCCCTTTTCATGAAATGTGGTCAGATGATAAATACTGGCTTAAAAGAGTACTTTCTGGAGAGAGTATAAAGGCTGAATTTTTATTAGATGATAGAAAAAATGAAGTTATTGATTATATTATTAGGACAAAAAGGGATATTTAAATATTTAATGTTTTTTTGAGTTTAAAAGTATAGTATTTTTATAATATGCTGTTCTTATACTATATGGAGATAATATGGAAGCATATTGTGTTAAATGCAAAGCAAAAAGTGAAATGAAAGGAGCAAAGGAAGTTACCATGAAGAATGGTAAGAAGGCAATGACAGGAACATGTTCTTCATGTGGAACAAAAATGTTCAAGATTGGTGGAAAGTGAATATTTAATTTAAAACAACTCCTTTTTTATTCTTATTTTTTCTTTTTTTATTTTTAAAGTTTATCTATTAACGCTCTAACTTTTTATTCCTACAACACGTATTGTAAAGACTAATGTTTGTCCTGCAAGTGGTGAATTAAAGTTGATTTTTGCGTATGTTTTATTTACAGATATTACAACTCCATTATTTTGCTGACCTGTTGTTGATCTCTCTGTTATTACAGAGCCCACACTTATAGTTTTATTGCCAAAATCAGATAAAGGAACTGAAACAATAAGACTTGGATTTTCATAACCATAAGCTTCACTAGGAGGTAGGGTAACGGTTTTATTTTCATTTAAAGACATTCCAAGTACAGCATTGTCAAATCCGACTATGGTTTCATTTGAACCTACGGTAAAGTTAAACGGTTGTTGGCCTACATTAGAATTAAATATGGTTCCATTAGTGAAACTTCCAGTATAATATACGGAAACAATATCCCCTTTCTGAACTGTTTGAGAAGGAACCAAATAAAGAAAGTATACTGCAGCAATTATTATAAGTATAATGATTATTGTAACACCAATCAGATATGTAGATTTCATAAAAATACCAAGTTATATACGACTAGATAAATTAAATACCTTTCTTTACTTTCTTCAATTATACGAGCTTTAGTATTTAGGTTATTATTTTAATGATATCATGCTCTTTTTATTTGATAATAAAGTTGGTAAGGATATATTATACGGCCTCTTTGCAATACCAAGTTCTGTGATTATAGCAGAAACGTACTTTGGAGGAGTCATATCAAATGCTGGATTTAGAACATCAACACCTTTGGGAACTACTTTTGTGCCTCCAAGTAACACAAAAACTTCTTCAGGATTTCTTTGTTCGATTTTTACACTTTTTATTGTACTGATAGGATCTAAAGTCGATGTAGGAGCAGCAACATACATCTTAATTTTAAGTTCCTTTGCGATTAATGAAAGACTAAAAGTTCCTATCTTATTATAAACTGCTCCGCTTTCCTTAGTATTATTTCCAATTATTCTATCTGCTCCTGCCCAAACTGCTGTTGCCTTCTCTTCACGCATTAAATGAGCAGCCATATTATCAGTTATTACTTGTACAGGTATATTGTCTTTATGAAGCTCCCAAGCTGTTAATCTGGCGCCCTGATATAGTGGTGCAGTATATGTGGTCAGTACCTTAAACTTTACGCCTTTAGATGCTGCAACGCGCATTGGGGCTGTTGATGTTCCTAAGCCGTCGCAAGCTAATGTACCTGCATTGCACACAGTTACAAGAACATCGCCATCGTGGATTAGCTTAGCTCCATGTTTACCTATCTCGTAAGTAGCTTGAATGTTTGTTTTTTGTATATCCTTAGCTAGTGCTATTGCCTTCTCCTTTATCTCTTCACAAGATAACCCAAAAGCAGCATTCTTTTTAATAGCTTCTTGTACTTGTTTGACGCCCCAGCTTAAATTTACTGCTGTAGGCCTTGCCTGAGCAAGCTGATTTCCTAATAATTCTACATTTTTAAGGAGTTCTGATTTGGAGTTTGAAGAATTATTTGCTATCATAGCAACTCCATATGCTCCAGCTTCACCTAGAATTGGAGCCCCTCTTATCTCAAGTGAGTTTATTGCACTTATCAATCTTGAAAGGTCTTTTGTAGAATTATAAACTTCATGCCACGGAATCTGTGAGTTGTCAAGCCATACTATCTCTTCTTTTGAATCGTCCCATCGTATCGGATTTATAGTTGTATATATTCCCATCTATGATGCCTTTTGGTACTTATATTTTTTCTGCTATCTCTTTAAATTTCTCTCCAACTGTGCTCCAACTCTTTTCTGCATGTTCCTTAGATTCTTTTGTTTTTATATTATCCTGTTTTATTGTTAGTTTAACATTGTCTTTTTGATTTGTTATTATGCAACTCACAGTAACATAATTTTCTTTTTTATCTTCAAGACCTGACATGCTACTCCAATAAGTATATCTTAGCACTTTTTCAAGAACAGCTTCTATTACTTCCCCTTTATCATCTATACTACTCATTACCCTTAATGGTTCATAAATTGAAGAAGGTTTCCAATTCTGTTTTTTCTCATGCTGTTTTTGTATAATCTGGTTTATACAATACATAACCGTTTTGAAAATACCCTTGTTTTCTCTATCTCCCATACAAGATTTAAGATGTTTATATTTAAAAACTTTCGCATCAAATCAACAGTTTTAAACTTAATAAAAAGGAAGCTGACTTTTTAGACACTTTATGGACAGAATAGGGAGTTTTTGGACAGATTTGGAGTTTTTAAACAAAGCCCGTTATATCAAAACGTTTATATTACTACTTATAAATAAGTAAGCATGAAAGACCACTATTCAATATTGATAATGACTGTATTTGCGCTGTCAATTGCAGGAGTTGGAGCAGTTTCTACTCCGAACTCTATTATTAGCTATAAAGCATTGCATTTATACAACGCACAAAGTTCAGCATTTACTTATAACTCACAGATAATGATATCCGTAAATTCTTTAGAGTATAAAAATTATGAAGCACCAAATCTTCAAAACATAGAGTTCTTCTATTCAAATGGAACGATAATACCAAGCTGGCTTGAAGGAAATGTGACAAATGAAGCAAATTCTAATAGCTTATATACATCTACAAATACAATTTATTGGCTTAGAATAATTCCGGCAAACGCCTTCTTAGCTGCAAATACCACAAATACAATTTATATGGGTTTTGCACCAACATCAAACAGTCTATTTAATGCTCAAACCACAGGTGAAGCACCACAGCTTTCACCAAGTTATGCAGAATATGATAATGGTGCGAATGTATTTATGAATTATTGGAATTTTGCTGGAAATGTTTTACCTAATGGTTGGGTAAATTATCAACCAACAGTAACTCAAGATAATGGAATTACTATGGAAGCTCCCAGTGCTCCGCCAGACTGGCCATTAGGATATAACACAGTCATTACAAATCCAATAATTATTGAAACAGATGCGCAAGAACTTTCATCTGGATCTGTAACATGGGGCATATTACTAGCTACTGGAAGTGATCCCTCCACAATAAATGGTTATACAGGCGTAGGAATTAATACCGCAGGAAATGAATTTCAATATAGTTCTAGCAAAACCGCAACCGGCACAGCTTCTTTGAATAGATTTTATGTATTTTCTTTATTTTCAACATCTTCTAATAGCTATTTTTATGAAAATTACACACAAATAGGAAGTGAAGGTGCTTCATATCCTTATATTACTTTATATGATAGTAATGATAACTCATTTTTTCAATGGGTTCGCACTCGTGCTTATCCGCCAAATGGTATAATGGCATCTCTTATCTACCCAATACCAAGCATAACATTATCAAATACAATCACATCTGATGCAATAGATGTTGTGGTAGGTTCTGCATCAGACAATGCTCTTATAACTGCAACATGTGCAAGTGGAGATACTTGTGAAATAGAAAATTCCAATGGAAATGTTCTTGCTTCTGGGACAACAACAATAACATTACCATACAACGCACTACCTTTAGGATATAGCACACTTTATACAAATGATACAACTTCAAGCGTCATCTCGAATACGGTAGTTATTAAAAGAGTCCCCATATTAACTTCGATAGACTATGCACTTACTAATGACCAACCTGAAGGTTTTTCGGCAAACACTCCAGTAATGATAAACTTTAATGCTTTGCAGAACACCGCTATTGAAAGCAACACACTAAACAATACCGTATTTTATTTCTCCAATGGAACAATAGCATATTCATGGCTTGAAGGAAACATTATTGATCAACAATCGCCTTCAAATCAATTATATAAAACTAATAATGTGGTGTTTTGGGTTAAAACGCCTCCTTCGAATACATTTCTTGGACCGGATATAGGCACTCCAACACACGCAACAATTTATTTAGGATTTGGAAGTACTTCTAATGGGCTTATAGATGGTAATTTCACGGGAGAAGCGCCATATCTAAGTCAAAATTATGCCCAGTATGATAATGGAGCTAATGTATTTGAAATATATTTCAATGGAGATACTCCTTTGTCTGACTTTACAGTAGGGACTGGATTTACTATTTCTCAAGCAACAGGAGTCAGAATAGGTTCAGACACAGTAAATGCCATAAATATAGTAGGATCCTGTAGTTTCCCTTGCTTTTCTTTTGCATATAATAAAGGTACACCTACACAACCTGCTACGCTTGATGCTGCGGTTATAAATAATTACAATGGCGTAAATCTTGCAAGTATAGATCTGCAAAATTGGAATACCTCAACTGGTGCTAATAATGCAGAAGGAGTACAATCCGGATGGTCAGGAAGTGCATTCGCATTGGCATACAAAAACTCCGGATCATATTCAAACGGAAATGATCAACAAGGTTCTGTTTCTACAGTCCCTTATTATTATTCTTTATACTTTTCAGGAGTTTCAGGCACATCTTTTTCTGGTTATATATCGCCAACATTATATTCTGGTGGATATAATGGAATAGAGAATATTAATCCACTTTCTTCATCAAATACCCTATATATAGGAGATGACTTTGGTAACACAGGAAGCACACCTACGAATTCATTTATAGAATTTGCGAGAGTACGTGTACCTCCGCCAAATAATATATTACCTACTCCAACACAATATACACCGCCAGAAATATCGCAATTATACCCAATTTCACAGAGTATTACATTAGGACAGAGTGCAGTTATAAATGATAATGGATTAGTTGGTGGATTAAGCCCTTATACTTACCAATGGTATGTATCTAATGTAACTAATCCGATACCAACAGCAGCAAATGCAATTGAAGCAAATACTCTTCTTAAAGTAGGAATAATATCTGGAGAAGCACAATCATTATCTGCAAACTTTATTACAACAGCAAACACATTAACAGGAACGTATTACTTTAAATTATACGCAACAGATTCATATCCTACTACCCTTAACACAACTACAGCAAAAATAACCATCCCACAAATACAACAACCCAATAATGGCGGAGGAAATCCATCATATTCTTTCAAGCTTTCGGATAATATTAACTCAGACTTTAACTCTGCAGAACCTGTATTTACAGTAGGATCTCAAAATTATTACCAAAACCAATTGCCTGCGACTTATACAACATCATCACCTGGAATTTCTGTTACATTTGCATGCACAGTTTCTATGGCAAATACAATTTATATTTATACAAATGATGTGCAAGGACTAGGATTTAATTACGCATGTGGAAAAAGTACAAATACATACTCGCAGGAATTGATTGTTGATTACAAAAATACGACTTCACAAAACACTACCACAACTAAAAGTACGACAACGACCAAAATTACAACCACAGCTCAGAGCACAGCAACAAGTACAACCATAGTACAATCAACAACAAAAACAACTGCATTTGCAACAACCACAACCCAAGTAGTAAACACAACAACTACTTCTCAAAATACAACACCACAGCAACAAATAAACACAACTAATCAGACCTCTTTGAAGATTGAGTCTGGTTCTTTAAACAATGCTATCTCAGCAACTATCTCTGCTATATCAAAACCTACAGGTTATGTAACAATATTTATCATAATAATAGTGATAATTATTTTCTTCATAATTGCAAAAAGAAGAAAGAAGAATAAAGACAAAAGAAGATGAAGATTAAAATATACTTTTTAATTTTTAGCAATATTTTTCTCAAGATATGCTAATGAAGGATTAATTGTTTTGACTTTTTAAATGTGATAGCCTGATGAGTTCCAGTATACGGCTATTCTGGCTCATTGAATCTTTCCAGCAAAAATAAATTAAAAACTAAAGCAAAATGTGCGTCAGGCACATTTGCTGGTAAGGAGGATTTAAATAATTTGAGTTTTATAGCCAAAAGGTGAAAATATGCTACAAACCACTCCGTTTCTCTTATTTGATGGCGACTGTGCTAAAGCAATGACTTTTTACCATAAATGCTTTGGAGGAGAGCTGACTTTGACAAAACTTGCTGATACATCTATGAAAGATGGATTCCCTCCAGAAAAGCATAACAGAATTATCAATGCACACATAAAAAAGGGGCTATCGATATATCTGCCGCTGACTGGATGGCAGCTCCACAATATGAACCGGTACTAGGAGAGATGTACGTTATATTTGTTACTGGTAATTATGACTCATTATGTACGCAACGGAGAAGTTAAGACTGGTTCTTTCTAGATGAATTGCATCGCCCGAAGAAGGGATCGAACCTTCGACCTAGTGGTTAACAGCCACTCGCTCTACCACTGAGCTATTCGGGCAGAATAAGTATATTTATTTTATCATAAAAATATTAAAAGCTTCTTATTCAAATGAAAATTGGCTTATTTTTTAAATTTATTATTTTTACATACAAAAATTGATGATCCCCAATCTTATTTTGAAATTCCATCTTGTTATTTTTATAATCATATGCAATAAAACTAGGATTTACAGTTGATTTGTATTCAGAAATATAAAATATTTTTTTATCGTCATGTAATGCGTCTATTAAATCGATCCCAAATAAAAAAGAGTTTGAACCTTCTTTGAATGAATAGAGTTTATTAATCTTGTTGTCATCCGGATTTTTTAATAAAGAGAGTTTTACTAAATCAGAAAGAGAGCTTAAAGTTATACTTAATGATTTATCTTTGGGTGTTTTGCTAAATTTAAATGTGTAATTTTCTATTTTTATTATATTTATATAGAACGAAGTGTTTATATCATCTGATTTTTTACTTGTTAACTCGGCTTTTTCATCATTACCAATGGTAGATAAAATATATTTTATGAACTCTTCTTCATTGTAATTGTTTAATTTAATAAAGTAGATTATATTTGAATTAAGTATTTTTTCTCCGAAAATGAAAAGTATTTTAGATTTTTTATCTAGAAAAACAGGATCTGAGGTATAATCAAAATTGTATGCAAGTCTAGCAATGTCTGTAATAGACTCTAACTCTAAAGGATAAATTAACAATTTATTTTCTTTTTTTGGCAAATACTCAGCTTTTTTATATTTAATTAAAAACTAATGAGTAGATGTATTGAAGAAATGACATAAATGCATATGCAGGTTCGAATATTATTGGTGATAGAGGAACACCGCTGCCTATCGCTTTGTAGTCATTTAAAACAGTTGTATTTACTTCAAAATTAATAGGATATGATTCTCTTAAAAGACTACTTGAAGATGATGACACAGTTAGATTTAATTTATATAATCCAGGTTGTCCAACAAAAATTGGATATTTGAAAACTGTACTTTTTCCATGTAGGGATATCGCTGAGTCGGTAACATTCCAGGATGGAAGTCCTTTTGAGGATATTATAAATGGATCATCTGAAATTCCAGTGTTATTTATTTTTATATATAAATTTACCGGCTGATTTATTCCAGAATAAACGGTATTCGGAGTTACAGAAACGGTGAAAACATTTGTGCTCACATTTACATAAGCAGTAAATGTAAGATTGCCTAATTTTGAATAATTATTGAAGTTTACAGCTCTTAAAACCAGAGCATATCTACTATTTGTTGAATTTGGTGATACTGTTATTCTTATTCGCATAGGATTTGCATATGAAGGAGATGATTGTGCATACCAACCAGATGGCAATTTAACCGCTGTGAGCGTATCCCAACCTATGTTTACATAGGCACCGGTTTTATTTGTAGTAGAAGCATTTGTGAGTATGTAAAAACTCTCTCCAGGGCCTACCTTTCCAATGTAAGTACTGCCATTATTGTAAAGTGTTGCGACTACCGGACTTTGTATTGCTATATAGGTAGTTGCATTAACAACACCTAAGAAAAAAACTGCGCCTAAAACAGATATTAAGAAGGTTCTGAAGGTTGCCATGTCTATATTATTAAAAATGAAAATTTATAAGCTTATGTGAAATAGCAGAGCATATAAACATAGTATGACATTCATTTTGCAACACCAATCTTCTAGATATATATAAAAACATTATAGCATATTTAATATTGATTAGATGGAAGGTTATGTTTGGTTTGATGGAAAGATTCTTCAAAGAAAAGATGTATCTTTTGATATGCTAACTCATTCTTTACAGTATGGAAGTGGCGTTTTTGAAGGTATCAGAGCTTATGAAACTGATATGGGGGTGGGAGTTTTTAGGCTTAGAAACCATATGGAAAGATTTCTGAGAAGTGCTAAAATATATGACATGAAAATAAATTATACATTGAATGAGCTTTGTGATGCTGTTCTAAAAGTTGTAAAGAAAAATAATATCAAATCTGGATATATAAGACCTTTCGCATTTTATAATGATAGTAAAATAGGGCTAGGAGTAGAGGGTAAAAAAATAAGTGTAGGAATAGCTGCTGTTGAGTTTGGCAAATACTTCAAAGCAGAAAATAAAGGTATAAGATGTATTGTTTCTTCATGGAGAAGAATTAATTCACAGATACTTCCTCCTCAAGCTAAGGCTAGTGGCAATTACCTTAACTCGATAATAGCGTCTAATGAGGCAAAATCGTTAGGGGCTAATGAAGCCATACTGCTAGATGTAAGAGGCTTTGTAGCTGAGGGTCCTGGAGAAAACATATTCCTAGTTAAAAATAATGAACTGATAACGCCTTCAGAAGAATCTGATATACTTATGGGCTACACTAGGGACACGATAATAAAGCTAGCTGAAAACAAAGGCATAGTAGTTAATGAACGACTAATTCATAGAGAAGAGCTTTATAATGCAGATGAATTATTTTTTGCAGGAACTGCTGCCGAGATAACTCCAATAGGATATGTTGATAATAAAATTATAGGAAAGGGAAGTATAGGACCATTTACAAAAATGCTTTCAGAAGCTTATGCAGATGCTACTGCTGGAAAAAATGATGAATTTGATTGGGTAACTCTTGTTAAGTAGTAACATATTATTTATAAATAATTTATTTTTATAAATTACTATTATTTACTTAGTTAAAACTGTGCATGAATCCTTTTCAACTAAAAGCTCTTTTTCTGCCTGTGCTACTATTCCCTTCTTTCGCTCTATAAGAACTGGGAACTTTTCCAACATACCTAAAGAATCCAATTCTGAAATTGCTTTGAGTATCTTAAATTCAGATAACTCTGATAGTGAACTTTCAAGCCATCTTAAAGAAAAGGGATATGTAAGATAATTCTTTTTGATGTGCTCAAGGACAGTTCTTGATTCTGATGATCTTGGAGTTGTATTTATAGATATTAATTGATATATTTGAACGTCATCTGTTTCGTCAACATAACCAAAACCATTTGTTATAAATGGTTCTATAGATATTATTTGACCTTCTTCTAACTCAGTATCGTCTCCATTGTCAAAATTTGGTATGAATACCCCTGCGTGAAGTTCATCACTTTCTATACCATGGCCACCCAGATTCATTATTGGCTTAAATCCTGCTTTTTTAGCTACATTTTCAATCGCTGCACCTATCTCCCAAACCTTTCTACCTGATTTAACTAATGAAATTGCTTCTTCTAATGCCTTTTCTGCAGTGTCTACCATTTTTTGATTTTCTCCAGAGAGATCTATACTTATTGCACAATCTGATAAGGAGTTTTCATATCTAGCACCAAGATCTATTTTAACAAGATCATTTTTATTAAAAATTAGTTCAGATTTTTTTGAAGGTGTAAAATGTGCTGCCTTTTCATTTATTGATATATTTATTGGAAATGAAAGCCCATAGCCTTTCTCTTTTATAAAAAGCTCTATCTTTTCTGCAGCATCAATTAGCTTTACTCCTTCTTTTACTATTGATTTTGAATAATTTAAAGCATCTACAGAAATCTTTCCTGCTTCTTTTAATATTTTTATATTATCTTCCATTTTATCTCCTAATTTAAGATCTGTTGCACATTTTCATTATTAGTTCCATTCTTTTCCTTGAAGTTTCATTATTTAATGTAAATGTAGAGCATACGGGTTGCATCTTGTTATCTCTCTTCTCAAGTAGTAATATCTCTAGGTTTATAAGATCATCAGTTCCAGTTATTAGTAAATGCCCTTTTTCTTTTATTACTCTTAATAACTCTCTCATTTTTAATGATAGGTCTGCTTCATCTGCTTTGTTTAATATATAGTAAATATTATTCATACAAAATACAGTATTAAATTCTTTGTCCTTGAATGGTGAATTGAACCCATCAGCAACTAAAAACGCCTTTGGTACTTTAATACATTCAGGATTAGGAATTTCTTCCTTAACAAGACTTGCTATAGATGAATTGTAAACTGTAATGTATCCTTTTTTTAATGTAACCAATGTACGCTGCAATGCTATTTTTACTCTTGTTTCAGATATGTCAAGACCGATAACTGTTGCTTCTTTGAATGAATTTGCTATAGCTATCGTAGATACACCAGTTGAACAACCCCAATCCAAAAATTTATCATTTTTATTAGCTTTTAATGGAAGATCTTGTAGTTCTCTCAAGGTTCTGTAATAATAGGTCATCGGATTCGTATGATAACAGTTTTTTGAATTGTAGGTTTTCGGTAAATCCTTCATTTCTTTTGTTATCTTGTTTTTTCTTCTTAATTTTCTATCAAAATAACTATATGAGGAAGGGGGTTTTACATTACTAAAATTATACTCCATATTTTTCACATTAGTTTTTTTTGCGAACCCAGACCCTTAAGTTCTTCTTCAGTTATGCCCAACTCTTTTAGAATTTTGAGAGTTGATGGAATTATTTGATGATTAATATAGTATTCAGCATCATAGTTTTCTGCAAACTCTTCTAGTTCTGCCTTTTCAGATATAGTACTTCCATTTTTTGTTATTACATAACCTACTGTTGCACCTTCCATATCTACCTTCTTTTTTTGACCTTTTGCTATTGCCTTTTTAACAGCGGCAAGTTCTGGAGATTTAGAATCATAATTATCTATTTTTTTCCTTAATTGAGTTTGTATAACTAAATCTTTTATTTCTACATTGCCTTCTCTTAAGTTTTTAATTACATCTTTTACTATAGATATTGCTTTCTCTTTGCTTCCTTCTTTTAATATAGTCTCTAAAACTAATCTTTGCGTATTTCTTGAAATAACTGACCAGTCTCTTCTTACAAGTTCAAATCCTTTTATTTTTATTCTGCCAGATTCTGAAAGCAGTGCATACTTTTTCTTTGCACCTTTTGAGTTTGGTCCTTTCTTTCCTACAAAAACTCCACGAGTATAAAAATCCTCAAGCTCAAGTTCCATGGATTCTGGAAGCGACTCATTTACTATTTTTTGAAATGAAAGAGCTTCCTCTTTTGACTTTCCTGCTAACTCTAAAAATATGCTGTCTGTATCTGAGTATAATACCTTAAATCCGTGTTTTTCTGCAGTTTCCATTGTTTTTTTAATGTACTCTCTTCCAAAAGCAGTTACACTTTCTGCAGATTCTCTAGAGTACCATCTTGATCTTGCATAGCCAAGATATCCATAAAAAGAGTTTGCAAGTATTTTAAGTGCTGTTGATCTTGCGCCTAATGATTTATTATCTGGATCTTTTTTATAGGCTTTTTTGACTTCTGATCTTTGGTCTATTAAAAGTTTGAGAACCTTTGGTATTACACCTAAAGGTTTTTTCAAGAATGAGGCGTTTGTTGGTGATTTGAAAACATCAGCATTTTGATTTTTTGTTAATGTAGAAGGATCTATATTATAAGTTATAATTATTGATGGATAAAGACCCCTAAAATCAAAAACGGCTATATTGTTATAAATACCGGCTTCTGGAGTTTTTACAAATGCACCCTCTATTGGATTAGCATTTCTCCAAACTATCTCACGGTCTGAAGGCTTGTTTGGTATTAATTCGTTGTTCTCGTGTGCATATCTCATAAGCATATACTCTACTAATTGACCTGTTGTTGATATGCAGGTTTCTGCAAGTGTTGATCCGGAAACCTTCGAAAGTTCAATCTCTAAAGGTATAAAAAATTTGTATAACTCATCTAAGGCTAATGAGTCAGCAAGTGAGTATTCTGCAAGTTCCTCTATACCTTCTTGAGGACCATCCCAAATTTGCCAGATGTTTAGTCTATCGACCATACGTTTTTTGTCTCCGGTTACAGCAGCGTATACTTCACTAAGTGTAAATCTATTTGCGCGTATTAGTTTTTCAGATGCTCCAACAATAGATACAAATTTCGCTACGTTGTATATGTCTACATTTGACCTGCCTGGAATTTTTATTGCTTCTAATAAACCATGATGTTCTTGTTTAGGAACATCACCATATCTTCCTATTTCAAATGATGCCCCAGTTACTGAAGCTCTTTTAATAAGATATGGCAAATCGAAATTAGATGAATTATATCCTACAATAAAGTCATAATCATTTTCTTTTATTATAGATGTAAAATAATCAATCATTTCTTTTTCTGTTTTGAAGTATCTTAAGAAATCCTTTTTTATCTGTTTAGTAGAAAGAACCTCTTTTCGCTCTCCATCAGTATAGCTTATCATTATAGTTGGATCTACTAAGGGCCTAGGGGCTCCTAGAGGGTTGTATGTTTCAATATCGAAGCTAATATGCTTTAAATTTATATTATAATCAGAAATATTTTCTATTTTATCTAAATAAAGAGAACCGTCAAGCTCAGAAACGCTTGCTTTTATTCCTGATAAAGGAACTATATTTTTATCTATTAGATATCTTTTCCAAAATAGAATATCATACTCGTATCTTTGACCAAATTCGGCTAATACTTCACTTAGATGGTTTACATCTCTTGTGCTATTAACATAGATCTTAAATACTTTTGTGAGAATTCCTTTTAATTTTATGTTTACTTCTTCAACCTTTGACGGTGCTATTACCCTACCATCAAAATTATCTTTGAAGTTGCTTATTGAAGAAAGAGAAATCGAATCGTTGTTTGGAATAATATAGAAATAGGGCTGGAAGAAGTTATCAAGCAAGGTATAGATTTTTTCTTTTGATTTTATTGTTAAACGAATTATACTCCTTTCTGATATATTGAAATAATCTATATCAATAATTATACCTTCTAACTCCAAAAAGCCCTTCCTCGTAAAAATATATAAAAATTACTTTGTTTCTTCAAGCTTTGCTCTGGATATTGGCAATGGCGCAGCAAAACCTATAGAGTATGCAATTAATGTTCCTCTTGAGCCGCATTCAAAGTTTACGAGATTTATTACATCTTCTGCGAATCTTAACGGCAATGTCTTTTTATTTTTCCATGTACTATCTATCTCATCTAGATCTTTCTTTGACTCCTTTGACATAACCTTTCCTGAAATTACTAACTCGCCAACCTTTGTTTGCTTATTTCCAGAACCAGTTTCATAAACAGCAGCAAATGTGAAACCTACACTAACTGATTCTTGTTTTATTTCAACATTATCGAAGTTTATATTAAACTTCATATTAGATATAGGTTCGAGATTTTCTCTTTTCGCTTCAACCTTACTTACTTCTATTCCTGTTATCATATAATCACTTAAAATATATTTAACTTATAATTATAAAATACTTTTTGTATGCCTTGAATTAGGAACTTGACATTTTCATTCACTCACCTCGTCAAATACAAACACATTACATCACGTATTTCATGAGGTATGCAATAAGGCAAGAATATACATGAATTGCGATCTTATTTATTCCAACAAATTTATTTTTGAAAGACCAAAAACTCCTTTTAATCTTGAAAAACTCCTTTCTATTGCCCATATTTCTGGACTATGACCAGGGCTGCTGCCCAAACTTCTAGTATTTTATTCTTTGAATAATATATTTCCATGTTTTCGTTCTCCTGGCAGGTGACCGATACATTCGTTGTATCTGTTGCTCAAGAGTCTAACGGTAAATCGTCTTACGACGACAAAAAGAGAAGAGGAACTCCACAAAATACTATAAACACAAAGATATTTAATTTGCCAATTTACTACAAATAAATTGTAATGAAAAGATATATAAAATAGTGATAAGAATAATATATTAATAAATGGATGTTTGTAAAGGTTGATTTTCTTAATTGGAAATCAGTTTTACAGACTAGTTCTCATAGGTGTCACATTTTATGAAGACAATGAATAAAAATAGTTTTTGGCATGGAATAGATCACAATAAAATTCATTGGTTAAGATTTTCGCTAGCTTTTTTTGCTTTGCTCAATGTGGCCAGTCATCTATTTGCCAGTCCTGGAACAACAAATACTATTACGTTTTGGCTTGAAACAGAAGTTGCATTCTATTTAATAATAAGTGTCATATATTTATTAGGATTAAGAATGTGGTATGGAGCTGCTGTATTTTACAGCATACTTAATTTAGTAATATTTTTTTCATCCGCATTTATAATAATGCCCGGAATAACAACCCAGCTTTTAATTGGTCACATTCAATTCTTACAGTACAGTTATGGAAGAGGAATATCACTTTTTGCATGGCTTTATCTTATAATCTTTGGAATTGTTGCACTTAAATACGATAAAGGATCTGATATAAATAAAATACTTCGAGAAAGCTGAGCTATTTTACGCAAAAATGTAAAAATTTACACCATTATCAATGGCCTTCTTCTAAAGCTAAAATTTTAAGGCTTTGTTGAAAAGTCCAATTTTGTTGATAAACTCTGACTAAATCAACAAAGCCAAGTTTTAAGTATCCTTTTTAAATAAAAGAGTAATGTCAATTTCATTTATTCCAATGTCCAAATATTTAATATAATTTCTTACTATTTCTTCGGTTTGAGGCCCAATATTACTACTACTATAACCTACACTCCAAAAAACACCTCAAATGACTAATGATGTTACCTCACCATTTAAATCCATCTCAGATAGTAAACATCTGTAAAGTGACATCCTCCCACCCGTAAACGGCGTGGGCTTCCTTTACATTCATGCAACCACTGCATCCTGCAAAGGATGTATTTTATCGGTTCTCAGTTCCTTGAGAACAGCCTCCTGTTGAGGTCTTACACTCTCTCCCTGAGCGTAACTTCCCCTCTGCCCGAGGGTAGTTGCTCTATGCAATATGTTTATTGACGCGTTTATGTCCCTATCTATTGTCAGTCCACAGACGTTGCAGTGATATACTCTGTCTTCAAGCCACAGCCTTTCGTCTATCTCTCTCTGCCTTTTGGCATCGGGATAGATTCTGTATTTGTAGGCTCTTGTTACTTCCATCATTTTACCTTTTTTATCTCGACATAATCCCCTTCTTTTATCCCTGCATCGTTTGGTATTGTTACCATAAGTTGGTTCGTGGCTCCTTTCTTCCATACCTTTCTTATCAATCGCATAGTATTATTTAGTATTATATATTTATATACTTTGCGGTTCGCTTTCATCCCACCTCTAAAGAGTGTGGGATTTCCCGCTCACGTTGTTAAAATATTAAATTAAAAAATTAATGCATTAATGGGAATTATTCACTTTGACTTTGAAATTATCATATTTATGTTTGTTGGACCTCTTTTTGATCTTTTAAGTGCAATATCTCTTCTTAAACCCAGAAGTGGAGGATCACCAGTTATTTTTCATTAGTTACTTTATATTTTATTAATTCACTATACTTTTTTCTTAAAGTTTCTGGATTTCTGCCTAGAAGAGACGCTTGCTGTGCGATCTTCTCAATAGTAAGTCGCATCTCTTCGGTTAGGAATTTAAAATTATTTTCTAATTTTTCTATGCTAAAAGCGTTGAATTTTTTGCAATTTTATGATTTGATAGACCCAAACTTCTTAGATAGTTATAAATCTCCGTTATAGGTTCAAGTGTAGTTTTTTGATTTAGCTACCCAATGTAAACCAAATTTACTTGCAACTTCAGGATGTAACAACTTCTTTATTTTGACTCTTTAAGCAATTGTTCTGGTGCATATTCTTTCATTTAAATACCTATTTAACTTAATTTCAATTTAATATTTAAATCTTAAACAATATGTTGTGATTTTTTAATATTTAAACGTTTTTTTATTTTTTATTGCTAACAGATATAGCTTTGGAAAGAAAAAACAATACATAAATTTATATATCTTAAATGGATAAAATTTACTATGAAAAAATACTCATTATTTTATTCTTTTGCTATAGTGGCATTGGTGCTTTCTGTACTGCCATTTTCGCATAGCGGACAGTTTTACGCACCTTCAGAAGGTTATTTACATCAGATTAATATAACAAATACAAGCTCTGGAAATAAAACGGTTAATGTAAATATAACAAAATTAGATATTAACGCATCGGAGAATTATTTAAAAACGCTTTTTGGAGAGTCCTATTACAGTAAATATATCAACTACTCCGAGTACTTCATATACAACGGAAATACGAGTATACTTTTCAATTATAATGTGCCTTTCATAAATGGTTCTGTAATAAAACCTATTTATAGCGGAAGTACAGAGCCGATTCAACTTTTAAGATTGCTAAATATTGAGGTAATTTTTGGCAAGAATAATAGTGTAATCTCTTATGTAGGCCCAGTTAAACCTTACTTTATAGATATAACGCAAAGTGAGGCCCAAAAAATAGCAAGTGAGTATGGATTTAATGGAACGATAAATGGAATCTTTGGTGTTTATTCAAATAAAAATAACAACACTAATTACAATGCTAGTGAAAGAAATCTTACGTATTATCTTGTTTGGAAGGTTGTAAATAGTACACCTTATTATCCAACAATTATAAACACATCAAGTTATTATACTAAATTATACAAGGGGATATACATTGATGCACAAAATGGAAGTGTTGATGGAGAATTTTTTTATAATCCGGCTCAGATAGTGCCTTTAGAAACAAAAACAATAAGCGGTGTGGCCGGCTCATTTACACTTTTCCCTATAAATAAGGAAAATTCTACGGCTGTTAATTCGAATAACAATAGCAATGGAAATCAAGGAGAGTACAACACTATACTTTATTTTAATCCAGATTATGCTGCAATGGTTTACGTAGGAGTATTTGCGGTTATTATTGTAGTTTTATTCTTTGTTATTTTTAGACATAAGATGCATCATCATAAAAATAGTACAACAGTAAAAAGCAGGAGAAGATAAATAATAAGGTATGTATTTTTGTTGCTTTACTTTTAGTTACTATTTATTACACCTTCTTGATTTGAAGGGTTAGCTTTTCATCTTCTATTTCAAACTCTTTTTTAAGAATATCCTCATTTGATAATTTAGAAAGTATCTTTTTAGCGTTTATATACTCTGATATTTCTTTATATGAGTTGTTTATTATTTTTTCAAATTCGGAAGATGCGTTGTAATAGAGCTCTATTTTATCAGGTTTTTTCAATAAAAGCTCCTTTCTAAGCATTTGAACCCTTCTTTGAAACTCTCTTACAAGAGCCTCTTCTCTTAACTTTGCATCTATTTGAGTATCTACATATATGAAACCGTATTTGAACTCAACACCGTTTTCATTTTTTATATTTTCTATTGTTATAAAATGATCTTTAGTTATATTTACCGGACCTTTAGATGTATGTAATATGTAGTAGCCACCAGTATTTATTGCATCATTTAATAGTTTGGGATCTGCGGTTTTGAGGGCTTCTGAAACTGCAGAGCTTTTATCTTTGAATTCAGGGCCTATCTTTGAAAAATTAGGTTTAATTTCTAGACTTATTGACTCTTTTTTCTTTACAATTATATCTTTAATATTTGTATAATCTGAGATTATTTCTGAGTAAACGCTTACGATTTTTGATACCTCATCAGATAAGGTCTCAACTGTAGCTTTAGATAATGGCCACCTTAGTTTTACTCCAGAATGCTCTCTGCTACTCAGTATTCCAGATACAACATCAAGAACAATATCAAACTCCTTTTCAAGATCTAAGTTTATATAATTTTTAGAAGCCAATGGCCATGTATTTAAGAATATACTTTCCTTATTATCTGAAAGTGCAGCTTGATTATTTAGATAAAGATACTCTGATGAAAATGGAATAAATGGAGATATTATTAAATTAAGCTGATAGAGTATGTAATTAAGCAAGTCGACATAGCTCTTTGAAGTTTTTTTGTCTGAATAAAGTATTTTTTTCTTTACAAGTTTTATATAGAATCTGCTTAAGTCATTTAATAAAAAGTTAGATAACTCAGAGTTAGCGACCTGTATGTCATAATTTTCTAAAGAGTTGGTAACATTTTTGATTGTAGAGTTAAGTCTGGATAATATCCATAAATCTTCCTTTTTGTCAATACTTTTTAGTGAAGGCCTCTTTATCTTTTTGGGCATGTAATTTAACATCAATGAGTACTCATTTAACAAATTGAACATATTGTACATAGTGCTTATCTTTTTTTCTGACTCGCGTATCTCCTCCTTTTTGAATTGAAGGTCAAGCCATTGTGTATGGCTAGAACACCATAATCTATAACCATCAGCACTTGAGAACTTTAGCAGCTCTTCTAAGGATATATAATTTCCAAGGCTTTTGTGCATCTCTCTTCCATCTTCTGAAAGAAGCATTCCGTCTATTATTACATTTTTAAATGGTGCTTTTCCATATAAAATTACGCTTATTTTTAATAATGTGGAAAACCATCCTCTAAGCTGATCCTTTCCTTCAAGAATAAATTCGGCAGGATATAAACGTGAAAACTCTTCTTCGGATAGACTTGCTTTGAAAGCTATACCAGAGTCATACCAGACATCAAAGACGTCAGGTACCCTTGACATATTGGCTTTACACTTGCTGCATTTTATAAGTATCTCATCTATGAATGGTTTATGTAGATTTTGCATTGACGCTACCACATCCCCATTAACAGCTAGCGACTCAAGTTCAGCTTTAGAACCAATAATTGTATAACTATTACAGCTATTGCACTGCCATATAGGTATCGGAATGCCCCAATACCTTTGCCTTGCTATGCTCCAATCAGGTGAATTAGACAGTATATCCTCCATCCAAGAGCTAGCTTCTTGTGGATGCCATTTGACCTTCCTAGACTCGCTAATAAGCTTGCTTTTAATCTTCTGTATATTGAAAAACCACTGCTTTGTAACTAGAAAGAGAAGCTTTTCCTTACATCTCCAGCAGTGAGGATAGCTATGTCTTATTTTTAATGAACCAAATAGCAAGCCTTTGCTTTTTAGTACTTCGATTATCTTTATGTTTGCTTCTTCGGGAACCTTTAAGCCTGCGTAAGTGCCAGCCTCTTCAGTATATACTCCATTTAAGTTAACTAGCGAGAATATTGGTAATGCATTCTTCAAACCTAGCTGGTAATCCTCTGATCCGTGGCCCGGAGCTATGTGCACAAGACCGCTTCCTTCGGTAGACGAAACAAGCTCTTCAGAAAGCAAAATCTTATGCATAGGTCTTAACTCTTCTTGTTTTTTTATTTGAACCTCAAGCGGATTTATATAGAATATGCCATTCAACTCGCTTCCGTAAAACTCTGCTTCTATTATTAAATTTTCATCAATTAAATCAGATACTGCATCGAATCTTGATTTTATGAATATTAATGATTTATCTCCTGCTTTTACTTTAACATATAACTCTTTAGGATTTGCTGCTACCGCAACATTTGAGGGCAGTGTCCATGGAGTAGTGGTCCATATTAACAAGTATGTATTTTCTGAAATCTCTATCTTTGGCTTTGATAACTCTTTATTTACTTTGAATCCTACAAATATGGAATTGTCAGTTTCATCAGAGTACTCTATTTCAAGTGTACCTTGAGCAAGAACGGTACCGCAGTGTATGCAGTAAAGCATAGGTTTAACTCCTGAGTATAGATAACCCTTTTCATCTGCTTTTTTAAGAACATCCCACGCATTTTCTATAAACTCGTTCTTGTATGCAAGATATGGATTATCAAAATCGAGGGAACTGCCAAATCTTAAAAAGTCATTTGTCATTTTTGGTATTAACGAATCGGCATACTCTTTGCAGTACTTAATGAAATTTTCAACCCCAACCTTAATCTCTATATCTTTCTTTGATGTTATACCTAATGTTTTTTCAACCTTATTTTCTATAGGAAGCCCATGAACATCATATCCGGCTCTATCATGAACATTAAAGCCTCTTAGCCTATTAAATCTTACGTATACGTCCTTTATTGATTTGACCCATATCTGACCAGGATGTAGATTACCACTTGCATATGGAGGCCCATCAAGAAAGTAAAAAGGTTTTTTATCTTTATTATGCAATCGTATTTTGTTTGGTATATCCTTTTCCTTCCAGTAAAGTAAAATCTTTTCCTCATTTTTTGTAAAATCAAACATTATGACCACACTAAGTTCTTTAGAAATATATAAATTAATCTTAATAAACCTTTTGAGTTAAATAGTAATGTATATTTTATTAGGATGTAATAATGAGAAGTGCTGATTTTGCTACTGTTTTTAGGGTTTTGCTTGTCTTTATTTCTGTTTATTTAATAATACTTAAAATTAATCCTCTTTTAATAATATTTTTGCTTTTAATAGCATTTATACTTGATGGAGTAGACGGCTATCTTGCAATAAGAGAGGAAAGCAAAAACACAGTAAGCTTTATTTCATACATAAACTCATTCAAAAAGAGTTCTCAGAATAAGAAAAAAATAAAGGAGATTAAAGAAAGCATATCAAAAAAACATAAGCACGGACCTAGAATGGATGTTGCTGGAGATCGTGCAATTGAGTATGCGCTTTGGTCAGTTTTTATATATTTGAATGTGCTACCATTTTTTGTAATATTAATAGTTATATTCAGGCACTCATTTGTAGATGCAATAATGGGAGCTAAGGGCACCTCAAACAAGATGAAGACAAAACTCGGTAGAATTGTATACTCATCAAGCATAGGAAGAGGTGGAGTAAATGTAGTTAAATTCCTTACCTTTTCTTATTTAACATTTGTTTACGTTTCAGACTTTCCTATATTTTTTGGTTATATCTTAACTGGAATTTTATTACTTTATATTGTAGTAAGAGGAGTTGCAGAGGTAGTTGAATCGTTACATAGTGAATAATTATGGTTAATAAAAAAATTAGTGTAATAATACCTGCAAAAAACGAAGAAAAATATATAATCAATCCAATAAAAGGATTGAAAGTTCAAACAAGAAAGAACTTCGAAAGTATATTGGTTGATGGAGGCAGTATAGATAAAACGGTTAACATAGCAAAAACGTATGTTGATTTTGTTATTGTAGATAAAAGAAAGGGTATTGGTCGTGCAAGAAATACAGGAGCAAAAAAATCCAAAGGAGAGATACTTATTTTTATTGATGCAGATACTATGCCAAGTAAAAAACTCATTGAGTCTTATGCAAAAGCTTTTGAAGATAAAACTGTTGTTGCAGCAACAGGGCCGATACTTCCACTTGAAAAAACAGGTGTTATAACAAGGTTGGGTTTCAAGTTTGTCTCAATATTTTTTGTCAAAGCTGCGTTAACGCTTGGAAAACCAAGTGTAGTTGGTTCAAACTTTGCAGTAAGAAGAGATGCGTTCTTCAAAATAAAAGGCTTTAACGAGAACTTGATAACTTATGAAGATTGGGATCTTTCTACAAGATTAAAAAAATTAGGTAGAATAATATTTGTTAATGATGCTACTGTTTTCACAAGCATAAGAAGAATTAAGACTTGGGGTATTTTAGGATTCTTTAAATTCCACTTTGGGAATATGGTAAAGTATGCATTATTCAAGAAATCAAAGGATTACTACGAAGAGATAAGATAGTTTAATTATAAAAATAGAAACTGCATTCAGACTATTTCCTTAGCTATTTTTCCTTAGCTATTTGATCTGATATTTTAGCCTTACAAAAATGAAATGGTAGCTAAACTATTTTCTAATATATGCGCCACTATAGATGGATATATTGAGTTTGTCTTCTTGTATATAATTCCTGCAACTACTGCAAAGATAAATGCTGCGAGGAGCAAGGACAATAATGACAAAAATGATATGCTAGTATAATAACCAGAATGCAAAAGAGCAAAAATAATTGCGCTTGGTATTATGCCTATACGCTTTATGAAAAAGCCTCTAAAGGTTATCTCCTCTATTATTGGAGCTATTATAGCTACAAAAAAGTAGAACCATATAGGTGGAGGAGCTGGACCGCTTGCAAATATTGCACTGCTATTACCGGTTATTGTTGTATTTGTATAATTTGCAGTTAATGAGATAAATATTAAAACAAAGATTAGTATTAAAAAGATCATAACCCCTAGAAGCAAATTCTTGATTGTTAAGGTACTTCTTGATAAACCTAACTCTTTTGCGAAACCTTTTTTCATTCCCTTTATAGTAATTAAATAAATAAGTACTGCTGATATAAACGTAAGTTCGATAGGCAAGCTTCCTAAAACATCAACGTTTGTTATAATGTTTAAGTGGTATAAAAAGCTAAATATAAAACTAAAAAATAAAAAAAGTACAAATGCTATGCATATGAATAAGATTGTATTTATTGCCTTACTCTTAAGAGTTGTATTTTCAGGTATTACCACAAAATTAGAGTTCTTTGGAGAACTTGATTGATTTTTATAAGTTCCTAATTTAATAAATTGACCTTCCCTTGAACCTTTCTTGCTTGCTGTTCTATTAATTTTTTTATTATTTGTTTTGCGTGTTTTTATATCTTTTTTTAACTTAGAGTTAGAAACTATAAAATCACTTTTTAAGCTCTGTATAGTGACATCTTCCGCATGCATATCTATTTTGATGTGATGCCATTCTTACGCCACATTTAGGACAAAACTTTTCCCCAGGCTTATATCCAAATACTTTTTTCTTTTCTGTTTTTGTTGGTTTTTCAGCTTTTTCTGCCATTCAATCTACCTTTATTTTTTTGCTTCAGGATTAGCTGCTTTTGCTACCTTATCTGCCTTTGCTTCTTTCTTACGCTCATATCTTGACATATCTGCCTCGCTTAGGTAAGAATTTACATATACTATACTCTCTTGAACACCGTACTGCTGATCTATCTTAGTTATAGTTGTAAATGAAGGATTTAAGTTTTGCATCTTGCATATCTCTTCTTTTAATGTGTCCTTTTTTGGCGTCTCACCTTTATAGTAAGCTGTAAAGCTTAACTCATACCTCTTTAAAAGTTTATTCTCTTTTTTATCATTTAGTTTTATTTCTAAATTTTCCATCTAAACACTTCCTGTTACTCTTGATATGGCTCTCTTTTCGCCATACTCCATTATTTCTACCTCCGCTCCAGGTTTGACTGCATTTTGCATATCCTCCGGTATGGGTATATCATAAGTTTCATATGTTTCTAAATTCATAACCTGTGCATTATTTCCCGATATGGAAACTACCTGTGCTTTTTTCTTTGATATTAGAGGTAGCTCTATATCTCCGCTACTTGGCTTAAGCAATGTTCTCTTATTTCCATCAAAAACACCTATGCCCGTTACTCTCATCTTTGCTGAGCCGTGTTTTCCAGGAGCTGATGTTTCAACATCTACAACCCTGCATGGAATACCATCAATAAGTATATACCTACCTGTCTTTACGTCCTTCATTGAACCGTATGTTATCTCTTCACTCATTTAATCACTGACTAATATTAAGTATAAATTAATATTAAATAGACTTTAATTATATATGTACAAAAATATTTAAATCCTCTTTTGGCAAAGCTACTTTTAAGTTCTGTAGAAATATAGACTAAATTTTGTATTATAAGAAGGGAGTGCAAGATTTTATTTACTTACTCTTTAGGTTCTGAGCTCCAACCAAACTTACTTTCACTATTAGAATTGTCAAATCCAGAAGATTTATACTGATCTGGATTTTTAGATACTTTTATTGCTGAATCATCTGTTGAACTGCTTTCTGTCATCTTTTTTGTAGTGTTTGTTGTTGATGTCTTTTTTATTGCCTCGTCATCTCCTGAATCATAATCATTCTTTCCCTCCCTAGATCCATAAAGATAATCATAGTCGTTTGATCTTCTTTTATAGAATATTACAGCAATTATTACTATTATTACTCCTACAAGATATATTGGTGGAAATGGCAACTTTATGTTTAAAAATGGCACTGATGAAACTGAAGGTGTGGTTTTTGAAATTTGACCTACTGATAAATTTATTGGAGTTGAACATTGTTCAGGATATGTAGTAACATCACAAGCTAAAAGAGAGTAATTACCTGACTTCATGAGTGAGGTACTATATGAAATATTTCCAATTCCGATAGCCATAAGATTGTTATTTGAAAATACCTCAATTTTGTCAAAACCAAAATTTGTAGAAGCATATATTACGCTTGAGTTGTTAGAACCATTTATTATTTTTATTTCAACATTTGGAACGCCATTTGTAAAAGATGAAGAGTTTATAATTGGTACTGTGTTTTCTTGTATTATTTTAACTTCTGAAACACATAGTAAAACTGTCGATTCAAGATTTACGACCCCAAATATGCTTTTTAACTCTAAAGAATATGAATAGTTATTTACAACGCCAAGGTTTATGCTCTTATTTACTCCAGTATAGTAGGAATTGCCATCAACATCTATATCTGCACCGTAATTGGTCAATAACGTTTCCGATATCTTAAAGTTATTATTATATAAGGAAACTGTATTTGAGGTACCTTGAGATAAATTCAATGAGCTGCATACCGGATTTGCTAATGTTCTTTCAAATACTGGAGATAAATTGTTATTGTTTGAACTGCTTGCATTTACATCCCCTACAGTAAGATAAACAAGATTTGACTTTGCAGGATTTGATGAACTAGCTTTTGAGTCGTAAGCAATGACATAATATTCAAAATGTCCAGGTGTGAATAAATTCAAAACTAATGTGTTGGTATTTGAACCGCTTATAAGTACAGGACTGCCACTAGTATAGTTATACCAAAAATACTTAAATGATCCAGAACCGCCAGTAGCAGATGCATATAAAACCTGCTGAGAGTCTATTGGATCTGTTATAGTATATGGAGCTACAGTTACAAAAATTGGAGATCCGACAACAGAAACCTTTGATATTGCAGATGTTACTCTGCCTGAAGAATCTATAACTGTTAATTGTACATCGCCATTTTGAGTTGCAGTAAAGTTGCAGCTTGATGTTGAGCATGGTAGCGTTGTCTGTACTCCTGAATTTGGTATGAAGTTCCAATGATATGTATATGGTAGTGTTCCACTAGATACATAAGATGTTATAGAAACATTTTGGCCAAAATCAGATGAGATAGTACTGGGCATAAGATAAGCACTAAAGAAATTTGGATTTTGAACATATACGTAATTTGAAATTTTTATTATATTATTATATTGATCTACTACAGTAAGAGTAATATTATCGTAGCCATTGGTCGACTGATTTCCTTGAAACATAAATAAAGAAGAATCTCTCCCTACTGGTTGACCATTTAATAACCACTCATAATTATATGGAGGATAGCCGCCCGTTACTGAAGCAGTTATTGTCTCATTTTTACCTTGAAAAATAAGAGGAGTGTTGATATTAATAGATGCTGAAAGACTATGAAATAAAACAAATGATGTTGCGTTTGATACTCCAAGTAGAGATAATGTAGCAAAAATAAAAAGAAATTTAAGATTATTATATGCAAATTTTTTAACCAAATTACCATCTCTATTTGTATACTTACGTACATATTTTGTTTTTCTTCATATATAAAGCTTTCTTATAATCTAGCCTTGTTTAAAAACTCAAAATCTGTCCATAAAGTAGGAGTTTATGAACAAGGCTTTATAATCCATCTATAGTATTTTAGTATAGTTCTAAAGTATTGGATTATTAGATATTTCTTAGAATAATAAGAAATCATTAAACTTTTAATAGATTAAAGACAAACGAAAAGAATATATTATAAAATGGATTACTTACTTTATGGAAGATTGTATTTTTTGCAAAATAGTAAATAATGAAATACCTTCAGTGAAGATCTGGGAAGATAAAAAGCACATTGCAATACTTGATATAAACCCTAATACAGAAGGAGTTACGTTGCTAATTACAAAAAAACACTTTGATTCCTACGCTTTTGATATGCCTGATTCCGAGTACTCTGATGCTATGCTTGCAGCTAAACTAGTAGGTAAAATGTTAGATAAAGGATTGAAAGTAAAAAGAACAGCATTAGTTATGGAAGGACTCGGAATAAATCATGTACATATAAAACTTTATCCTATACATGGGATAAACGAAAAATTTGAAGAGGTATTAGCAGCTGAAAAGATATATTTTGATAAATATTTAGGTTATATAACAACCCAAATTGGTCCTCATAAAAACATTTCTGAACTTAATGAAATAGCAGAAAAAATAAAAAATGCGAATAGATAATAAAATTGCTACATTTTTACTTAAAAAAATTAGGACTTTTTTCATTTATTGATTAAATAAATTAAATGTAAGAAAATCAATTTTATTTGAATTCTTTTCAATAGGAATACTTGAGTGCAATTTAAGTTTAGGTATTTCGTATATTCCATATGCTACCATTATCTTTTTAATAAGTTCGAGATTATCCTGTTTAATGCTACCTGCTTGATGTGAATGCCTAAATACTATGGGTATGTTTAAATTTCTTAATTCTTTTAATATTTCATTAAATTTACTATCATAATAAATGCGGTCATAGAGCTTAAAGTATTTTATTGTTTCGTCAATATTTTTATTTAATTTTTCAATGCCCTGTTTATCTAATGCTTTGATAGAATTTAAAAATTTTGACAGATTATTTTTAAGTCCATACATATCAATATTAAATATACTAAAGAATTCTTCTCTGCTTAAAACAAATTTTTCTATAAGTGATTTATTATAGATCTCATTCATATACTGAATAAAGTATAGACTAGCTACGCTGTTGAATTTTTTATAGTAGAAATTTAGCTTCTCGTAAAAATCATCTTTATCAGTAATGCTTAAAATATGGCGCATACATTCACGGAATTTTTTACTGCTTGTAATTAATTTGCATGTGTTTATATCGTTTAAATGAAAATTTACAGTATGATTGAATAATAAAGCGTTTGAGAACATAGTAATTTGCAGAGTATAATTTCTTTTTAAATCATAGTTATGTTTAGCCATCAATCCAGGCTCTATTTGAGCTGAAATTTCGAAAAATCTTTTTATTAGTAAAATTGCTAACTCATTTCTTTTTAAAAGTGCAAATTCTAATCTCTTGCTGCTTTCCATTCCTGTTCCGTGTTTAGATATTACAGTTAATCGCTCTTCAGGTTTAGTGTAAGAAAAACCTATAATCTTCCTGCTTAGACCGGTACTATTTGAAGATGTAGAAAACTCCGAGGTATTTTCAAGCTTGTCTGAAACCTGTAATGGATCTTCAGTAACTTGCGCAACAGTTACAAATTCTTTTAATAAATCTTTCCCATACTCTTTACGTATTAAACCTACAAAACTGCCTATATCTATATGTTCATTAGAATTATTCTTTTTACCTTCTGATTCATTATTTTTTAGTATAGAATATTCTTCATGTGAACCTATAGGTTTAGCTAGTCTTGCTCTTATCTGGCTATGTATAACTCTTAGCCGCTTTACTGACATCTGATCTTGATTTAATACGCTCAAAGTCCATTCTTTTAAAGATGGAGCATTAAAAGTATCAGCAAGCTTAAGAAGTACTTCGGGTTTCTCAGGAAACATGACTTCATTATTAAGCCAAGCAACAACCGCAGAATATGAATAATGAAGATTTTCAGGCATTAATTTTATTGTATTATGTATTATTTTTGCAGCATCAGATCTTTCACCATGTTGGTATAAAATCTTATTTAAATGATAACTTAATAAAGTTTCGTTAGGAACTTCTGTTGTCCCTATCCTGAAAAGTTGGCCTCTGTCTTTCCTATAAAATTCAGAGCTTGACCATAATGTTGGAATTATGTGATCTTCTAAGGTAATCTTTTCTGAGACAGTCTTGCTTACATATACTTGATCTCCTTTTCTTAAATCGCCCACGTGTATGTACTCTTTACCATGTTCTAAATCTACCTTAGCCGCAGTTTGAACAGGGGTACACAAAAAAGTTCCAAGGTTTGTCTGTACCTTAATCCTAAAGTTCATGTGTATAAAGATATGTTTTTTGATATATATTACTTATTATGGTATTGTTTATTATCAAAGTAGGCGTAAAGTCCACATGCTTTAGCTGTGTGAGGATGTCACAAAATAACTAGTAACAATTAAATATAATATTATAATATGTAATATTTTTATCAAGAGCACAAGTTATTTACTAATTACGAGGGCTTTCTGATTAAACTCTTTCTCAAAGAGTTTATTGGACTCTGCGGGATTCGCACCCGCGACCTTTCCGTATTTCGATGAAACCTTTTCTAAGGATTTCTTGCGAACGGAACGCTCTGCTCCTGAGCTAAGAGCCCATTATTTTATAATAATATTGATTAGTAAGTTATTTGATTATTTATTATTATCTTATTAAAAATTTACAAGACTTATGGTTATAATAATTCAAATTAAAAATAAAAATCATAAAAATGCTCCGACTGGGATTTGGACCCAGGTTTAAGCCGTGAGAGGGCTTCGTCCTTGACCGGGCTAGACGATCGGAGCTGAAAGATATTTAGAATATTTGTTACAAATTATATATATGTTTTGTGATTTTAATGCTTGCCGACAAATATGCTCCTAAAACAATAAATGGCATAATAGGAAACAATGAGGCAATATCTAAACTTTTTGAATTTTCACAGGCAATACATGCTAGTGCAGGCCCAAGACCACTTATGCTTTTTGGACCTTCAGGCACAGGTAAGACTGCTGCCGCACAGGCATTAGCATATGGAAATGGATTTGAACTTCTTGAGCTTAATGCAAGTGATTATAGGGATGTAAATACTTTAGAAAAAGTTCTTGTTCCTGCAAGCAAAAGCAGAGGCCTTTTTAATAAAAATATATTAATTCTTCTTGATGAAATTGATGAATTATCTAAAAAATTAGATGCAGGAGCTGAAAAAGTAGTAAGAAATCTTATAAAAAACTCTAAGCAGCCGATAATATTTACCGCGACTGATTTTTGGGATAAGAATATTAGCTATCTAAGAATGGCAGTAGATAAAGTTGAATTTAAAAAGGTAAGTATTGATGAAATTAAAAAACATTTAACGGATATAATAAAAAAAGAAAATGTAGATATGAAAAATGAGATAATAAATGAAATTGCAAAGAGATCTGACGGTGATGTTAGGGGTGCAATTAACGATTTAGAAGTAATGATAAATGCAGATGACTCTCTGCTTGAAAATATAGGTATAAGAGATAGAAAAATAGAGATCTTTGGAGTTTTAGATAAAATATTTTTAAGTAAAAATTTTGACATAGCAAGAAACAGTATGTCTAAAAGTGATCTCGATATTGGAATGTTAATAAATTGGATAGATGAAAATGTAACAAAAAGATATCTGTCTAAATTTGATATAGATAACGCATACTCAAATCTCGCAACAGCAAGTAGATATTATGAACGAGCATCTAGAACAAATCATTATGAATATTTTAAATATGCGAGCACTATCGCTTCTGCAGGTATAGCACTATCCTCAAAAGGAAGAGTCTCAATGCTTAAAGGTTATTCTTTCCCAAATAACATAAGGTATATGGGGAGTACAAAAACAGAAAGAGGAACATTAAAGGAAATTGCGGATAAGCTTTCTCCAATCTTTCACACAAATAGAAAAAAGATAATTGGAAACTACTTTCCGATACTTAAAATTTCAATAGAGAACTCAATGAAAAAGTTTGGCAAAGATGAAACATTAGATAGTCTTGCTTTTAGTATGGGTCTTTTTGAAGATGATGTTGAAGTTATACTCGGAAGAAAAATCAAGTAAATCAATTAGAAAGGTTTATTTCGAATGCTATGGTAGGTTCATCAATGCCAAAGTTTTGTAAAACCTTAGGGGATATCTCACCCATGAAGCCCTTTTTCACACCATTAATTATTATTGATGCGCATCTTCCTTCTATAAATGTTGGTCTTGAATCTTCCTCAATGGTGAAGACTAAATTGTTTATTGTAAGCAACGACTCAACAACGCTCTTGATGTCATTGAAGTTTTGCTTGTTTCCTGAACTTACGCCGGCAATATGATATGACTCTGATGGTTTTTTATTATTTAGATTAAAAACTAAATCTAACTCAAATACCTTTTGTGGAAACTTTTCATGCTTACTTGAAGATATAACATTAAGTAATGATGGCAATAGCCAGGTTCTGGCCATTGAAAGTGATGTTGATTTAGAATCTTTAAGTCGTATATAACTATCAGCATCTGGTATTTTGATACACATATCTGAAAAGTTTTTGCTTTCATTTGTTAGATATGTAGACATAGATTCTGAAAAACCCATACCTACAAGTGTATTGGAGATATTTTCAAATAAATAATGATGTAATAAAAATTTGCCTTTTGATATTGATGGTACAGGTATGTTATTAATATAATCGTAACCGTATGCTATTGCTATATCCTCAATTATATCTTGCTCGTTAAGTATGTCTAATCTGTATTCTGGTATACTAAAACGTATATTTCTACCTAGCAACGCAGCGTCATAGCCCATTTTATTTGCTAATGAGATTATATTGTTGAAACCTATTGAAACCCCTATCTCATATTCAATTTGGGACATAGGTATGGAGATGTATTTTTGTACTAGTTCAGGCATTTTTTGGATTTTATTGTTGCCCTTTATAGATATTGGTTTTATAGAATCTGAAAATTCTGAAAAGGTTATTGCAAGTAAATTGTTTGCCCTTTCTACCATATCTTGAGATGACCCAGTTATCTCCACAAAAACATTCTTGGTATTTTTAGTTACTGCAGTTCTATTTGAATTTAGTATTGGAACAAAAGCAATAAATCCTTCTTCATCTTTTAATACAGGATATCTCCCATCATTATTTTTAGGGATAGCTTGAGTATATTCTCTGCCTTTTTCGGTATTTTTGAGCACATAACTAAATTTTTCTTCATTTTTACTATTAAGATATGAAAAGTTTTCGTCTTTTGAAAATTCAAATTTTACATCTCCCTTTATTTTATCAAGATCATGTATGCCTATGGCTGCTTTTCTTCTTTTTCTTCCTATTGTATCTGAAAATTTCTCTGAAAAATTGAATACTTCTGATAACAATTGATCATTAAATGTTATTCCGTTTGCAACAAAACCAGATATGAACTGTTTTGCTTTTTTCATTTCTTGTGAAACTATTATTGAAAGATATGGCTTTTCATTTTCCTTTATTAATTCATAATTAAATTTTTTATTTATGTGAAGGTAATTTCTTATTGCTCTTGCAAGACCATAAATTGAAAATAGATCGGGCCTGTTTGAAGTAACTTCTAAGGTTATTTCCTTATCGTTTATATGCTCTACTTCCAAACCTAAATTATACACTATTTCTTGAAGTTTATCTTTTTCTATAGATGGACTTATAAGACTCATAAGATATTTTAATTCAAATGTTACATTTGGCATAATATTACCTCAAGGTTCTATTCCTCAACCAGCCCAGATCATTGTTGTAAAATTCTGTTATGCTCTTAATGCTCTTTTCTTTGAGAAGAAGCATCCTTTCGATGCCAAGCCCCCATGCCAATACAGTTAAATTCTTTCTTTTCATGCCAGTTATCTCTCTACGTATTATTCCAGAACCGCCTATTTCTAGCCACTCACCACTTTTATCTAACTGTGTGAAAATTTCAGCGCCTGGCTCTACAAATGGAAAGTATGCAGGTTTAAATCTTACGTTTAAATCAAAGCTTTTATAAAATGTTGAAAGAGTATCAAATAAGTTTGCCATTGTAAGATTCTTACCTATTATTATGCCATCTACTTGATAAAAGTCGGTAAGATGCTTGTAGTCTAAATTTTCATTTCTGAATACCCTACCTACTGTAAAGAGCTTTTGCGGCAGTAGGATATCTGGATTTGTAGTTATTTGTTTTACTAAATTACTTATATAACGAACAGATACACTAGTCATCTGAGTTCTGAGAACTGCTGATTTTGCTTCTTCATCATTCCATTTTATCTTCCATGACTTTTGATTTACCTTCTTTATTTTATTGAAATAATCTTTATCATCTATCTCTATAGACTCTGGATTAGATAAATGAAATGTATCTTGAGTTTCTCTAGCAGGATGATCTTGTGGAACAAATAATGAATCAAAAACCCAAAAAGATGGCTCAACTATTGGACCTGATATCTCAGTAAAACCCATTTGAGTAAAAACGGTTTTGACATCGTTAATCAATAAACGCAGGGGATGCCTAAGCGAAGTTAATTGCCTTTGAACAGGAACAGATACATCATATTTTTTGAACTTCAAAGAGTCTAAATCAGAACTCTTTATTACATCTTTTGTTACTTCATCAATTTTATTCTCAAAGTTTTGCTTTAGTGCATCTTCTCCTTTTTTATTAATTCTAATAGTAGATATTATACTTTTCTCTTTAAAATCTAGTAAACCTCTTGAAGTAAACTGCTTTATTAGCTCTTTTTCATTATCTGACAATTTTCCAGCTTTGGAATTATGAATTTCCAGAGATTTAAAAAATGTAGATTCTTTAGAAGGAAGTTTTTCCTTTTCGCCTTTTTCTGTAAGCTCAATTACACCATTTTTGATTCTCACAAAGCCTTTTTTTATGCACCATTGTAATCCTATTTTTTCAGAATTTTCAGTGATGCTTTTAACATTTATTGAATTTTTTGATTTTACCTTTTCTAAAAGCTCATCTTCAGGAAGCATTTTTTTAAGATAAGAAGAACCTTCTTGCGTAAATGAAATAGAAATAATATTTTTCTTTTCCACATCTATTAGAGATAAATTAATTAGATTTTCAATAGTCCAGTTAACTTCGTCTTTTCCTAGATTTGTATTTTTAATTACTTCTTCTAGAGTTACAAAGTCTTTATTCTTTAGAAATTCTAAAACTTTAATCTCATATTTATGCATAAAATAACACTACATGCAATTATAGTATTTAATGAATAAGTATTAAAAGATTTATTTATTAATAATAATTGATTAAATGATTAAAGATTATATTATAGAGATTTTTGAACCTACTCTTCTTTTTGGTTTTCTGTCTTCCTTTGTAGGCCTTTCAGCTGCAATATACTTAAAAGTTGTAAATTTTTATCTTGGAATACTAGCAATAATTGGAGTAATAATAGTCCAGATAACTGTTAACCTTATAGACGATTATGTTGATTATAAGATAGGTATAGATAAAGAAACTGTAAAAACAAAGTTTAGTGGTGGAAGTGCGCTTGTTGTAGGAAACTCTGTTACAACTAAAGGGATATTAGCAGTTGCGGTTGTAGCTTTGATTATAGCCGCAGTTATAGGAATTTATATATTAGGATTTTTAAGCGCAGGCATAGCTACAATTATATTTTTAATAATGATGTTTGGGTTCGTAGCTACTGTTTTTTACGCAAGATATCTGACGCACGTACCATTTTTTGCAGAGCCGTTTGTAGTTCTGTCTTTTGCAATAGTTGGTTTAGCTGTCTTCTTAGTAGCACAAAACAGTGTTGTAAATGCATATCCACTACTTCTTTTTGCATGTCTTCCAGCCGGATTACAGGTAGGTGTTGCAATGATTGCAAATGAACTACCTGATAAAAAGGTAGATAAAAAGTATGGTAGACGAAATATGGTGATAATGCTATCACATAAAAAAATGGCATCAAAATTATATGTAGTATTTCAGGTTATTGCAATAGGATTAATACTTATAGGCATAGCAACTAGATTTTTACCTATAACATTTTTGATAACATTAATAGTTTTACCTTTATATTATAAAGTATGGAGAGGAATTTCTAATTATAAGAATCCTAAAAACCATGAAAAAACGATGGGATTAAATGCTTTAAGTGCACTTTTATTAGAGCTGCTTATAAGCATTGCATTTTTGATATGAGGAGTACCTTTGGACAATATAGAAGAGTATCTTAAAAAGACAAGGAAGACGTTAGTTAGTATTGACAAAAAAGACTTTTTTAACAAAAAGCTTTACGATTCATCCTCTTATCTATTAAAAGAGGGTGGAAAATTATTAAGGCCTAGCTTAGTTTTTTTAGGTGCATTGTACTCTGGAATAGATCCAGAAGAAGTTATAGATATGTCAATTTCAATAGAACTTTTACATACCTCTTCACTAATACATGATGATTTAATAGATAAAGATTTGTATAGAAGAGGAGTCAATGCAACACATGTAAAATTTGGAAATGAAATAGCTTTACTTGCTGGCGATGCATTAATATCTGAAGCTATTAGACGTGCTTCTTCTTATGGAAAAAAAGTTATTGATATTATGGCAGTAACTGCGATGAAGATGGCTGCAGGCGAGTCTCTTGATTTTGAATTCCAAAAAAATAGGGAGGTACCAAAATTAAAGGACTACTTTAATATATCAGAATTAAAAAGCACCTCCCTTATTGAAACTGCTATCTCGTTACCTGCAATATATAAAAATCAAAAAGAGGCCAATGAGTTAAAAGAGTTCGGATATAATTTTGGCATGGCATTTCAAATAAAGGATGACATTGATGATTATATTCTTGCACGTGATGAAAAAAAGTCATCTGAAAAGAATAGACCAAATATAGTAAATAGCTTAACTGCTTCAGGAATAAAAGAAGAAGATGCGATAAGTAAAGCAAAACTTCTTAACAAAGAGTACCTAATTTCTGGAGAAAAATGCTTAAAAGGAATAAATAAAAAAGAGTTGTTAGAGTATAAAAATATTGCAAGCGTATAATTTAATTATTATTTATTGCCATTTACAATATATGCAATTTTCGTCGATAACTCTTTGTACTTTATATTTTTGAAGTTATTTTTTGTAAGTAGTTCTATAAGGTTTTTTTTATCAAACTTCTTTATGCTTAATGTTAACCAATAGTAAGCAGTATAATCAACAAAAAAACCAACAAAAAGCATAAAATGCGAATATATTTTAAAAAATATTCTATTTAATTTTTCATCAGGTAGTGCCATATCCAAATAAACAAAATGACCATTATCTGTAAGAATACGCTTTTGTTCTTTTAAAAAAATGTCTAAATCATCTAAATTTCTAAGGGCAAAACCAGATATGCATAAATCAAAAGAGTTTGGTTTGAAATTAGTTTTTAAAGCGTCTGATACTAAAAATGTAATATTTTTGCACTGGTTCTTTATTGCTTTTTCTTCGCCTATTTTTACCATGTCTGAATTAAAATCTATCGCAGTTATTTTTGCATTTTTAATTTTTTTTGATAATAATATTGCGAGATCTCCAGTACCTGTTGCAACATCAAGTATTCTAGGATTTTTATTATCTTTTAAAAATGAACAAGAAATCCTTACTGCTTCATCTCGCCAGGATTTGTCAATACCAAAACTTAAGATGTGATTCATTGAGTCATATCTATTTGATATTCTTGAAAAAATTTTATTTATCTTTTGGCTCATTTGAATTCACATTTATATTAAAATAACTGGTAAGAAGATTATAATGAACTCGATCCACACAACATGCGCTATCATTGAACTTAATATTCCATATTTCTCTGCAAGTATACTTGTAACTATACCTACAAACAATGCGGCTAGAACAAGTATTGGATTTAATGTTGAAATGTGTATTAAACCATAATATAATGCAGCTCCAACCCATGGCATCTTTTTGAACAACTTTGATTTCTTTCTTATTAATGCTTGGACTCCGCCTCTCCAGTAAAACTCTTCGCATATACCTATTATTGCAAGAAGTATAAAAAGAAAAATTGGTTGTGCTTCAATATATATTAGCTTATAAACCTTAACTACATAAAAAACTGTATTTGTTGCTATTGAAAGATAATAGCCCACTAAAAAAATAAGATATAATACCGCAGCGCCTATAGCCCCCCATAAAAGTATTTTTTTAATGCTTCCACTCTTTACCTTTAAAATATCTTTGTATTTTAAAAGTGTTATAGTTGCAAGAATTACGGTTGATATTGTCATGGCATAGACAAAATAATTACTGAATAAGATAAAACTCAACGGCCATAGTATTAATGGGAGTCCGAAATAGATATAATCAAATTTTTTTAATTTCATTTTAGAACCTATTTTGTAGAATTATTTTTCCTATTGAATTGTGATCTTCAAACTTCTTTTGTGCAACTGACGCATCCTTAAGATCGTATGAAGCGGATATTAATGGATGTATGTTATTTTTTATAGCAAATTCGATTGATTCATCAAGATCCTCTTTTGAAGCGTTGTGTGTACCTAGTATTGATATATTTCTTAAATAAAGCTTTCTTATATTTATGTTTGATTCTGACCCAGTAAGAACACCAAATGATATTATTCTAGCATTGTACGCAGCAACATCTATTGATGTGTTCATTGTTGAGCCAAATGATTCCAATATAATATCTACACCTTTGTTATTTGTAATGTCCATTACGCTTTTAGTTAAATTTTCAGTGTAATCCTTTCCAGATATTACAGTATTTACGCCTAGTTTTTTAAGTATTAACTCATTTTCTGGATTTCTTGTTAATGCGATTATATTTAATTTTAGAGCCTTCGCCATTAAAATTCCATATATGCCAACATTTCCGGTTGCTCCTTTTATAAGTATTGTTTCGTCTGGCTTTGCTAATGCAAGTTTTTTTATGTTTCTCCATGCTAATGGCAGATGCAATGGTAAAGCGGCTAACTCTTTTTCGGTAAATGATTTTGATGCACGTAATAGTATACTTTCAGGGACTGAGATTAGTTCTGCATAGCTCCCGTTTACATGCAATCCTAAACACTTCAAAGAAGGGCACTTATGCTCTAAACCAGATTTACAGAAAGAACATATTCCACAGCCATAAGCTGTATTTGCAATTACTTCGTCGCCTATAGAAAATTTGTTAGCGTTTTTACCTACCGCTTCTACAATCCCAAATACATCAGAACCAGGAATGTGCGGCATTTCAAATTTAAAGCCAGGTATTCCATTCCTAGTCATTAAATCAAGAGTATTTATTGAAGTTGATTTTAATCTTATTAGCACATAATTTTCTGGAACATTTGGATCTTTAACCTCAATCTCATGTATTTTTTCGTAATTACCGTGTTCATTAAAACCCATAGCTTTCATATAAATACCAATTAAGTGAGGTACTTTTTATGCTTTTCATTAAACTCTGACAGTATATCATAAGTTTTTCTTTTTACTTTTATATTATTTATTATTTTCAATGAAGTTTTCAAACAGTTCTTATCATTTAATACTTCATAAACATTATTATAATTCTTCCTTGAATTGTTGCCACAGTAATTAATAAGTTCAGACATAATGTTTTCTGATAATTTTTTATTACTGTAACCACGTTTTTTAAGTCTTTTTTCCAAGGTATTTATGTGTGATCTTAAAACAATTACTTTAACGTTAGGAATTTTTATGTCGCATAATAAATGGCCTTCGAATATTATATACTTAGTCCCACTTTGTTTTTCTCTTTTTATTATAACATTTACTTCTTTTTCTAGTTTTTTTAAATCTACTATGTGAGCGTTGTCTGCTTTATCAAAACCAAGATATAACTTATTTCTTTTTGCTATTTCATTTGCACCTACAAGGTATACGTTTTTCAATCTTTTAAAGAGAAGTTTAGCGAGAGTTGTCTTTCCAGTTCCTGGAACGCCAGTTATAATCAAAACGGTTGTAGCATTACTAATTTTATTTTTCATTTACTCGTTAATTTGATTTTTATTTTGAAGATTTGTACAGCTCTATTTCTCCTGAAAATGAACTAATATATGACATTATTGTTAATTTTGCATTTTCTATTTCCATTATTATATTCTCAGGCGGCTTTATTGTTAAAATATAAGGTCTTTTTGATGAGAAAATCCATGAACCTAATGTATGTTCATTGTACTTAGCAGATATATCACCAATATAAACTGAAGAGCTAGTAAGTTTGCCTATAAGATGTTCTACTTGTGTATCAAACGAGTCTATTATTATTGACTCAGATGATTTTTCATTTACATTAATACTATGCGGTGTTATTATTGGTGTTTGTGAAAGTTCTGCCTTTTCTTGTATTGTAGAAGATACCTTAGAATAAAGTATAGACATTGCTTCTAACTCCTTATCGAATTTGTCCTTTTCTGATTTGAACGCTTCCATTACAATGCCAAAGTAGGTGTCTATTGAAGATTGCATCTTCTCTAAAATTGAAGAGGCATTTGATTTTTGTGCATATTTAGATGGATGCGTAAGGACATCTCTTAGCTTTACATCCGAATCTACTAGGAGCTTATCATCTATTCCTGTTATGAAACTGTCTGTTAGCTCATCCCATTCGCGATCATTATTATTTTTAGTTGCCATCTTAACACAGTATATATAAAAATAACAAATAATATATAATTTTGTGAAAAGCTAATATTATAAGAGTTGTTTCTTTCATGGAAACTGAAATAAAGTATAGTAATAATGAATTAGATATTGCTTACAGATATCCTTTTTCTAAAGAAGCTAAAGAGATTATAAGTACATATGGAAACGCGTTGGAACGTAGATTATTAAATTATGGAATGATACGTGTCCAAAATGCCTTGGATAAGAAGAATGAAGATTTAACCTCAGACATACCTAATGAGATTAAGATTGTTCATATACTTAGCTACGCATATGCAAGAATGATTGCGAGCGGAACTGGATCTAAAACGGTTATAAAGGCATTTGTATCGAATGAGGCTTTTAGAAGTGTTTCATCACTTATTGAAGATAAACCATATAATATTTCATTAATTACACAAGAACTAAATTTAGATATTAAAAAAGATAAAGAGTTACTTATGATACCTTTAGAGCCATACCTTAATAATATGTCAAATCAAAAAGAATTTAATTTGATATTCCAAGATTTGAAAAATGGATATGTATACTTAAGCAAGGAAAAGCTTTCTAGATTTTTAATAAAAAGAATAGAGATTGAAATAAATAAAAATTTGCCAATACCTAAGTCAGAACTTCCTGAAGAGGTCTTTGAATTTTCTAAAAAAATTAAGATGCCACCAATAAGTCAAAAAGTTAAGTTTTCCAATAATGAAAAATATAATTGGATTAAAAAACTTATGGAAAGACCTATTGCCGATGTAAGGCATAGAACTGTAAATCTCATACTTGCGCCATACTTTACTAATATTGTAGGTTTATCTGAAGAGGATGCTTTTAAAGTTATAAATAATTATATAGAAAAGTGTAAGGAAATAAACCCTGACACTGATGTCAATGAAAGTTATATTAGATATCAAATAAAGTATGCAAAACTTAAAGGAATGAAACCACTGTCATATTTAAGAGCTAAAGAGTTGTTGGGAGAGGATATTTTGAAGTGAAAGTTATGAAAATAAAATTGTGCCATATTTGTAATAAATTAGCTAATAATGTATGTACTCTGTGTGGAAGGCCTTATTGCAATAAGCATGCAGGTAAAAAAGGAGTATGTGAAAGTTGTGCTTCTGGATTAAAATAAATAAGAGCAAAGTATTTAGAAGTATAGTGATTATTGATTTTTGTCATTATTTGAAGTTTCGCTTGAATTCTGACTTGAACCTTCTTTGTTTGCTTCTTGAGTCTTAGAATTATTATTTTGACTTTCTATATTATTTGATTTCTCTTCGATTAGTTCTTCAGTTTTAACTTCATTCGTTTCCTCTGCAATATGGTACTCTTTTTCTCTTATTTTAAAATCATTGCTAGATGTTCCTTCAGGAAAAACAATGGCATTTTGAGCAGCTATTGGAAGACCGATCTCATCTGCTATTCTTTTAAGCTCAGAAATATCTATTGTTCTATTTGTAAAAAGTTCGTTATACTCTATATTGCCAGACGATACAACCTTAACGTCAAAGGTAATCTGTTGGTACATTCCGCTCCTTAATACCCGTAATTTTACCTTGCCCCTACTTAATGTTAATTTTGCATTTTCCGATAACTCCATAATATTACCAATTTTTTACAATTTCAAAAGTGTGTTTGATTGCTTCTTGAAGTATATATCATATTTGTTTTATGAAATTTAAGTAATTATTAATAAAGATAACAATATTAAGTTATTCTTCTACTTATAATCATGCCATCAAATTACGTTGCTATTGGAATATTTATAGTATTTTCCATAATTGTACCGGTTTCACTTGTTTTTACTTCAATTATGTTAGGATATAAAAGACGGAATAATGCAGTTTCAGAGCTTAATTTCGAAAGTGCAGAAGAAAGTGTAGGTTCTAAAATCACAATAATGTCCGAGTACTTCCATTACTTTACTGGATTCTTAGCGTTTGAGATATTAACAGGGATAATTCTGGCTTGGGCATATGTAATAAATTTTACTACACTCGCAACAGATATTTATATAATAGGATTGTTAATTCTATCAATGATATTTCTTTTATTTATAATGTTTTTTTCACTAAAAAGATTTTGGAGATCAAATGGACTCAATAGATGATGAAAAGATGCTTAATGCCAGAATGGAAATGGATAAGTTAGTTGCAGATTCATTAAAAACTAGGGATGTTAAACCAAATGTGGCTTTTGGAAAACTTTCTGAACTAACAAAGGCACTATCAAAAGGTATGGTAAGCTGGTCAAGAGTTAATTCGCTATGGCCATTACAATTTGGATTAGCTTGCTGCGCTATGGAGCTTATGGACTTTGGTTCTGCAAGGATAGATGCTGAAAGGAAGGGTTATTTGCTTTTCAGAGCAACGCCGAAACAAGCAGATGTTATGCTTGTAGCAGGATGGGTTACAAAATCTATGGTTCCAGAAGTAAAAAGGTTATATGAGCAAATGGCAAGGCCACGATATGTTATTGCTTTTGGAGAGTGTGCTACATGTGGAGGACCATGGTGGCAAAGCTACAATATAGTAAAGGGAATAGACCAGGTACTTCCAGTAGATGTATATGTTGTCGGATGCCCTCCAAGGCCTGAAAATTTATTTTCTGCATTGATGAAACTGCAGAAGAAGGTAAGTGGATACAATGAAGATTGAAAGAAGGGATTTTTTAGATAATATCAAAAAAAATTACGCTGAAGGATATAAATACTTAGTAAAGATAACTGCTGTTGATTACATTAAAACCGTTAATCTAATTTATATTTTGAGAAACTTCGATAAAAATGATGATATAGTTATTGAAGTAGAGTTAAATCCAAATGATTTATGGATAGAAACAGTAACTGAAATATACAATGCAGCAGATTGGTATGAAAGAGAGTTATACGAGATGTTTGGAATTAAAATTAAGGATAGAAGAATTAAAAAATTACTATTGGAAAAATGGGATGGGAAAGGCTATCCTCTTAGAAAGAATTTTGTTTGGAATACTGAGTATGAAAAGGTTTGAGCAATGGCACTAACTAGAATAAATATAGGTCCGGTGCATCCAAGCACTCATGGAGTTGCAAGATTAGTTGTAGATTTAGATGGAGACACAATAGTAAAGGTAGAACCACATGTTGGATATTTGCATAGAGGAGTAGAGAAACTTGTAGAAAATAGAATGTATATGCAAAGTCCGCCATATATGGAAAAAATAGATTATGTTGCGCCTATGGCAGTAGATGAACTTTATGTAGCAACTGTAGAAAAAGCTTTAGGTATAACATTAAGCGAAAGGGCATCTTATGCCAGAATGATACTTCTTGAATTGCAAAGAATAGCGAGCCATCTGTTTTGGATTGGAACTATAACTAATGATCTTGGACAATCTTTTACAGGATTCATGTGGGGTTTTATAGATAGGGACATTATATTAAAACTTTTAGAGAGTGCTACTGGACAGAGAATGTTTTATGTTAATATGAGATTAGGTGGTTTAAATCGAGAGTTCCCTAAGGACTTTGAAGAAAATACAAGAAAGGTACTAGAGTATATTGAGAAACGTTTAAAAGATTATGAAAATTTCATAGAAAAAAACCCGATCTTTACCCAAAGAATGAAAGGAGTAGGAGTACTTGATATAGAAGATGCAATAAACTTTGGAGTTACAGGACATGTTCTTAGAGCATCAGGTGTAAAGTATGATGTAAGAAAAAATAACTCTTATTATGAATATGATACAATCAACTTTCACACTAAATTTCTAAGCGAAGGGGACAATCTTGCAAGATATAAAGTAAGAATAATGGAAATTGAAGAAAGCATAAGAGTAATAAGAGATTCCCTATACAAATTACAAAAAGCTGAAGGAAGTATGGTCGGAATGCCAGTAAAACTTGTTTCTCCAAAACCAGTTAATAAAGAGGTTATTGTAAGTAGAGAGGCGCCTAGAGGAGAGTGCATGATGTATATGATATCTGGAGATAAGGGTCCGTATAGGCTTTCAATCAGATCCCCTACATTCATAAATTTGGCAGCATTGAATAAGATGGCAGTTGGACACAGATTAGCCGATTTATTCAGTATCTTCGGAACATTAGACATGGTGATGGCAGATGTGGATAGATAGCATACTTAACTATTTTGCATCAGGCTTAAACTCACAAAACTTACTTGTAAGTATAATATTCATAATTGTTTACGCAATAGCTGTATTAATAATGATGTCTGTATTTGCGTATATCTTCGGTTGGGTCGAAAGAAAAATGATAGCGAAGGTTCAGAGAAGGCACGGGCCCAACAGAGTAGGAAAATGGGGAATTTTCCAAAATCTTGCAGATTTAGTAAAGCTTTTAGCAAAGGAGAAGATGGTTCCTAAAAATGCAGATGCATTTCTTATGAATATAGCACCTATTTTGCTAGTAAGCATAGTAACATTCATTATATTGCTAATACCATTTTCTTCATATTTACAAGCTAGCGATATAGGATTAGGACTTTTGCTAATTTTTGTATTGCTTGGATTTACTCCAATACTTTTATTTATTGCAGGATATGCAAGCGGTGGAAAGTTTGCAGAGATTGGAGCGCAAAGATCTGTTCTTATGCTAATAAGTTATGAAATACCTATGATTATTGTTGTTGCGACTATAGGGATTATTTCAGGATCATATAATTTAATATCTATTATAAATATGCAGAAAAATATCTTTTACGCTTTCCTAATGCCAATAGGATTATTTGTATTCTTTGTCGTAATGCTTGCGGAGCTAGAAAGACCACCATTTGATTTAAGAGAGGCAGACTCTGAGCTTATAGCAGGATGGCTAACCGATATTAGTGCACCTTATTATGCAGTTGCTTTAATGCTTGATTATACAAGAATGTTTATGGGTTCACTATTGATAGCAATACTTTTCTTCGGAGGATGGAGTGGACCAATTTTACCAGGTATTGTCTGGCTTATAATAAAGGCATTTATAATATCTATATTTATTATTATAATTAGAGTGAGTGCTGTAAGAATGCGAATTGATAAAATACTTAAGGTAGGCTGGATGTATTTACTCCCATTATCTATAGTAAATCTTTTATTGACCATAGTATTGATAATTAAATAAAGATGTATTTATGATAAAACCTATAATAGAAGTTGTAAAGGCTCTTGGAAAAGAAAGATTCACTACTCAATTTCCAGAAGAAAAAGAGTCTTTGCCGGATAGCTACAGATCAATGTTCAAATTAGATATTGAAACTTGTATTAGCTGTTCTGCATGCTCTTTAATATGTCCAAATAGCACAATTACAATGGTTGGCATAATAACAGACAAAGGACAAAAGGTTATGCCACAAATAGGAATAGAAAGATGTCTATTTTGTGCACTTTGTGCAGAGGTCTGTCCTCCAAAGTGTTTAACACTTACTAAAAATTATGAGGTTCTTGAGGCCTATGATAAAAGAGAGTTCATAAAAAGGCCAGAGGAACTTGAGTGAGATTATGTATGAATTTATCTTTTTAATACTGTTTTCATTCATAATAATAATATCAGGAATTTTTATCTTTTATCAGAAAAGCATAATGCGCGCGGTTCTTATGCTTACTATTGCGTTTGGATCGAGCGCATTGATATTCTTTGCGTTAGGGCAGAACTTTATTGGATTACTGCAGCTTTTTATTTTTGTAGGAGGTATGTCCACATACTTAATAGTTGCAGTTTCATCCGAATACAAAAAAATAGAAAATCTTGATTTTTTAAAAATAACAATGATAGCTGCTATACTTTTTGTAAGCATCTTTTTATCTCTTTATGGAATAGGTAATTCTGCAAGCAATAATATCGATATGTCAAGATACTTTTCTAGTGCTTTAGAAAATTATTATCCAATTTTATATATGGCAATAATTATCTTATTTCTCACTGCAATAGGCAGTGTTATTATAATAAGAAAATATGTTAAATTGATTATATGATTTATTTATACTACTTAATTGCAATTTGCATTGGTCTTCTAAGTATAGGAATTGCAGGAGTAGCAATAGAGAAGAACTTCATAACAATAATGCTTGCAATAGAGCTAATCTTCCTTGCAAGTACAATAGCATTTGTAACCTTCTTTACTTACTCTCCAAATCCAAACGGATCGGGATTTGTAGGGCTTATTAGTGTATGGTCTGTTGCTGCGGTTGAAATAATAGCAATGATCTCTATATATGTATATATGAAAGCCAATGGATTTGACTTTGATGTGAAGTTGTTATCTAAACTAAAGTGGTAGTATGAATGCATTATTTTTATTAGCTCCGTTATTTGCTGCGATAATACTAATACAAATAATAAAAGAAAATTACTCAAAATATATTGCTTTGATTGGAGCTCTAGCAAGCCTTGTATTGCTTTATTTTGTAAGTCAAGGAACATATGCATACAATATATTAAGTATTGGAAAGTATGTACTTAATTTTTCTATAAATGTAATTCCATTAAATATTATGTTGCTAGGTATAATACTTGTAATAGGACCTCTTGTTCTGCTTTACTCTTTTGGATATATGAAAATATTAAGTCAACAAAAACGTTTTTATACAGAGATAATAGCCTTTGAAGCTGCAATGCTTCTTTTTGCAGTTAGTTATAGTTTTATAACTTTGTTTATTGCTTGGGAGTTTCTTAGCTTGACAAGTTATCTATTAATTGGATTTTGGTATAACGACCTAATAGTTAATCGTGCTGGAAGAAAGGCCATAACTACAGTTTTTATTGGGGATATATGCATACTAGGAGCAATAGCTGTTGTCCTTTCTACTACAGGAACACTGCAGTTCAATACTGTATTTGCTGCTTTGCAAAATAATTTAAGTATTGAACTAATTGTTGCGGTTCTTATGGGAATAGCTATATTTACAAAATCAGCGCAATTCCCATTTAGCGAATGGCTTCCAGATGCTATGGAAGGACCTACTCCCGTTTCTGCATTCTTACATTCAAGTACGATGGTAAAGGCAGGTGTTTTTACAATACTTCTTTTGCTTCCAATCTTTACTAACTCTGGTTTTACAGTGTATATATTTTATATAGCCATAATAACTGTTATTCTTGCAACATTAAATGCTCTGAAAGAAAAGCATATTAAAAAGGTAATTGCATACTCGACAGTGCAAGAACTTGGGCTTATGGCTCTAGCATTTTCAGGGGGGGCAATACCTGCAGGTATTTACCTATTTTTTGCACAGAGTTTTTATAAAGTGCTCTTGTTTTTCAGTTCAGGAACTGTTATAGAAGCGTCAAATACAGTAGATATGGACAAAACCTCTGGATTAAAAACAAACAAGATAATTTACATAACTACATTATTCGGAATTTTTTCATTAGCAGGATTTATACCTTTTGATGGATTCTTTTCCAATATTGGTTTGAGTGCATCTTTTTACAACAATTTGATAATTTATATTTTTCTAAATTTCATAGGACTCCTAACAAGCCTTTACTCGTTTAGATGGTTGTTCTTAAACAGCAAAAAACCTACAGTAAATACAGAAATACGATATAAATCTATGCCAAAAAGTATGCTCGTAAGTATGATAATAAGTAGTATTTTAATATTATTAGCTTCGGTTATGTTTTTCTACTTACTCGGTTATGTATTAGGAGGTAGCTATAACTTTTCACTAAGCACAATAAAGATTACTGATGCGATAATAGAAAGTGTAATTGCAATAATTGGCGCAGTTATATCCTATTATATAATAAAAAGATTGTTGAAAGTAAAGTCTCATTCAATTGCAATTTTGCTGAATAATGGGATATTAACAAATGCAGTTTATTCCTATATTACAATGTTTGTATATAATATCAGTGAAGCTTTCTCATACTTTGAAGAGTATTTAAATGGCTTTTTTGATAGTATTGGCAAAGGCGCAGTTGACATTGGTAAATTAGTAAGAAGAGCTTCTGTAGGAAATGTAAATTATTATGCAATTGTTTTGTCTGCAGGAATAATTTTAATATTTATATTATTATTTATAATAAAGGTGTATAGTTGATTATTCTCTACTTTTTAATAATCTTATTCGGTGCTGTACTTTTTGGAAATATAATAAGTAGCATATTCTTTAATAAAAAAACTTACCTCATAGTTAGTGTTTTCTTATTTGCGTTAACATCGATTTCATTAATTTACTTATATTTGAGTGGAATTAACTATAATTATTTATCAATATTTTCTATAAACCCATTTTCAGAGTTCTTTATAGCTATTTTCAGCGCAGGAGCTATTTTAATAAGCAGTTTATATTATGAATTTGAAGATAATTACAATGAGTTTTCTTTGCTTCTTAGCTTTTCATTTATAGGTATGTGTATAGTAGTTTTATCAACCTCTATACCGGGCATATTTATAGGACTTGAACTAATAAGTATACCAACGGTATTTTCTATATTTTTATCTAGAAAGAGCCTTGAAGCCGGAACAAAGTTATTTATAATGGCAGCAATTTCAATAGCGATATTCTCCTTCGCTATGGCGTTGAGTTATGGAGGTAACAACACAGTACTTCTTGTTGAAGGTCAAAGCACATCTATAATGATAATGGCAGCTGTTTTATTTATAATTGGACTTGGTTTTGAAGCATCTATATTTCCTTTTAATGTATTGATACCAGATGTATACGAAGGATCACCAGGTTATGTAACTGCGCTTATGGGAAGTATGAATAAAAAAGCAGGATTAGCCGCACTTATACAAATACTTTTGCTAATGTTTATAACAATACATTCTGCATTTTATGTTGTTGCGATACTTTCTGTATTTACTATGTTTTATGGGAATATAGGAGCCCTTATGCAAAAAAACATTAAGAGAATAATGGCTTATTCATCAATATCGCAAGCAGGTTATATTTTAATAGGCATAGCTACTGCAACTGCCTACGGAATATCTGGCTCACTTTTCCAAATCTTTGCACATATGTTTATTTTTATAGGAATAATGGCAATTATAGTAATATTTGAGAAACATAATAAAACAACCATAGATAATGTTGTAGGAATGTATGATCAGAATAAGTTCCTTGCTATTGCATTAACTATATTTATGCTTTCCCTGGTAGGGCTTCCGCTTACAACGGGCTTTGTAGGTAAGTTTCTAATATTTTTAAGCGCTATCTCTGCAGGTCTTGCAATATTAACCTTTTTCGGAATTCTAAATTCTATAATATCCTTGTATTATTATCTAAAGATTATACTAAGTATGTATTCAGAAGGAAATAAAAAAAGGATCTTTGTTATAGACAAAGCAAGTTTAACTGTTATTGCAGTATGCTTGATTATAACCATTATCTTCGGAATATATCCACAGCCAATTATGTCATTTATAAATAGTGCTTCTTCTTATCTTATCGGATTAACATAAATAAAATATTGAATTTAATAAATTAAAGATTTTATAAAGAATGAGAAAGCAATTTAATTCTTTTTTATTGAAAAACTTTAAAGTATAAGAATTTTCTAATGGATCAGTAATGCAGGAAGCACCCCAAGTATTACAGAAGCAGATAATAGGAATACTTCAGAGTATAAAACGCTATTTAATAAAATGTTTATAGGCTTTGATTTGTTAGAAAGAAATACTCTCTCTATAACCCAGAAAAGCATGGCACCCAGTATTATTATGCTAATTAATGGCACAAAGGATACCAGTCCAAATGTAGTGAATGCTGCAGTAAATATTAATACATCAGCTATAAATCCGGCAGTTAATGGTATTCCTACTGTGGCAAAGGTTCCTGCAATGAAAAGATATGCTAGAGAACTAAAATTCTTTATTACGCCTTTCAAAACTGAAAGATCCAAGCTTCCGTATACTTCACTTAATGTTCCAGCTATTAAGAATAACATAGATATTGATATTGCATGACTTAGCATGCCATACAAAGCTCCCTGTACGCCTAGTGATGTTCCTGTTGCTATTCCTAAGGAAACTATAGCCATATCGGTTATGCTGCTATATGCTATTATTCGCTTGAGATTTGTTTGCTTTATAGCTACAAAAACCGAATATAATGAAGATATTATAAATATAGCTGCAAGATATAATGAATATGTTTTGAATATTGGAAGCATAAGGCTTGTTAATATTAACCCATAACCTCCAAACTTAAGCAGTACACCTGCTAAAATCATACTACCTGTTGTAGGCGCTTCTGTATGTGCATCTGGAAGCCAGTTATGGAATGGAAATATAGGTATTTTTATCATAAATGATATTAGAAGAAAGATTAATATCAGCTCCTGCAATGACACCGGTATTGTACCTGATGTAGCTATTATCTGCGATATTTGAAATGTATTTGGTGTTATGCCACTATAAAGAAGAAGAATAGCGATAAGTAGAAATAAACTAGAAATTAAAGAGTAAATAATAAACTTTATTGCTGCATAACGTTTTCTGCTTGAACCATACATGTATATTATAAAAAACATTGAGAACTCGGCCATCTCCCAAAAAACATACAATAAGAGAAGATTAGATGATAAAAATAGGGCTATTGATGAACCTTCTATAAGCGCAAAAAGTACTCCGTATATTTTCAAGTTGTCTTTTATGAAGTAGCCTACACCTATTGATGAAGCGGTAAATACTATGCTAGACATTAATACTAGTATGAGAGATATTTGAGTTACTTGAAAACCTACTGGAAAGCCCAGATATGAAAATGTTATTGAATTAGAAAATAATGAAGTTGAAGTGATGAAAGACCATACAAGTAGTAATGAAAGTAATAAGGTAATTACAGATGAAGATATCTGTACAAGTTTTATAAGATTTTTGGGGGTTGCCATAATAATAAGTCCTGAAAGAAATGGAATAAGTATTATTAAAAGCAGTAATGGGAACATTTTATACCTAATTATTATATAATTGTTCTTTTAAAAAAATATATAAAGAGTAGGGTGTAATTACGGAACAAGATAAACATGCTCAAAATGAAATTGACAAAATAGTAGATGAGCATGCGGGAATGATAAGTAAAAATAAAGCAGAGGAGTTACGCAAAGCAACCCAATTAAAAAGCTATTCGAAGCTAACTGTTAAGGAGTTAAATGCATTAAAACCTAAAAATGCAGACATAGTAACAATAGAAGATAATATTTATAGAATATTTAATAAGATAACATTTGAAAACAACGGCACCATGAGAAAAAGAAGAGTTGTTGCTCTTGGTGATGAAGGTGTTACAGTACGGGTCACATTATGGGATAAATCATCAGAGTTTGTGGACACAATGCTTGTACAAAGAGGTGATAGAGTACTGATTAGCAACTTAAAGACTTTACTTAATAATGGTGAAATTGAACTCACGAATACTCCAAATACTTACATATCTAGAGTATCTCCTACTTACCAAGTAATTAAAACAAACTTTTCTGATTTAAATGGCGATGAAAAGAATATAGATATTCTTGGAAGAATTCTCTCTGTTGGCCCAATAAGATACTTTAGAGATCTTGATGGAAAGCAGAATGGCATTTCTGAATGTAGTATTAGTGATGGAAGTAATGAGGTAAAGGTCACTTTATGGAAATCTTCAAGTGTTTATGCAGCAGAAATGCATCCTGGTTCTTATGTTAAAATAGAGTTCGCAAATGTGAAAAAAACTAATGACAAAGTAGAAATAACTGCGAATGATTATTCCAGAATACTTCTCGGTCAAGGACTAAGCCAAATAATTGGAAGACAGAATAAAAAGTATTGAAATAAATAAACCAGAAAACAAGATTTAAATATGTTGCTTTATATAAACTATAGTTTTCTGAGGGTTATTGAGGACTTATTTTTAACCCACCCAAATCCCAAAATCTTTTCTCATGAATTGCGCTTTAAGCGTGATTCACCCCTCGGAAAACTACATTTAATGTATTTTCTGAAGCTTTTTGTTCGTTTGTGTGATTGTTTTATCTACTATTATTCTTAAATTCGCCTCTTTACCTATTACCTCTTTCAATCTTAATATTGCGTTTTCTGTTGCAAAATTAGGTCTTTGGAGTACTGTGAAATTCTTAATACCTAGAGCTGCCTTCGCAAGCTGCACATCGCATATAGATTCTTCTATTGATGAGTGCTGTGATACATATGTTGATTTGAAAGGAAGAGATAATTTATCACATAGATGACTATAAGTTTCGCTTGAGGGCGGCAGTATAAGCATTGCCTTATCTCCATTAACTGTGGTAGAGGTATCAATAATCTTTGTGTCAATATTAAGATTAGGATATGTATTTTTAAAGTATGAAACACCCAAAAGATGTACTACTTTTATTACTTCTTCTGAAGAAGCGAAGGCCAGGTTGCTTTTTCTTAATATAGACACTAGATTCTCTTCCACCTCTTTTGTTGAGCTTTCTTTTTTTGAAAGTAGTGAATAAGTAAATTTACAGGCACCACAGTCAGTATGTGGATAATAAATTATTTTTGATATTGGATTTTGAAGAAAAATATTTTCTAGTGTTTTTATTGCACCATTTGGAGTTCCGGCTGCATTTCTTATAAAAAGGGTTTTTCCGTCATTAATAGAATCGGCTATAAAATTCATTCTTGCATCCATGCACATTAATGCTATTTTATCAAAGGTATTGTACATTTTTACACCTTAAAAATATAAAAGATTGTTTTAAAATAAGAGTAGATTTTAATTTATAAGTTAGTATAGAATTTAGCATAGAATTTAGTACAGAATTTAGTACAGAATTTAGTACAGAATTAGTTTTGTCAAAAAATATTTTAACTATAAACATTATCGCGCCTGGGGGTTTGGTGAATATATATTAGTATTATACAAGAAATACTTTTATTTGAAAAGGTATTAATAACTATCTGCTAATTGTTATCCCAAAATCATCTTTTAATCTTTTCTTGTTTATTAGTGTTGGTGAACCATCTATAAGAGATTCATACTTTTTGTTTTTAGGGAACAGTATAAAATCACGTATATTTTCAGAGTTTGAAAGAAGTGTTACCAATCTATCAAATCCTAATGCTATTCCGCCGTGTATTGGTGCGCCATACTCTAATGCCTTTATGAAAAATCCAAATGTCTCATTTATTGTTTCATCTGACATTCCCATTTTTTTAAGGCTTTCTCTTTGAAGCTCTGAATCCTTTATTCTTATTGAACCGCTTGCTATTTCGTATCCGTTTAATACTAAATCATATTGGCGAGCAACCGCTTTTTCTGGCTCTGTTTTAAGATACTTAAAGCTTTCTTCTGTTGGTGATGAAAACGGATTGTGCGCTGGTTTTAACTTTCCAGTTATTTCATCCTTTTCAAACATTGGGAACTCGTCAATCCACAAAAAGGAGTACTCTTCTGAAAACTTGCCTATTTTAGTTCCAACAATATTTCTTATCTTACCCATTACATTGAGAAGAAGAGCTTCTGAAACATCAGAAAAGACGAGTATAATATTGCCTTCCTTTGCGTTTAGTTTTGATTGTATTTTCTCTGCCGAACTTCCCAAGGATGTTACTATACTGCTAGGTTCTGAAGTTAATTTACCCTCTTTTATATATAACCAAGTCATTCCTCCAAGGCCGAACTCTTTTGTAAGTTCTATTAATTTTAGCATGTAGTTTTTATCAATTTTTGAATCTTCCTTTCCGAAGTTCGCATCAAAACACATTGCTTTAACTGTTCCATTAGCTGATATAACGCGCTTTAACATATTGTAATCACTCAGCTTCACTTCTTCAGTTATATCAAGTATTTTAGAATCAAATCTCAAGTCTGGCTTATCAGAACCATAATTTTTAATAGCATCTTTGTATAGCATATGTCTAAAGCTTTTGTTTAACTTCTTATTCATTACATCTTTAAAGACGGTCTCAATAAGCTCTTCTATTAATGACTGTATATACGATTCATCTTTGAATGAGACCTCAATATCAATCTGGGTAAATTCTGGTTGTCTATCTTCCCTAGGATCTTCGTCCCTATAACATCTTGCAACTTGAAAGTACTTCTCAAGCCCAGAAATCATACATAATTGCTTGTAAATTTGTGGAGATTGCGGGAGAGAATAGAATTTGTCTGGATTGGTTCTTGATGGAACTATAAAGGTTCTAGATCCTGTTTCATAAGTATCTTTTATTAGTGTTGGTGTTTCAAGCTCTAAAAACTCTTTAGACCATAAAAATTTTCTTATTGTTTTTGTAACCTTGTCTCTAAACTCAATGTTTTTAATCATCTCTCTTCTTCTCAGATCAAGATATCTATATTGCATTCTAAGTTCTTCATTAGCAAGAAATTTCTTCTTTTCTTCTATCAATTCGAATGGAGGAATCTTAGATTTATTTATTACCTCGAACGATTCTACAAAAAGCTCTATTTTTCCAGTAGGATTTTCTTTATCTATAGTATCTTCAGACCTTAACCTAACTGTACCTGTGACCTTCAAAACATACTCTTTTCCTATCTCTTCTGCCTTCTTTAAATTTTCCCCTTCTAATACTAATTGTAATGTACCATGTCTATCTGCAAGATCTATAAATAACTTGCCACCGTGGTCACGTATATATCTTGACCATCCAAATAGTGATACCTTTTTTCCAACATCTCTTTCTGTTAGTGAATTACAATTTATTTCCATTATTGCACCTTGAAATCCTCTGATAATATTTTCTCAAGCTGTTCAGATACCAGTTTTGGATTAGCATTGAACTTCTTTGATACCTTTCCTATTATAAAGTTTAATATTTTCTTGTTCTTCTTGTACTCCTTTAAGAGATTCTTATTATCTTCTATGAGAGATCTTATTTCTGTATTTATTTCATCAATATTAACCTTGCTCTGATTTATATTTATATCTTTTCCGGACTCTATTTCGGATACAATTTTAGAATCAAGATATGCACCACTTTGCAAAATAAGTATTGCCTTTTCCAACTCTTTTGATGTTACTCGCTTTTTTGCATATCTTTGCATAGAAGTTATTGCATTTAATATAAACTTTAATTCGTATTTATTCTCAAACTCTTGAAGTAAAGCAAGAGCATCTTTATTAAATAATATTAAATCAGAAATTTGTGACTCTTTAATTTTGTACTTTTCAGAGTATTCTTTAGCTATTTTACTTGCGTATGTTGCTTTTTGTGTAGCTAAATCCTTTGTAGTATAAACGGTTAAATCAGAATCAAAGATGAAGCCATATTCCTCATCGCTTTCTTTTTCTCTCGCAGATATTGTGATTTGTTTGGCTTCTGAAAAGGAACGTGTTTCTTTTATTATTTCTTGATTATTCTTGATAAGATTCTCCTGTCTTTCTATTTCATAATGCATTGCGTCAGTTAAATTTTTTAAACCTGTAACGTTTTTAATTTCTACGCGCGATTCAGACAGTGAAATGTTCAAATCTGCCTTCATTTCTTGGTTTATATCTACATCAAGATAGTAAAGTATACTTCTTAACTCATTTATGAAAAGCCTTAACTCTTCCTCAGAGCTAATATCTGGTTCTGTAACTATCTCTACTAAAGGTTGACCAGATCTATTATAATCTATAAGTGTGTAATTGTCTTCTCGAATTATCTTTGCAGGATCTTCTTCAAGCTGGACTCTTCTTATTCTAATATTTTTGTTATTTATCGATATGCTACCGTTTTCGCCAACTGGAAGATCCTTTTGTGTTATCTGGAATGATTTTGGTAAATCAGGATAGAAGTATATCTTTCTTACAAATGAGGTCTTATCACTAATTTTACAGTTTAATGCTTTTGCTATACTTAACGATGTTTCTAGTGCTTTTTTGTTAAGAACGGGCTTTGCTCCAGGAAGTCCTGCACATGTTGGACATATTGATGTATTAGGTTCTATAGCGTACGTCCTACATTTACAGAAAAGCTTGCTCTTTGTTGGAAGTGCTACGTGAATTTCTAAACCTATCTTCATGTAAAAACCATTATAATGAACCAATATTATATTTGAACTTGTAATTGAAGCCCTTCTCCCAATTTGAAACGAAGTTTGTCAATGCATAATCATTCCAATGTTTTGTTACTAATTGTGCACCCAAAGGCATATTTTCCATATATGAATATGGAAATGAGATATGTGGAAAACCGCAAAGATTTGGAGGTATTGTAAGTATATCGGTTTTATAAACCTCTAATGCAGATAAGGTTGATGTTTCTTCAAATTTAGGCGTTTTTATAGGCATTACTGGAGAGAGAATAAAGCCTTCCTCAAGTATTTGACCCATTTGTTTTATTAGTATAGCTCTTGCTTTAAGCGCTTTTGAATAATACAGATCCTTTACGCTAGAACTCCTTACGAATGTACCCAAAACTATTCTGCGCTTGGACTCTTTTCCAAATGATTCTCTAACATTCTTGAAAAATGTGTTATATTCTTGAGTTATGTCTGGATTTTTAAGTCCATATTTAAAGCCTGTATACTTTGCAAGATTTGTAGATGCTTCGGCCATAGCTATTATGTAATAAGAGGCTATTGCTTTATCTATAAATGGCATTGATCTATTTTTTATAGCATAGCCCATGCCGGATAGCTTTTCTACAAGATGCATGAATTCCTTCTCAACTTCAGGACTTAGACCATCAACAAGCTCTTTTATAAGTATTATTGAATTTTTATCCTCACGTGTAATTTCTTTATTTAATGAAGTAGTATCATTTTTATCATGACCTTTTATTAAGTTATATGCGAACTCAACATCCTCTGCAGATCTACCTATAACTCCTATTTTATCAAGCGAATTTGCATAATCTATTAATCCATATCTAGATACCAAACCGTAAGTAGGAGTGAATCCAACAACTCCGCAAAAAGCTGCAGGTGTAGATATAGAACCGCCGGTTGATTCTGCTATTGCAATATGGTATTTTAAAATAGATGTTGCAGCTGCAGCTCCGCTGCTGGAGCCTCCGGCAACATATCTCTCATCAAAAGGATTTTTTGCAGGTTTTTTACAGTTAATTCCAAAACTTCCAAAGCCAAACTCATCCATATTAGTTTTGCCTAAAAATGACATACCTTTCTTTTCTTTTAGTTTTTTTATTACAGTCGCATCGAATGGAGGTATGTATCCTTTTAGAATTTCAGAAGATGCGGTACTTTCAACATCTTTCACACAAATATTGTCCTTTACACTAAACAAAAATCCATTTAATTTGTTTGATTCGGAAACATTATTGAAAATATTCAGCTTTTCATTTATTTTGAGTACTTCTTCTCTTAACTTTACATAATAGTCAGTAGGTTTATCTTTACTCATAAAAAGTTCGTAAGAGTTCATATTTCGGGACCAACTACATAAAAACGGTATGTTTTTGTATTCTTTAAAATTCCTTCGATATTATCAAAATCTAAAGGTACATCTTCGTTATACTTTTCAGGAATTTCAACTGGATGAAATGCTTCAGTTACTTCTTTTGTGTCTATATCTTCTAGTATTTTAAAGTATTCTAGAATTTCATTTATATCCTTTTTGATTTCAGCACTTTCAGTAGAAGACAACTTTAATCTGCATATTTTTACTAACCTATCAAACTCATAATCTTCCATCGAAAGCACGTATAATGTTTATAATTAGATTATTTTAAACTTTTTGTATAAAATTATAGAGTTAATTTTAGCTATTTGTTAAAAAATTTAATTGATGTTGACTACCTTATTACTAACACGATATAAAGATTTGCTTACTTTTTTGTGTGTTGGTGTAGTAGCATGATGGTTAGTATTAGTTCCGTCCTTTATAACATCAAGTATCTTTCTATATGAGTAACTCTGTTCAAATAAAACTCTATCTCTATTTTTGTTGAAAACCTCTTCAAACTTATTCAGTTTATTTTCTCTTTCTTTTTCAGTACTTGCGTTTTTGTATTCAGAATTTGCAAGCGATAATGCCATATTGCTATAATCAAAAGAGTATAGACCAGTACCTATTATTACACCTGCTTTCTTTGCAAGAATACTTATTTCATAATTTCCAAAATCTGTTCTTATTGAAGGCACTTGAGATGATAAAACTATTGGTATTCTTTTTGATATTGATCTTATTATATTGAAATTTCTCTCAGGTATTCCTGCAGATCCATAACTTAAAAGTATAATGCCATCACTTTTTTGTGATGTTTCTAGCAAAGTTTCATTATTTTCATTTGGAGATAGGGTGAATGTTCCTATTTTATCATCATAGTTAATTTGTAATATGCTTGAGTTTATGGTCTTAGCCTTTTGATATTTTGATACTCTGTAAATTATGTTTTCATCTTTAGTTATGTTTGCAATATCTCCCAGTATACTCTTAAATGTGAGTCCGTTTGATCCTTTCGTTTCGTATACCCAAGAAGCAGCCATTATCCTTTTATGGAAAGCTACAAAAACACCGTTAATGCCGCCTACTGCAAATTTTAATGCATCAGAAATATTTGAGTATGCATCTGTTTTTTCACTCTCTATGGTTTGCATAGAACCAGTAATAACTACAGGTTTATTTGGATTCTGTACCATTAAAGATAATATTGATGAAGTAAACTGCAACGTATCTGTGCCATGTGTAATTACAATACCGTCAGCATCAGTCAATGAATTATAAACAGTTTTAGCTATATTTGCCTGATCTGCAAGAGTTATGTTTGTGCTGTCTTTGTTAAATAAAGGTATTATGTTTACCTTTGTTTTCCCATCCTTTGAAATAAGTGTATTCATATTATATGAAAGCTTTTCTAATATTAGCTTTATTACTCCTTCTGAAGGTTTTATGCCATTTTCTGAGCTCACGCTAGAAATGGTTCCACCTGTAGTTATTATAGCTACTTTTCTATGCTCCATGCTAATCTCTCAATTGGGTCAATAAATTATGTAGCTTTAGATTATTATATTTTATCTCTTATATAGGTTAGTTTGGTGTTAGTCCAATTTTATTGGAATTTTATCTTTCTGAGAAAAAAATAGCAGTTCTGTTCCGGTTCTTTCTATTTGCATACGTGCAACGTCTTGTTTTTTCCTAAAATCTGGCAGTATTGAATTTGCAAATCTCAATGGAACTGTAGAATCATATATTTCAAGCATTAATTTATAGTAAATCTCTGTTTTTTTATACTGACCAGATCTTAAACAATCAAAGCCTTTTCTTTTTAATTCTCCAACAACATCAAGAAGACCAAGAAGATAACTTATTTCATCTGTCTTAAGCTCTAACATCTCTGGAAGTCTATTTTCATTAACCATTATGAATAAGGAATATGCTTCTACAAATTCCTGATGCGCTTGTTGTGAATTGTATTCGAATCCTTTTTCTATATTTTTTAAATTTTTATCTAGAAGTTTTAATTTTTTGATTGATGTACCTGCTTCCTTTAATTTGTCAGCGTGTATGGCGGTTATTGTTCTGCCAGAAAGCAACACTATCTCTCTCGAAAGCCCTAAAACCTTATCTCTTCTAGAGTGGAGAGCCATAATCTTTTTTTCTATTATATCGATGTTTTTTATCATTAATATACCCATTACAATGTAATATTCCTACCATACCAATAAAGATATTGTTGTGCATATCCTGCCATTGGGCCCCATTTCTTATTAGCAAAATTGTGAATATATTTTTGATCCTTCTTTTTTCCATTTAAATACTTCTTCTCTATTATTCTCTTTATCCAGACATCTATAGGAAATGATTCATAATGTTTATAACCAAAAAGCAGTATACAATCTGCAACTTTATCACCTACACCTTCAAGAGTCATGAGCTCCTTTTTAGCTTCATCATACTCTAATTTTTCTAAATGATCAAATGAAAAACTATTTTTTATCTCGTTTGAGACAGATTTTATATATTTTGCTCTAAAACCTGTGCCACAAGACATCAACTCAGATATTGATGCTTTTGATATTCGTTCTGGTGTTGGAAACAGATTAATCCTCTTTCCATCTATATAATAGGGATCCCCAAATTTTTCAATTATATTTCTCATTGTAAGTCGTATTCTTTTAATGTTGTTGAATTGTGATATTAAAAAACATAATGTAGTTTCCCATGGAGAATTTTTCGTGATTCTCATTCCATAAAATTTATTTATTGCGTCTTCCATATACTGATCTGTTTTTATACTAGAGTATACCTGTGAAATGTCATGATCTAATCCTAATCTTGCAATTACCTCTTTTTTAGCATTTATAGAGGTGTAATCACCAAAATAATCTAATCTTATAATATTATCTAAGGTACTTTTACTTATTAGTATTACTCCCCTTTGAGTAGTGTAACGTAGTATGTCCCAATCACTTTTATGCACAAAATCAGAATAAAAGGTAAGGGGTTGCCCGCTTTCAATAGTATCTTTTAAATTTAATGTTTCTGCATTTATTTTAATTGGTTTTCTGAACGATTGGAATGTACTTTCAAGATATATTTAAACACCATTTAATATTACTATATACTATTTATCAATTTATCTGTAAACTTTAGTTTATCTCGCTTATTTTTTTTCGTACCTGCTTTGCACTGTCTCTGTCTCTTATTGTTACGGTGTTGTCTTTTAAGGTATCATAATCACAGGTAATTGCATATCTTACACCTATTTCGTCGGCTCTTGCGTAGCGTTTACCTATGCTGCCCGACCTTGCTAAATAGCAAGGTATTTTTTTATCTTTAAGCATTAAAAGAACTTCGTTTGCTTTCTTTTCTAAATCATCATCGTTCTGAAGTGGAAATACCGCATATTTGTATGGAGATACTTCATCAGAAAGCTTTAGCCACTCCCAGCCCCTCTCTTTTCCATCTTGAAATGAATTGTCTAAAACTGAAAAGAGAAGCCTGTCCAAACCAACACTTGCTTCTACTACATGTGGTATAAATTTATTCTCGCCGTTTGAGACGGTTATCTCTTTGCCGGATAATTTTGAATGTTGTGAGAGGTCATAATCGGTTCTATAAGCTATGCCTGAAACCTCGATATTTCCATAAGAAGTCTTTATTTCTAAATCAACGTTGCCTCTTGAATAATGAGGCAGCTCCTCTTTTTGCAGCTGCCTGAAGGTATATATCTTTTCATCTGCTATTCCGAGTAATTTTAACATTTTTAATTCTGAGTATATGCACATTGCGAAAAGTTTATTTGGTATGTATTTTTTTTCAAGAAGCTCTCTTATGCTATAGAGTCTTTCCTCTTGATTTGATGGACAAAAATTAACCTTTTCATCAAGCATTTTTTCAATTTCAAGACCATTAAAAGCATCTTGATCTGCATTCGGATCAAAGAATACCTCAGTTTCCATCTGTGTGAACTCTCTTACTCTTACAAGCTGCTGCCTTGGAGAAATTTCATTTCTATAAGCTTTACCTACTTGAGCTATTGCAGCAGGAAGTTTCAAACTATATATTTTTGATAGATTTTTGAAGTCTACAAAGATACCCTGAGCAGTTTCAGGTCTTAAATAGCCAACATTTTCTTTTTCTTGACCTATCTGCAATTTGAACATAAGGTGAAAATCTTCTATAGGAGATAACTCTCCGCCACACTTTTCGCATTTTAGCCCATGCTCAATTAATTTTTTTTGCATTATTTGCTTGTCCATCTTTTTAAGCTCTGCTAATGATACCGAATCGTTTCTTTTTTCATAGAACTCTTCTAGTAATTTGTCAACTCTGTATGAGGTTTTACATTTTTTGCAGCTAGAAACTGGATCTGTGAAGGTTGCAACATGGCCGCTAGCTTTTAGTACAATCTCCGGAACAATTGTTGTTGTATCTACCTCTAAAGAACCTAGCCAGTCTACAAAAATATTTCTCCAAACGCTTTCTACATTTCTTTTTATTCTAAGACCAATTGGCCCGTAATCATAAAAACCACTTGTTCCAGAGTAAATATCAAATGCCTGATAGTATATGCCTCTTCTTTCTACAATTGAGGATACCTTGCTTTCTTTTTCATTTTTTTGCATTGAATCTACCATTACCATGTTGTTTTAATATATATTTTATTTAATATTTTAATGTTTTTTAATAAATATTTTTTAATAAAGATATTTAGTAAATGTGACATCCTCCCACCCGTAAACGGTGTAGGCTTCCAATGATGCTTTTTTGATTGATAATATTATAAATATATACTTAACAAAGGTATAAATTGTTTCTTGAAACATACAGCAATTAAAAATATTATAAATTTTAATATTAAAGTAAAATTTAAATTGCAATTTATTATAAATACAGAATGACCTTCTCCTATAGCTAAAGCTCTAGGTATCATTTTTGAATAAAGGAGTTATGTCAATTTCATTTGCCCCGAAATGTCCTGTTGTCTTGATATAATTCCTTACTATTTCTTCGATTTGAGGTCCAGCATTACTGCTACCATAACCTGCACTCCAAAAACTCTTTAGATTAACACGTGATAAATTTGGCTTCAAGTATGGTGCAAAGTACATTGCTGATTCTGCTTTTGATTCTACAGAGATAAAGGAAGAATTAAGAGGTAATCTCATAATTCCCGTAATTGCAAGAAATGGTAGAAGAGTTAGAACACCAGAGATTTCAAAGGATTGTAATTACGGAAAACGATGGCAATAGAAAGGATTTTTTCAAGATTAAAAGGAGTTTTTGGTCTTTCAAAAATAGATTTGTTGGAATAAATAAGATCGCAATTCATGTATATTTTGCCTTATTGCATACCTCATGAAATACGTGATGTAATGTGTTTGTATTTGACGAGGTGAGTGAATGAAAATGTCAAGTTCCTATATTTAATAAGTAACGAAAGTTATTTAGTTTGCCGAGTTGTTATTATATAATATTGTAAGTAGGTGTCTTCTTGCCTGAAAAAAACAATTATAGAAAAAATAGATTCAGAGATAATATGAATAAGGATGGGGGAAGAGATAGACATAGTATTAGAAATAGGAACAATGCTCCTGGGTATGGAAATAGAAATGGAAGAGAAGGAAACTTCAAAGATAGAGATAGACATTTTAGCGGAGATGGAAGAAATGATGAAAGAAGAGCAAGATTTATGAAAAGGGCCATGGGAGATGTCATGGACGCGTATAAAACAACAGCAATAGATCACTCGATAATAGAGGCAATAAAAGCCTATAACGAAATAACTAAAATAAGAAATACTGTTTATGAAAGGCTTGAAGAATGGTATAGTGCATACTTTCCTAATCTTAAACTAAATAACCACGAAACATATGCGAAGATTATATCTAAAGTAAAAAATAGAGATATTGATGAAGAACTATTAAAAGAAATTATTGGTGAAGAGCACCAAAGAGTGCTTGAGAAGATTAGAACATCTGAAGGATTCCCGGAGATAGACTCAGAAGAGTATGTTGCATTAAAAAATCTTGCAGAAGAAGAACTTTCAATAATTAAGTTGCAAGACAGCTTAAGCGCTTTCCTAGAAATTCAGACTAAAAAGCTTATGCCAAATATAGTTTATTTGATAGATTATAAGATAGCCGCAGAGATGCTAAGCGCCGCTGGATCACTTGAGCATTTAGCTATTTTGCCAGCTAGCACGATACAGTTATTGGGTGCTGAAAAGGCACTTTTCAAGCACGTCAAGTTTGGCAGCAAGCCGCCTAAGTACGGATATTTATTTAAATTGCCAGAACTTGCTAATTACGACAAAAAAGCTAAGGGAAGGATGGCACGGGCTTACGCCACAAAAATAAGCATAGCTGCAAGAGCCGATTACTACACAAAAAGATTTATAGCCGATAAGCTAAAGGAATCGCTTCTTAAAAATTTAAAAGAATAGTTCAAATGCGCAAAAAGACTTGCGATAAACGTCTTAATGCTTTGTACTTTTCCTCTTTTTCTATCTTTGCAGAATCAACTGCATTTTTAAGAGCATCTATAACTGAATCATAGATCTGAGTATTAATAGGAAAAGGTATGCCATCTTTTCCCCTAGATTGTATGAGTACATTACCGGATCTTTATATGACAACTCTTTATCATAAATAAGACTAGCTATAAAAGCTAAAGATCGTAATGTTGAACGACCCATACCTTTTATTAGAAGAAGCTCATTGTATGTACTTGGATTTATATCACTTGCTATCTTTATTGCATCACTCCCTCTTTTACTAATATCTAGTTTAGGTACAATATCGTGTCTGCTTGGATACCTTGTAATGCTTAACTCTTTTGAGTAGTATGGAAACTCTTTTATTGCGTCTAGAGAACCAGATCTTGCCCAGTTATTGTCTTTATTTGTTAAGTTTAGTGTTTTATTATGCAAATCGGATATTATTGCAGAATGAGGCTCATCTGCAAGATCATTTTCACTTACTATATCTGAATTCCACTGAAACCTTATTGCTTTCTTATTTTTAGAGTCTATGGCCTGCTGTATTACTGCCCATTTTTTATTCTTTGAAAAAATAAAAGTATGATGATAAATACCAATATTATCATATACTAAAGCTGAATCTATTTTTGCAGATAATCTACTCAACATTTTAAAATTTTCATCGCTACCGGGTATTGAAAGTATATCTACTCCTTTTTCTATTTCTTGAGGAGTCCTAAGACCGACTTTACCCTTTCCTCCAGCTATAAAAATCTCACCGGTACTATTGAGTGCTTCTTTTAGAACACCCATTGTGACCGTCGTTGTGCCGCTGCTATGCCAATCATAACCTAAAGCACAGGATAATGCTTGAAACCATACCGCATCAGAAAGTCTATTTATAAATTCATCAGGTCCAAATTCGTCTATTATTACAAGACTTATCTCCCTGCCTAACTTTACCATTCTTTCAAATAGCCATCGTGGTGCATTTCCATTATGTAATGGTAATTCGGTGTAATGGTGCATGTTTTTACTTTTAGAACAAAACGAATAATAACTTAATTAGTATTTTGATTTATTACCAAGGAACTTCTTTTAACTTTGCTTTATGTGCAATAAGATTTGTTGTTTTATGCAGAACCCCAGTTAAAAGAAGTATAAATATTATTCCATATATACTAGGAGTACTGCCTAAAGGAAATGCAAACATTAATGCAACTATAAGAAAAAGATATTGGTCCATAAGAAAAACGTCTTTGCCTTCTTTATACCCAATCTGCCTTTTTATAAAACTTCCAAGCATATCTCCAAGTAAAGTACCAATGCTTAATGCTATACCTATAATAAACATTTGAGGCAGTATTAAGGACTCAAGTGCACCTATCAAAACTCCAGATAGTATTCCAAAAACAAAGCCTCGGATAGTTTTGTGTTTTCCAAATATTGGTTTATTTCTAAATTTTTTGCCCATATCTATTGGTTTTCCACCACCAAATATTACGGGAGCGCCATTAGCTACGTATGCTGGAAATATGTAAAATATTGGAAACAGAATTATTGTATAAATAATCTGATATATATTCAAATAATTCACTATTTAAGTACTCCTTCGGCAGATATTTTAGAGCCACCGCCTTTGAAATTTTCTCCATAAGTTTTTTTTGCAAACTCTAATGCAGTATACTTTGAATTTTGGCCAGAGAAGCATACTACCTCATTATCTATATTTTTTGCAAGTATTGTAAGGGATGGTCTTTCTTTTATTATGTAAGATAGTACTTTTCTTAGAACGTCTCTGTTTTCTGTTCTTTCTAGTATTATAGTATCGGTGTCATCTTTTATTTCAGATAAAAGTTGTTTTGAGATAAGAACTGCAATCTCTTCATCTTTAAGTCTTAATGTCTTCGCCATTGATAGGTAATCATTTTTCAGTTTTACTATTTTTTCGTTTAACGAATTATAATCAGAATTCATAAATAATGCTGAACTAATTAATTCATTGTGTTCTTTTTGAAACTCGTGAAGTGCTGCCTCTCCTGCAACAAACTCTATTCTATCAACGCCATCATGTATTCTAGAAGTATTTATTATTTTTATTAGACCTATTGAACTTTCATGGGAAACTACATGTAAACCTCCACAGGCTTCAGCATCTATAAGATTATTATTTTTATCAGTAATAACTATTATTCGCATTTTCTTTGCTGGAACACCGTGTCCTTGGTATATTGTAAAGCCATATTCTGTCTCTGCGTCCGCTCTACTCATCTCTTTCACAGTCACAATTATGCCATTGAAAAGCAAATTATTTGCATAATCTTCAATACTTTTAACTTCAGAATCGGTTAGTTTTTCATAGTGGGCTATATCTATATGGGCCTTATTCTCTTCTTTTTTAGCTCCTTCTTGCCAAGCGTGTTTTCCAAGTATTTTTCTTGCAGCTGCACTTATTAAATGAGTTGCAGTATGATGAGCCATTAACTTTCTTCTCCTATTCAAGTCAACTTTGCAAATAGCTGCATTTTCCTTTTTCAAATGATTTTTGCTTTCATCTTTAAGAATATGTACTATAACATTGCCAACTTTTTGTACATCATAAACTTCAAGATCATCAATTGTGCCGTGATCGGCAGCTTGTCCGCCCCCCTCTGGATAAAAAGGTGTTTTATCAAGAATTATGTATTTGCCCTTTGAAAATAGTATCTTTGAATGTGATTCTGTTTTAAATTCATAATAAAGCTGTTGGGTTTTTTCTATTCCCTCAGGTACTTCAAAATCTATCTTGCTTGTTTTTTCTTTTGCTGCGAAATCTCCCTTTATTATATCCTCGTATGCGCCATCAGGAAGCTCTATCTTTTTATTTTCTGCTTGTGCTACGGAGTTAATTAATTCTGGAGTTACACCGTTGCTTTCATATAATACTCTTAACTCTTCCTTTGTTATTTTTGATTTCTTTGAAAGCATATTGGTTATTATTTTACCGGAGTTGGCTACTGAAGTTTCATATCTTTTATACTCTACATCTACAACCTTATTGAGTATATCTAAATTTTCTTCAAGTTCTGGATACAACTCCTTAAGTTCATTTGCCTGCCTTTTTGCTATGTCAGTTATAGTAATATCCATTTCGTACTCTTTGATAAAGGCTATTGCTCTCCTAAGTATTACACGCAAATTGTAACCACCACCTATATTAGACGGCAAGGCACCGTCAGATATGCCAAAAAGAAGCGTACGCGTATGGTCAAGTATTGCGTAAAATGCCTGCATTGGCTTTATCTCTTTTAGGTATTGTTCTTTAGTTATTTCTGCTTTCTTTAGTATATTAGTTTCTAATTTTTGATATTCCGAAGTCTCTGTAACATCTAGTTCACTTGCATATTTAGCAAATCTTCTAAATAATTGAGTATCCATTTCAAATGGAAGTTTTCTTTTTGTTTTTTCTATTATGTCATGGAAAACTGCTTCGTATACATTATCAAAACCAGTATAAAACCATAGTAATCTTTCAAAACCCCAACCTACATCAACTACCTGTGAACTTAACTCTTTTATTTTATTGTTAGTACTCTCAAACTGTGTAAATACATTGTTTACGAGTTCTAGTCCGTTTGAAAAACCTTCTAAGCATGGACCAAATTCAGAAAAGTCTCCCATGGCCCAAACATCCTCGTTATAAATAAGATCTTCTTTTTTTACGCCAAGTATATTTGTTAAGAATTTATAATCAAGCTCTATTGTTCTGTCTCTCCAATAACCTTCTTTAGGATAATTAAATGCATGTTGACCTGCCATCATAAAGCTAGTCATATGCCTGCCAGTTATACCGACATTTTCTATATCTCCAAAACGCAAACATATCTGTGGAACTATCAAAGGATTAGCATTATATTCAAAGTTCATTGAACCGTTTTCTATTCTCTGAAAGTCTTGAATACTCGCTATAGTAAAATAAAGGTCTTGTCTCCATCTACTTACTACGGGGTACCTTTTAATAGTAGTGTGTCCATTTTCTTCAAAAAATTTTGAGAACTTTTTCCACATATCAACATAAGATATTGGAGTTGGTTTATTTTTAAAGAATGAGTATTCAGTATGTTCTGGATCTTCACAAGTATCCCTTTTTTGTGTGCTCCAAAAGTTTTTCCCACATATTTTACAGGTATATCTTTCAAAATTATTTTCTTTGAAAACTTTAGTTAAGTAGTAAACATCCGGATGTTTTGAAAACTCTTTCCTTAGCTCTTTTTTATCAAGTTTTATTCCTTCTAACAAATCTACACCTTCTATAAAAATATTATTAATTAAGTATAATTACAAGATATATTATTAATAGTTATAAATTATAAATATACACGTTATTTGATTTCTTTTACTTAGTTTGCTCGCCTACCCACCAGGTTGTGCATTTATTGCCAAAAAACTTGCAGTACTTGCATCTCCATTTTTTATCTTCTGGTACAGGCATTGCCTCTCTATCTCCAGACCAGTATCCCATCAGAGACACAAGATCCTTACTCACTTCGTCTTTTGAATATTTTATATCTAATTCTGATATTATACTTTTTGTTTCTCGATCCATATATCTTATTTTTATTAAATCTGAAAGTGCTGGCAACGACACATAAGAATCGAACATCAATTTATAAATCCTAGATAAATCTTGATTTTCCTTCTTTAGTCCAAGAGAATCAAGACCGGATAAAAATTCTTTTGACATGTTTAATTTGTCTATTCCAAAAGAGTTGGCGAAATTATCAAAAGTATAATTTTTATTTTTTATATCGCCTAAAAGAAGACCGTAGATATTAGCCTGAAGTTTATCTGCATCAAAACGAAGACTTATTACGCTTCCTTTATTGTCATTTTTAATTGTTTTGTCTTCTACTATTATTAATTTATTATCCTGTATTCTTAATTCATCTATTTGACCTGAAACCTTAAAACCATTTATAGAACCGTAAATCTTAAGCTCTCTTGCATAACCTTCTTTATAAATATTGCTTATGCTTGTGTAAGTCTCAAATGCCCATTTGAATAATCTATCTCCGTATGAGATTGGTTCTATAGGGAGAGCTTTGAATACCTGTGCCTGCAAGTTATTATGCATGGCAGAGCCCTTCTCCATGGCAGGAGTTGTGTAGCCACCAGTTGTTATGAATAGCTCCATTTGCTTTTCACACCAGAGCTGGCTAGCTATATCCTTTACCGAGATACTCGTTTTCTTTAATCTAGTTAAGGCACTGGTTTTTCCCATCTTAGACCTCCAAATTTTTATCAGACCGCCTACCTGTCTTCATCGCAATAAAGCTCAGCGATCACCAGATATCATCATATAGCTTTTTATTGATTAATAACATTATTAACACTATGTCTGAATTAGAAGATAAGAAGTTATTCATATTTGACTGGGATGGTACACTTAGCACTTCAACACTGATAGTTGCAGTATCTAGATTACTAAGAAAAAATTATAATATAAAAAATATAGAAAAAAATGAAGATTACTATAAAGGCATGAAGAACAAAACATTAAAGCTAGAACTTAAAGATGACACAGACAAATTTTTTTCCTCGTTTTATGATTTATATGCTTACTTTTATAAACCTAAATTAAAGAGAAGTTCTATTGAACTGTTAAAATTGCTAAACAAAAAAAATAAAACAGTCACATTATTTAGTGATTCCAATAGTTATAGATTAATGAATGAGCTGCGCAATTTGAAGATGACAGAATACTTTGATTTCATACTTAGTGCGAGTAGCATTAATGCGTATAAGCCGGATCCCAGGGGCATACTTTATATAATTGATAAATATAAAATAAAAAAGGAAAATGTTGTTTATATTGGCGATACTATATCGGATATAATGGCCGCTAAATTTGCAAATATTGATTCGTGTATAGTGGGAGATGGATTAGAACCATATAATAGGGTTAAAAAATTAAATCCCACTTTCTTGTATAAGAACTTAGAGTCATTTTATAAAGACTTGTTATAAATTATTTATTAGTAGTTAGTACTTCCTCTTTTCAAAGAAAGTAATCTGGTTTTAGGCATTATTACAACATCTCTTGACTTAATTTGTGCTTTTTCTAAATATTCTGCCTGCTCCTTGGTCATGATAGTTTTCTCACCTATTATTATATTTTGAAGACCAGAATTGCCCAGATTAGGATCAGATATTTTTAAAGAAGTTATATCTGAATTTGAAAGTATCAATCCACCCCAATTTATCTTTGAAACTTCTATTGTAAATCCATCCATTTTAGAATAGCTTAAATTAAGATAATCTATTTCAGAGTTATACATTTTAGTATCTATAAATGAAGAAAAATTTCCATCAACATTACTGAATTTTGAACTTAAAAAAAATGATTCTTTGAATGTAGATCCAGAAATTCTGGAGTTAATTAGGTGTATATTATTAAAAATTACTTTTTTAAATGTACTATTTAAAATTTTTATATCTTTCAAAAGTATTGGAATACTTACTGCGTTGCCAGTGCATACCTCAAACTTACCGCCATCAACAATAACATCTGAAAATTCTCTTCTTCCTTTATAATACTGCTTCAAAAAATCTTCAGATTCTACAAGTTCTCTATGTTTTAATGCTGTCGCCGCCAATTACCCACCAATAGTATTATAAAAAAATTAGTATTTAAATCTTTTGTATAAATTTAAATTTTTAAATTTTTTTATAAAAATAAGTTAATTTCTAATTTTTATCAAAAACTGTATATTTGAGCTTTTATAGATAAATTTATAAAGGATAACAACAAAATATAAGTATGTAGTAAAGCAATTGCTGATTCTACAGAGGAAATAAAATGTCAGAAGAATTTGAAGGAAAAGAAGAAAGAAATAACATGGAAAGCGGAGAAAGAAGAGATAGACAGAGAGGAGGAAGACCAGGCATGAAGCCAAATTACTTCCTTCCTAAGCCAGTTAAGGTCGGCGATGAGTTAGAATTAACTGTTGAAGCTATGGCTTCTAAAGGTGACGGAATAGCAAAGAAAGACGGATACGTTGTTTTCATAAAAGATGCAAAACAAGGTGAAAACGTCAAAGTAAAAATAACTGAAGTAAGAGCAAGATTTGCAATAGGAGAAAAACAGAACTGATTATTTAATGTTTAAATAAACAGTTTAATTTATTTTTTTATTTTATTTTAAATTAATTTTTATCTATTTTTATTTTCACGAGGAAAAACCTGTACTAAACCTACGGATTTCAAAAACAATTTATATTTATTTCGTTAAAGTATTTTTGTGTTAAAATGGGAAAAACTTTTGAAACTAAAAAAAAGATACTTGAATTACTAAAAAAACAGAAGATGAGCGTTAGTGAGATATCTAATAAACTTAATTTATCACACGCAACGGTAAGTCAACATATTGCAGAGTTATGTAAGACGGGGGCAATAGAAAAAATAGACAATGAATATTATAAAAGAGTTACATATTACAAAATAAACACAAACAATAATTTATTTATAAAGTATATTGGCGCAGCTGTAGTTATAATTGTAATAGCTATAATAGCAATTATGACATACATATTTTTTGCAACTAATAATTTAGGTATAAAAACTATAATTACAACAAACGGAATATATACTACAGCTATAATCAACACATCTAATAGTACAAGTACTATTTCTAACTTTGCAGTAAATAATAATTTTACCACTATTACAGTTAGAACTTCGTCAAGTATTATGGCTTGTCCATTTTTATTCTACAATTTAAATGGCAGTATAACAAATGCAAATACTTATAACACTTATTTAGTGAATTCTTCATCTGGATCAGTATATAGAGAATTTTTGCTTAATAGAAATTCGGTCTTAAACTTAAATATTAATGAAAGATTTACGAATGTACTAAATGAAAGTAATCCTACACTTTATACTAGAAGCCATTTTGTATACATAACTAAAGTAAATGCAAATTTTGATTTTAGTACGAATTCAGGAGTATACTATAAATTCAATCAAAACAACTTCACAATAGGAGAAAATAAAAGTATTAACTTCAATTTGGAGTTATATGCAAACAATACGGCAACAAATGAAAGCTATTTGGTATATGTTGACGGACCATGCGGAGGAGGAGTCAAGCCATTTGTAATAACTGTAGGAAATACACCCTATAAAGGTGAGATAAATCAGACAGCCATGCCATTTGAATAGACATATGTGCGAGCGCCGGGATTTGGACCCGGGTTCTTGCCTTGGCAAGGCAAAGTCCTACCAGGCTAGACTACGCTCGCTAGTTATGATTAACAAATATTGTTTGTTGTTTAAAAATATAAACCTTTGCAAAAGCCATAAGTTTTTGTAGTTAACTAGTCGACTATGTTACACAGTTAGCATTGTGATTATTATTTGATTTTTATCTCTACAACTACTTTATACATAAATCAGATATATTTACAAACCACATGTAAAAAAGGATTTAAAAAGAATAAAAAATAAGTTGTGTTTTTTATTATTGATACTTCACGCTTAATGTTACTATCTCTTTGAATAAATTTGTTGATGAGCCAGGAACTGTAAATTCTATCCATACTTCACCAAATATTTCCTGGCCTATAGTAGGATTTGACAACGAATATTGAAAAAAAACATTTTCTTCAGCGCCAGTATTAATAACTATTGGAGTTAGAACCATACCGAAAAAACGACAGTATCAAAATAAAGAAAAAACTGAATTCTTCTATGGATATAAAATACATACGATAGTTGAAATCAAATCTGAACTTCCGATAAGTATAATAGTGGAAAAGGCAAATCATCATCACTCAAAATTTTTAGACCTCTTTTTATGCATGCAAAACAGCGGTTCACGTTTGGATTTGAATCAAAATATCTTGCAGATTCAGCAATGGATGCTGCATGGATAAAAGATGAACTGAAAGAAAATAATATGATTCCAGTAATTGCATCAAACGGAAGAAGAAAGTTTAAATCTTCATACCAAAAGACAAAGATTATGGAAAAAATGGGCTGTAGAACGTTTTTTCTCAAGATTAAAAGAAAAATTTGGCCTTAGAAACAATAGAGTTATTGGAATAAAAAAATGAAAATTTATGCATTTTCTTGCATTTTCGGTTATCTTGTTAGTTATTGATGGTACTTTTTGAAATTGACGAGGTGAATGAATGTAAATGTCAAGTTCCTATATATTTATTAAAATGCAAATATATTTAAATATGTTCATACCTTTCTAAATAAAAGTTATATTTATATTTAAAGTATATTCTTAAACAAAGTAAAAAATATGGAGTTGATTTTATCAAAACAGAACATGTTGCTACATTAATAGCAGTTATTGCCATACTTGTACTTGGACTTACGTTATGGATTGCAATACTTTATCCTAATGGAGTTTCTCAAAAGAATATGCAAGTTACAAGTGTTACTGTAACCGCCACAGGAACTGTACAGCAAGAACCCACACAAGGAGTAATTTATGTTTATATTAATGGAACAGGACTTACAGAAAATATAGCAAATGATAATTTATCATTAACTTTAGAAATACTTAACACAAGTATGTTGAAGTATGTTGGAGGTAATTTAAGCAATATAAATACACAAAGTTACTATATTAATAAGATAAAAAATTCTAGCACGTATCAAGCAGTAGAATATCTTGAATTAACTATAGCTAATATAAAAAATATGAGCGCAGCTCTTAGTACATTAGCCAAGATTAATAATACGTATGTTAGTGGAGTATATGCTCAGCTTTCTCCAATACAGATAACCCAGATGAGAAATCAGGCTTTATCTCAAGCGATTAGTAATGCAACAAGCCAAGCTGAAATACTTGAAAATAATGCTTCTTTAAAGGTTGAAAATATAACAGTAGGACAGGCACGTTTTCCTGTTTTTCTAGCTTCTGATGCATCATCAATATACTCTGGAGCTCCAAACAAGCAGCTTTTCTATTATGGAGAACAAGGATTAACGGAGAGTGTAACTGTAACATTCCTGAACAACTAAATAGAAATACTTTTATATCTTTCAAGAGTAATATAATTTGTATTAAAATTAATATGTTAAACGGTGTTTTGAATGAAATTAAGGCCAGCAAGAACAATGAGATATATACACAGTCAAGCTTGGAGCAGATACTCTGTAAAAAAACCAAGAAAAAATTATGTAAAGGCATTGCCGCACACAAGCCTTCTTGTATTTAGAATGGGCATTGAAAATGGAAATTATGATTCTATTTATAAACTTGTACCGGACCAATACATACAGTTAAGATCTAATGCGCTTGAGTCTGCAAGACTTGTGGCAAACAAGCATCTTGAAAGAAAGATACCGGGACAGTACTTCTTTAGAATAGTAACTTATCCACATATAGTAATACGTGAAAAGAAAAGGGCAACTGGAGCAGGAGCAGACAGAGCTTCACAAGGTATGTCGTTATCCTTTGGAAGACCGGTGTCGGTAGCTGCAAGAGTAAGAAGAGGTAATCCGATTCTTGAAATAAGAGTAGATAATAAAAATAGGATAATAGCAAAGGAGGCATTGAGAAGAGCAGCATCAAAACTATCAGGTTCCTATTCAATACAGTTAACTCCTCTTGAAAAGAAGCAATAAATTAATATATTTTTATTTATTTTTAGTAATTTTAAGTATTAGCGTTTTTGCTTCTTTTTGGATGAGTCTAATTTATCCATATTCTTTTCTACTTCATTTATCATTAGCTTTAACCAAGGAGTGAAGTTATCTGGACTTTTTTTAATCTCGTCTTTTAACTCTTTTATTGAGATCCATTTCCAATCACACGCCTCTTCTTTGTTAAGATTTGGTTTTCCATTATATCGCCCGAAAAGTATATGATCAAACTCATTTTCGGTTAAGCCTTTTTCTACATAAGCTTGATATGGAAAGTTAAATACTTCTTTAAGTTCGCAATCAAAACCCATCTCTTCGTTAAGGCGCCTATGTGCTGCCTGAAGAGTTGTTTCACCGACTCTTTGATGACTGCAACACGCATTTGTCCATCTACCAGGAGTATGATACTTAGTTAATGCTCGTCTTTGTAGCATAGTTTCGTTATTATCATTAAAAATAAAAACAGAAAACGCTCTGTGCCATTTGCCACCGTTTTGATGTGCAGCTAGCTTTTCCATAGTTCCTATCTGATTATCGTTTTGATCTACAAGTATTACATCTTCCATTCCTAAAACCTATTTAATTTATTTGATATTAATAATGAATATTAATTAATAGCATTATATGTTTTATACAACAATAATAATATATATCTATAAATATAAACTTTTATTGCTATTTGGCAAAGAACGTAAATTTACTGCCTACTTTAAACTATTTAAAATGAGTTTTATGAAAATACTTTTACAGTTTCCAGAAGGGCTTAAGCAAAAGGCACTTGAACATGCTAAACTGCTTGAAGCGCAAGGACATGAGATATTTATATCCGCTTCGCCTACATTTGGAGCCTGTGATCTTGCTATAGATGAAGCTAAAAATATAGGAGCTGAGAAGCTCATACATTTTGGTCATGCTGAGTTCCACAAAGTGGATTTCAATGTTGAGTACATTGATTATAAATACGATGCACCTATGGAAATACTTCCTAAAACACTAGATAAACTTAAGCCATTTAAAACTATAGGATTAATGACTACCATACAACACATACATCAGCTAGATGCGGTAAAGAGCTTTTATGAAAAAAATGGAAAGGAGGTAATTATAGGTAAACCCTACGGTTTTGCTAAAAAGAGAGGACAGATCTTAGGTTGTGATATAGGAAGCGCAGCGAGCATAGATCGAGAATGTGATGCATTAGTATACTTTGGTGGAGGATTATTTCATCCTTTAGGTGCTGTTCTTCATACTAAAAAACCATTCTTGCTTGTAGAACCATTTAATAACACGATAGAGTTCATAGACCATTACCGCGAGAGATATTATAAAAGAAGCCGGGGGAGAATTTTATCCGCTCTAGATGCAAAAAATGTAGGAATACTGGTTAGCACAAAAAACGGTCAGCACAATATGAGCCTTGCAAAAATACTTAAGAGCAAGCTTGAAAAGGAAGGTATAAAATCAGGTATACTAGTTGCAAATACCTTTGACTTTGAGTCTATTAATAATATGATGGAGTTTGATGTATTTGTAAATACCGCTTGCCCTAGGATAGCTGTTGATGACACAGACAGAACAAGAAAGCCTCTTTTGAGCGCAAATGAAATAATCGAAGTACTAAAACTTAGAAAGGAAAGGGAAGAACTTAGAAATACTTCATCAAATTGACTGTGCTGAAAACTGTGCTACCTCAGATAAATAAGTAGAGTTTGTTGCTTCAGTATGAAATATTGCCCATATATTTCCACTTATTTGTGTACCTTTTGGAAGTCCAGGTTTTATTGCAGGCATTGTGATTGTTATCTGCTCGCTGTTTGATATATTTTCTATTATTACCTCTTGCGAAACGTTTACAAAGTTATTCTTAGGCCGCGGTGCCGATGTTGGATTAAGCAAGAATATCTCTGCCTTTGTCCAAACTGGGTATTGTTGTTCTGAAAAGGTGAAGGTAAGATTGCCTGTTGCACTTGATAAGAATAAATTAGAACAGGTAAAACCTCCGTATGCAATACAACTTGAAAGTGAAGAACCGTTTATTCCATGATTAGAAGAGTAGTTATTGCCGGGAGATATGACCCCATATCCTACATTTATCACAGCAGGCGTTGAATTTTCTGTTATTACTACCGGTTGGCCGAAATTTGATGTCGTAGTGGACTTTGAAACAATAATAAGACCGGTTGAGTTTGTGTTATTTGATAAAGTAGTTGTTACTGTTGAAGTTGTTTTTTGATTACTAATAGTTATGCCGGAACTTAAATTAGCCCTTACATAAAAGTACATTGCTATTCCAAAAATTATAAGTACTATATAAGCAATTACTGCCTTTTTATTCATCTATAAAACCTATATACAAAAATTATATGCAAAAAATAAGTAGAAAAAGAAGAAAAAATAAATGGGCAAGCCCAAAAAATCAAAAGTGTTACTTACTGCATTCATCTTACAATTATGTGTACTTTGCTGTTAATGTTGCTACTTCTACGAACTGATCTGTTGATGAACCAGGCGCCGTGTACTCTAACCAAATCTGGCCGCTTATTCCTTGATTTATTGAAGGACTTGCGATATCAGAAGGTACATTTGCAGAGTATATTGCTCCCGATCCCATAGTACTAAGTCCATCTGAAGCAGCCGAAAATGAGGTTCCAGAAGGGAATGATGTAGGAGTACTTTGGAACGTTGCCAGGTTGGTGCCGCTTAAAAATGCTAAGTTTACTACTGTGTATGCTTGCCCAGAATTTTGACCTATTGAAACTACTATGTTACTACTAGCCCATACAGGATTTTGGCATACAAAACCTGACTGTGCTACACACGCCGTAGGTAGTGTTGAACCACCGAAAATTCCAAGCTCAAAAAGCGCCACTAGAACTATTGCTATGATCAATATGGCCCAACCATATGTCATAAGATATTCCATTGCACTTTGTCCTTTTATCGTTTTCATCTTATCACTTTTAAAATATTTACATAAATATAAAGAAAGAAAGTTATTTAAACATTTCTAAAAATTCGTTATTTTGTATTATATCGAAATAAGGTCCTCATGACAAAGGAATATGGTTATGTAAATATACAAATCATAAAGAAGTTGACAAATAGAGGAATGAGATGGACCATAAGACAAGCAAGGAAAGGAGAACGGTACTCAAAAAATTGCATATTTTGAGAAGATGACACAAAAAATGGTTGAATACGAAACAAATAAAAGATGAAATGATGAGATTAATTATCGAGAGGACATTAAATCGGGATACTACAAAAAATTCGTTATTTACCTAATTTAAAAACTTAATTATTATATAACTTAACTACTAAATATGATTAATGATGAGACGAGGTATTTCTGATTAATGATGAAAAAAGTCTTCTGAGTTGTTTTTATTATTCTTCAAAGTTTACGATATTGGGTAATTAGAAAAAATCACAACTCTTTTGTTTCTCTATCAGGTTCCTTTTTGACATACTCAAAAATACCTTTTTTAATAGCTCTTAAGCATAGAGTTGCGCAATGCATTCTTACTGGACCAGGATCAATTCCTATAAACTTTAACAAATCTGCTTTTCCAAATTTCTCCATATCTGAAATTTTCTTACCTATAACTTCTCCTATAAGAAGATCGGCAGAGCCCATCGATATTACGCAACCGCTTCCATCAAATTTAACATCTTTAATTACATCATTTTCTAATTTTATATAAACTGTTATCTTATCTCCGCAAGATATATTCTCTTCGTGCCTTTTTATTTGATTGTCATCTAATATACCTTTATTTACCGGATGCTCATAACTTTGCAATAGTGTTTCTGCATACATATCTAAATCCATAAAATAAGCCCTAGATAGTATTTTATTATGGTTTGTTATAAATATTTTTGCATGAAAAGCGAAGAATTGATAATAGATACAAGTTCAATACTATTTGGGTTAAAGTATAAAAACAATGTTTTTGAGATAATCTCAAATAACGACAAGTATTTTTCACATACTATTGTTATATCAAAAGGAGTACTTTTAGAGCTTAAAAGATTTTCAAAGTCATCAAAAAGTCTTAAAAAAGAGGCAGTTATGGCTTTGGAAATTGTAAAAGATACAGTAAATAAAAAAAGGTTAATTATAAATAAATCAGAAAGTTACGTTGATAAATGGATATTAAATTATGCAACCAAAAATAAAGCACAAGTTTGCACAAATGATATAAAATTAAAAAAGCAGCTTAAGCATAATGGTATAACAGTAATAAGCATCTCTAAATCTGGTATACTTAGATAAACTAGTTGAATAATCTATGCAAATAAGCTATATGGTTTAAGCATACTTAGGAACCTGACAAATTAAATATCTTTGTGTTTATAGTATTTTGGTACAAAGCCAAGCATACTAGGTAACGATAAGCTTAAATTAATTTACTCTTAATTATTATGGTAATAATTCTATTACCTTAGGTGAGATTTTGTATTATATACACACTATAAAAGATTCGATAAGCATACCCCCTAGCCATTTTGGCGAAGATGTTCAAGCATCAGCTACTGCTATGCTAAGATCAAAGTATGAAAGAACAATAGACAAGCATTTAGGCATAATTCTTGCTTTATACAACGTAAGAGACATAAGTGATGGCTTTATACTTCCTGGAGATCCATCAACACATCACAATGTAACATTCAACGTTCTTACATTTAGCCTAGATGTTGGAGAGGTAGTAAAAGGAGAAGTATCGGAGCTTGTTGATTTCGGCTGCTTTGTAAGGCTAGGCCCAATAGATGGTCTTGTACATATGTCTCAAATTATGAATGATTATATAAATTACGATAGAAAAACAAGTGCTTTTGTTTCAAAGAGCACAGGAAAAAATCTTAAGAAAGGTGACATTGTATATGCAAAGATATCTACGGTTAGCTTTAAGGGCAATCTAAAAGATACAAAGATAGCACTTACAATGAGACCAGACGGTTTAGGCAAATACGAATGGCTTAAGGAAACAAAAGCTCCAAAAGGCAAGGACATAAAAGGGCAAAAGAGCAAGGTACGTGAAAAGTCATCTAGTAATAAAAAGAAGTGATTTAATGGAAAAAGCATGTCGTAACTGTAAAGTCATAATCTCACAAGGAGAAAAATGTCCTATTTGTGGCCAAAGCAATCTGACTACTAAGTGGAGTGGCCATGTAATAATACTAAATGTTGAGAAATCAGAGATAGCGAAGAAGTTGGGCTTCACCGTAAATGGGACCTATGCTTTAAACATAAACGAGTAATAAATTAAAAATAAAAAATAAGAATAAAAAAGAAAATTATTGAATTATAACTCTATATACTTATAAAATAGATTTCAATATTTCAGCATTTATTTTTTGCTTTCTTGCTCCTTTGTATACTCTTCTTGAACTAGTACCTTTTCAATACTGTTTATATTTGAAATTATAGTTTCTACTGCAGATGATTTGTCAACAAAGTATCTTCCGTCCTTCTTCACATCTTTTCCAAATGTTGCTATTAACTCTTTATTGTTCATCTGTATCTTTGTTGGCTTGAGCCCATATTGTTCGAAGATACATTCTGACTGTTTTTCTACACCGTCTAACTTTTCAAGAACTTTTATTTCACATGTTATTTTTTCTCCAGCAAGCGGATGATTAGAATCTACCATTACTCTTCCAGAATTAACGCTCATTATTGTAGCAACGCCTCCGTCTATTTCTATCTGCATTCCAGGATATGGTGTCATATCTCTTTTTCTAAAATCGCTAATAGGAAGTACTCTTACGAGTTCTTGCATTCGTTCACCGAAAGCTTTTTCTGGAGATATTTCAATCTTCTTTTTTTCTCCTACTGACATACCTTTAAGTGCTTCCACAACTCCCTTTATCATATTATCTTTTTCTAAAATAACTAATCGTGGCTCATACCTAAACTCTTTGTCATATATCTTATTCTCTTCTGCCAATTTTTTTTCAGTCGTCATGACAAGAGTGTTGTCTGATCCTCTCCATATACTGTAGTCTATCTTTACAAAATCTCCTTCTTTTAAAGCCATAAAATCTCCTTTATACAAAAATAAAAGAACTAATCACAAAAACAAATGTTTTCAGAAAGTCTTTTAATTTAAGCTATATATTATATAGATTTATTATTAAAATGTTTGTGTGATATTATGGAAAAGAAAAAAATGCTTCAAGTGATACTATCTATATTCATAGGTGTTATTTTTATATCATCTTATGCTGTACTAGCTAATCTGCAAACAAGTACGACTTCTAAAACCGCTTCTTCATCAAATTCTACATTGCCTACTGCCCAGACCATATACGTATCTGGAACTTCAAATGCTATAATAGACAATTATACTGGTATATCTACTATTTCAGTAAACTGCAACAATACAAAAAATACAAATAAAACAAATTCATACCTTACAAACAAGTTAACCCAGTTAGAAGGCAATAACTCTGTATCTACATTTTACCAAACACAAAACATCTTTAATATAGATTTAGGTACATTAAGTCCTTTAGGATTATATAATACAATTTCAAGTACATACAACAAAACCCTAACTAGCTGCATGGCTTTTAATGCAGCTGCACAGTTGTTAGTTCCACAGTATGTTAATTTTTCAGTAAATACCGGCATATCCGGCAAAACACAAAATGTTCAAATACCAATACCTTCAACAAGCAGAGACATTTATTTAAATGTTTCAATACCTACTAATTCAATAATAGTGCCCATAACTGTAAGAGCTCTAATCTATCAGAATGGAACAATTTATCAATTAAGTATTACGAGGAGTGCATAGATGCTTGATGAAACTCAAAAAAAAGAGATTAAAAAGATAGTCCTTAAGAATGCACTTGATTATGGTAAAGCAAGAAAGGACTCAGTAATAAGCAAGGTCATTGCAAAGTTTCCATCATTAAAATTGGATATGCCCTCACTTTCTAAATATTTAGATGATGTTGTTTTTGAGGTAAATAAATTTTCAAAGCAAAGGCTTGAAGAAGAAGCAGAGGAGTTCAAAGATACATACAAAAAAGAAGAACTCGAAAAGGCAGAAAAAAGTTCTAAGCACAACTTCAATATAGAAGGTGCGGAAAAGGGCAATTTTATTACAAGATTTCCTCCAGAGCCTAATGGACCAATGCAGCTAGGCCATGCAAAGGTGGCGTTTACCGAAAGGGAGTTTGCAAATGTATACGAAGGAAAGCTTGCTCTTTATTTTGATGATACAAATCCTGAGACTGAAAAGCAGGAATTTGTAGATAATATTAAAAAAGATCTCAAGTGGCTTGGAATAAATTACGATATGGAATATTATGCAAGCGATAATATAGAACTAATATACAAATACTGCGAAAAGCTGATTGCACTAGGTAGCGCATATGCCTGCACATGTTCTCAAGAAGATGTTAAAAAAAGCAGATCTGAAAATATTCCATGCAAGCACAAAAAACATTCCATATCAGAAAATATGGATTTATGGAGAGAGCTTCTTAAGGGCATAAATTCAAGTGAAACTATAATAAGATTAAATTATGATCTTGGCGCATCAAACACATCTATGCGAGATCCTACTCTTTTTAGGGTTAAAACCGCCACTCATTATCGTCAAGGAGATAAATACACCGTTTGGCCTACATACTCTTTCAATACACCCATAACAGATTCTATAAAAGGAGTAACAGATGTCATAAGAAGTAAAGAGTTTGAATTGATGGACGAGCTCTATTTTTATATACTAGAAAAGTTAGAGCTTAGAAAACCAAGAATTCACAGCGTTGCACGCCTTGAGATAAAAGATAACATTACATCAAAACGTAAAATAAACGCGTTGATTAAAGAGGGCTTATTGTGGGGCTATGATGATCCAAGACTTGTTACAATAGCGGGCTTAAGAAGAAGAGGAGTAAAGCCGCTTGCCATAAAAGAATTTTCATTAAGATTTGGAATGAGTAAAACCGAGAGCAAAGTAGATATAAGTATGCTGTTAAACGAGAACAAAAAAATAATAGAAAACCACGCTAAACGTTTGTTTTATGTAGAAAATCCAAGAAAATTATACGTTAAAAATATACCTTTAGAAAAGAAGAAAATGCGCATGAAGGTGCATCCAACACTCGATATGGGTTACAGAAGCTACACATTAGACAACGTATTCTTTATAAATTCATATGATGCAAATGTTTTGTCAGAAAATGAAGATTTGAGACTTAAGGATGCATTTGATATAAAGATAGAAAACATAGATAAAAACGAGATAATTGCAACTTATACAGATAAGCAATCATCAACTGCTCCGAAAGTTACATGGGTCAATGAAGGCAATTTTATGGGATGTACTATTTACGAAATAAAAAATCTTTTAAACGGAGAAGAGTTCAATAAAAACAGCATGGAAATAAAAGAAGGCTTAATAGAGAGCTATGCGGATTTATTGTCAGAAGGAGACATAGTCCAGTTGGAAAAACATGGCTTTTTTAAATTAGATAAAAAAACAGAACGGCCTTACTTTATATCATTGTAAATGAGATAGTGTATCTATATGGTAAATATGCTGCAAAAAGATGGGATTAATACTAATAATCGTGTAAATACATTTGAAGAAGAAGCTATGCGAAAGGTCATAAAGGAAAGCTGGAGGGGAAAACTTTTAGATAACTCAGAACCAAAAACCGCAGGAACACTTCAGTTATTAGATGAGCATGCTGCAAAGATGGAGGTTCTTTTGAAAAATTTAGATTATGAAGCGATATGCATGCAGAATATAATAATCAACTCAAAACACATGTCACTGCCAGAGTTAAGAAGCTACTTACTTTTTATAGAAAAATTAGCTGTAGGATACCAAAGCATCTTCACACCTGATATAACCGACATAATACTCATAGGCCTTACTTCAAAAGCAAGAGATCTCAGATCGATTAAGAAGTATCATGAATCTCTTATCTCTGGAGTTGAAAAGAATGTTGTAAAATACAGCTCAAGGATAAGCAAGGAAGAAAAAGCCCTTAATCAAATAGCAGCTGAGCTTAACAAAAAGAATAGAGGCATATTTAAGTTCCTTAGGAAAGGAGAGATACGCATAATGCAAAGAATAATAACGAGCAAGAAAAGAAAGCTCTCAAAATATAATAATAAATCTAAGAAGTATCTTCAGCTTGTATCAAAACTCAAATAGTTTTGATATAAGAGTAATGACATTCTAATTTTGAAATATCTCCGACATTCCTTTTAATATATAAACACAGCTCCTTTTCAGATTTTTCAGAATTGCATTTCACAACAAATCCGTACTGTCCGCTAGTTAAGATTACCTCATTTACAGAACCGATGTTTATCAAATTATGTGCTATTTTCTTTGCGTCTTTTAGATATTTTGGCTTTATAAAAAATAAATAATTGCCATTACATCTATTCCTAACACTATTAGATAATGTTTTTCTATTCATCTTCCCCACACTTAAATATGTCGCTCTCGCTCAACGAGACAAAAACACATTTTAATATAATGCCCAAAAGGCGTACCTTTTGGGCGACCCAACCCCCTAAATCATTTCCCATGCTCATAGAGCTAGAAATAATTGATAATATATACACTAGGCTCTTTAAATATATTTATCTTATTTTTCTGTATTTCTTATAGATTTCTTACAATACTATATATACCTTATTGTAATTATTACAATAGTTTTAGTACATTACCTATGCAAAAATTATTATGTCGTTATAAAAACTGGAAATAATCTTTGTCTATAAATATATTACTTATTCAAAAAGGCTTATATTACTTCTTATTATATTCTATTTATGGACGAGTTTGATGAAGATATAATAACAGGGATAGACTCTGGCATAATAAAGTACACTACCTTAGCAAAGAAGTTAAATGCTCCGGTATCTACAGTACATTTTAGAATCAAAAAATTAGAGAAGGAGAAGATAATAAAGCACTATAAAGGAGATATTGACTGGAAAAAAGCAGGTTTTTCAATAACCGCTTTTGTATTAATAACCATAGACATAAACATATTGCGCAGTATAAATAAGACTCAAGATGCACTCTTAAAGGAACTTTTAGATATATTATATGTAAGAGAAGGCTACATTATAACAAGCGATGCCGATTTAATTATAAAAGTAATAGCAAAGGATACTGTGCATTTCAAAGAGATACTTTTGGATTATATACATTCTAAAACCGGCATAGTAAACACTAAGACAATGGTGGTTTTAGGATAACTTCGCAAGAGTTAGAGGAGTTAGATAAGCTCAAAAAATACAACTCCTTTTATTTGACGGTAATTCTTCGTTATAAAGAGTATATAGAGCAAAATGAAAGTATCTATCTACCAGATTTACCAAAACTTATTGATCCTACTTCTTCAGAGATAGCGGCATTTATCTCTCAATTAAGTTCTTCATCAGAGTACTCTAATGATGGAAATGATATCTTGAAAATATCAAAAGAGGTATTCAAAAATCTTGAAAAAAATATAACTATTGTTTTATTACCTATACAGTTTTGGCAGAAACCAGAAGAAACATTGAAGAATAAAATAGGTGATGAACTTGACTATTATGCATTATTGTGTAGTATTTTTATAGCACTTGGAACTGTTTCGTCAAAGGTTCTCATTGTAAATTATGCTGACAGAAATGTAATGTCAGTTTATTTAGAGTATAATAATGAGTTAATTCTATTTCAACATAACACAGAGCCAAAGCATTTCAAGAGCAAAGCTCTCCTTTTAAAGTATATCTGCGGCAGTATTGATGAGGAGGTTATATCTTACGAATTCAACGATAAGATATATAGGGATATTACCTTGCCTTTGTCTTTTTCATAAGTTTTCTGCTTCTTTTCTTCAATTTATTTATAGCATTCATCTTTCTGTACTTTTTACCTACTCTTCTTGTTTTTTTACTTACTGTTTTTTGCATAAAGATCATTTAACATTCTACAACCAGCTATTTATACCTTTTTGATTTCCAAGATTTTTGATATCAAGCAACTTTTTAATATTTGAACTTATTCTTTCCTTTGAAAATCCATACTCATCGCACATAAAAGATACTAATTTTTCTTTGTCCGGTTTGCAGTTTTTTATTATTGCTTCAAACTCTTCGTTAGAAAGCTCCTTTACTTCTGGCTCTTCAAATAATTTTATTACATCTTCAATAGGCACATCAAACTCAAAATTATACTTCTCTTTAATTGTATGCTCTAACTTTTCAACGGTACTATTTTCTCTAACAAGTTTTAGTGCAGTTTTTGGTCCTACCTTTTCTATGCCAGTATTAAAGTCAGTTCCTATTAGTATACCTAGCATAATGAGCTGTCTTTGAGTTATACCTAACTGTTCTAGTAAATCCTTTGTTTTAGCAATTTCAGGCTCTACATTTACATAAACATTTTTCCTAGGAAGCTTTCTCTTTCCGCTTATAGCTAGATTCCTTACTATGTTTTCTGCACCTAATAGAAACAGATCATAATCTTGAGAGCATGATGCATAAACCAGACCTGCTTTGTTCATATATGCTGCTTGGGCCTCTCCTTCACCAGGAGCTTGCACATAAGCAACTCCCATATACTCTAGTAGCTCCTTGGCGCTGTTTACAATGTCCTTATTTATCCTAGTGCTAGCCATAGCGTAGCTCCTAGCTTGGTCTAGCATGCCTTCTTCCTTTGCTTTGTTCCATGCCTCTAGCGCATCCTCCCTTTTTTTAATACGTGCATTAATTGTTCTTTGTTTTAATGATGAAGGTATTCCATCAAAAACATATATTGGAGTTATACCATTTTCTATAAAGCTTATTGTCCTGTAAAAAAGTCCTGAAAGATGGCTTGTAACCCTATTTTTAGAGTCTACTAATGGCATTCCATCTGGCTGTCTAATTATTGATAAAAACTGATATATTGTGTTGTATGCATCTATTGCTATACTTTTTCCTGAAAGTTCAGCAAAAGAAACAGGTTTTTTAATCTCAGAAATAAGTTTTCCAATATCTACTGCTACAAACTCACCACTATTTATGTTATGAATCTAAACGTTGATTACTTACTTTCTAAACGCTGCGTCACCAAGTGTTATTGGCTCATCAGGATCCTTCTTTTCAAAGTTCTTAGTATCAGTTACCTCGACCTTTAACTTTATACCTAGATTTTTTTCAAGCTTTTCAACTACTTTGTCATTAGGCAACATTTTTTGGTGCTCTATTCTGTTAAGAACGCTTTCCTTTTCATTTATCATTTCAGCAAGAACCTTTAATGGTATACCTACCTTTTCTCTTGCTACCTTTATTACCTCTCCATAATTGTCTACAATATCAAATAAGGGTTCTTCCTTTTTAGCTGGTGTATTTTTGGGTTTACCTTGCGTTTCATCTTCTATTGTCTCTATTATATTTTTCCCATCTGCACACTTCATGCATGTAGTAAGTTCTGCACCTTCAACGTCTATTATATACAAAGAATCGGTTTTTTTACCACAGATCTCGCAATCATACATTTAAAGACCATATTAATTTAACAGTTAACTTATAAATATATTTGTAGTGAAAGATAAGCATGGATAAAGTCAATTATGAGAGTAAGCCTTCTAAACCAGCTTCAAAAAAAGTTTCACAATCTACTAAAAATAATAAAAAAACTGCAAAGAAATTAAAACCAGAGCATCAAAAAATTAGAAAGACAATAACATTACTTATTATTATATTAGAGTTATTTTTGATATATGCACTCTATACTTCTAATCTTGGAATTCTTTTAGGTGTAGGGATAGGTATACTATCACTTATTTTATCCGGGATAATAATAACAAAAGTAAATAACCTTTCAGGAAACTTTGGTTTATATATTTATGGCGGCAGTTCTGGCATATCAACTATAGAAAAGATCTCAAAATTTAAGAGAGAGTTCTGGATCTTCTTATCCGAGTGGGGCCTTGTAATGAGTTTCGGAGTACTTTCTTACTTTATCTTTAAAGGAAGAGTTTCTAAAAAAGCTGTTTTTATAGGATTAATATCAATTGCATTTATAATTGTTGTAATGCTTCCATACTTTTTACTATCTTTCCAGTATATAAAAATACCAAATCTTCCTTCGATATCAATGCCACAAGGAGTTACTGGAATTTCACAACTAAGTCTTTTTGGCTATATACTTTTATTAATTTCTTTAGTTGGTGGTTTTTCAATATTTCTATTTATCGAGCTTCTTGCAGCTTCAGGTTTAATGATAGCAAATATCTTCACAGTTGCATCATCAATAGCCTCATCATCTCCTAATTATACTGCATTATCTACGGCAACCCCCGGACTTGCGCCGTTAATACCGGGCATAACAATACCTTTCTTTGCTGGAATTCTTTCACTTGCAGTAATACTCATAGTTCATGAATTTTCACATGGTATACTATCGGGAGTTTACAAAATAAAGATTAAAAAAATAGGTCTTGCACTTTTTGGAATACTTCCAATAGGTGCATTTGTAGAGCCTGATGAAAAAGCGGTTGTATCATCAGAAAAATATGTTCAAAATAATATCTTCATAGCAGGAATATCTGCAAACTTTCTCCTCACTTTTATATTCTTTATATTCGTTCTTCTTTTCCTTCTATACATAATACCGAACATTTATACAAACGGCCTTTACATTTCAGCAGTAGCGCAAGGTTCACCTGCATATAATGTTATAGCTCCAGGCTCGCTAATAGTAGCGTGGAATAACATGAATGTAAGTAATGTTTCACAGTTGGATATTGCAGCGAAAAGTGATCTGCCTTCAAGCATAGTTACCGTAAAAACTAATGAAACAACTTATAAAATAAGAGCAAACTCAACAGGGAAAATCGGTGTATATATACAAGAGTACGAAAGGCAAAAAGGTGGCGTAACCTCTTCTATATTGGTATTTCTTTATCAATTTTTAGTGCTTTCATTAGTTCTTAACTTTTTAGTAGCGACTATAAATCTTTTACCTATTCCATTATTTGATGGATGGCGTATTTATAAAAATACAATAAAAAGTGAAAGAAAGCTTAAACTACTAGTGGCACTAGTAATTATAATGTTCGTGCTATTAGCTCTTCCATGGTTGTTTATCTCATTATAATTTTGTTATTTCTAAAATTTTTTGTAGTATCCCGATTTAATGGAGCTTCTTTAGTATTCTCGCCTAAAGCTAAACCAACACTATATGAAGAAACGCCGATGCCAGTAGCGATGAGCGGTTTAGCAACGTATGGATTTCTTATAGCATCTCCTACTCCTCCTGGAATTGCTGAAAGAACTTTAGATAGAGCAAACGATCCGAGAGCCACTTCCCCCGAAGCTTGTGGCGAAGTTCGCTCCGCTTAAAGCTCCCTGACCCACAAAATTTAAATATGATTCTGCTGTATTAGTATTACTAAAAGGAGATAATGTTGGTTGATTTGATTTTTTTGTAGTCCCGATTGTTCTTTTTGTCCTCTGTTTGATAGTTGGTTGGTGGGTAGCAGGCTCCTTCCTTGATTCGTTGTCGAAGAGAGAAAAGCCGAAGGCTCAACCAGACCATAAACAGAATTGATTGATGCTCCTAATACTGAGTTTATGACAACTAGTTTTCCAGTCTGCGTCAGCGTGTAGCTCAAAGCTGACTGACTGTTCTACTTTCTTTGTTTATCTTATAGTCCATCTCATCCCTCTATTTGTCAACTTCTTCATGATTTGTATACTTTTTACATAATCATATTCCTTTGTCGTGAGGACCTTATTTCGAGATAAGACAAAATAATGAATTTTTAGAAAGATTAATATATCTATTACAATATAGTTATATTGGGACAAGGGTATGGGTAATGCTTCGAAGCAGCAGTCTAGTTTGACTGATACTTCAAGAATGCACCACAATAATGTGGGCAATTATGTTAAAATGGATTTTACAACTGTTAGTCGTAGCTCCGAATTTTTAAGTAAGATAAAACGAACATCTACAATCGTTGCAACCTTTGCTGCCTTTTCTTTAGGTGCGCCGAATATATTGAATAGTAAAGCAGATGCTGCACCATTCATTAGTTATTATTATGTTATTCCTACATTAAAAAGAGATGAACTTAAAGTAAAAGGTGATGACGTCACGATAGGCGGTAGGGAGTTTAAACTATTTAAAAAGAATTTACATTACTTCCCTAAAGGTACAGAAAAAAGACCGTTTGCAGTTCAACAATTAGGGGTACTGAATAAAAAATATGGGTCGTCTTCAGAAGGTTTAACTGGTATAAATGTCACGCTTATTGGAGTTGCTCAGACAATCTGGAGAATGGATGCCGCAAATTATGCAGATTATTTACAGAACAATGCAACAAATTACAAAGGTTTAGGATATTACTGTTTTCAAGTAGGTGTTAGTTTGCCTTTCAGAAGAACATGGTACAATCTTGGAGAAGGAGTACTCTACCTTGAAACACCAAAGCCAGTTACTTATAAAGAATTTCTAACTGATGCAAATACCCTTTATAAATTAACAAAAAATACGGCAGAGTTTTACGGAGATAGCAATAAAGAATTCGTTAAACAGTTTATTTATCAAACAGATTATACTTTTGCTGGAATTAATCCTAGAGCTCCCTTAGAATCTTACTTTTCTTATGTAAAAGGCAGAACTACAAAATACTTTTTAGCCGGCGCGTATACAAAAGTAAATTTGCCTGGACTTAAAATAACAAAATTTGTAGAATATAAAAATAATGATATTAGAGGCCTTTTTAGAGTTTATAATGGAGTTCTATTAAAAATAACAAAAAATTATATACCAGGTTACGGTGATGGTACACGTTCATTCCCATTTAAAATAACGAAAGATAATCTTAAATGGAGAGGACCTGGTTATTATTATTTCCAAAATATAAACGGAGCTGGAAAAAACCTTAAACTAATGACAGCAAGTAAAGTTGATAGTAAGTCCTATTTGAAAGATATTTACAATAGAGTATACGCAGAAATAAGACATAAAAATTTTATATATTCTGCATTAAGAATAAAAGGTAAATTATTTTTTTACGCTCAGTACTCAATAGGTATGAATAGAACGCCCATTAGAGTATACCAGAATGGAGGCCTTGAACATCCGTATCTATTCTTAAAATTCTTCAAAAAAGGAAGATACTTTATGATGGGATCGTTTATAACACCTATAATAAATTCAAAAAAAGAATTTAATGAAATACATAAATTACTTCAAAATAGCAAGAGAGCAAAGATAATTAGTAATTGGGATAATGAACTAAATTTTGTTACGATATTTCCAAATGTAATAACAGAATATAAAGAATATCATCGAGCTTTTTTAACCCGAATGCCGGCAATGGCGCTTGAACAACAAAAGAATATGCTTGAAGAGCAGATTAGATTTGTTCCGGTTAGGTCTAGAAAGTCAACTTCAGAAGGCTCCGAATTAATTTCAGAAGATCCTAAAACAAATAGTACAATTAAAAATATTGGATTTTATAAACAAGATCCTGTATTTTATAAAAAGATAAATGGAGTAGAGTTCGACAAGACAAAAGATGTTAAATACGCGTATGAAAGAACTGGAACAAAGAACAATCCATTTTTAAGCAATGAAGGACCTAGAGGGATAGGATATTATCAAATTAGTGGCACCAATTATATGACACCAATGCCAGTAGATGGAACGCAATTAGATAAATGGTTTAAAGCCTTACATAGAAAAGAAGGTTCTGATTTTAATCTTTCAAAAAGCCTCTATTTTGATGGAGGAAAACCAATTGAAAAGCGTATAAATGGTTATGAAGTGTATGAGTACAAAAAACCTTATACAGAGAATTTTGGTACAGTTACAGAACCTTACTTCTTTAATAAAAATAGAGCATCTGATTTTGTTGTTGGAACTCCCTCATACTTCTTATTGAGGTATAAAGGTAAGAGCTACGTAAATGTAAATCAAATTAAAAGTGTTGAAGAGTTAGAAGAGTTCTATAATAAGATAACTGGTAAAAAGTTGGCAGTAGATTTTAAAACCAGAAAAAATGAGTATTACTTGAAATAATTTTTAGATATTAGGAATCTTTTTGCTTGGTAGAATTTAGGAATTGTATACTAATTTAATAGCTAAATTACCATTATAAGATTTATTTGGAAATTTAATAGCAATACGTATTATTTTTCCAACACCGCCCGTAAAGTTTAATGGCAACTGAGGGGTTACATTTTTAATATAGAAACCAGAAGTTAAAGAAGATAAGTTTTCTAAAGTAAGGTTTACTGGAACTATAAATGTTCCAGAATAAGAGAATAACGAATTTGCAGACTTATTTAAGTCTACAATATATGTGTAATTAAAAGGGGTATTATTATCTAACGGAATTGCTATAGTTTTGAATGTGCCAAATAAAGAGTTGAGGTTGGTAGTATTGCAAGAGTAATAGCAATAACTAATCTGGAAGTTGCTATTTATTGACATCTTTGGAAATATACCATTCCTTTTTGAGATTATTGTACAATTAAAATTGCTTAACGGTGCTATTATTAAAGTTCCACAGCTAGCAAAATTATTAGAGTTCAAATTAAGTAATATTATTGAGTTGGTATTAAGATATAAAGTGGTATTTAAATTGTTCTTAAAGAATAATATTAGTTTTTCGCTTGAAGTATTAATTGAGGAATTGACTTTATAACAAATAATAGGCCTTTGTGGAGTTGCATTAAAAATATTACAAGTTGAATTTGAGTACTGTGACCAATTAACATTTTTGAAATAGACAGAGTAAGTGAAATTTTTAATAGTTACATAAAGTACGTTATTTGTTGTGGTGTTATTTGTAAAATTAGCCACACTTGTTGATGTTATTTGTGTATTTTTAACCTGATTTTCTAAAGTTATAACAAAAAAGGCACTAACTAAAATAATGATTATTATTACGATGGTTAAAATATATTTTATTTTTGTTTTCATTTAATCAATATTTATGGTGGAGGAATATAAAACGGTTGGAAAATAGGCATAGTATTTATAGGTGGCACATCTGGAGTTCCGCAGAAACCTGGCGGATACCCTGCCTCACCAGGAATAAGATCCGGTGGGTATTGTGAGTACCCACCAAATTCCAATGAAACTTCCTGTTGTGTTGCAATAACACTCTCAGTACTTGAACTTGAGCAGTGTACACCGTTATTATAATATTGATCAGCGATATAAGGTTTACCTGGACCATCATACTGACCATAAAAGTAATATACATTACAATTTGAAGGCTCTGAGGCAGTAAATGATGTTCCTACTTGGAACAAACCATATTGAAAGGTTTCAGTATATGGTAATAGTGGATTTGGTGCCTCAGTGCCTAGGATATCTTTGAAATAATTACAGTTATTAATACTTTCGGCAGACGCAGGCACGTATATTGGTCCCCACTCTGCAGTTTCAACAACATTGTTTTTTAGGTCATTCAGTATAAAATTGCTATTTGGGCCAGAGTATGAATTTGTACCTGAACCACTCCAACCAATAAATGGTATTGCTTCATTACCGTTTATACACCAAAATGGATATGGATTTGGGTTATATTGAAAACTAGAAAAATCTGTGCCACTTTCTGTAACACCGGATGTTTCTGTAGTGGATAGGGTGGAACTAATTGTGCCAAAACCGAACTCGTCATTTCCTACTTGGACACTAGATGAAGGAGATGAACCACCATCATACGTACCGCCATATGATGTTGACACGGCATTAGCGGATCCCGATCCTGGACCACACCAAAACCACCCATAAGGTGCAGTTTCTTGATAAGTAACGGTAGGATCTTGCCGTATATAAAATGCGACTGCTAATGTATCTAAGCCACCATATGGACCTGGAAGCATAAATGAGGTAACAGTATTCGAAGTTGAAGGACCGGAAGGCGGAGTCGACTTAGAACTACTAAAGCCCCATCCTTCAAAAACAAAATTTGTTCCGCCCATAAAAGAACAGGTTGATTGCGCAGATACTTCTTGAGGAATTACTGTTGCTGGTGAAGCGAAGAAATCAATAAAAGGATTCATTTCTGATGGGGAAGCAGGGCCTATAGTCACACAAGAAGCAACATCTTTTGAATATTGAGCGTTGAAACCGCCACCCTGTGGTGCATAATTAAGAAAATTTGTTCCGGTTCCGGCATCTTGAGAGGGATCTGCTAAAGCTCCTGCACCTACCCAGTAATTTGTTGGTATTTGAGTAGTAGGACTAGGAGTTATTATAACAGTAATTACTGAGGAAGTACTTGTTGAGGTACTTGAGGATGAAGTTAGGGTACTTGAGGATGAAGTTAGGGTACTTGTTGATGTGCTTGAAGTTGATGTACTTGTTGAAGTTGAAGTACTCATTGAGGTTGAAGTACTCGTTGAGGTTGAAGTACTTGTAGAAATTGTTGGAGTAGGAGAAGATGGGCCTCCCGGAATAATTATTTGAGGTATACCCCCGGGGGGTATACTTATTACACCTTCTTGAAGTAGTACATTTGTAGGATATGCATAACTTACTGAGGAACCTTGAGTAGATAATTTAATTAGTGAGGCTTTTTGATTACAGTTGTTACTTACACATTCATTATAATCAAAATAAAACTGTGGTTCTAACTGTGAACCTGTTTGTGGAAAGTAGTTAGAAAGAAATGCAACACAGGTTATTTTTGTACCTACTAGAACATTTGATGGCACACAAAATCCAGAGCCATATCCGGAAGTAGGATTAAACTTTATAAAAAATGAGGGGTTTGAAGTGAAGTATATTGGTTTGCCTATTTCGTTTGTAAATATTATAATTGCTGAAGAACCTAAGGAGTTTGTACTTATTACGAGTTGATAACATGGAAAACCGCTAGAGATATAACAATATGATGGGCTGTAAGTACCAGAAGAAGAGCCTGATGTTAATAAATAATATACAAGAACAACTACTACAATTAGTATTATTGCCCAAGAGTAACTTATCAAATACTCTAATGCGGATTGACCTTTCATAATACTAATTGAAAAGATAAAGTATAAAAATATGAGTTTTTTAAAAGATTAGGGACTTGACATTTATATTAATTCACCTCGTCAAATACAAACACATTACATCACGTATTTCATGAAGTATGCAATAAGGCAAAATATACATGAATTGCGATCTTATTTATTCCAACAAATCTATTTTTGAAAGACCAAAAACTCCTTTTAATCTTGAAAAAATCCTTTCTATTGCCCATCGTTTTCTGTAATTACAATCCTTTGAAATCTCTGGTGTTCTAACTCTTCTACAATTTCTTGCAATTACGGGAATTATGAGATTACCTCTTAATTCTTCCTTTATCTCTGTAGAATCAAAAGCAGAATCATCAATGTACTTTGCACCATACTTGAAGCCAAATGTATCACGTGTTAATCTAAAGAGTTTTTGGAATAATTTTTTATCATAAATATTTCTTGGTTCTATCGAAACAGTTAATGAAACTTCATATTCTAATTCAATGATTATATGAACTTTAAATCCGATAAAAAATTCGACATGTTCATTTGTTTGTTGACGGCTTTTTGATATTGTTCTTATCCCTCTTCTTGCAGTTTTATCTTTCTAGGAATATGTAGGAATATTAGTACTATCCTGTGCAACTAATTTTAATGGTAGGAATTCCACATACTCAAAAATCCATCTGAGAATAGTATTTTTCGATAATTCGAGGTTCTCTGAAAGAAACCTCAATGAGTTTCCTCCACCAACATAAAACTCAATGGCTTCTACGATCTTTTCCTTCGAATAATGTTTTCATCTGAAGCCATCATCTTTACAAAATGTCTTACTACATCTTTTGTATTTATATCTTTTAATAAATCCTCTGTCTTTTGTCTTCGTATTTAGAGACAGTACCAAAAGATGAAAAATTAAATGTAGCCCCTATCGGATTCGAACCGATGTTCGTGGGTCCAAAGCCCACTGTCCTTGGCCACTAGACGAAGGGGCTATAAATTAAGGATATATTTATTTTGTATAATATTTAAATCTTGACATTAGTATGATCTTGCAAAGTAAACGAGTATCTCTGTTTCTTTTTGGCAGTATATGCATTTACCCTTTTTGTTTTCGTTGAATGGAATTGCTCTTGTTGTAGCTGTTGTCTCTTCTTTTATTTTTTCTTCACATCCCGAACTTCCGCACCATGAAACCTTTACAAAACCTTTTGCAACCTTTTCCTTGAACTCATCATAAGTATTTGCAGTAAAGATTAATTTTGACATTACTTCCTTGTTTCTTTTAAGGATATTTTTTTGTATTTCATTTAAAAGTTTCTTGCATGTTTTTAATACGTCTTCTGTCTTTACCTTAAGTTTCTCACCGGTATCTCTCCTAACTATTACAACGCTGTTCTCTTTAATATCTTTAGGACCTATCTCTATTCTTATTGGAACACCTTTTAATTCCCAATAATTAAATTTGTAGCCAGGTGTTCTACCCTCCCTATTATCTATTTTTATAGATATATCTTTTTTTGAAAATGTTTTTTCTATTTCTTCGCTTTGCTTTAATATTAAAGCATTATCCTCTTCAGAAAATAAGATTGGTACTATAACTACTTGTATAGGTGCTATTTTTGGAGGCAAAATTAAACCTTTATCATCGCTGTTTAGCATTATTATTGCACCTAGTAATCTTGTAGATATTCCCCAAGAAGTTGTATGTACTGATTTGGTATTTCCATCTTTATCAGAATAGCTTACGCCGAAGTGCTTTGCAAAATTCTCGCCTAAATAATGAGAGGTACCTGATTGAAGCGCTTTGCCATCTGGCATTATTGCCTCTATTGTTGTTGTATATATTGCTCCTGCAAACTTTTCTGATTCTGATTTTTTACCTATTATTGAGGGTATGGCTAGATACTTCTCAGCAAGCTCCTTATAAAAGTTTAATATAAGAAAGACTTCTTTTTCTGCTTCTTCTTTTGTAACGTGAGCAGTATGACCTTCTTGCCAGAGAAACTCGCTAGATCTCAAGAAGGGTCTTGTAGCTTTTATTTCTGCCCTAGCAACATTACACCATTGATTTAATAGCATTGGAAGGTCTCTCCAGCTTCTAATCCATTTTGACATAAAATGATATATTATAGTTTCGGAAGTAGGCCTTACCGCCACTCTCTCTCCAAGCTCTCTGTCACCGCTTTTTGTTACCCAAAATAGTTCTGGAGCAAAGCCCTTCATATGCTCCGATTCTTTTAAAAAGAAGCTTTCTGGAATGAATAATGGAAAGTAAGCATTTACATGATTAGTACTCTTTATCATTTTATTGAACTCAGATTGTATCTTTTCCCAAATTGCATATGCATAAGGCATTATGGCAACTGTACCTTGAACAGGACCGTAGTCGGCTAACTCTGCCTTGATTACTATTTGAGTGTACCACTCTGAAAGATTTTCGCTTTTCTTGACGGTTATACCCTTTTCATCTTCTACTTTTTTACTATCCAAAAAAACACCAAAATATTTTATTCTATTATTTTTGAAAGTTTAATATCTAAATCTCTCCTATTTTTAAATTGAATTGCATTTATGCCCAAACTTTTTGCACTTAATACATTTTCTATCCTATCATCTATAAAAACTGCTTCCTCCGGCATAACTTTGAGTATATTGAGCACTTCTTTGTATATTAAGAGATTTGGCTTTCTGATACCCATATTACAGGAAACGAATCTAAAATCAAAAAGGTTTAAGTCAAGGATTTTTTTAGTATAGTTGTATCTTACTTTGTCTATGTTTGAAAGAAAAGAGATTATAAACTCTTTATGGAGTTCTTGAATTAGCTCGACAACATCGTAATTAAACTTTACAGTTTGTTCGTAGAAAGCTCTCCATTTTACCGCACTTCTTTTAATTTTTAACTCTTTAGAGATTTGTTTTTCAAAAAAATCAATACTTATTTTGCCTTTTTCAAACTCTTGTAAGTATTTATTTTCTATAATTTTTGCTATTTTTTCTTTATCAAATCCACTAACCTCAGAGAGGTATTTGTAATAACCAGAGTTATTGAAATTTATTACAACGCCGCCTAAATCAAAAATTATAGCTTTTATTGGTATAGTCTAACCTCTCTAAATAGTATTAATATCTTTGCATGGAAAAATATAAGAGTATAGGGGTTGTTGCGTAATCTGGCAGCGCGGCAGGCTCCAGATGTTTAATAATCTTTGAGCATAATGCTGTGATGAAGATCTGGAAATTTGAAAAATATGAAGTAACCTGCATGTCCGGGTTCAAATCCCGGCAACCCCAAACGCACTTTCACGAACTACAACTATACACACATTTACACAGTGTAGATAAGCATGATAGATTTTAAAATTGCAGAAAGGAAAATGATAGTTTGCGATCTTGATGGCACTCTCACAGAAAGCAAGATGGGAATAACAAATGAGATGTCAGAGTGTATTAAAAAATTGGTAGAGTATCTTCCTTTGGCAGTTATAGGTGGTGGTACTTATAAACAGTTTACAGAACAGTTCGCACATGGAATTGGAAGTGATGAAAAAACACTAAGTAGAATATATCTTTTCCCTACATGTGCTACTAGATTTTATAAATATAAGTTAAATGAATGGGAAGAGGTTTATTCTGAAAAACTTACTGAGAAAGAAAAAGAAAGAATAATTAATGCTATAAATGCTGTATTAGATGAAACAAAAATAAAACCAGAAAAAACATTCGGGAAGAGTATAGATGATCGTGAAACACAGATAACTTATTCAGGTCTTGGACAAGATGCACCCATAGAGCTCAAATCAATTTGGGACTCAAATCTTGAAAAAAGAAAGAAAATAAAGAAGATTTTAGAAATGCTCATACCTGAATTTGAAATAACTATTGGAGGGAGCACCTCTATAGATATAACACGCAAGGGAATAGACAAGGCTTATGGGATAAGAAGAATTTGCGGGTATTTTAATTATGAAATAAAGGAATTGCTCTTCTTCGGCGATGCTCTTTTTGAGGGAGGAAATGATTACCCTGTTAAACTGCTTGGAGTTGATTGTATAAAGGTAAATAGTTACAAGGATACAATATCATACTTTAATAAAATAATAAAGACCTTTGAAGAATGCAGAAAGTAGCAACTAAATTACAGCTACGTGTTAAAAGTTGCATGAAAAACTTGTATTATTTATTTACTAAAACATTTCACTTACTTCAGAGCTAGTTTTGGCACAATCTTTTTAACTATATTATTTAACATCTCATTTATTTTTGGTTTATAGAAACTTAGGACATAGTATAAGATTATGCTTAATGCTATGCCTGCTATTACATCTGTAAAGTAATGCAGCCCTAAATATACTCTGCCAAAAAGCTCAAGAGCTAGCCATATGAAATAAAGTACTCTTAGATATTTATATGGCTTTAAGAAGAATATAAGTCCTGTTAAAACTGAGGCATGATTACTTGGAAATGAAAAGGTATTCTCACAGCCAAGATTATTTATCCAGGATAATTGTGGTACATTGCACGGCCTTGGCTCCATAGTAAGCATTTTTATAATATCAGAAACTATGAAAAAAACTGTCCCTGCAATTATAAATGAGTATACATTCTTGTCCTTTTTAAGATATAAATATATGACAAGTATTGGTATTACTATTAAAAAAGATGATGAAAGCGTAGAAAAAAGTGTATTTAGTGCTGGATTTGCTATAGACTTGACAAACTGAAATGCCCATATGTTTATATTTAACTTAGAGGGATCAAATAAGGCTAAAGAATAAATGCTCATTAAATTAACCGATACTTTTTATTACTTTTAGTATTTAAAACTTTGCATATTACTTATTTTAGTTATATTAGTATATTAGAGTACTTTTTATACTTTTCATCTACCTTCTTCCAGTCAATATTTGACATTAATGCTGTTAGATAAGAACCTCTATCTGGACCATACTTATGATAATAAGCATGCTCAAATACATCTACTGCAATAAGAGGTAATGCACCAGCTATTCCACCTTGATTGTGGAAATCATACATTACACATCTTAATTTCTTATCACTGAATAGGTCGTATACTAAAACTGCCCATCCTCTGCCTGACTTGCTTACGGCCATGAACTCCGCTTTAAAATTATCTAAAGAGCCAAAATCCTCATTTATTTTTTTGATTATAGACAGTGAAGCATCTGCATTTCCATCTCCAGCCATTGTTGACCAGTAAACTTCATGAAGTATCTGTCCATTAGCATTCCATGTTTCTTCTAATTTTAATGAACGGATTTGGCTGTAATTTACATTCGCCTTTGAAAGATCAACTGTATTCAATTCCTTTTCTATCTCGTTTCTTTTATTCACATATCCAGCGTAATGTGTATCATGGTGCCATTTGTAAGTCTCCTGATCCATTAGAGTACTTACTTTCTCGTATGTTATTGGCATATCTATTATCTTATGCTTACCTTCTTTATTGCTCATTTAATCACAGAGTTAATAGATAGAATAAAATTAAATAAGTATATTTAAATTTAGTTAATCAAAGTAAAAATAGTAAAAAATAAAAGAAAAAAAGTAAAAACTATTTAAGTATTTATGCTGTCTTTGGCTTCTTCATTAAAAGGTAAGCTGCAACTATTATTATAATTATTACAATAATTGCAATTATTATACCAAGATTGCTTGAGCCTGAAGGTGCTGGTGTGCTTGATGTGTTAGATGGATAAGTTGATACTTTTGAAGATGCGTTTGAGCTTGAATTTGTATTTGATGTTGTTAGTAATGTATTGCTTGAAGTTGAGTTGCTTGCTTTTGTGCTATTAGAGATTGTGTTGCTTGGTGTACTTGAGATTGTATTGCTTGAAGTTGTACTATTTGAAATGGTATTGCTTGGTATTGTATTAGATGTAATTGTATTTGTTGCTGTATGAGTTGATGGCGATGAATTTGTTGTGTTAGTTATTGGTGGTATCACAAAGAATGACACACCAGTAGGATTAAATCCTGAAGCGCCGACAAATGCAAATGTTGCAAAAACTAGAAGCATTGCTGCTATTATCTTATTTTCTATTTTATTTCTCATGTTTATCACATTAATATTAAAGTATATTTATTAGGCAAGGATTAAAAACCCTATTGAAGATTTATTTTTACCGTAGATTTTATAATTTATGAAGCTGTTATGTTTTCTGATGCTGATGTACCTTCTTCTCCAATTATTCTTATATTATAATTATTACCTGGAACTATTGCTGCTGAGACTGCGCTATTCTCATGTCCAAAAATTATGTTTCCATTGAATGTAAATGTTTCGTTTTTACCCGGTAAAAGTATATATCCAGGGGATTTAAAATCTGCACTGGCATAAACGCTTGGAAGATATAAGTTGCCACTTTGTGATATTAAGAAATTAAGAACCCTAAAGTTCACAAGGTTTACGCCTACGTGCTCTTCAACATTTATTTCTGAATTGTCAGTTGAATTAAGATCTAAATTAGAAATTACTGAAGAATTAATAGTCTGACTTGAATCTGTTGATGTGTTATAAGAATTATTCTCATTTTTACTTTTATCTGAAGATGAAGTATTTAACTTTACAGAAACCGTTGTGTTTATTTGTGAGTTCAATCCAGTAGATATAGAAGGTGGAGCATTTGTTGTTTGGACTCTTAGCTTCTGATTATCACCGATACCTAAATTAGAAGAGGAGTTTATAATAGAAATATGGTCTCTTTCACTACCTATTGCAGAAGCATTTATTTTTATTATTGGATTATTGTTTATAATTATTTTTGAGTTTATTGTACCATAAAGTAGTATATGATTCAATACTACGCTCTGATTACCATTGTTTTTTACAGTAACTGAAAATGAGGTAGATGAGTTACTTTGAGAAAGTGATGATGAAACGATAGTAAGATTAGGTACAGAACTTTCAAGTCTTTGCCTTTCTGACGCGTTTAATTTGAATCTTGCACCTATATTTTGATTATTTTTTGATGTCATTGAAGAGTTGCCTATTATTATAGCTTTAACAGAAGGTAAAAGAACAAATACTGTGGAGTTAGCCGTGAATATTGTAGCTATAGTAGGAGAAAAGTCTAAAAGTATACTTGAGTTAGATACAACCAATCTATTTTTAGAGTTAATATTTGCGATTATCTTACTGCTAGGTACATTAACAGTATAATTAGTATTATTTATTGTTATGTCTGCAGATGTTACATTAAACATTACTTGACTTATTATGGAATTAGAAACTATGTTAACACCACCAATTACCTGTGTGAGATTTGTAAGTGTCATGAGATTTATCTTTCCGCTTTCATTTATATTAACAAATGTTGAAGTTCCATTTTGATAATTTTCAGTTACTGCGAATGAGGAATACGATATAGTAAGTGCCTGCGTACCATATGGAACATGTGGGGGATCTGTTAATTGGATAGGAACGAATAACTCAGTTTGAGATGAAGATTGAACAGATGTTTTTGAAGTATTGCTAACATTAGATGTGTTTACTTTAGAAGAAGTAATAGTATTATTATAAGTTATTGCAACATATAAACCTGCGAGAATTATTATTGCAAGTAATACATAAAGTATATTCATTTTCATTGGTGCACCGGTAAGTATTGAAAGGTTAGGATATAAAAACCTATTGTTATTTGATATTTTTATTGCCGTTGGTCGGATTTGAACCGACGACATTTCGGTATCTGAATTTATCAAATCTTTTTAGAAGATTTGTCTTCAGCCGAACGCTCTCCCGGACTGAGCTACAACGGCACATTTTAAAATTTACTGTATAAATGCAACTTAAATATTATAAATATATATCTATAAATAACAATATGACAAACGAGTGGAAATTTTGAACTACTTTGATTTTATTGATAAATATATTAATTCTGAAGGACTTGAAGTGCGTGCTTATCAGAGAAATATAGTTGAATCGATATTAAAAAACGGAAATACATTAGTTGTTTTGCCTACAGGATTAGGCAAGACATTGATAGGAATAATTATGATTGCTTTTGAATTAGACATTGGAAAAAAAGCAATTTTTTTAGCTCCTACTAAGCCTCTTGCAGAACAACATTATAATAATTTTAAAAAAACCTTTAAATTAAATGAAAGTGAGCTTTTGCTTTTGATTGGTTCGGTCTCAAAGAAGAAGAGAGTAGAACTTGAAAAGGATGCCAAAATAATAGTGGCAACACCGCAAACGGTTGCAAATGAATTGAAAAATTCAAACATACAGTTAGATGATTATGGAATAGTGGTCTTTGATGAATGCCATAAAGCAGTAGGAAAGTACGCTTATACATACATTGCAAATGAGTGCAATATAAGATCAATAACAGTGTTAGGACTTACAGCTTCTCCTGGAAGCAAAAAAGAAAAGATTAAATCAGTAATAGATGCTCTAGGAATTAAAAACATAGAGGTCAGAATATCTACAGATCCGGACGTATCTGCTTATGTAAAACAAAAATATATACATAATGTTTATGTAGATACTACAGAAACCATAAAGAGCATGATGAGATTAATTGCGCCAGAAGCTGAAGGCTCTTTGAGGACTTTGAATAAAATGGGTTTTTTAAAATTTAAAAGATTTGATAGAATACCAAAGGGCATATTGATAGATGCAGGAAATCAGATAAGTAGGATTAAAGATTCTGATTATAGAATGGGTGCCTTCTTTAGTTATGTAAAATTGCTTAACCTTTGCCATGCTTATGAGCTTTTAACTACGGAGGGAATTTACCCTTTTTTGACTTATATGAAAAATATGCAAAATAAAGAGAATAAAAGCAGAGGAGTTAGAAGTATATTAGCAAATAAAAATATTCTTGCTGCAATTGCTCTAGCAGAACAAGCATTAAAAAGAGGCGAAGAGCATGGGAAAATAATAGCATTAATAGACATTATAATACATTATAAAAATAAGAGTATAATAGTTTTTGCGCAGTATCGATCAACCATAAAGATGATTGTAGAGTACCTAACCAATAACGATATATCATGTAAGGCATTTGTAGGGAAAAAGGAAGGAGTTACTCAAGAGCTTCAAAAAAATATAATACAAGAGTTTAGAGATAGAAAGTTCAATGTGCTTGTAGCAAGCTCTATAGCAGAAGAGGGATTAGATATACCAAGCGTTGATGCAGTAATATTTTATGAGCCAATACCTAGCGAGATAAGAAACATACAAAGAAGGGGAAGAACAGGAAGGTTTAGGGAAGGAGATATATACATTTTGATAGCAAGAGATACAAAAGATGAGGTTTATATTTATATATCTGGTCAACGAGAGAGAAAAATGCTTGATGTATTGAAAAAAATAAATCTTGAATTAGATAGAGATCCTAGAATAACAGGTCAGGCCTACTTAGGTGTCAAACATGATTGATGTTACAGATTTATTTCTTATCTTTTCAGGTGTTGTTTTTCTAGGTTTTATCTTAAATGCACTTTTTTATAAGCTAAAGATTTTAGTAACATTGCCTTTGATGATAATAGGCATACTTATAGGACCGGTATTCCACTTAATAGCACCACAAGGTAGTGGTATTCTAATAGATATTGCTTCGCTAGTTAGTGCAATAGCCATAGCATTTATACTTTTTGATGTTGGATTGCGAATAGATATATCTGAACTTGAGCTGTTTAAAGCTACCAGATTTTTCTTGCCGCTTTCCATAGTTACGGGAATAGTATTAGGTATTCTTATAGGCTTGTTTACAGGATGGAATCCTATACTCTCCTTCATAATAGGTTTTGCACTAGCAGGACCTAGCTCAGCTATATTTCCCACATTAAGCAAGATAGCTAGAATAAATAAGAGATTAAACAACGTTCTTGTATTTGAAAGTGTTGCTTCTGATTCAGTGCAACTTATAATACCCTTAATACTAATAGCGTTATTGCAGACAAACTCCTTTTCAATATCAAGCATAAGCAGCGCGGTGTTTTACTTTTTTGTGCTATCTAGCATTTTGGGAGTAATCACTGCATTTGTATGGACATTTATACTTCAGGCATTTAATGAATATAGCAAAGAATACTCATGGATGCTCACAATCACAGTAGTAATAGCAAATTATGGAGTAGCGCAGTTCTTAGGTTTAAATAGTGGAGTAACTGTCTTTGTGTTTGGCATAATATTTGCAAACCTGCCTAAACTCTTTAAAAACTTTGATAAGTATTTTTACAACGTCAGAGTAGAGTTTGGCCATATTAATGAATACCAAAAAGAGATAACATTCTTCATAAGCACATTCTTCTTTGTTTATATAGGTACAATTATAAGTTTTAATACTGGTTCTCTATCCTTATCATATATAATTGCAATAAGTTTGGTGCTAACTGCCGCAATAGTTCTTATAAGAAAGGCCTCAATGCCAGTACTTGAAGAATTTTTTGTAAATAAAAACAAAAAGAGCAGTGAGAGAATACTTTCAATATTTGATGTAGGCAGAGGATTATCCCCAATAATTATAGGGTTACTATTGATAAATAGCGGATTAAATATAGACATTTATGCTGTTCTTGGTTTGATATTTATAACCGTTTTCATAACAAATATTATAGAAACAATAGGAATATTCTTTTATGCTGATGCTTCTAACAAAGAGAAAAATACTGATATGATAGATAGCACAGCAATTACTTGAAATTATTTTTAATAAATTAGGTAATTTATTTATTATTCAAAAATTATAGTTAAATAAAAATATGGAGATTTAACTCTGCTTTGCTTTAATTAACTACTTTGTTTTTGTAATCTTATTCGTAACTCTTATTACTTTTTCTTATTACTTTTACTAAGTTATATGTCTTTTACTATCTTTGTCTTTTTTGAATAGATAAATAGATAGAATAAGTAACAATATAACAATTATATGTACAGATGTACAGTACTCACAAATGTTGCCTACAGTATATTCTGCGTATAGAAAATAGAAGACAAAGCCTAATCCAATCGTATTGATAAATATTTTAGCAAACGGATCGCTTATAAAAAGTAATACGCCGATTTCTATAACAAAAAATGCTACCCCAAAATCTGCAACCGGTATTCCAGCGATATAACCGAATGGGCTATTTATAACATTGCTACAATTTATCAAACCGCTTGTTGAACATAATAAAGGTATGCCAAGCATATGGTAAATTGAAAGATATATTGATACAGTTAAACCTATTATTGATAGAATCAACATTGCTCCTTTTACGCTCCTTAATTTTATCTTTTCCATCAAGACAGCTTTTCTATATTCTTAACATACTGCTGTGAACAGACACTTTGAGGAGTATTATTATCGGCTTCACATATTTGTGTGGTTAGAAGATTTGCAGAACCAATTATTGCTTGTGCCTGCAATGATGAAGCATTATGAAGATCTGAAGCTACAACGCTCCAGTTTCTACCATCTAAAACAGATTCTGGATCATATGTTGCACCAATTAGTACACTTTTATTTGCAAAAAGAACAAAGGGTATACTTCCGCCTCCATCGTATTGGGCCATTAGATTATACTCTGAAACATTAGGTGTTTGTAGCTTTGCATAACTTCCATTTGCAGGTTGATTTGTTGTCTGCTCAACACTCACAAATGATATATAATTGCTTGTATATGTTGAGTTATAGAATGTAAATGTTGGAGTAGACGGAGAGTAATCGGTAACTGAAGAGGTCATATAATGAAGATTTGAAAAGGTTCCGAAACGAGATAATGCGATTATTAAAGCCCATCTTTCAGCTGCACAGAAAGGGCAGTACTCTGCACCCATGTATAGTATCTCTGGCTTGTTGTTTAACATTAATTCATTTGCGCTTGAAATCTTTGATATGACAGAATATGAAGCGGTACCTATGCCTATATTATTACTTAGTGAATTTGGTATACTAAGATTTGAAAGAATAGCTTGAGAAACCTCAACATTATCAAACTTTACTACACTATAGCTTGATACATTTTTAGATAAAACAAAAAGAACTGAAAATACACCGATTACAGCTACAATCAAAAAAATCCATTTTAACATTCCCATCTTAACTCCTTTTTAAATATTTTAATTTTTATTTTATACTTTTATTATTATTTTTTATTTATTAATAAATTCCCATTTTGTTTTCTTTTCTTTTATTTTTTAATTTTCTTTTTTTAAAAATATAATAACATGTAATATAATCAAGTAATAATGTATTTATTACTTTTGAATTATTTGGAAGTTGTAGTTTTTTACTTTCACTTATTTTTTACTTCTCTTTTTCTTTGATCTTGTTTATTATAGTGTTTATATATGCTTTCTTATCTGCATACTCATAAAGTTTTAAACTGCATGCAGAAGCATGACCTCCTCCAGATTCAACATCATCGATATTATCTTTCAACTCAGAGATTATGCTTAAGAGATCTATATCCTTTGATAACTCCTTGTCCATCCTCATCGATATATACACGCCAAAATGAAGAATAAGAATTGAATTTTTATCTTTTTCGGAGAGTACATCAAGGAGTTTAGATGAAAAACGCCCTGGAAGAGGATACTTGCTATTTTTATCGCGTATAGATGAAAAATCGCACACATATATATTTAAATTTTTTAATTTGTAGGTTTTAATTGAACTCTTTGCTCTTTCTAAGGTTTCGTCTAACTTCATCTTTGCAACTTTCAGGAAAGAGTTGTATTTTTCTTTGTCAGAAATTATTCCTTCTATCTCTGAAGGAGTGATGTTTTTAGGATTATGACTTCCTAGTGCACTAGGATCGCTTGTTGCCATATCTAAAAATATAGAAAGGTCATTGCCTAATTTTTTAACATCTGCATACTTACTGTAATCACCGATAAATGATGCATTAATTATCTCTTCGTTAAGTTTGCCTGAAAGAGCATAACCAAAAATACATGAAAGAAATCCGGCAGTAATATCTGATCCTAAATTAAAGTTCCAAGGATTTATATAATGCTTTAATTTTTTATAATTAAAATCATCTTCTATTGGATGATGATCAAGCCAGATTATATCGAATGATTCAGAAATACGCTCTATACCCCTATTACTCTGAGAGGATGTTCCAAAATCAGTTATTAAAAGTAATGGTTTTTCTGTGCTTGAAAAATAATTAAATAAATTCTGATCATATATTGCGTCACTTATTTCATAAACTACAGATCGTTGCATAAGCCAAGTTATATTTGGCTTTGATTGTATTGAAAAATCCGAAATTAGTGAATTTATTGAAAGAGATATTGCATATGCTCCGGATGATCCGTCCGCGTCATTATGAAAACGTATTATTATGGGAGCACCTAAAAGAAGTTTTTTAGCAAATAATTTTGCAGCTTCCATGATTTTTGGGAAAAGTTTTTTTGTAGCAGTATTTAAATCTTCTAAATCAAATATAGGTGGAGTTTTTTTAATATATTCTTGTATTAAAGTAGATAATATTTTATCTATTTGATTTAGCTCTTTGTTATTCGCTGTGCCTAAAAATTTCACATCTAAAGTTGAACTTAGAGAAATCTTTTCGCCTATTTTTATCTGCTGTTTTGTAATTGCCTCGGAAAGTGTGAGTTTACCTTCATCAACACTTAAAACATTACATTTTAATGAGTTCCCAAGAATCTTTATTGTTGATACTATGCCTTCCAATTAATCACGTGCTAGTTATCGATGAAATATTTTGCGTTACTGCCTGATAACAAGCGTTATTTATTGTTGCGTTTGTTATATATGAACAGTAGGTTGTTTGATTATAGGCTTTTGCAAGAACATAGTAACACTGGTCGGATTCTTGTATATTGTTTGAAATGCAATAATTTGCATTTTTTGTAGATACTGCAGTTATTAAATTCTGCAGATATGAACACTCAGATGAATTAATATTGCTCGAAATAGAAGAGTTTAGGCAGCTTTTCTGTATTACGGTATAATTGAAGTTCTTTGTGAAATTCTGATAGATGCTATTCTGAATTATATTATTTGAGTTAGTTGTATTGTTTATGTTACTATTTATCGAAGAACTTTCAGTTTTACTTGTATTAATTTCATATACAGAAGAAACGCATAAAGTTGAAAGAGTCCCGTTGTTTATTAGATTGCAATATGATTTATTTTTTGATGCTATTGCTACGGCTATATTGCATATATCCATAGCACTGTAATTAAGACCTTGTGTAGATTCAATGTAGCCAAGAGGAGAAATCTGTAATAAACTTTGATTATTTCCTGAAGAACCAAGCAGTCCTATGCCAGAATACTGAGTTAACTCATCTGCAAGAGCAGTATTATTTAAACTTTCCATATATTTACAGTAAGAATCATTTCCCAGTTTATATGCTAAACTTAAGTTGTATGCTGATTTGCAAATAGATGATCCGGAACTATTTCTAGAATATGAACAGTAAGTTATATTTTTTTCTTTAAGTGCAAGATTTGTAGAGCACAGTGTTGAATTAGAATTATTTATACTTGAACAGTAAGAACCATTTCCAGAAGAATAAGCAACATACTCCATACATGCATTTGAGTAAGGCCCAGAAGCTGTACATAAAGTATTGTTAAGAGTTTTTTCAGCTATGAACTCTCTACATTGATAATTTCCAGGATTTGAGATGTAGTTGCATAGATATGGTGCACTTTGATTTTCTGCCAATGATAAAAAGCATGAATCCTTATATGAAGAAAGAAGAATACCGGAACAGTAATTTGCATTATTTGCGCTTTGATTTCCATTTACGAATATGGTGAGTATTATTACTGCGATTACTAAAAGTGCTGCTAACATGAAATAATGACTTAATGAAGAGTGCTTATCGATAAATGCTTTTAGCGACTTTGAAAACTTAGTATTCTTATCATTTTTCAAAAAAACAACCTAATTACTTTTGATATGTTATATTTATATTCTTTACTTGCAAAATGGTATTGGTGCATTTTTGGATATAAGAATTGTGGTTATAGGAGTAATAATACTTTTAGTAAGTTTCTTTATTGCGAGTTCTGTTGTAGAACCATCTGTAGCTCCACAGCAGCTCGGCAATAGTACTTATATAAATAAGATAATAGTGGCTCAGAACAGTATTGTAGTTAGTCCAATAGAAATAAAGAATACTAGCTTTTTTGTATTTAGTTATGCGGCTAGTTCTCCAATAGATTTTTATTTTATGAATCAGAGCGGTTACAATTATATTAATTCTTACAATGCAGTAAATAATGGCTCATTTATTTATAAAAATGGGCCTAAGCTTGCAGGCAAAGGCGTTCTAGAATACATATTAAATGGCACATTGGGCACAACCTTTCCATATACCTCTAATCTTTCAAATTATGGCTACAAAGAACCAAATTATTTTTATAATGGAAGTGCATACGGCCCTGGAAGCTCTATTTATGAAGATGGGAGTTATTACTTATACTTTTATAACAACAACTCACCTTATATAAATGTTACATATAGATACTCATTAATTAAATTTGCAAACATTACTAATGGAAACTTTACTGAGTCGTTGAATAGCAACTTTGTTCCTGGCAGTCTTGTATCTTCATTATCATTCATAATAGGCATTATTTTAATAGTATATGGAGTAATAAGAAAACCAAATGATAAAAAAGCACAGGAGGTAGTAGATAAAAAAGCATTAGATATATATGAAGAATTAGAAAAGAAAAATAGTACTAGAAAAACTAAAGGTAGTAAAGAGAAGAGAAAAAGAACAAAGAAAAAATAACGTCTATAGTCTAAAAAGATTTCGTCAAAAGTAATAAAGAACTTTTTGTTTATAATATACATATGGATAGTTTACAAGAGAGAATAGCAGGCGAGATAGCGTTATCTGAAACACCAGGAAGTGCTATGAAGAAATGGAGAGAGTTATTTGGCATCTCGCAGGTTGAACTTGCACAGTATCTTAAAATTTCTACATCTACAATAAGTGATTATGAAGGAAATAGAAGGGCAAGTCCAGGAGTAGCAATAATAAAAAGATTCATACTTGCACTTTTTACAATAGACAACCAGCGAGGAGGAGAGGTAATAAGAAACCTTGAAAAGTTTAATAAAGATATTAAAAATGAGGATGGCTCATTTTATTTTATACATGACTTTTCTTCTCCAATATCAGGAACAGATATAGTGAGATTAATAGATGGTAAAATAGTAACCAATCCAAATTATCTTGATTCAATTAAGCTCTTTGGATACACACTTCTTGATAGTTTAAGAGTAATACTTGAGATATCCCCATCTGAGTATCCAAGACTTTTTGGTAGTACAAGCGAAAGAGCTTTTATATTTGACCAGGTAAGCACTGGCAGATCTCCAATGGTAGTTGTAAGAGTAGCGCCGATAAAACCAAAACTTGTTATAATACAAAACCTAGATACTGTTGATAAACTAGCGATAAAGATCTCACAAATAGAGAGAATACCACTAATAACTACAAAGTTAAATGGAGAAGAGATAAAGATGCGATTGAACAATATTTAAAATTAGTTGTAACTTTCTCTTTTTTCTTTTTGTGGTTTATTACTCATTTACAATATAATACAAAGAATAATAACAAATAGAAAATTCTACAAAATTTATAAGTAAGCAACCGTCACTCACTTTCATGAGCTATTCTATCTGACTTATTAAGAAGTAGAATATTAAAACCTGTATCTATTATTTCGTACGGAACGGCAGTATACATATGCTCACAACCTCTCATTTTTATTATTTCGATTGTAGGAATTCTATTCTCCAAATCATTTCCATATAAAAAAAGAAGTATAAGACCATCATATATAAAAGATTCTGGCTGGAAGTATATCTTCTGTTTGTCTGAAGAATTTTGTTCTGATATTAGTATTGTAGTTATCTTCTGTCTTTTTAGAACTGATAGCAAACTAGTAGACAATGACCTGTAATCCAAAGGATCTGATATAAAGAGTCTTATCACTGAAATAGAGTCTATAACTATTCTTTTTGCATTGTGCATCTTTGTTACAGAGTCTATCTCTGATATAAAACTTCCAAATGAGTAAGCAGTCCCTTCCTTATTTTTTTGTACATACTGCTTGGTATCTTCAGAACCAAGTATAGTAATTGCACCATTTTTAATATATGCATCAAAGTTAGTAAAAGTAGGAAATGCCTCTTTGAAGTTTTCTATGATGCTTTCAAAATCCTCTTCAAATGAAAATAATATGCCATTTTCTCCATGCTCTGCGCCATGGTATAAAAACTCTAAAGCCAGTAAGGTTTTCCCAGAACCAGGACCTCCTTCCAATATCACCTGATTGCCCATAGGAATACCTCCATTTAACATTCTGTCAAGACCTGAAATACCAGTAGGGATCTTAGTGACCATATATATCAATCATTTAGTACGTTTAGTATATGTTAACAATAGATAAATACATTTTTATATTTTCTTAATTTTCATATATATAAAACTAAAATAAGTTAAATGCGTAGACTATTTAAAATGTTGCTGCTTAATAGTTAAACGTGTTTGTATGGTAGAACTCTTTGAGAACTCTTTGAAGCTGATTGAAAGGAATATTTTTTCTTTTTTAATAATGCTTATAATATTCTTATTTGCATATTTAGTACTGTATGAAATAGCACTTTTATTCGGCTTAATAAATGCGTTGTTGTTTTCATTAGTATATGGGATCTTTTCCGCAGTAGAATTTTTAATCTTTGCAATTTATATCGCATCTTTAGGAAATGTTGCTAATTTAATAATAGAAAATAAAACTGCTGATTATATTTCTAGTATTAAAAAAGGAATCGACATAGTAAGGTCAAGAAGCTCAATAACACTAATTATCTTGATACTTGGTTTTATTGCAGGATTTTTATCTATTACATTTGATGGAGTACCTGGATTGTATGGATTAGGGGCAGGTATAGGAAGTATAATACTTGGCATCTTTTACTTTGTTGTTACTGGAATATCTTTGTCGGGATATCTTACAAACGATAATAAAAATTTTCTTGCTGTTTTTGATAAAATAAATAAGGTATCTCCAAATGCTGGTATTACCTTATATATTATTGCATTACTACCAATTGTTCCAATTTTAGGTGCATTGCAGATGTTGGTTTTAGGGTTAGCAGTTGTTTTAATAGTATCTTATGAAAAAAGCAAAGCAATGGTTGTACACCATAAGCATACTAAATAAGGTTAGAGTTTTATGGAGTATAAACTACTATGCTTAACGTGCAATGAAAGTTATGATAGTAGTTATGATTCGCAGATATGCAAAAAATGCCATGGACTTCTCGAAATAGAGTATAAATTTAAAGGTGAAGCACATAAAGAGATGGTAAACTCATTTTGGTCATACAAAAATATGCTTCCAGATTGCAGCGCATATAAATATTATGATGTCGGGCTTACCAAAGTCATAAACAGCAGAACAGATGAAAATTTATATCTTAAAATTGAAACACAGAACCCTACAGGTTCATTCAAAGACAGAGGATCTGTAATTGAAGTGGCAAAAGCAAAAGAGTATAAATATAAAGAAATTGTTTGTGCTTCTACTGGAAATATGGCTTATTCTATAGCTTACTACTCAAAGTTATACAACATAAAAACAAATGTATACATAAGCAAAGACTCTAATCCTGATAAAATTTATAATATTAAAAAAACAAACAATGCGAATATAATAAAGGTAAATGGAGACTTCACGAAAGCGCAGAAGTTAGCAGAGGAACATTCGTATAAAAAACATGCCTTTCTTGCAGGAGATTATTGTTATAGAAAAGAAGGGCAAAAAACAATAATTTATGAGATACTTTCGCAAATTAAAGAAGTAAAAAACATAATAGTGCCTATAGGAAATGCAACATTATTTTCAGGCATACTGAAATCGCTTACAGAACTTAAAGAAAGTTACTCTAAGATACATCTACCTAAGATAATAGGAGTACAGTCAAAGATGTGTAAGCCTTTGTATGAAGCGTATAAGAACAATACAATAGTTAGATATGAGGTATCAAAAACAAAAGCGGATGCCATAGCAGTAGGATATCCAACGTTTGGATCTCAAGCTTTAGAGTATATGAAGCAAGTAAATTCGGAGATAGTTATAGTAGCTGAAAAGGAAATGCAAGAAGAACAAAAAAATATCTTTAATGAGTATGGATTAATAGTGGAACTTGCAAGCGCTGCAACAATAGCCGCATATAAAAAGCTCAAATTAAATGGAGAGACGGTAGCAATAATCACAGGAAAAAATGTTTGATTAATATTAGTTAGACGCAATAACTAATAGTGATTTTTATGAGAGTATGGTCAATTAAATTGTCATATTTAGATACTATAGGCTTACTTGCAGTTTGGAGAGAAACTCTTCTTGCCAAAAAGGTACTTGAAGGAAAAACAAAAGGATATAAAAATCACCCACAGCTACAACGATTCAAAGAACTTGATAATCCACTTATAGGGATAAACACATATCTACATTATGTATATTTAGAATCTTTATCCAGAGGTTATAATTTTTCAAAAGAAAAAATAAATGAAAAATTAGTTGATAAAAAAATTAGAATTAAATTGAATAACAAGCAGTTGGAATACGAATTTGATTTATTAAAATCAAAGCTTAAGATGAGAGACAAAAAATTATATGATAAAATTAAAGATATTAAAAGACCAGAAGCAGTTGAGATTTTTAAAGTTGTAGATGGGCCTATAGAAAGCTGGGAGATGGTAAAAATATTGGTGTAGTAAGAGTATGGTCAAAGCGATAGTTGTGTTTGGTTATGGTATATACAAAGATGGCAGTATTAGTGAGATTACGAAAAGGTCAATAGAACTTGCAAAAGAATTATTTGATACTGGAGATTATGAAATTATATTGTTATCTGGAAGGTGGTCTTATAATATAAAATATGTGCCCAAGTTTACAGAGTCAGAAGCAATGGAGTTATATGCTAATAAAATAGGAATAGATAAGAAGTATATAATATTAGAAAATAAATCATATGATACTATAGGAAATGTAATTTTTACATCAAGAATACTTAATGATATTAAGAATTTGTCATTAATAAATGTAGTTACACTAAAATTAAGAATTAGTAAAATTAAATACCTACTTAAATTAACACTTAATAAAAAAGTAAAAATAAAATTTTCTAAAGTAAAAATGAGTGAATTAGATAAAAAAAGACTTGATGAACTTAAAATATTAGAAGAGAATTCATTCAGATTTTTGAAACATATGTATAAAGAGATTCCCGATCAAAAACTGCCTTTTCAAGAGATAAGTATGAAAATACACCCAGTATATTCCAAAAATATTGATTTAATTCCAGAAGAGATTAGGAAAGAGTATGAAAGACGAGGTTATAACAGCAATAAACTTAAAAAAATTGAAAGTATTTACAGAAATAAAAAATCTAAATTTAACAACATAGATTAAAATTTAATATCAGTTATTTTTTGTTAAACTTTCTTGTGTAGAGCATTACTTTACTAACAGGTATTTTCTATAATTATGTTTTGTGAATAAACACCACTTTGAGCACCCCCCGGAACTCTCATGCCAAAGTATATCGAGTTGCTACTGCTAGGACTTACAGTTATAACTGTATTGGTAGGCACTTGAGAGAGTTTTGTAGAAGTAGAAAAAGGTGAGTTATATGTTTCTGACCACGTTGTATTACTTACTCCAAATTGGGATGGGCCTACCCAATTTCCGCCATAAACAAGCATATATGCGTCAGCGCTTCCGGAATTAGTATCGAATATTGAATTTACTGTGTTTAAATCGTAATTAGGATTTATATTTCCAAAATTTATTTCATTACTGCTTAATGAAATGGTGCAGGTTGATTGTGATGAAACAGAAATTGGAGAACCTTCGACATATGAAGGCATAACTCCGTTTGGTGGAAGTGCTCTTATTATCATACCGTTCATGTACTGCATTGTTGATGAGCTTGCCGCATCTCCTACAAAACCTAGATATTCGCCATTATTTGCTACCGAGTATATATTAGATGGATTACTTCCTATTTCACTACCATAAGTTCCAGGAGTTGTAGACAAGAACATTTGCGCATTGCCATTTTGTATCATAATTCCCATAAGCAGCCATTCATTTGACCAGATACCATAATCTGGAGGTGCGGTCCACGAAGTCCAAGAAGAGGCTGATGCTATACCGTACCATCCGGGACCGTTACCAACTCTTGCAATTTGTCCAGCACCTTGAGAGTTAACTAAAAAGAAAACATCGTCTAGATTTTGTGTATATGTATAGTACTCTATTATTGAATTTGTCGATTGTCCATTTGCAATTGTATATAAATAGTCCCCATTTGCACCGTTAGCATAGAATGCGTTAGTGCCAAATGGTGAGCCAGAAGGAGCTGATGAAGTGTCTCCGGATGTTCCAGCTGTTGTCCAGCCATTTAATGAACTACCATTGAAATAATTATTAAATACTGATTTTCCATCATCATATTGTGCATATGTAGAAGTAGCCGCAGGAAACTCGCCAATACCGCTAACACCTGAATTTGAAAGTAGATTTACAGTGTTGCTTGCAAAACCAATATAAAGTGGATATACTGTATTTGCATTTATGCCAGTAGATATTTTTGACCATATAGTGATATTTCCTGTGCTGTTGCTTTCTATCCATGAAGATTGTGTACTTCCAGTGGAATTGAATATCTCAAAATTTGCATCGTTATTATTGTATGATAAATAATTTTTATAAAAACTCTCATTTATTTTTATAAACTGCTGAAACGGTCCTGAAACTGCCGAAGTTTGGTTATTTATGATACATAATGGTGCATAATATTTTATATTTAATGGGATACTGCTTGGTGTGCCTATCGAACATGAATAGCGTGTAATATTATTTTTTAAGTAGTTTCCGTTTCCAGGGGTGGATAATGTAATATTGTAAAGTTCATTATTATTAAAGGAGTAACTCACAGTACCTTGATTATTTGATGATGATACAGTAGCTTTATTTATATAAAGAGTCGCAGATAGTTGGTTTCCTACGGTTGAGATAGAGTATGGAATATTTGTGGAGGTTCCTGTGTTTATAAATGCAGATGATTCTGATATGTTAAGTGTTGGAGTAGATTGAGTTATGTTTAAAATTATATTAGCGCTAGATCCTGAAGTTATATCTTCAAGAATAACCTTATGGTTTCCTGCTGATTCGCAGCTAGTTATGTATGGTTGTGAACCACATACTATGTAACTTAGAGAGTTTGGAGATGGACCACTAACTAGTGTATTGTTTATGAACAACTCTAACTGATCATTTGGTGTATTAATTGTTCCGTTTATAGTGTCTTGAGTGCCATAAGGTATAAAATTGCTTTGAAGAAGTAATACAGGACTATTTGAAGATTCAATCGATCCGAACTGCTCTGATGGCATAACACCGTTTGGAGGATATGCCCGAATTATCATGCCATTCCAGTAAGTTATATAAGAAGAGCCTAAGCCATCTCCAACCAAACCAATATAATCTCCATTATTTGTAACTGAAAAATCTGAATTTGCCAATGTCCCTAAAGTAGAAAGCCCATCTGACTCACTTCCGATATAATCATTTGCTTTGTTTCCATTAATTACAATATCAAATTTATACCAGACATTTCTGCCTTCATCAAGTCCAGAACTTGGAGCTGCCCAACTTTTCCAGGTAGAGGTAGTAGCAAGACCAGAATAATCGGCACCTCCTCTTCCATCAAGTCTTCCCATCTGCCCTAATCCAGCAGAGTTTGTTAAAAAGAAGAAATCTCCTAAACCAGTAGTATAAACATCGAATGTGAGTATTGAATTTTCAGTAAAACCAGAAATAGGAGTATACATATAATCTCCATTTGCAGAATTAGCATATAACGCATTTGTAGTGTTATATTGGCTTTCCACTGGAGCTGTATTTTTTTGTCCTGCAATTCCAGCTATAGTCCAACCGGATGTTGATTTTGGATTGACATTATAATAATTGAAAACACTTGGACCATCATCATACTCGGCATAGGTTGGAGATAATTCTGGAGCTTCTCCAGTATTTACAGTATTAAATAAATCAACAGTATTTGCTGAAAAACCCATATACACAATAACTGTGTTACCTGCTGAAATACTGTTTGCTAATTTTAACCAGTATATTGTATTTGTTGAGGTAGATAAGTAATTTGAATTTGTATTACTATTCAATAATGTATTACTCGCACTTCCTTCAATCCAGCTAGGTATTACTGTGCCGTTGAAATAGAAAAATTCTATATTATCTAGATTTCCACTTTCATATGATTTATAACTTAAGCTATTTACAGTAACCATATCTTGAAACTGGGTAGGAGTCGGTGTTGTTTGAGTGTTAGTCAAAGTTATCGGAACATATTCTAGGATAGATGATGGTATCACTATAAGAGTAGGATCTACTGAAGAGTAATTTTCATTTCCAGAAGTGTCAAATGTTATTGATGCATTCTGATTTAAGGACAAATTAAATGTATTTTGATAGTTTAATGATGTTGTATTAACAGTATTTTGTATTACTGTACCATTACTAAATCGTATTTCATAGCTATACAATCCACTATTGCCTCTTGCCATTGAGCCATTAAGTGAAATAGAAATTTTAGAACTTTTTTCTCCATTGATTAAAGGAATATAAATTTTTGAGGTTGTGTTAGGCTGCTTTTCTGTAGCACCATTTACGCTCATCATAATTTTAGGTATTGCCTTCTGAACAGATATGTTATAATAGAAGATAGTGCCTTGTGTGTCATAAGAAGCAAAATGCAAATCCTCTCCGGCCTTCGAGTAAATACCTTTTTGGGATATATATCCGTATGGAATAGAAAGATTTTCATAAAAACTTTTGATTTTATGACCATATGATTCAATATTGTTTATATTATTCTTTAGGAAATTAAACTGACTTTGATTTAAAGATGATAAATTACTAAGTTGATTATAACTAAGTAGTCTTGAATTAGAATAATTTAATATATTCAAATTTTCAGTAGAATTAAAGCCACTATTGCTACTATTATATATAAAAATAGAGTTATTTGGCAGCTTTTGCTTAAGTAACGCTATCTGCATATTTAAATTTTTAAATAATACACTAGAAGAGTTAGAAACAATATTTGATACACTGTTATTTACAGATATTTGATTGTTGATGTTTGTATTAATCATTTTTTTACTTAATGTATTGTTAATTGTTTGATTAATCAGTTTTTGATTTGTTTTGTTTGCCAAAATTGAATTTATTGTATTGTTTTGATAATTTTTAGTAAAATTTATAGTTATAGGAGTTGATAGTAGTTTATTCATATTAGTATAGTTCAAATAAATAAGATTAGAAGAGGGGGTATAAGTTGTGTTATTTATAGTAGTATTTAAAATTTTAAAAATGTAATTGCCTAAGCTTAATGAAATCTTTATTATACCGTTTGTATTTGAATTTTCATTGATATTATTATAACTTATACTCCAGTTTTGATCTGAAACTGGCAAACCATTTTGAGTAAATACAACAGCATAGTTAAAATTTGCAGTTATGATAGCGTTTCCTAAAATTGAAATCCGGGTATTTTTTGAGTATGGATTTGTTATTGTTATATTACTTGAATAATTCCAATAAGAAAAAGAAAAATTGTTTGGAACTGTTGAATTAATGACATAGTTCCCAGAAGCAATTCTTATTATATTATTGCTTAAGTAGGATGATCCATTAATAGTTATAATACTATTTACAGAAGAGTTAAGTTTTATTAAAAAATTTGTGTTTTCTAGATTTTTATTATTTTTATTTGTATTTAATGCATTTGAAGTTGTTGTATTTGAATAACTTGATGTTGTTTTATTTAATAGCACAATATTTGTTGAATTTGAAGCTGATGAAAATGAAAGTGTAATGTTTTTAACTAAAACATGTGAACCTACATTTAGTAATAAAAATACAATTAACGAAGCTATTAAAAATGATTTTTTCATAGGAATACTTAGGTAGTAAAAGTTTTAATAATTATTGAATAACTTTAAAATAGTTAAAAACATGAAAGTAACAAAAATCACATCAAGTATTAAACATTCCTGTAATGGCATAGCCAGTAGATACTGTTGTTATGCTATTTACTATAGCATTTTGTGAAGGATTAGGATTATAAACATGGATATTACCTGGATTATTACCAGAATGATGTTTATGGATATCTTTTGTATTTATATCTTTTAATAAATCCTCTGTCTTTTGTCTTACATTTCCCAAACTTTACTATATTCTCTGATTTACGGTATACACAGATGTCTTTCATCATTTAGTCGACAAAACTACTATGAAAGGCATCTACTTATTATCAACCGTATTTAGGAACAGTGCCAAAAAATTAGGAACTTGAAATTTACTTTTCGTCACCTAATCAATTTCAAAAAACATCCAAAATACTAATTAGATTACCTCACTATCGAAGTCTAGCCCCGGGAGGGAGTCGCACCCTCGACCTCTTGTTTGCTCGATAACTGTTTTGATAAAACTTTTCTTAAAAGTTTTTACGAGACAAGCGCTCTACTACTGAGCTACCGGAGCACAAATTTATATAAAGATATTTAACATATAACAATAATAATATATAATCTTTAATGAAACTTTAGAGATATAGGAGTTATTATGGCTAATGGAAATGGAATACAAAATAATGATATGGATCAGAGAAGTACTACTCAAGAGAGTAACAACGTAAATAATAATAATAATAATTCGGCAGTTAATCAGAATAACGATGAAGTAAATAAAGGTGCTTCTTCTGTTCGAGGAGGCAATAAAAAAATAATTCTTGGAGTAGTTGTTGTGGTTGTTGTATTGGTTGTTGCGTTTAGCTACTTTTTGGTAATAAACAAAAATTTAATTAGTACAAGCACAACAAGCGTTATTGTGCAAAAAACAAATTCTACTTCTACAGTTCAACAAGTTACACAAACACAAAGCCTTAGTTCTTGTGAAGTTATAAATCAACCTGGAATTTATACCTTAACTAATAACATAACAACCACCTTAAAATCAGGCTATTGTATACAAATACTTTCAAGTGATGTAAAAATAAATGGTGGGAAGTATATAATACAAGGAAGTGGGCCTTACATTGATGTTAAACCTTATACTTATGGGATCTTTGTATCAAACGTTTCAAATGTTACAATAGATAATTTGAATATATCAAGATTTTCATTTTCGGTATATTTACAAAATACAAATAATGTAAAATTAATAAACATTAAAATATCAAACTCAACTTTGACCGACTTATTTATGAATAACTCAAATGGTGGGGTTATTGAAAATAGTAGTATATACGGATCACAAAGCAGATTAGCTGGATTAAATATATCAAATGGACATGGAAATAAGTTCTTGAATACATCTTTTGTAAACAACGCATATTATGCCGCGTATATTAATAGTACTGGTAATGATTTTGGTAATGATGTATTTATACAAAATCCGGAAGATTTTATTTGTGGAAGTAAAGCATACTTAAGAAATACGAATAACTTCTCTAAAACTAGGTGTAATAGTAATACATACTGCAACTTTGCAATCTGTTCATCTAATAATTATTATAGTGTACAAAATGTAAAATTATCAAACAATATCAACGGCTGTGGTTCTATAGACCAGTACGGAGTTTATACATTAAACTCTAATATAAACATAGGAAATTATTTTGCAGAAAGCTCAACCTTCCCTTGCATAACTATAAATGCACCGAATGTAAAATTGAACTGCAATGGTAAAAGCATTTATAACTCATATTATGGCATATTAGTAACTAAACAGTACAATACAACAGTAGAAAACTGTAATTTATTAAATGATACTTATGGTTTGCTAGTCAACAGTTCTATAAACACATATTTGAATAATATTAATTCAACTAAATCATTATTTGGAATTTATGTAGTAAATTCTACAGTAGGAACGGTAAGTAATTCGACTGAAAATAATGATAATATAGGAGTATATCAAAATGCAAGCACAGGATTTACGTTTAAGAATATATACACTTATCAAAACCTAAATGGTGAAGTAATAGATGGGGGCCAATCCAATTATTATGAGAATCTTAAAACTATAAATAATTTTAATGAGGATCTTTACTGCCCAGCAAATACTTACAACTCTACAAATGATGCGTACATATACAACACAAGTTGTGGTGTCACTGATTGTCAATTTGCTTCGGCAGTCTGCAGCAAAACTGTTCCTCCGCCTCTTTCTACCATACCTGTATTTTCATGTGATACAATAAGTATTCCTGGAAATTATGAACTAACCATGAATGTCAGCTCATTAAGAGATTGTATAATAATAAACTCAACGAATGTCCGATTTAATTGCAATAATAAGGTTATTATCGGAAGCAATAATGGATATGGAATTTTAGATTATAGGAAGAGTAATGTAAGTGTAGATAATTGTAACCTTCAAAATTATCAATATGGAGTTTATGTAAATAATGCGTCTAGAATTAACATTACGGATATGGCAATAGCTGGAAAGTATGGAATTATTTTAAATAACGTTAAGAGCAGCAGCATTGCTGGAAGTACCGTATCATCATTTTCGAATGTTGGTATAGGAATTTATAATGGTACAAATGTGACAGTTTATGAGAATAATGCAAATAACGGAATCTTCAATGCAACAGGATTTGTATTTAAAAATTTAACAGATGGCAAAGTTATAGAGAATACAGGTAACAACAACAACTTTTACGGATTTTACTTTTCTAACTTTACTAACAATATAGTAAATAAAAATGTGGCCGAAAACAACAAGATTTATGATTACTATTGTGGAATTGGAAGTGGAAGTAGATCAAATAATATAGGAATTAATACAGGAATTAATAAGTATGGATGCCCATGGCTTGTTTCTTTGAATCCAGCATCAAACTTAGAGTGCATAAACTTTTTGAATTCAGGAATAGTGAATATGTTTAGTGATGCCGTATATACTTATGGCAACACATGTTATGTTATAAATAATTTAGATAATAAATCTACAAGTAACTCTGAGATAAATTGTAATGGACATACAATTTATGCACCAAATGGAGGAGTTTTTGCAAATATCAGTACATCAGGAGTTACAATTTCAAATTGTTATCTTGTAAACTTTACAACTGCAATAGTAGATAATGGTGCACATTTTAAATTGATAAATACAACAATACTAAATGCAAAAACCGGTGTCTACATAAGCGGTACTTCATACCCGACTATATCAAATGATAATATAATTGACACGTCAAATGGAATTTACATTAAGAATATAAATGATGGCAGTATTCAAAATAATAATATATACAACTCTTTGATAGGGATATATGAAAATAATGACAGTTACACTTCTTTGAATAATAATATATTCAACAATGATAGCCAAAATGTAAAAGAAATAAATTCTACTAATTAAATAATTATTTTTTTATTTTTTAAGCAAATTAACACAGCAGTGTAATATGTTGTTACAGGTAAAAATATTTATATTTAAAAAGTCAAAGTATAATATAATAATAAGGGAAAATATGGTAAATATAAATGATGTTATAACATCTTTAAAAAAGACGGTAGACCCTGAAATAGGATTAAATATAGTTGATTTAGGCTTAATTTACGGAATAAGCATATCACAACAAAATGATATTTATATAAAAATAACTATGACTAGTCCTATGTGCCCAGTGACCAGCATAATACTTGCAGATGTACAACTTAGGGCAGAAGCAATAAATGGTGTTGGAAAGGTAGATATAGATCTCGTTTGGGATCCTGCATGGAGTCCTGAAATGATAACTGAAGAGGCAAGATTAGGTCTACAGTAAACAATTACTGAAGTAATAAATTTTTAAGGTTTTATTATCTTTCTCTAATTGTTCTTTTTTCTGATTTTTTGTGAAGTTTTTTAAAATATTTTAAAATTTATAGACTCAAAATATTATTGACTCATCACAACGCTTATAGTGCATAAGCTCTGACTCTGAAAACCATATCTTTATTTCGTGTTCTGCCGCATCTTTATTCTCAGATACATGAACTATGTTTCTTATCGGTCTTTTGCCCGCATCTGCAGCGGCATATGTATCAATTGATAAAGAACCTCGGATAGTTGATGGATCTGCCTTCCTAGGTTCGGTAGAACCTGCAATCTTTCTTGAAACATCATTTGCTGCATTACCCTCTAAAACAATAGCGACTATTGGACTTCTAGTCAACTCTTTTATAAGATGTGAACGTATTCTCTTTCCTATATCTATGTCCTTTTCTGTAACAGGCATTCCTTTTTCAAGATTAGATTGATTTGCTTTTTTGCCGACGCTTACTAACCATTCCTCATCTTCAGCATAATGAGTGCCAGCGTGCATCTCAGTTGGTACAAGCATCTTCAATGCGATTACCTTTAGTCCTACCTCTTCGAATCTTGATATTACCTTTCCTATCAAAGCTCTTTCTACTCCGTCTGGTTTTATTAAAACAAGTGCTTTTTCCATTTTATCTCCTAATGATTAGTATTTATATTTTTATTTGGTAAATTATAAATAGTGTATGCCTATTTTTCTAGGTGTTTAGTTATGATAAGGCAACCGATAATAGTTGTAATGGGTCACGTAGACCATGGTAAAACCTCACTTCTTGACAGAATAAGGAATACCACAGTTACGAATAAGGAAGCGGGAGGTATAACACAACACATAGGAGCTAGCGAGGTTCCGATAGATATTATAAAAAAGACCTCCGGAGAGCTAATTAAAAAGCTTAATATAAATTTAACTATACCTGGACTTCTTTTCATAGATACACCGGGACATGAAGCATTTACTAATCTTAGAAAGAGAGGAGGCTCTGTAGCTGATCTTGCTATACTTGTCGTAGATGTAACAAAAAGCTTTGAACCGCAAACTGTAGAAGCTATAGAGATACTTAAAGAATATAAAACGCCATTCATAGTTGCTGCTAATAAGGTAGACCTAATAACTAGTTGGAGGAACCAGAACACAGACAGCATACTCGAATCGCTAGATAAACAAAACAATTCAGTAAAAGAACAATTAGATAACAAGATTTACGAGATGGTGGGAAAGCTAAGCGAGCTAGGCTTCAACGCAGAGCGATTCGACAGAGTCAACGACTTCAAGAAAGAACTAATAATTGTCCCTATAAGCGCTAAAACTGGAGAGGGAATAGCTGAATTACTTATGTATACTACAGGTCTTGCTCAACGCTTCCTCGAAATGCGACTAAACATTGAGGTTGAAGGTCCAGGCATAGGAAGCATACTTGAAAGAAAGGAAGAGAAAGGTATGGGTTCTACTGTAGATGTAATACTTTATAATGGAACGCTAAAAGTTAATGATACTGTTGCCTTTGCTAGTGAAAATGGTATAAAAACTTCTAAGATAAAGGCTCTCTTAAAACCAAGACCTTTGCAGGAGCTTCGCGAATCTTCAAGCAAATTTTACAATATAGAAAGTGTGAGCGCAGCTTCTGGAATAAAAATAAGTGGTAGCGGATTTGAAGAGGCACTGCCAGGCTCTTTGATTATTTCTACAGATAAAAAAGATTATGAAAATGATATAAAGATGGAAATACAAGAGGTATTTAAGGTAGAAAAAAACGGTATTATATTAAAAGCTGATTCAATAGGAGGTATAGAGGCTTTATCTAAATTATTATCTAGTGTGAAGGTAAGTATAAGCAAAAAAGAGATAGGAAAGGTAACTAAAAGAGATGTTATGGATGCATTTTCAATGCGTGCATCTGAACCTAACTACGCAGTTGTTTTAGCCTTTAATGTAAATGTAGAAGAAGAGGCAGATCAAGAATCTTATGCTACAGGCATTAATATAATTAAAGGCCAGGTCATATACAGAATAATAGATGAGTACAAGGAATGGGTTGAAAAGGAAAAGAAGATGAGTAAGGAGTTGTTAGAAAAGGCATTAACATTTCCAGGAAGCATGTATCTTTTGCCTAATCACTGTTTTAGGGTTTCTCACCCTGCGATATTTGGTGCGGACATAAAAAGAGGAAGAGTAAAACCTGGGGTGCAATTAATAAACTCTTTTGGAGATATAGTTGGAAGAGTAAAGGAAATACAAAATAACGGAATAAATATAGAGGAGACGAAGGCTGGAGACAGCGTTGCGGTATCAGTAGAAAATGCAACATATGGCCGCCAAATAAAGGAGAATGATACCCTTTACGTGTTCTTAAATGATGATGAAGTACGCAACTTAAAGTATAAGTTCTCATCACTACTTAGTGATGATGAAAAAGATCTTCTTGATGAACTTATAGAGATTAAAGGAAAGGCTAAGAAAAACAAACCAGAAAACTCATTATTTTAGTAAATGGAGGTACAGAGAATTGAACTCTGGCTTGCAGAATGTCAATCTGCCGTCCTACCACTAGACGATACCTCCGTCAATAATTGTTATAACAATTGGCATTTAATATTTATATACATTTTACATTTATAACTGCAGCTTCATACCATCAAAGGCAACGCTCGTATTCTTAAATATTGATTTACCTTCTTTTATTAATTCGAAATCATCTTTATATCTTGCGCTTATGTGTGTTAGAACTAATTGCGTTACCTTTGCTGTTTTTGCTATTGTTGCAGCCTCTGTAACTGTAGAATGCTTTCTTGACTTTGCAAGCTCAATTGATTCCTGTGTATATGAAGACTCATGAATTAAAAGATCAGCGTGCATTGCATTAGTTATAGTTTCTTTTGTGGGTCTTGTATCTGTAGCATAAATTACTTTTAATCCCTTTTTCTTGTATGAAACCTCTTTTAATAGTATTTTGTTCTTGTTTATTATTATCTTTCCGTTTAATTCAAGATGCTTAAACATATCTCCTTTGATGCCTAGAGATTTACATTTTTGAACGTCAAACTTTAATTTTTCATTTTCAGAGAAAGCAAAACCGTATGTCATTACAGTATGATTTAGCTTAAAGGCTGAAACTTGATACTTTTTCGTTGAGAATATTACCCCTCTTTTAATTGGAAGTATTTTAATAGAATAATTTATAATTGCCTTGTCAAATTTTATAAGCGATGTTATTGCCTTTTCAAATCCTTTTGGTATGAATATCTTTAGCTCTTCAGTTCTGTTGTTTAGAGCCAAGGTCCTTACAAGTCCAGCTATTCCGATGACATGATCCCCATGGATATGACTTATAAAAATCGCTCTTATTTTATTAGGACTTAGACCTAATTTTATTATCTGCATCTGTGTTCCTTCACCGCAATCAAAAAGAAGAGCGTCTCCATCATAAAATAAGTATGTTGAAGGCAAGGATCTTTTCTTTGTAGGCGCTGAACCTGCAGTCCCTAAAAATATAATATCTAACATTTACTCATCTATTTCTATAATAAATTTTTTGTCTTTAAGATCTAACTTTTTAATATTTAACTCAGGAAATCTTTTTTTAAGCTCTTCTAGTGTTGTTTTTTTGTTTTCTCTCATATAAAATATTGCATCATTTAATATATTTAACCTTTCGAATATGGTGTTGCCTATCTTTGAATAGCGTTTTGAATCTTCTGTCAACTTTTTATATAATACGTCCTGTTTTTCTATATTTGCCTTTAATTCCTCTAACATTTGCTGCTTTTTATTGTCTTTTATGTAAGACCTATCCGAGAGATAAAGATAATCTAGTAGTTCATTTAAAGTATTGAATATCTTCTTTTCTAGATTTTCATATTTTTTAATTTCGCATATTGCATAATTTAAAGGAACATTATTTTCTAAATATAGCGTAGGTTTTGGTTCCTCTATTACCTTTGAAAACTTTATTATTTCTTTTTCTATTGCTTCTTTTTCACTTTCAGTTATTTTTATTTTTTTTGGATCTACATCTGCTCTTTTCAATATATCTTCTATGTATAGGGGACCGATGTTAAAGTTTTTTGAAAGTATAGATATTATCTTTTCTGATCCTGACTTTTCAAGTATAATTGAAAGATTTTTTATTGCTTCTTCAAAAGAAAGAGAGTCATTTTTGGGAAGCTTATACTCATTGCCTTTTTTAATTATTCGGTCTGAAAACTCAAGTGCTTTATATGAAAGCTCAATCTTGTTGTTTTCATCTACTAAAATTATATTTCCCTTTCCAAGCATCTCTATTACAAAAAGGAAGTGCTCTTTGCCTATATCTATTATACAAATCCTATCTGAGTTCTTTTGCTCTATAGAGTTTACTATTCTGTTTTCAATTCTTTTTCTAAGACCCATGACAAAGTTGTTTGGTTCATCTCCAGATTCGGAAAAGTTGGTCTTGTTTATTGTTTTAAGTAATTTTATATAGAGATGTAGCGTATCATTATCTTTATAAAAGGTTATTCTGAAGGAATCTCCGCCTAAAAAATATATCTTTCTTATTCTACTTCCTTGAATAAATGGAGATAGTTCTTTTACAATTAAGTTGATTTCTATTGATGAAATATCTCTCATTTGAAGCTCACTGGCGCAATTTTTTTAAACCTTCCTCTTTTATTATTTTAGAGAAAAATCTTGATTTTTCAATAGCATCCTTTGATTTTTCTATAGCTGTTCCTATTTGTAGTATTTGAGCGCCAGCCTTTATTGAAGAACGTATAGTATCTTCATCTCGTATACCACCAGCTATTCCATATGGAACAGTTATAGAGCTGCTTACTGCCTTTATCATATCTAAAGGAACTGAGGATTGACCTTGGGACTGTGGATTTGAACCGACATCAGTTATGATTATCCTATTTCCAAGATACTGTCCAGCCATTGCTAGAGCCGCAGCGATCATAGGCTTCTCTCTAGGAACTAAATTTGCATCACCAACCCAGCCAACAGTGCCACCAGGTTGGACTACAATATAACCGACAGGCAGAGGCTCTATGTTCATCTTTTTAATTAGAGGAGCTGAAAGCATTTGAGCCTGAGTTATCCAGTATGGATTTCTTGCGTTTAGCAAAGACATGAAGTATAATGCATCAGCGTACTTTGTTATAGTAGCTATATTTCCAGGAAAGAGTATTACAGGTACATTTACTACATCCTTTATGCCCTTTGTAACATCATCTAGTAATTCGCCTTGCGCGCCTACGCTACCTCCCACTAGAATTACATCAGCGCCTCCTTCTGCAGAGTCCTTTGCAAACTTTATTGCATCTTTTTCATCCTTATAATCTACAGGATCTACAACCATGAAAAGAAGTGCTCCCTTCCTCTCTAATTGCTCATTTATGTATTTCTCTGTCTTACCTATTTTAAGTCCCATTAAGCACACCTTTATGCATTTTATATAATTTTATGAGTTCAGACGCTCCAGTCTTAATATCTACTTTTGGTTTAAATTCTAACTCTTTTGATATCTTTTCAATACTTACAACCCTGTTGCTTGTTATAAATCTTAAATCATCAATTGTTATACCGGCTTTTTTAGATAACAATCTTGCCATAAACTCATTTATATGTTTTAACTTTTCTTTTTTACCTAGAAGAGTGCAGGCTAAAGAGAAAAGCTGTTCTTGAGTATAGCTCATTCCATCAGTTAAATTATAAATTTTATTTGCTGCAACCTTGCTTTCTCTTACAAGAAGCAGAGCGTTTAAAACATCCTTTATATTTATTAAGCATAAGTTATTCTTGCCGTTGCCTATTAAATAAGCTTTATCTGAATTTATCATGTCAAATATTTTAAAGAAAGAGTGTTTATATTCTTCACCGTAAATAGTTGCAAGTCTTAAAATAGTATAAGAAATATTTCCGCTAAAAGAGGTGATTTGCTTCTCCGCAAGCATCTTGCTATGTCCGTATATATCATTTGGTTTTAATTCAGATTCTTCTGTTAGAGGATCCTTTCTTTTTGAGCCGTAAACATCAACTGTGCTTGTAAGTATTATCCTCTTGGCGCCGCCAATGTCAGCCGCTTCCATTATTAACTTTGTACCTTCAGCATTTACTCTTATAATCTCTTTTTGGCCTCCATCTCTTTGACTAACTATCGCTGCAAGATGGTACACAGTATCTACACCTTTACATGCATCAAAAACTATATCTCTAGAAGTTATGTCGCCTATGTAAGGTATTGTGCCATATGGCAGTGACATAGCATCCTCTTTGTCCTTTACTAGAGCTCTTACTGTAATGCCTTTTGAGATGCATTCCTCGATTAGTCTTTTACCTAATCTTCCAGCACCTCCAGTAACTAAAATACTTCCTGGACTGGTTTTTTGAACTTGTTTTGGAATTGTTTTTTCTAGTTGCATAAATCTCAACCTTTATTTTTTTCAGATAATAAGCTATTTGCTAAGAAACGCATATACCCTTCAGGCACACTGTTCATTGCAAACTCAGTCCAATCCTTTCCGAATGGTACAAAGATTGTTATATTTTTATTTTTCTTAAGATACTTCTTAAGTTTTTTAGGGCTGTAGCCAAACTTGAACTCTATAAAAAAGTTGCTTTTGTTGTCATTTTTTATAGAGAGAAGTTCCTTCAATATACTGTCTGGAGGCGATGAAATTACTGTGTTCCTTTTTGACATTAGTATTTTTTTAATGTTTTCTGCTTTTTTATTCTTTTCTTTTTTTGTATTTTTGCTTTTGGCTTTTTTATTTTTGATCTTTGGATCCTGTAATACATATTTTTCATCTTTGTTGCTGTGATCATTGAAAAGTATCTTTACTGGACTTAAAAAGTTCTTGTTTTTTATAAGATTTATTGCATTTTCCTCATCTACCGCTACTCCATAGCCCTTTGTTCCGTTAAGCTCTTCGATGAATGAAACCTTTTCCTTAGGAAGTTCTAGCCAAACAAAGATACCGCATTTCTTAGCCGTATTTAGTATGTCATTCAGGTTATTTACTGTTGTTTCATTATCTAAGAGCACGCCTAGCTGCTCTGCCTTGATGTGAACGCTAGCCTTGATGCCTAGTCTTGATAGCCTTCGTATTAGCTCCATGTAAGTAGAAGTAATATAGCGTGCTTTTGATTTTGTGTCGATGGTTCCACTAAGGAACATAACAGATACCGGTATTTTTTTAACATTGAGCTCAGCAGCTTTTGATATTGCAGCGCTCATCGTAGTTCCTGCTATGTGTTTTTTGACAAGTCTATAAAGCATACGTTCGACAAGTGAGTTATCTGCCAAATGACCACAATATTTATTACAACATAAGGTTTATTAAATTAGATTAAATGGAGTTTTTATCAGATACTAAAGGTACAGGAGGCATAATTAAAAAGTTTTATGAGGACTTTGTCGTAAAGGAGATTACAAGTACAGGTATTGTACTTAATCCCGGTGTGCATTACAAACCAGAAGAGCTAAACTTTAAAGTAGATAACGAATCGCAGTTCACTACATTCATTATTGAAAAGCGCAACTGGGACACCATACGTGCTTTGCTTGCGGTAGCTAAAAAATTTGGAAGAGGCAAAGGTGCATTTGCATACTGCGGAACTAAGGACAAGTTTTCTGTTTCTGTTCAACTTGCAAGCATACATAAGATAGAACCTAAAAGATTAGAAGGATTAAAATTAAAAGATATACAAATAAATGGTGCTTGGAAGGGAGGTCCAGTGGAACTTGGAAACAACATAGGCAATGCGTTTGAGGTAATGGTAAGGGAAGGAAATTCAGAATATGCAAAGGAGACATTGGATAAAATAAATGGATTTTTTCCAAATTACTTTGACAGACAGAGATTCGGATACAGATTAAATAACTTTGATATCGGCTTGCACATAATAAAAGGTGAGTTTGAAGAGGCAGTGATATCCTTTTTGACAAATACAAAAAACGAAAATGATGAGGAATGTGTAGAAGCAAGAAATCGCTTGAAAGATGATCAAGATTATGAAAAGGCAAGAGAGTACTTTCCAAAACATTTAAGATATGAACATATGGTAATAGAGTACTTATCAAAGGACAAGAACTATGCAAATGCATTGAGAAGGATACCTAGAGGAATAAGCATAATGTTTATACATGCTGTTGAGTCTGCAATCTTCAATGTTGTTTTATCAGAGCGAATTAAAAATAAAGATTTAAATGATATAAAAGTAAAAAGCAAAAGAAACAACTTTGGTTTTCCCGATATAGAAAGTATATCTGACAATGGAGATGGAGAGTTTCCTGTTTTGCCTCTTATAGGATATGAAACTGAAGACAAATTTATAGATGAGTATCAAAGAGATCTTCTTGAAAAAATAGAGATTGATAAAAACTCTTTTAAGATAAGCCATATGCCTGAGTTGAGTATGAAGGGCTCTTTCAGAACAACATTAGGATATGCAAAAGATATCTCTCTAAATAAAATTAATGAAGACTTTTTGGTTAAGTTCTCTTTGCAGTCTGGTTCCTATGCAACTATCTTCATAAATGAGATAACAAAAACAGATATATTAAACATGAAGGATGTTTCAAAAAAATTGAATATATAGGTATTTGCATTATACACATTGCTTAGAAAGTATTTTATTAATATTTGTAGAGATAATCTATGAGATGGTACTATGTATTCAAACTTTGGGGCAGAACCTGAGAAAAAAGAGAATAATGACTTTGATTATGATCTTTTTAAACCTAAGATAGCGGTTGTCGGAGTAGGTGGCGGAGGCAACAACACAGTACATAGGTTAAATAGTATGGACATAAAAGGCGCAGGATTATACGCTTTCAATACAGATGGAAAGCAATTAGGCATGTTGAGTCAGAACATAAATAGATTAATGCTAGGGAAGGAAATTACTAGAGGGCTTGGAGCTGGAGGCTTTCCAGAGATGGGAGAAAAGGCGGCTGAACTTTCAAGAATGGATATAGAGCTAATGATACGAGATAAAAACCTTATATTTCTAACGGCAGGAATGGGAGGAGGAACAGGAACTGGCGCCGCTCCTGTAGTTGCTAGAGTAAGCAAGGAGGTAGGAGCAATAGTCGTAGGCATTGTAACACTACCTTTTGCGCTAGAAAGGAGCAGGCTAGAAACGGCTAAGAAGGGAATAGCAAAGCTAAGACAGTTTGTTGATACGTTAATAGTTATAGATAATCAAAGGCTAGTCAAACTTTATCCTAACCTTCCAATAGAACAAACATTTCAGATAGCGGATGAGATAACAGCTAAAGCTGTAAGAGGTATTACTGAAGCGATTACACAGCCAAGTATGATAAATTTGGACTTTGCCGATTTGAGAACCATTATGAGAAATGGTGGTCTAGCTATGATAAGTGTTGGTACAGGACAGGGAGCAAATAAAATAGAGGAAGTAGTAAGAAGTACTCTTAATAATAAATTACTTGATGTTGATTATGAAGGAGCAAATGGAGTTTTGCTTCATATTACTGGAGGCCCAGATATGACATTAGGAGATGCAAATAAGATAGGAGAAAAGCTTACTGAAAGCGTTTCTGCAAATGCAAACGTTACTTGGGGTGCAAGATTGGACAATGCATATACCGGCAAGGTAGAGGTTATTGCTATATTTACTGGTGTTTCTGGAAGCTCCGTTATAGGCAAAGAAAGTAATGAAAGAGAAGAAAGAGGATTTGGATTAGACTCTATATAAACAGTTTGCCAATTATTTATTTTTATTTGGGCTTTACGCCCATACTTTTTTTATTTAACAATTAGATTAAAGATACGCAATTAATATTTAACGATATGATAGAAAATCTACAACAGTTATAAACCACTTATCTACAGTTCTGTTATTGTTGTTTCTTGATTTTCTGCTTTGTTTCTTAAAAATAAGTATATTCTTGCGTTTGAAACCTGCTTTAATTTTTCATCGTGTGTTATTATAAATATTTGATCTACAAGTTTTGGCAATCGTTCATTTAAGAGAAGAACAATCTTTGATAGACCTTGTGAGTCTATATTGTGTGTTGGCTCATCAAGTATCAACCATTTTAGATTAGGTACAAGTATTAAACTAAATGCTATTCGCATAGTTATGCAGGCTATGCTCTTTTCTCCGCCACTTGCTATTGAGTTTACATCTTCCCATACAAAACCTCCTTCACCCTTTATTCTTATCTTTAAGGAGTAATCATCTTCGGTAGCTTCCATCATTATTCCAGAATAATCTCCATAAGGATATATTTCAGGCCACAATGATTGCATAGTCTCATTTATTGAACTTATTAACCTTTGACGCATTACTCCTTGCGTTTCTTGGAGTGCATTTCTAAATTTAGATACATTATCTATTGCGCTCTTTTTGTAATCTAAATCTTTTGCTATGTTTTCTACTAGAGAGATATCCTTTTTCTTCGAATCACAAAGCTTGATCTTATCAGACTGCATTTTCGAGTATGAAGAAAACAGTGCAGATTTTTCTGATATTGACTCTTTTAAGGTTGTATATCTTTTTTGAAGAAGATCTAATTCAAAATCATCAACATGTATTTTATTAAGTTCTTGTTTCTTTAAATCTGCCTTTGCACTTACTTCTTCCATCTCTTTTAACAATTTAGATAACCGTATGTAATTCTCCAGATAAAGTTTAAATGTTGATATTTCTTCTGATTTTTTATTAATGTTGTTTTGCGATGCTTCAAGAAGAGCTCTTGTTTTTGTAATTTTTTCAGACATAAGCTTTATCTCTTCTTCTTGTTTTGCTTTCTTTTCTTCTATCCCATCAAAAGAGCTTTTCTTCTCTTCAAATCTCTCAAGCTTTAAACGCATCTCTTCAAGCAACTTTACTGATTTTTTGTATGACTCTATCTCTGTTGTTAAGGATTTAATCTTTGAGTTTGTTTCGGATAAAATTGTATTCTTATCTAAAATTAGTTTTTCTTTTCTTTCCTTTGAAAGCTCTGTATCACAGATCGGACATTTTGCTATATCTTTTTTCAATTCTGATATTGACTTTTCTCCTTCTGAGCGTATATGCAAAAGTATAGAGTACTCCTTTTCTTTATCTACAAGAGTCTTTGATGTACTTTCAAGTTTTTCTTTTACTTCACTAGGATTATTCCTTTCTAGTTCTGACATAACTGCTTTCTTTTCAACTACTTTTCGTTCTAAATCTGATATACTATTCTGAAGTTTTCCCAGTTCTTGCTGTTCTTTTTGGACTAATTCTGAAAGCTCTAGCCTTTCCTTCTTTGCTTCTGATATGAAGAGTTCTGAGTTTCTAAGAAATTTAGCTACTTCGTCTTCTGATGGCATTTCTTTGTTTTTTATGATCTTTGATTCTTTATCTAGAACTGATACTTTGCTTAATAACTCAGCTACCTCTTTTTCTAATAAGATTTTTTTGTTTCTGAGAATCTTCTTTTCTTGAATCTCTTTATCAATAACCTTTTCATTTTCTCTTAATGTTGTTAACTCTAAATTTATTGCTGAAATGTTATTTTTAATGCTTTCTAGCTCTTTTTCAAGAAGTTCTAGTTCTTCTTTTGCTGAATTTATATCAAATTTTTCTAGAATTTTTTGCGACTCAGATACCATATCCTTCATTTTATTTATAAGGGTTCCTGTATTCTCATAAGCAATAGCAAATCTATCTATTCCAAGAAGATTGTCTATCTGTTTTTTCCTATCTGATGCACCCATCTCAAGAAAGTAATCTAATCTATTTTGCTCAGAATATACTGCTCTTGAAAAAATATCATAGTCTATTTTTAATGCTTTTTCTATTTCCTCTGTTACTCTTTCAGGTTGCGACTGTACAAATACCCCATTTCTTTCAAGTTTTGCCTTTGCAGAATCAGACAAAGAAATTGTCCTTTCTACAGTATATTCGATATTATCTACTGAAAAGGACAATTTTACCCTTGATGTTTTTTTCTGCTCGGGTCTATTTCTTATTAACATACTAACTTTTGTGCGCCTGTTTTTAATTCCTGGAAAGGTACCGAAAAGGGCAAATGATATTGCATCAAGAACCGAACTTTTTCCAGCGCCCATCTGACCTATAAAGACATTTGTTCCTTTTGAAAACAGTATCTTTGAAGAACCATGGGCTTTCCAATTTTCAAGTTCAAGATAATTTAGCATTAAACCGATATAATATGAAATCTAAATTATTTATTACTTTGGAGGAATTTTAGTAAGGCAGGTATGAAATCTGAAACATTTACAAATAAAAAAGCTGCAAAACACATCATGTAAATGTATAAATATCTAAAAAAATAGCATGTAATTGTGTTTTAATGGGAAATAAAAAACTTCGAAAGATTATTAAAAAATCAAATAGAGAGTTAGTAGAACAACTTAAAGAAGAACTATTAAAGATTGCGAATGGCAAAGTTTCAAATGCATTGGTACAAAGTCGTAGAAAAAATGGGAATGATGAAACAGTTTCATTAACATCAAAAATTGATTATGCAAAACCTGTTTCAAAAATGATAGGAGATCTTTATGAAAGGATGTCTGGAACATCTAGCGAAGGCGAAAGTTATACGTTTGCAGTAGGTAATGATGCTATGCTATTGAAAACTGTGCAGAATAAGTTGTTAAACCAGCAACCAGTATTAAAAGATGATGCAAAAACTGTGTATGAAATATACAAAAAGTTTTTCCCAAAAGAAGCGGAAAAAATAAAAATATGAAATTATAACTCTTTTAATATTTTTTTTGATTTGTTTATTTCTTTTACTGCTTTTGCTATATGATCTGTTATTATGTCAAAGTTCTCTAAGAACTCAAACTTCAGGTCGGAAGATGCTTTTTTTGATTTTGCTATATTTTTTCTTATGACCATGATTTTTTTATTATGTTCTTTTAGCTCTTTTGAAATTTTATCGAAAAGCATATAATCAAAATATAGCTCTTTTTGGTCTTTATTGTATTTTTTAACATTTTTTACCATGCAATCAAAAGTATATTTGTTGGACATCTTTTTAAAGTTATGCCTTTTTCATACTAATATAAAAAACCTTCTTAAAAATAAAAATAAGCCATTACATATAATATCAATTTAAAATACTTCTTACCTTATTTATATTGGAGATTATATGGCAAAAACTTTCGCATGTAAGGATATAGGAATGAGTTGTGGCTTTAAAGCCAAGGCTAAAGATGAAGATGAATTAATGGCTAAGATAAAGGAGCACGCCATGCAGGCACATAGTATGAAGCAGATAGATGCTGCCACAGCCGCAAAGATAAAAGGAGCAATTAAGAACAGCATGTTTTAATTAACTAAATTGTTTTATTTTCTTTTATTTTTTCTTTTTTCATTTATTGTATTCGTTTATAGTTAATGGCCCTCTTTCTACGTTTTTGATTATTGTGTCTTTTTCTAAGTGATATTGTCCTACCGCTAAAGTATGTGAGTTTTACACCTACTGTTGATAAACAGTCTGGCTTTTGACATCTTCCCGCCAGTAAACGACATGTGCTTCCTATACATTCATTTAAGAGTTCGCCAGGGTAGGGATTTGAACCCTAAAGCCCCGAAGGGCACTGGTTCGCTTGTCGCATCACCAAATCAGCTCTTGATGTTTTGAAAACTCAAGACCAGCGCGTTACCAGATTCTGCCACCCTGGCATATAAAAGTAAATAGATTTTAATCGGATAGATATTTTAAACTTTCTTACAGATATATAACTGTGTTTATTTGAAAAGTAAGGATAAAATAGTTAATAAGGAAGAACGTGTGCTCATTCTTGTTAGTGATATTGATAATGATCTTTACAGAAAAACAGGCATAAGTGGTCCGTTAACAGGAAAGGTTCAAGTGCTTAATGGGGCTACGCAGCTTGCTTTGGCGGATCCCGAAGATACAGACTCGAATGCTATGTTTGAAGCAGTTAAATTATACGACGAGCTTAAAGGAGAAGGATATACAGTAAATGTTGCTGCTATAACAGGCTCTGAACGAGAAGGCTATGATGCAGATAGAGAGATAGTAAGACAGCTAGAGCTTGTATTAGAGCAGTATAAGGCTGATTCGTGCGTCTTCGTTACCGACGGAGAAAGCGATAAGAGAATACTACCTCTCGTTGAAGCTAGAGTAAAAGTAAACAGCATAAAGTTAGTCATAGTAAAGCAAGCCGAGGGTCTTGAGAATACATACTTTACAATACTTGAAAAGCTAAAGGAGCCACATTATGCTAGAATAATTTTCGGAATACCGGCTATATTGCTTTTGCTTTTCTCTTTAAGCTATATCGCAGGTCTTGGCTGGGAGCTGCCTATTGCATTAATAGGAATATATTTATTGCTTAAGGGCTTTGGCCTTGAAGATGCGCTTATAGAGTCATTTAGAGGCTTCGGCTTTAGTATAGATAGAATGAGCTTTATATTTTATATGGCATCGATTATCTTCATAATTACTAGTATATTCATAGGCATAGGAAATTATCAAGAACAGTTAAGTATAAACAATAATCCAGGATTAGCACTAAGTTATGGGGTGGAGGGCTTTTTGATATTAATACCTATCGTATTAATACTATATTTAATAGGTAGAATAATAGATACCAAAACTTCAAGGCATATCTTCAGAAGTTATAAGTACATGATTTATATGGGTTCATCATTAATCTTTTGGGTTTTCTTATACTCCTTTATGTCGTGGTTTATAGGCCAAATATATTTTAGTCAACTTATCGATTACTCTATTTTAGCGATATTTATAGGAATTTGTATATCTTTAATGGCAGGATTCTTAAAGAAGCGCACAATAAAATCTAAAAAATTAAAGGACAAGTTGGTTGTAAATGAACTTGGCGCACTTATAGGAAAAATAAGTAAGGTTGACCAAAAACACAACAGATTAATAATAAATACAAGTTTTGGAAATCCTGTGAATTACAGTATAGACAGAGTAGTAGATATTACGGATAAAGTAGTAATAAGATAAATACAAAACAAAATACAAGCCTTTTAGAACTAGAAGTAATGCGTAATTTTGAAAGTATATTGTTAGTATTTCAGATCAAAAACACGTGTTCCATTGAAATCTTTTCCATTTATTGCAAGCTCAAGTTCACTTATTTTATCATTAACAAAACGAAGCTCTATTTTACCTCTTCTTGCAAGTTTGCTCGCAGTAAGATCAAATATAAAGTTTGGTCCAGCTTCTCTTGTATCAAATTCTGAAGCTATTTTAATAAGTTCATCGTATGATAATTTAGTAAATCTCTTTGCAGTTTTTTCAGATGGGTTTTTATCGTGTATATACGACTCTTTGCTTGCGTTCAAGCAAGTATAGACACAGAATCTGTAGAAATTCCATGAAGTGGACCACACGTCACTACTATTCTATTTGTATTTAAAGCTACACGAAGTTCATCTAATGTTGAAATGACATTAAGATAAATGTACAGAGTTGATATAATATCCGTAAGTATTAACGCATTTATTCTTTTTATAGTTATTCCAATCTCATCGAGAACTGAGTTATTCCTTATTATTTTTCTTGAAGAATTTATGTATAATCTACTTGCATAACCACCAACAACGAGTATGAATTTTTTCTTACTATGCTTTTTTAGTAAATTCCTAAGACCAATAACATAAAAAACATTTATGCCATACTCACGTGAAAGTATACCCCGCCAATAGATATACAAACATATTCCATTAAATCATTTAAAAGAAGACAAATAAAAATATAACATTTGTAAATAAGCATTTTGAAAAATAATATTAGAAAATAAGAATAAATCTAAAAACTAGAAAATTAGAAAATTTAAAAAGATTAAAAAACTTTTAAAAAAATTATAATAAGATAATTAACCGAAGATGCTGCCTAAACCTTCTTCGCTTGACTCTCTTTCCCCTTCTACTACTGCTATTACCTTATCTTCAGTTTCTTTATCTGCTCTTTTTATACTCTTTATTTTCGATTTTAACTTTTTATCTGCTTTTTCTAGAAAGTCTTCTGATGCACTTAAATAAAGATAGTACTTGTCTCTTTCAAGACCTATTGAAACCCCATCCTTTATGATATAGTCCTGTCTTGCAAAGATAATATTTGCTTCTGGATCCTCCTTTATCTTTGATAACTGCTCTTCATTTAGTGATTTGTCTAAATATGGATCGTAAGCCATTAATTTTGTTAAGGCTGAGTTCTCAGTTGCATCACATAAATAAACTCTTGATGGCATTTTATCACTACTTTACCAATTTTGCGTTTACCATTCCCTCTCTTCCAGGCCTATTTATTATTATTGCTTTGCCCGCTTCTGTATCGATTAATGTTCCCTTTGTCATTATTTTCAATCTTGCAAAGTTTCTGTTATCCTTTGATTCAATTATAGAGGTTATTTTTACCTTTTTGTACCCATTATCTGTTAATAAGTTTGCAAATGCAACATACTTTAATTTATTTTTTATATTGCCGCCTCTTCCTCTTACCTTGTTTATCTTATTTTCTGCACCTAGCTTTGTGCTTGCGAAGTAACCTCCCATCTCAAATCTCTTTTTATCTCGGCTTTTTTTCTTAAGCTTACCATTACCATATAATTTTCTCTTTGACTTGCTATGAAGCTGCGATCCAAATTGGCTCATGCTGACAACCTAAATATATTAGTGATTTATATATATGAAGCAAAAATAATATATTATGATTGGTATGGAGTTAGACAGTATGCTTTATGCATTTAAGGGCTCTTCTAAGAAAGAAGCTAGTAAATTGATAGAGTTAGCAGTAAAATTATCTGATAATAATAGCTTTGTAATATTATTAGAGTATAATGAGAAGTTAATTCCTAAAATAATACCAGCATATTTAAATGCAATACTTAGACTCAAAGAGAACTGTATGCGTTCTGATTTTGTCTATAAAGAAATTCTTATTTTGCTATCTGATTACAAGGATATTGGAAATGCACTAAAAGACTCTACTGTAAAAAACCCAAAAAATCTTTTGGTTGTAACCAACTCAATGGAAAAACTTAACAACTTCTTGAAGAATGGAACGGTAGAGGATATTAAAAAAATAGAGTTACAATTAAATTATGAAAGCTGTGATTATGTTTCTTCAAAAGGCTTTTCTTGATCTTTTTTCTTTGTTTTTTTATTTATTCTTAGACTTTCATTAAATGTCATCAACTTAGACCATACAGGTGCCATTCTTTTAGTTACATTATTTAGACGTGATGCGAGAGGAGCTTTAAGCTGGCCTATCTCATCTATTTTTTGAATATCTTTTTGACTAAGATGCCAATTAAGAGCACCTATATTTTCATTTAAATGTTTTATTGAGGATATTTTTGGTATTGCACAGATATTTCCTTTTTGCAAAAGCCAGTTTAGCGCTACTTGTGTTGGAGTTTTATTGTATTTTAAACCTATCTCAGATAAAATTAAGAATACACCCTTGTATTTTTCATCGTATAATTTGCCAGTAGCTAAAGGACTGTAAGCAATCATTGTTATCTTATTTGATTTACAGAAACTTTCGAGAGAATCGCCAAACTCTCTAGTTAGAACACTATACTCTATTTGATTAGATGAAATCTCATACTTTTTCATAACGCCCATCGCTTCTTCTAGTTCTGAAACTGAAAAGTTACTTACTCCAATATATCTTATTTTTCCTTCATCTACAAGTTTTTCCATTGCGCGCATAGTCTCGGATATTTTTATTGATGGATTTGGCCAATGCAGCTGATATAGGTCAATATGTTTTGCATTTAATTTTCTAAGACTTGATTCGCATGAGGAAATTAAAGATCTTTCATGAAAATTATCTGGAGAAACCTTTGTGCATATGAAAGCATTAGTATTAGATATTGCTTTTCCTATTACTACCTCATTTTGATACATTTGTGCAGTATCTACTAATCGTAAACCTTTTGAAATGGCTTCTTTTATTACCGTTATGGTTGTATCTTCATCCGCACCTAACTTCCATGTTCCGATACCTAAAATTGGTATTTTTTCTTTTGATTTTCCTAATGGTATAGTATCCATAAATTCACTCGAATAAATTTTAACTATTTTTATTTCTTATTTATTTTTTAATTAAATTTTACTTAGAGTCTTATTTAATGCACTATAAATATTAATGTAGCAATGTAACCCAATATAAAACTTATTACGGCAGTTACAACCCATATAGTCATTATAGCAAAAAGCGGTTTTTTAAGGATTAATCTTGTTTTGTAGCTAAGACCAGTGCCATAAATGCCCGCAGTTAATGTTTGAGTATTAGATAATGGTATTGAGAAGGTGGTTGCAAGTTCTACCAAAAAAACAGAAACTGCCTGAGTTATCAATGCATTAGAGTATCTTAACGGTATTATTTCATTTCCTATTCTTTTTAATTCTCCTGAACTCAAAAGTACACTGCCAACTATTATGCCCAGTATTATTATAATTACCATGGCCATGCTAGATGGAATTGAAGCGTATATTAAACCTATTGTGTTTGCTCCTAATGTGAATGACGTAAAGAATGCAAGGATTATTAATGAAACCTTCATCACTGAAACTGTCTTCCATATATCTTTTTTGAATATGAGTTTGTTTTTGTATTTCATCAAGAAATAGCACAACATAAATGAAATTACACCTGCAAGAACCCAAAATATAACTATATAAAAAGCGTATCCTAAGTTAATAGTATTGAGAGCCAGACCTGTACCGAAAAGCGCAGAGGTCAATGTAATTGATAACGATTCAGGAACTCGTTTTTTGTGTGCTATTATGAATATTAGTATTGCTATAGAAAAGACTACAAATACAAAGTACTGATTTCCAAATGACACAATTTTGCTAATTCCCGCTCTTAAAAAATTTCCTTCAACTAAAAAACCTGAAATATAACCTAATATTGCTATTAGTATTCCATATCTTTTTTTAACAGTTTTCGAGGTTATAAGTGTCCCTGAAGATACAGAAAGATTATTACCTGCAGTTAATGCCACCAGCACAAATACAAGCAAAGCTTCTATATAAAAGTATATTGTAAATTGCAAATAATCAAAAATACTTGCTATTTAAAGGATAAAAAAGTATCGGAAATAATAAAAAATATATACGCAATGGTAAAAATTAGAAGTATATATAAATATTTGTAGTATAATATAACTAGGTTATAATTACATATTTATATTTAATTTAGATATTTAGTTGTATTGAAAAAATGTAGGGAAAAAAATGCCAAGCAATTATGAAAATGCTACTAAAAAGATAGTTCCGTTAGTAAGAGGTATTTTAATACTCGAATTGAAAAACAAGTACAACCAAACAGAAGAAGAAATAGCTAAGAAGTTAGGAGTCACACAAGCGGCAATTAGCAAAAGATTACGTACATTAAAAAGTGATATTGAAAAAAATACCTATTATAAAGAGATAGATAAAACATTGATAGAGAGTTATGCAAAAAAAATTGTTGATGGAAAGGAAAGCGCAGATAGATGTATATGTGCAGCATGCAAATCGATAAATGATTTCGGATGCGAGTTTTCAAGTGTAAAAAATGATATTTGAGTGTTTTTATGACAGCTGATATAGAAAGAGAGGAAGTTATACAAAAAACTGATGAGTATAAAGAAAGGTATGGATTTAATGAGAAAGTTGATTACTATGACTTCGAAAAGGGTCTTTCAGAAGAGGTAGTGAGAAAGATATCAAAGATAAAAAACGAACCAGAATGGATGTTGGAAAAAAGATTAACTGCATTAAAGATCTTTGAAAGCAAACCTATGCCACAGTGGGGCGCAGATTTAAATGATATTAGCTTTCAGGATGTATATTATTATAGAAGTCCAAAGGTAAAAGAGTCAAATGATTGGAATGATGTTCCTGAAGAGATTAAAAGAACATTTGATAAATTAGGAGTTCCAGAAGCTGAAAGAAAGTTTTTCGCTGGGGCTGAAGCTCAATTCGACTCCTCTGTTGTATACTCTCATGTAAACAAAGAGCTTGAAAGACAAGGTATAATATTTGTAGACACAGATACTGCTGTTAAGAAGTATCCGGAACTTGTTAAAAAATATTTTGGTACTGTAATACCATCTACTGACAACAAATTTGCAGCGCTCAACACAGCTTGCTGGTCTGGTGGTAGTTTTATCTATATACCAAAAGGGGTAAAAGCTACAATGCCGCTAAATGCTTACTTCAGAATAAATGCAGAAGGCTCAGGTCAGTTCGAAAGAACTTTGATAATTGCTGACGAAGGAGCCGATGTAACGTACATAGAAGGATGTACAGCTCCGATTTATGCGAAGAACTCATTACACTCAGCGATAGTAGAACTTGTTGCATTAAAAGGAGCACACATAAGATATGTAACAATACAGAACTGGTCAAAGAATGTATATAATTTAGTAACGCAAAGAGCCCATGTTCAAGAAAATGGGAGGGTTGAGTGGATAGATGCGAATATTGGAAGTAAGATTAATATGAAGTATCCTAGCATATACCTTATGGGACCCGGAGCTAGCGGAGAGGTTCTTTCTGTAGCCGTAGCCGGTGAAGGGCAAGTGCAGGATTCAGGCGGTAAAATTTATCATTTAGCTCCTAATACAACCTCTAAAATAATATCTAAAAGCATATCGAAAGGTAGTGGAGTAAGCACATTTAGAGGTCTTTTGCATGTAGCTAAAAATGCAGAAAATGCAAAGGCACATGTTTCATGTGATGCACTTTTACTTGATGGACTTGCAAAAACAAACACATATCCTTACAATCAAATAAATAGAAGTGATGCGATAATAAGCCACGAAGCAAAAATAGGAAAGATAAGCGACGATATGATCTTTTATATGATGTCGAGAGGAATACCTGAGGAAGATGCAGTAGCAATGATAGTTTTAGGATTCATAGAAGATTTGACAAAGGTTCTCCCTATGGAGTACTCACTCGAATTAAAAAGACTCATAAAATTAGATACTACTGGAGGAGTAGGATAAACAAATAGGTAATATTATGGTTAATTACAATGAGTTCAGAGCAGATGCGATTGAACAGTATGAAAAACTACCCGACGAGATGAACGAACTGTATAAAAGATATTATATACCAATAAAACTGCCTCAGAACAACGCTCAAAAAGATACAACAAATAATGAAAATGAGGTTAAGGAGCTAGTAAAAAATATGGAAAATAAGACAAGGATAGAGTTCGATTTAATAATATCGAAAAGTTATATAAAAAACAACAGCAAAATAATTCAAATCAAAAAAATGAAAGAACTTTCTGATAAAGAACTTGAGGAGAAGATTTTTAAAAATAAAGACAATAAGCTTGGCGCATTCTTAAATGCATATTCTGAAAATTTATTTGTATGCAAAATAGGACCAACTTCGCATGATAAAATAAATATTTTGTTTATAAATGATTCGGATAATATGACGCAACTGCATTTTGATCTTTCTGAAAATTCAAATTTGAATGTATCAGAGTTCTTTGTTTCGTGCTGTGAAAATGAATCTATAGAAGCAGTACTTCATGAATTTAATGTTAGAAAAGGATCTTCTCTGGAAATAAATTTGATAAACAACTGCAGCAGTAAAACCACATTTTTAAACCTATCTAAAGGAGTTGCAGAAGGTGGCGGAAAGATAAACGCGAACTTTGTTTATAACGGTTCGAAAATGACAAAGTCAATAAATTACTTCGATGCCTTGGGTGTTGAAAGCAATATCGATGTTAATGAAGTAGTTTATGGAGGATTTGAACAGAAATTTGATATCAATACATATTTAATAAATGCTAAAGAGAGAACAAAAACTCATCTTGAAACTGGCGTTGTACTTGATGGCGAATCAAGATGTGTATTGAAAGGTTATGCAAAGGTAAATAAGTATACAAAAGGTGCGATATCTAGAGTAAATGAACGCGGCATAATAATAAGTGAAAAGGCGCATATAGATGCTTTGCCAGATATGTCCATAGATTATAGTGATGAAGTTTCAGCAACACACAGCGCAGCAACATCTCCGATAGACAAGGAGGCGTTATTCTATATCATTTCTAGAGGAATAGATGAAAAACAAGCAAGAAAGATGTTTATTAGCTCATTCATAAACAAGTATCTTTTTAATATTAAAGACAGTTCTGCTAAAGAGATTGCCTCTTCTATATTGTTAAGCCGATTGGATAATGACAAATATGGAGTAATAGAGGATATAACAACAAAGGGCATCTGGCTTTCAGCAACAAAGGGTGAATAAAATGAAATTGGAAATAAAAAATTTACATATAGAAATAGATGGTAAGGAGGTAGTTAAGGGAGTAAATCTTTCTATTAACGAAGGAGAGATGCATGTAATAATGGGTCCGAATGGATCCGGAAAGACCACACTTGCAAAGGCAATAATGGGCCATCCACAGCTTAAGATAACAGATGGTGAAATATTAGTTGATGGTAAAAAAATAAATGATATGAAACCTAATGAAAGAGCAAAGCTTGGAATATTTTTGCAGTTTCAAAATCCCATAGAAATAGAGGGTCTTGGTTTTCTTAACTTCTTAAATACTGCAAGAGGCGCAATAACAGAAAAACCATTGCAGTTCAAAGAGTTTATGTCAGAGATAAAAGATACATCAAAAGAACTTGCACTTAAGGAGGAGTTGATTGGAAGATCATTAAACCATGGTTTTTCAGGTGGTGAAAAGAAAAAGGCGGAGATACTTCAGATGCACATTTTGAAACCAAAGTTAGCAATACTTGATGAGCCCGATTCAGGATTAGATGTAGATGCACTAAAAATAGTTGCGACGAATGTAGACAAGATGCAAAAAGAAAGAGATATGAGCCTTCTTGTAATAACACATTATAGTAGAATATTAGAGTATATGCAGCCCCAATTTATACACGTAATGATAGATGGAAAGATAGTGAAAGAGGGGGGTAAAGAATTAATAAGAGAAATTGAAGAAAAAGGTTATACATAAAAGATAATTTCAATAACTTATATCAATAAATATAAATCAGAAAATAACTAATGGACTTTATTTAAGAAAAGTATTGTGAAAAATAAGGTATTAAGAATAATAATTAATGAGATAGTTGATAATGGAACTAGACGTTAAAAAAATTAGAGAAGATTTTCCTATATTGAATACAAAAAATATGGGCAAAAAACTTGTTTATCTTGACAGTGCAGCTACATCACAAAAACCAAATTTAGTAATAGATGGAATAACTACCTATTACAAAGAGTATAATGCAAATATACATAGAGGACTTTATGATATATCTGTAAAAGCTACAGAAGCTTATACAAAATCAAAGGAAGATGTTGCTAAATTCATAAATGCTGAGTCTTATAGAAATATAATTTACTGTAAAAACACTACAGAAGCAATAAATCTAGTTGCGCTATCATGGGCTGAACAAAATATAAAGAGCGGTGATAGCATACTCATAACACAAATGGAACACCACAGTAATATAGTTCCGTGGATTTTGCTTGCAAAAAGAAAGGACGCTAAGTTAGTATATGCAAATGTTGAAAACGGAGAGCTAGACATGCACGACTACATGGAAAAGCTAGAAGAAGAAAGACCAAAACTCGTTTCATTCACTCATGTTTCAAATGTTTTAGGTACTATAAACGATGCAAAGCAAATAACTAAAGCTGCTAAAGAGTATGGAGCTACAGTTTTAATAGACGGAGCGCAATCGGTACCTCACATGAAAGTAGATATGAAAGAGATAGGCTGTGATTTTTTTGCTTTCTCAAGCCACAAGATGCTTGGACCAGCTGGTATTGGTATTTTATACGGAAGAGAAGAACTTCTAGAAAAGACCGAACCTATAATAGGCGGGGGAGATATGATAAGAAGTGTTGAGTTCCAAAGCTGCACGTGGAATGAATTACCATGGAAGTTTGAAGCCGGAACCTCCAATATAGAGGGAGGTATAGGTCTAGGTAAAGCTATAGAGTATCTTAATGATAAGTCAATGAGCAAGATAAGAGCTCATGAAATAGAGCTTACAAAATATGCACTTGATAAATTATCGAAAACAGAAGGAATTGTTGTTTATGGCCCTAGACCGAAAGATGACTTTAGCAATAAGGCAGGTGTAATATCATTTAATATAACTGGAGCACATCCTCATGATGTAGCAACAATATTTAATAGCGAAGGGGTAGCAATAAGAGCTGGGCATCATTGTGCAATGCCACTCGTTAATAGGGTACTTAATGAACCTGCAGTTGCACGGATGAGCTTTTATCTTTATAATGAAAGGGAAGAGGTAGACAAAGCGATAGAGGCAATAGAAAAGGTAAAAAAAATATTAAAAATAAAGAAGCATAAAAAATAATTAAGCATTAATTAAATAAGTAGACGCAATTATGTCGATTTTGTGTTGCTAATTCTTTATCTGTTTATTTTCTGTTTTTTGAGTTTTGTGGACTTTTATTACTCTGTTTTTATATTCTTTTTTATGCCTTCCTTTCTTTTGGCCTTAATAGACTAAGAATACCGGCCTTCTCAAGCTCTAATAACTGTTCTAATGAGTATGAATGTTCAAATATACTATTATGAACTGCTTTTTTCTCTTTTGGATGTTCTGCTACTACTTTTTCATCTTCTCTGTTAGAAGGCAATAAAATTATAAACTCTCTTATCTGCTCTTCTGGAACTCCTCTTCTTACCAATGCATTTATATCTAAATTAAATTTTGGTTCATTTCGTTTTGATTTATGGGGGTTTGACATTAAATCACAGGAGAATATGTGTTTAATAAGATATATATTGCTTATCTATAGGTATATACTAGAAACGAATGTGCTGTTTTTCACAGAACTCAAGTATAACTAAGTTATATCGTCAATTTACCGTAAAAAATAAGTTTGCCAATAATATCTTTGAATGAGAATTCCACTACTTGATAAGTAATAGAACCATTTTTAAAGCTTATTAACTTATACCCTACAGATCTCGGTTGGTGATGTATTGACAGAAAGAAAATTCAGTTTATATGATATAGAACAATTCATAAGGGAGGCTGGCGCTGAGAAAGTCACTGAAGATGCGGTACTAAATCTTGAAAAAGAACTTGAAAAGCTTGCAGAAAGTATAACAAATAGAGCAATCAGATATGCAGAACATGCAGGAAGAAGAAGATTGATTAAAAAATCCGATATACTACTAACTAAGAACAATGACGCAGTAGGTATTTCAGGTATTTCCAATACTAAAAATAATTATCCTTTAAGTTATAGAAGACCTAAGAACTTAAGACCAAATGCAAGGAGAACAAAAAGTATCTCCATAGCACATAAATAAATACTTACATCTACTTCTTTTGCTTTTTTAATATTCATTATTAAGTGTGTTAAGCTGTATATTTTCTTACCATATGGAGCTTTCATTGTTCCGTCTTTTTGTAATATTCCTAAATCAGTAACCTTAAACTTTCTTCTTAAATGTAAGAAGAACTCAATTATCCAAGGTATAAATATTATTAATGCAAATGCTTCTGCATTGCCCATTATCGCTATTGATGCAAATGCCGCTCCTACTGCATAAGTAAAGCTATCTCCAGGAATTATCTTAGCTGGAAAGATATTGAATGGGAGAAATGCTAGAACTGATGAAAATAATAGTACTGATAGAAATGTACCTATATAATTGCCATAAAAGAAAGAGTATAAAAGAAGTCCAAAGCTTGCTATTAGTATCATGCCTGGCTGTAATCCATCAAATCCACCAAGGATATTTACTGCATTTGAAATAAATATTACAGCTAAAGGCAGTATAATTAATGGATATATTATTCCAAAACTTATGCTTCCTATAAATGGCATATTTACTGCGCCTGCATGCACATTTATTGCCATTAATGGAAGTGCCCCAATTAATGTAAGTAGTGGCTTTTGCCATTGCTTAAGACCAACACGTATATCCATCATATCTGTTGATTTTTCTCTTTCTCTCTTTACATTTATGTCATCAATAAATCCTACCAATGCTATTAACATTATAGATAGTGCTACTGCAAAAAGCTTATCTATTGAAATTACAGCTTGAAAGATAAAGGAAGCACCAAAAATATATGTGAGTATTCCAAATATTATACCGAAAGATACGCCTAAACCGCCGCTGCTTGGCAATTTGACAGGAACCTTCTTATTTCTATCTTCTGCTATTATTCCAGCTCCGAATAGATAACCCATCAAAAACTTTGTTACGAAGTAGGTAACTGCGAAAACAACAATTGCAGGTATTATAATTGTTTGGAAAGTATGGTAAGACATGTATTTTATAAAGAAGATAATAAATAAAGATTTATCTATTACAGAACAACTTTTCAACTTTTTTCAACTTTATATGGAAATAGGAAATCTATATAAATAAAACATTTCCAATATAAGTGTGGAAATTTAATGTACAATATCTTTATTTATTTTGTAATTGCATTCTCAGTAGTTGTTTTCCTTTTTATTTTAATACTTGACATCTCATCATTTTTAAGAGTTGATAGCGAAAAACGAGATTACTCTAATTATAAAGGTAGAGTTCTTGTAATTGTTCCTTGCAAAGGAAGAGACATAAAATTGTATGAAAATCTTTTATCGGTTAAAAAACAAACATATACTAATTATGAAGTTATAGCAGTAGTAGACACAGAAACTGATTTGGCATTAGAAAGTATAAAGAATGCAAAAATAAAGTATATAATTACAAACAATAAAGAGCATGGAAGTGGTAAGGTAAGGGCTATAGCTACGGCAATCAAAAGATTTCAAAAGTACGATACATATGTTATAGCTGATTCTGATGTTTTGTTTGGTAAAGAATGGTTGTCACAGTTAGTTGCGCCGCTATCAGACAAAAAAATTGGGTTATCAACTATGTATCCCTTTTTTAAACCTTTAAAGAATAAATTCTGGTCTGAGGTTAAAATGGTATGGGGCTTTGTTGGAGACAGTCTTCTTGAAAATGAGAAACGTCGTTTCGGATGGGGTGGCTCACTTGCTTTTAGAAGAGATATTTTAGATAAAAAATCATTGACCTTTTTTACAAACTCAAAATACTCCGTATCGGATGATATTTCATTAACAAAAATAGCAAAAAGTAAAGGTCTGAAAATAGCATATGTAAGAAAACCAAAACCGATAGTAAATTGTGATGAAACATTCGATACCTTCTTTGAGTGGGCTAATAGGCAAACTGCTTTAACCTTATTAGGCTATAGAAAAAATCTTTATGAAGGCCTTGTGTATTATACTTCCGAGATAGTTTTGATTTTATTAGGAATTTTTCTGACTGTTTTTATAAGTCCTATTTTTCTAATATACTTTATACATACACTAAAAAGTACTTTTATAACATATAAAAGGTCTAGATCAAAAGATCCTAAGGTGCTTGTTATAGTGTTTATAGCTCCATTTTTATACGAAATAAATTTATTGATAGCAAGCAGAATGAAAAACATTCTTTGGAGAGGAACAATTTATAAATTGTAAAGTTATTTACCTCTAGAAAAATAAAGTATGAGTAAAGATAAATATGTAAATATACCTAATATAATCAGGGTGTTTTTATAACTAAGGAAAAATTAGGAATTAGAAAATCTGAATTGAGAGAAAATGAGCCTATAAAAGTCGGGATTTTAGGGAAAAGTTTTGTTATAATTTTACATGAAGGTAAGGTAAATGCTTTAGAAGAAAAATGTACTCATGAACAAGGGCCACTTAGTGAGGGATATATTGATGGTAATGAAATTGTGTGCCCATGGCATAGTGGTGCATTTGATATAAGTACAGGAAAAGCTAATGAAAACACAACATGGGTTACGGATACAAAAAGTTATAACGTTGAAGAAAATAGCTCTGGAGAATTAGAGATTACTATTTGAAGGAGTTATTGGTTTTGTTTTTTCTTTATTGAAATCATCTATTGATTTAAGATAATTTTCGGAGGTTGTTATTTTTATAAAATTTTTAATTATTAATTTGTATATCCCCCAATCATATCGTTTATCCATAAAGATTACAAATGCACGATCATTTTCACTTCTTATAGCTCTTCCTGCAGCCTGAACCGAACGCATTATGGCTGGTACGAAGTACACATACTCGTTGCCTTTTCCGTTAAATACCTTATTTATATACTCTATTTTAGAAGTGAGTTCAAGATTTGGCTTTTCTAATGAAATGCCAACTATAATTATGCCTTTTATAACATTATTTGCATAATCTATGCCTTCACTTAGACTTCCGCCTATTACACCGAACATTAGAGAGTTTGAGCTTTTTTTAAAAGATGAGATTAACGTTTCAACTGCTTGAGTTTTCATATCGCTTCTTTGAATAAAATCTACAGGAATTTCCATATATCTATAAACACTTTTCAAAAAATCAAAGCTTGGAAAGAACGCAACTACATTTCCATCTGCTCTATTCTTTATATTAGTTATTTTTGCAGCTATTCGTTTGTATTGATCAATAGATCTATTTTCATATTTTGTAGATATATCCGTATCTATAATGCACAGCTTATTTGAAGATGGAAACGGAGATTGATAATTGGCTGTCTTTGCATCTTTGATTCCGAAGAGTTCTTTATGCATTTCTAAAGGAAGTATGGTTCCGCTCATGAATATGTTTGCGTATGCTTCATGAAGTGGCTCTAGAGCAGCGCCAGGATACAAAGTTATTATTGACATCTTTATGTCATCGCCTTTTTTGGTGATTATTTTTGCAGTAGAATCATTTTCTGTGCTCAATGCTTCAAGAAAACGAGAAATTTGAATTAAATACGAGCGCTTTGCGCCTGAATTTGTAAGATACTCTAAACCTGCTCTTTCCAAATCTTGAGAAACTGACTCTATATTAGATGTGAGAGATGCTCTTGCATCCTCCCCTAGAAAAAATGCCTCGGTTAAATTCTTTTCTTTTAATGTCTTCTGTGCTATTTTCTCAATCATAAAACGCATATAGCTTATATCAACATTACTTTTTATAGAGGTAAGTTCACGTTCGGCCATTTTTAATGTATATGTGCTCATTGAACTGTTCATATAAGAACTAGCTGTGTTTATTATATTGTGTGCTTCATCCCATATTATTATTGAATTGTCTAAAGAATGGCCTATCTTTTTTAAAAATGCTTTTTTAGTATAGGGATTAAGGAAATGTGCATAATCGGCTATTATGAATCTTGCTTTTTTAGCTAGCTCAGCCGTAGCTTCGTAACCACATACACCCTTTTCGAAGCATTTGTGGAAAAAGCTATTATGGCCATCTTTTGTATATTCTTCTAGTGTTGCTATTGTTAATGAGTCTTTAGAATTAGTATAGTATGGGCATGCCTTCTTGCTGATTAACTGTTCACAGCTTTTATAAAATGATTCGCCTTCCATGTAATTTATCTTTTCATTTACGCATAGGTTTCTTTTACCTACAAAATCTATGTACTTTAGATTAAGGTTGAATTTTCTATTTATTTCACTAAGCGCCTCTATTACAATTTTATGCTGTGATGTCTTTGGCGTAAGAAAAAAGATGTTAAGATTGTTATTTATGGCAAAGGTCAGTGTTGCTGCAATTGATGCATCTGTTTTACCTATTCCTGTAGGTGCATTTATTATGATGCTTTTTTGCTCTTGAAGCGAGGTGTATATATCTTCTATCATCTGCTTTTGGTGTTGTCTAGGCTCATCAAACCTAAATAGAAAGTCCATTTCTAACTCCTTGATTCTCTTTCTAAGAAGGATATGTTTATTTCTATTATTTCTTTTGCTTGTTTTAAAGATTTTTTAAGATCGCCACGCATGTTTGAACTTTTTGAGAAGAAATTTGAAAACTCTTTTGCTTCTTTCTTTTCTTTTATAATTGCAAAATCATCCACAAATCTAGAAAGCATATGTGTTCCTTCACTAAACTTATTCATTAACTGCTTCCAGTTTTTCATAATCCATTTAAGTGTTAGATAATAAAATTCTGGATTTGAAGAGCATATAGATACAAGTATTGCTGTGTCCTGTAATCTAACCTCCTTTGAAAGTGAAAATTCAAGCGCTTCGGTTATTATATCTTTGTTATTAAAAAGACCAAGCGTTTGCATAAATCTTGCTTTCTCTATGGGTATTTGCTCTTCGATATACTTTTTCTTTATGATATTAAATGTTTCTTTATTTCCATACCTACTGACTATTCTAAATATTGCTGATTTTATATTTGGATCCAACTCTTTTTTTGATTTTATATAATTTTCAAATAGTTTTTTGGCTTTATTTATTGTGCTTATGTCCCCTGCAATACCAGATGATGCTATTGCTGCTGATCGTATTCTTGTTATTATAGGGCTTTCATTTTTAGAGTATACCCAACCGACCTGCTTTAGTATCTCGTTGCTGTACTCTTTTAACAACTCTCGTATCTGTTCCTTTCTTTGAGATTTTTTGTTGTAAAATAATGAGTAAAGGCCATTAAGATGCCCAAGTATACTCAAATTCATTGGATATTTGCTTGCAAAACCATACTTACTTACAAAATCTAAATAATCATCTAATCGGTATAATCCCTTTTTAACAAAATAGTATAAATCATTTTCTATGCCCCAGCAATCCTGTGGCGAAAGCTCCTGCTCCTTAATCATGTCTCCTATCTCTTGAAGCATATTCTTAGGGTATAATGTTCTGTAGAATCCATTTTGGCCATTATTTAGTTTTATCATGCTTGAATTTTTATAATTAATTGCAGTAGATTCTTTATCAAAAAGTAATATGTGTCTAGTTTTATCTTTGTGAGATTCTAAGTATCTAATAGGTATCGGCCATATCTCTTTTTTTACAGATTTATTTAGTAATATAAATCTTTTTTGTGAGAGCTTTATTGTGCTTGAATTTTTATTAATTTTAATATACGGATAACCTGTCTTTTCTATCCATGCTTTTGCTACTTTTGTTACAAATACCTTGTTTTTGCCCGCTTTTGCAACTTCATCTGTAGCGCTCCAAAGATCATGCTTTGTAGCATTTGAATAAGAGTGTTTTTTTAAGTAATTGTTTAATCCTTTTCTGAATATGTCTTTACCTACATAATCTTCTAACATATTTAATACACTGCCACCTTTTTCGTAGCTTATTTCATCAAATATCTCATCTATATCAGTAGGAGATTTAACTGGAACGTTTATTGGATGTGTGGATAATAACTGATCAGCCGCTAAAGCTTCTGCGATAACCTCGTCTATGTACTTTAGCTTTACCTCCCATTCTGGAAATACCGAATCCATAGCTTTGTAGCTCATAAATGTAGCAAAACTTTCATTAAGCCATAAGTCATCCCACCAAGCCATCGTGACAAGATCACCAAACCATTGATGTGTAAGCTCATGAGCTATAACTTCTGCAACTCTTTGTTTATTTTCTATAGGTGTTTTTTCATCACATAGAAGTGCTGTTTCTCTAAATGTTATTGCTCCCCAGTTTTCCATTGCTCCTGCAGCAAAGTCAGGAACAGCAATTAAATCAAGTTTTGGAAGAGGATATTTTATTCCAAAGTACTTTTCATAAAATGATATGAACTTCTTTGCATATGAAATTGGAACCTTTGTTAATGCCTTCTTTCCGGGAGTTGTTATTGCTCTTATTATGAGTTTCCCCAACTTTTCATTTGTAATCTCTAATTCTCCGACTCCCATATATAATAAGTATGATGACATTTTTAGTGTTTTTTTGAATTTTACTAATTTTTTGCTATCGATGCTTTCTTCTGAAAGAACAGGCATATTTGAAACTGCCACTAAATCTTTATTTATAAGAAGTGAGAGTTCAAATGTAGCTTTGAAAGATGGTTCATCAAAACAAGGAAACGCTCTTCTCGCATCTGCAGCCTCAAATTGTGTAGTCATGAAGTACTTTTCCTTTCCATTTTGAGTATATCTACTTCTGTAAAAACCAACCATTTTGTCATTATGAATACCTATAAATTTTATTTCTAGTAAAGCATCACCAGATACTGCCTTTTTGAAATAAAATGTAACCCTTTCATTTTTTTTATCAAAATCAAATTTGCATTCTTGATGTTCGCTTTTTGATGTGATAGATGCAGTAGATATCTCTATTTCTGAAGAATTTAGTGTTATACTTTTTGTTGGATTTTTTACTTTTAGATATATTTTTTCTTCACCTTTGTATTTGAAATCTGAAAAATTAGGCTCTATAAATAATTGATAGTTATAAGGAGTAGTATTTTTACTAAGAGAATAATGATTATTTTCCATGATTAGATTATTGTATTAATGCTTTTATATCTTTTGTTAAAAATATAAAAAAAATCAAAAATTATTTATGAGTTAAAATTTCTATGACTTCTTCATTATGTTTATCAGGTTTAACCTTTTCAAAAATCTTAGAAACCTTACCATTCTTGTCTATTATGTAGGTTTTTCGCATTGTCCCCATGCCAAATATACCTCTGTCGCCATATGCACCATAAGATTTTATCATGGAACTATCAGGATCTGAGAGTAAAAGAAAATTTAGCGAGTACTTATTGCAGAACTTTTCATGTGATTTAGTATCATCCTTACTAACACCAACAACCTCGGCTCCAAGCTCTCTAATTTTTTCTATACTCTTATTGAAATTTTTAGCTTCTGTAGTACAACCAGGGGTATTGTCTTTAGGATAAAAATAAAGAACCAGTGTTTTCCCTTTAAACTCTTTTAATGTGTGCTTTTTACCATCAGAACCTACAAGCTCAAAATCTGGAGCTTTTTCTCCTTCAACAACCATAAATTCACCTAATATGATATAAACAAATACAGCTATAAATAAGTTATCTAAGATAATATATACAAGTAAAATAGATAGTGATAATTTGTCAATATTTGATATTTTTAAAAATAAAAAAAATGTACTAAAGGATAAAAAATTAGAAGATCCAAAAGAAGAAAGTAAAAAGGCGGGAACTATAACAGCAGTAAATATTCGATTTGGAGGAGATGTACACAGTCTTCCAGGAATGGATGTCGATGAGACTTTTACATTTCAACTCCCATTTCAAAATACAATAGGCAATGGATTACTTCCAGATAATTTAAAAGGTCCAACAATAAATGTAGAAAAGATAACTGTAGAAAAACCGTTTACTCTTTTAGATATAAATCCAAAGCTACCTACAGAAGTGCCGTATTTAACAAAAATGAAATTTGACCTTAAAATAAAGGCTCCTGAAGGGAATTATAGTGGACCGATGTTAATAAAACTTGAAACAAACAGCAAAGATAATATAGACCTAAATATATCAAAAATTATCTTAACAACTAATAATAAAAAGGTTGAACTTGAAGAGTCTATGTTCAGTATGAACATTAAGAAAGGCCAACCTTTTAAGAAAGATATACAGCTTTATAAGGTATTGAGCTATAATACAAAAGTTAGCGTAGTTAAAATAAATGAACCGTTTGAGATAATATCAATAAAACCTGGAGTTCCATTCATATTAGATAAAAAAGACAGCTACGTAGCAAACATTGTTATAAAAGCTCCTAATTTTAACTACGCTGGAGAGATGGAAATAGGATTTTATGAATAGATTTTATGTATTATTTAGGAGTTAATTATGAAAAATAATAAAACAGAAATTAAAATGACCGTCTCCTAGAGCTAAAGCTCTAGACATCATTTTTGAATAAGGGAGTTATGTCAATTTCATTTGCCCCGAAATGTTTTGTTGTCTAATATAATTTCTTACTATTTCTTCGATTTGAGACCCGACACTACTGCTACTATAACCTGCACTCCAAAAAGCACCGTTAGGGTAACGTAAACGATGATCTGGCATTTCTTTAAAAATAGTGTATGAAGAAAAACCCTTCAAAACTGTGCAACTTGTGAAATTGATAACGTTGGAGGAACATTTAATTCAAGGTGTATATGTGAATAATCATTGCCAAAAGAAAATTCTTTTATAGTGATATTATTTCTTGAAGCCGCGTCTATTATTGCTTTTTTAATTATTGCAACTGTTTTTTCGTTTTTGAACATTTTGTATCTATATTTTGTAACAAAAACAAAATGTTGCCAGTTATGCTGATGACCACTCTCTGTGGCCGCAGGTTTTATATTTTTTGCA